>NZ_JBITIP010000003.1:0-661457 GCF_044459125.1 Nonomuraea sp. NPDC050383
GCGACTCCGACTTCATGGGGTCGAGTTGCAGACCCCAATCCGAACTGAGACCGGCTTTTAGGGATTCGCTCCGCCTCACGGCTTAGCAGCCCTCTGTACCGGCCATTGTAGCATGTTTGCAGCCCAAGACATAAGGGGCATGATGACTTGACGTCATCCCCACCTTCCTCCGAGTTGACCCCGGCAGTCTCCCATGAGTCCCCGGCCGCCCGAAGGCGCCGCTGGCAACATGGAACAAGGGTTGCGCTCGTTGCGGGACTTAACCCAACATCTCACGACACGAGCTGACGACAGCCATGCACCACCTGTCACCCAGTCCGAAGAGGGCTCCATCTCTGGAGCTTTCCGGGTGATGTCAAACCTTGGTAAGGTTCTTCGCGTTGCGTCGAATTAAGCAACATGCTCCGCCGCTTGTGCGGGCCCCCGTCAATTCCTTTGAGTTTTAGCCTTGCGGCCGTACTCCCCAGGCGGGGCGCTTAATGCGTTAGCTCCGGCACGGAGATCGTGGAAGATCCCCACACCTAGCGCCCAACGTTTACAGCGTGGACTACCAGGGTATCTAATCCTGTTCGCTCCCCACGCTTTCGCTCCTCAGCGTCAGGTAAGGCCCAGCAAGCCGCCTTCGCCACCGGTGTTCCTCCTGATATCTGCGCATTTCACCGCTACACCAGGAATTCCACTTGCCCCTACCTACCTCTAGCCGGCCCGTATCCACCGCAGACCCGCAGTTAAGCTGCGGGCTTTCACGGCAGACGCGACCAGCCACCTACGAGCTCTTTACGCCCAATAATTCCGGACAACGCTTGCGCCCTACGTATTACCGCGGCTGCTGGCACGTAGTTAGCCGGCGCTTCTTCTGCAGGTACACGTCAACTTCGTCCCTGCTGAAAGAGGTTTACAACCCGAAGGCCGTCATCCCCCACGCGGCGTCGCTGCGTCAGGCTTTCGCCCATTGCGCAATATTCCCCACTGCTGCCTCCCGTAGGAGTCTGGGCCGTGTCTCAGTCCCAGTGTGGCCGGTCGCCCTCTCAGGCCGGCTACCCGTCGTCGCCTTGGTAGGCCACTACCCCACCAACAAGCTGATAGGCCGCGAGCCCATCCCCAACCGAAAAACTTTCCACCACCACCAGATGCCTGGGGCGGTCGTATCCGGTATTAGACCCAGTTTCCCGGGCTTATCCCAGAGTCAGGGGCAGGTTGCTCACGTGTTACTCACCCGTTCGCCGCTCGAGTACCCCGAAGGGCCTTTCCGCTCGACTTGCATGTGTTAAGCACGCCGCCAGCGTTCGTCCTGAGCCAGGATCAAACTCTCCAAAAAAGGTCTGAACCTAACTGAAAAAAGGAATCCGTCACCGAAATGACGGGGTTGTGCATCATGCACTGGCTTTTAACACACTGTTGAGTTCTCAAGAAACGGACGCGTACTCCCCGGAACTGCGAGAGGCGCTTTTCGCTTCGGTCTTTCGTTGTGTCTTTATTCTTTCAGCGACCCGATTTACTGTCAAATTCGGCGCTTCCGGAATTCCGACTTGCCCCGTCTCCGGGGCAACCCCTCTAACTTACCAGCCCGCAGCCATGCTCCGAACCGACTCGCCAGAGGGAGGTTGTCGACGACCGACGACACAGCCCATGCCGAATCCACTGGAGTGGAGGAGGATGGTTGTGCCGCACCGCGTCGGCTTCACAAGATTAGCAGCGCGTCCGACTGCTTGAGCCGTCTTCGCCGAGTCTCGCGGCCACGGACGGATTACGGCCGAACATAGACTCCCCACGTGAGCAGCCAAACCCAAGCGAGCAGCCAGGCCCCCGGCGGCGCGTCGACGCCCCCGGTGGCGAAGAAGGTCCCGACGGAGCGCACCCACCACGGTGACACCGTGATCGACGAGTTCGCCTGGCTCGCCGACAAGGACGACCCGGACACGGTCGCCTATCTGGAGGCGGAGAACGCCTATCTCAAGGAGCAGACCGCCCATTCGGGGGATCTCCAGGAGCAGGTGTTCCAGGAGATCAAGGGCCGCGTGCAGGAGACGGACCTGTCGGTGCCGAGCCGCAAGGGCGGCTGGTGGTACTTCACCCGCACCGAGGAGGGCAAGCAGTACGCCGTGTCGTGCCGGATGCCGGCGACCGGCGAGACCCCCCCGGAGATCACTACCGGTGAGCGGCTCGACGGGGAGGAGGTCATCCTCGACGGCAACGAGCTGGCGGGCGACAGCGCCTTCTTCTCGGTCGGCGTGAGTGCCATCTCCCCCGACGGGACGATGCTGGCCTACTCCACCGACTACAAGGGCGCCGAGCGCTTCACGCTGAAGTTCAGGAACCTCACGACCGGCGAGACGCTGGACGACGAGATCGAGGACATCTTCTACGGCGGCGCGTGGTCGGCCGACGGCTCGACGTTCTTCTACACGCGCGTGGACGACGCGTGGCGGCCTTACCAGGTCTACCGTCACACGCTCGGCACGCGTGACGACGTGCTCGTCTACGAGGAGTCCGACGAGCGGTACTGGGTCGGCGTCTCCCTGACGCGCAGCGAGAAGTACCTGGTGCTGGGCGCCGGCAGCAAGATCACCAGCGAGGTGCGCATCCTGGACGCCGCCGACCCGACCGGCGAGTTCCGGGTCGTGCGTCCCCGGACGGTCGGCGTGGAGTACGGCGTCGAGCACGCTGGCGACTTCTTCTACGTGCTGCACAACGAGAACGCCGAGAACTTCGAACTGGCCACGGCCCCGCTCGACGACCCGGGCGCGTGGACGCCGCTGATCGCGCACCGCGAGGACACGCGGCTGCTGGAGATCGACGCGTTCGCGGGCCACGCCGTCGTCCACTTCCGGCGCGACGGCCTCACGGGCATCCGGGTCCTCCCGTACACGGAGGACGGCGGGGCCGCGGAGAGCGGCTGGCGCGAGCGGGCCGAGGCCGCCGCGGGCACCGCGGCGTACGAGATCGAGTTCCCCGAGCCGCTGTACGACGTGAGCCCCGCCGGCAACCCCGAGTTCGTCACCGCGCGGCTGCGGCTCGGCTACACCAGCATGGTCACCCCGTCGAGCGTCTACGACTACGACCTGGCCACCCGCGAGCTGATCCTGCTGAAGCGGCGGGCGGTGCTGGGCGGCTACGACCCGGACGACTACGAGCAGTTCCGCGAGTGGGCGACGGCCGAGGACGGCACGCGGGTGCCGATCTCCCTGGTCAAGCGGAAGGACACCGCCACTCCGGCGCCGACCGTCCTGTACGGCTACGGCAGCTACGAGACCTCGATCGACCCGGGCTTCTCGGTGCCGCGGCTGTCGCTGCTGGACCGGGGCTTCGTGTTCGCGGTCGCCCACGTGCGCGGCGGCGGGGAGCTGGGCCGGCGCTGGTACGAGGAGGGCAAGCTCACCCGGAAGCGCAACACGTTCACCGACTTCGTGGCCGCGGCCCGGCACCTGAAGCAGGCGGGCGTGAGCGAGCGGGTGGTGGCGCGCGGCGGCTCGGCGGGCGGGCTGCTCATGGGCGCCGCCGTCAACCTGGCGCCGGAGGAGTTCGCGGGCGTCGTGGCCGAGGTGCCGTTCGTCGACGCGCTCAACACGATCCTCGACCCGTCGCTGCCGTTGACCGTGATCGAGTGGGACGAGTGGGGTGACCCGCTGCACGATCCCGACGTCTACGCGTACATGAAGAGCTACACGCCGTACGAGAACGTCGACGGCCGGTCGTACCCGCCGATCCTGGCGATCACCAGCCTGAACGACACGCGTGTGCTCTACCACGAGCCGGCCAAGTGGATCGCCCGGCTGCGGGCCACCGCGGACGGCGGGCCGTTCCTGCTGAAGACCGAGATGGGCGCGGGTCACGGCGGCCGGAGCGGGCGTTACGACGCCTGGCGGGAGGAGGCGTTCGCGCTGTCCTGGATCATCGGGACGGGCACGGGGACGGGCACCGACGGGAGTGCGGCGTGACGTACACGGCGGACGAGGGCCGCTACGAGCGGCAGCCGTACAACCGCAGCGGCCGGAGCGGGCTGCGGCTTCCGGCCGTCTCGCTGGGGCTGTGGCACAACTTCGGCGACGACCGGCCGGTCGCGACGTCGCGGGAGATCCTGCGCCGCGCGTTCGACCTCGGGGTGACGCACTTCGATCTGGCCAACAACTACGGCGTGCCGTACGGCTCGGCGGAGCGGAACTTCGGCCGGATCTTCCGCGAGGACTTCGCCCCGTACCGGGACGAGCTGGTCATCTCCACGAAGGCGGGCTACGACATGTGGCCCGGCCCGTACGGCGAGTGGGGCTCGCGCAAGTACCTGCTGGCCAGCCTCGACCAGTCGCTGGAGCGGATGGGGCTGGAGTACGTCGACGTCTTCTACAGCCACCGTCCCGACCCGGACACGCCGCTGGAGGAGACGATGGGCGCGCTGGACCGGGCGGTCCGCTCGGGCAAGGCGTTGTACGCGGGCGTGTCCAACTACTCGGCGGAGCAGACGGCGCAGGCGGCCCGGATCATGCGGGAGCTGGGGACGCCGCTGCTCATCCACCAGCCGTCGTACTCGATGATCAACCGGTGGATCGAGGGTGGCCTGCTGGACACGCTGGAGGAGGCGGGCATGGGCTGCATCGTCTACTCACCGCTGGCGCAGGGGTTGCTGACCGACCGCTACCTGGAGGGCGTGCCGGCCGGGTCGCGGGCGGCGACGAGCAGGTTCCTGAGCGCCGAGCAGATCGACCGTGAGCTGGCGGGCGAGCTGAACGAAATCGCGCGGGGCCGCGGTCAGTCGCTGGCGCAGATGGCGCTGCTGTGGACGCTGCGCGATCCGCGGGTGACGAGCGTGCTGATCGGCGCGAGCAGCGTCCGGCAGCTCCAGGACAACGTGGCCTGCCTGCAGGGACCGCCCTTCACCGAGGACGAGCTGCGGGAGATCGACCGGATCACAGGGCCTCGTGCCGCTGGAGGTGCGTGAAGGACGCCCAGCCGGGCAGCACCGGCAGCCAGAACGTGAGCAGCCGGTACAGCAGCACGGCCGAGGTGGCCAGCTCGGCGGGCAGCCCGGCGACGGTCAGGCCCAGCGTGAGCGAGGCCTCGACCGCGCCGAGCCCGCCGGGGGTGGGCGCGGCCGAGCCGATGGCGTTGGCCGTGAGGTAGACGACGGCGACGGTGGTGAAGCTGATGGAGCCGCCGAACGCCTCCACGCACGCGTCGAGGCAGGCCACGAACGCCAGGGTGATCATGAGGGTGCCGAAGGTGGCCTCGATCATCTTGGCCGGCGACTGGAGCACGTCCAGCAGCCGCGGCAGCACGTTGGAGAACAGCCGCCGCATGCGCCCGGTGACGAGCCGGCGCAGCGGCGGCACGCCGAGGAGCACCACGACGAGCACGGCCACCGCGAGCATCGCCACGACCAGCCCGCGCGAGGGGGTGAAGGACGTGGCGGTGCTCGACCCGGTGATGTAGGCGAACAGCAGCAGCAGCGCGATGTGGAAGATCATCATGACGAGCTGCGACGCACCCACGCTGGCCATCGCCGAGGCGGGTGAGATCCCGCGTTTCTGCAGGTAGCGGGTGTTGATGGCGACGCCGCCGACGGCGGCGGGCGCGACGAGCTTGACGAACGACGCGGCGAACTGCACGAGCACGGTACGCCAGAGGGGCAGCGCCTCGGGTACGAACCCGCGCAGCATGAGCGCGGCGGCCACGAAGCTGACGAACGAGGCGACCAGCGCGAGCCCGGACCACGCCCAGTCGGCCGTGGTGACGACCTGGGCGAGGTTGACCCGGCTGAGCTGCGACAGCAGGAAGTAGGCGGCCAGGGTGCTGGCGATGATGGTGACGAGCGTGCGCGGCCGGAAGCGCTCCAGCCGGATCTCCTCGGCCTTGCCCTGCGGCTTGAGCGCGACGATCTGCTCGCGCAGGTTGCCGAGCAGGGCCTTGTCCTTGGCCAGGGCCGCGCGGGTCTCGCGGGTGAGCGCGATGCGCTGGAGGAGCGGCAGGGCGGCGGCGAGGGCGTCGGGCCCCATGACGGCGGACGCGGCGCGGACGGAGCGCTCGGGGCCGACGCGCAGGGCGAGGTAGGTGAGGAGCTGGGCGACGTCGAGCCGGAGCAGCAGGTCACCGGCGGCGATCTCACCGCTGCGGGCGTCCGTCAGCACGACGCGGCCGGCCTGGTCGAGGTGGATGCCCTCGCCGGTGAGCCGCCGGTGGGCGAGGCGCTGGATCTGGAGCAGCTCGATCTGCTCCCAGATCTGGGCGAGCACGTTGTCGTCGATCTCGGCGTCCGGCACCTCGTCCAGGGGCCGGGTGTCGAGGTGCTCGTAGGCGAGCAGCGCGGCCTCGGTGCCGATCTCGCTGGTGCCGAGCAGGCGGGGCGTGCTCGCGCCGGCCGCCTGCGCGGCGTACGCCATGAGCGCCTCGCGCTCCAGCTCGGCGCGGAGCGAGCGGATCGCGCGGCGGCGGGTCTCGGAGTTGAGCCGGATGCGCCGCCACAGCCGGTACGGCAGGCCGGCCACCTGGCGGTCGCGGTCGAGGACGGTGACGTCGAGGCTGCTGCCGTCCTTGAGTCCGATGGCGTAGCGGCGGCTGCCCTGGTGGTCGTCGTCGATGCGGCGGGCGGAGACGGGCGTGAAGGACAGCTTGCGCAGGGCGGCGACGACGGCGTTGCCAGGGGGCCGGGTGTTGGGGCTGCCGACGCCGTACAGGGTGCCGTAGCCGACCGCCATGCCGAGCAGGACGGTGATGATGCCGCCGACGAGCGTGATCTGGTAGCCGGTGAAGAAGGCGAGGGCGTACAGCCCGATGACGGTCCACATGAGGGCCCGCCAGGTGGGGCGGCGGGAGATGCGGACGGCCGTGGAGTAGGCGATGACCGACGTGAGCAGCGTGTTGAGCGGCTCGATGTCGCGGTTGCCGGTCAGCAGGAGGCGCAGGTCGGTGGGGGCGGCGGTGACGATCCAGCCGCCGAGCAGGAAGGCGATGACCATGCCGAGGATGGCGGCGACCAGGCCCTCGGCGACGCGCAGGCCGTCGCGGTGGAAGACGCGCTCGACGGCGAAGGCGACGGGCACGACGAGCAGCGCGGCGCCGCCCAGGAACGTCGCGACGCGGCTCAGCAGCTCGGGCAGGCGGGTGGCGCCCTCGGTGACGTCCTTCTCCAGCCCGTTCAGGGTCTGCTTGGCGACGAGCGCGATGACGATCACGCCGACGATGGCGACCAGCGTGGCGAGGAAGCGGAGCAGGTCGGAGGGGCGGCGCAGGCGCTGGGGCAGCAGCGGCTCGACCACGTACACGTCGTGGTCCGGGCGCGCTTCAGCCACGGCCGACCCCCCTTCCGAGAGGTCCCCCGTGTCTTCACGTTCCCTGATGTCGGCCACCGACAGCGATTCTGCACCTTCCCGACCGGACCGTACGATCTTTGGCCGCTAGTGTCCCCAATCGTCACCTCGGTTACCGCACCAGGGGTGACGCTCGACGAGCCCTTCCCTTCGATTTCTACCGCTGTCCGAGCCGTGCCGCGTGACGTGGGGTCTCCGGCCGCCCCGTGCCACGCTCGTTCACCCGTCATAAGCTGGGGCGCATGTCGGGTGAAATGCGAGTTTTGGGGGCTTGTCCGCTGGACTGCCCTGACGGCTGCTCGTGGGTGGTCACCGTCGAGGACGGCCAGGCCGTGAAGCTGCGCGGCAACCCGGACCATCCTTACACCCGGGGCGCGCTGTGCGTGAAGGTCAACCGCTACCTGGAGCACACCCGGGCCGACGACCGCATCCTGTACCCGCTGCGCCGCACCGGCCCCAAGGGCTCCGGCCGGTTCGAACGGATCACCTGGGACGAGGCCCTGGAGGAGATCTCGACCCGGTTGCGCGGGATCGTCGAGGAGCACGGAGGCGAGGCGATCTGGCCGTACGCGGGCACCGGCTCGCTCGGTTACCTCCAGGGGTGCGAGGGCGTGGCCGGCCGCCGGTTCTGGAACGTGCTGGGCGCCTCCAAGCACTGGCTGAACATCTGCTCCAGCGCCGGCAACTCCGGGCTCACCCTGGCCAACGGCACCCCCGGCGGCATGGACACCGAGGACTTCGCACTCTCGCGGCTGATCCTGCTGTGGGGGACGAACACGCTGACCAGCGGCCACCACCTGTGGAAGTTCGTGCAGGAGGCCCGGGCGAACGGCGCGTACGTGGTGGCGATCGACCCGATCCGCACCAGGACCGCGGACCAGGCGGACCGGCACCTGGCGATCAGGCCCGGCACGGACGCGGCGCTCGCCCTCGGGCTGCTCAACGTGGTGCTCGCCGAGGGCGCGCAGGACGATGACTACCTGGCACGGCACACCGCGGGCTGGGAGGCGTTCCGCGAGGAGATCCTGGCCTACCCGGTCGAGCGGGTGGCCGAGATCACCGGCATCCCGGCCGAGGACATCCACAGCCTGGGGACGCGGCTCGCGCGCACCCGGCCGACCGCCATCCGCGCCACGATGGGCATCCAGCGGCACGAGGGCGGCGGCACGGCGATGCGCACGATCGCCGCGATCCCCGCCGTCACCGGTGACTGGCGGCACCCGGGCGGCGGCGTGGCCTACTCCACCAGCGGCCACGTCCACCTGAACATCGACACCCGCGACGACCTTCTCGCCAAGCCGGTCCGCACGCTGACGATGACGCGCCTGGCCTCGGAGCTGGACTCGGTCAAGTGCCTGTGGGTGTACGGCGCGAACCCGCTCGGCTCCACCTCCGACACCGGCGCGATCAGGCGCGGACTGGCCCGGGAGGACCTGTTCACGGTCGTCATGGAGCACTTCCCGACCGACACGGTCGACCACGCCGACATCGTGCTGCCCGCGACGATGCAGACCGAGCACGCCGACCTGCACGCCGGCTACGGCCACATGTACCTCCACTGGAACGAGCCCGCGGTGGAGGCGCCCGGCGAATGCCTGTCCACCACGGAGACGTTCCGCCGCCTGGCCCGGCACATGGGCCTGACCGAGCCGTCCCTGTACGACTCGGACCTGGAGCTGGCCGAGCAGCTCCTCGCCAGTGGCCATCCGTCACTGGAGGGCGTCACGCTGGACCGGCTGCGCAAGGAGGGCTGGGTGCGGATGAACTATCCCAAGCCGTTCACTCCGTTCGCCGAGGGCTTCCCGACGTCGTCCGGTCGGATGCGCTTCCCATCGCGGGGCAAGGCGTACGTGCCGTCGAGGTCGGCGCGGGAGGCGGGGAGCGGGCCGTACCCGTTGACCCTGATCACGCCGGCGGCGCACACGTTCCTCAACACGACGTTCGCCAACAACCCCGAGCTGCGGCGCCGCGCCAAGGACCCGGTGGTGCTGGTCAACCCGGCCGACGCGGCCGAGCGTGGGCTCGAGAGCGGGCGGCGGGCGCGGGTGCACAACGCGGGCGGCGAGTTCCTGGCCGAGGTGGAGGTGAGCGACCGGGTGGCGCGCGGCGTGGTCGCCTCGCCCAAGGGGCACTGGCCGAAGCACGTGCCGGGCGGCGCCAACCCGAACGCGGTCGTACGGGAGGCCGACGCGGATCTCGGCCGGGGCGCGGTCTACCACGACAACCTGGTCGAGGTCAGCCCTTGCTGACCTGCCCGTGCCTGATCACGATCTGTGCCGGTCCATGAACGTGAGGATGCGGTCGAGCACCTGAGGGCCGTAGGAGGCGCCGAACATCGCGGAGGCGTGGGCGCTCTCGCCCTTGACCAGGAGCAGCTCGTTGGCGGCCGCCTTGGTGGCGGCGTCGTGGGCGGCCTGGAGGTCGGCGGCGCCGCCGTAGCCGTCGTTCTCGGTGCCGATCTGGAGCAGCGGCGCGGTGATCGCGGCGGCGTCGGCGGGGTCGATCGAGCCTGACAGGGCGACGATCCCGGCCGCCTTGCCGCGCATCCTGGCCGCCGCGAGGGGGGCGGTGGTGGCGCCGATCGAGCCGCCCACGAAGAACAGGCGCTTGACGCCCTTCTCCTTGGCCAGCCGCTTGCCCATGGCCACGGCGACGTCCTCCGGCGGGACCCTGCTGTCCCTGGCGTACAGCAGCACGCGGTAGCCGGCCCCCACGAGGCGGTCGGAGAGCGGGCGCCAGGTGCAGACGCTGCCGTTGCGCTCGTACGTGATCACCACGCCGACCGATCCCTTGCCCGTGATGACGCCGGGCAGGTCGTCGCCGTGGGTGAAGATCCTGCCGTCCTTCTCGGTGAAGCAGCCGCTGACGTTCGGACCGGTGACGACGGCTGACGGCGTCACCGAAGGACTGGCCGGTGCCGACGTCGCCGACGTCACCGGCCTCGGAGCTGCCGGAGACGGCGCCGCCGCGGTGTTGACCGTGCCCCCGCAGGCGGTCAGCAGCGCCACGAGGCCCGCCAGGCCGGCGGCTCCCCACCCGGTGTGCCGTGAGCCGATGATCGCGCGCATGCCCGTCCCCTCTCCGCAAACTATGTCAGAAGTGACATAGTCTGGTGGCAGAATATCCTTGGCGCACGATGACCTCAACGCTTGGTTTCGCGATCCTCGCCGTGCTGGCGCGGGGCGACCGCACGGGCTACGACATCGCCGCCGCCATGCGACGGCCCATGTCGTACTTCTGGACGGCCGGGCACAGTCAGATCCACGCCGAGCTGCAGAAGCTGTCGGCCGGGGGGCTCGTCGCGTTCGAGACCCGGCACGGGCCCGGCCCGCAGGACAAGAAGGTCTACCGGCTGACGTCCGAGGGCAGGGAAGCGCTGCGGGCGTGGATCACCGAGCCGCCGCGCGAGCGGCCCGAACGCGACGAGCTGGTGCTCAAGACGTACGCCTCGTGGCTGGCCGACCCCGAGCTGGTCAGGCGGCTGTTCGCCGAGCAGTTGCGGGCGCACGAGGAGCGGCTGGCCGAGTACGAGCGCGAGGAGGAGCTGTTCGGGGCGCCTCCCGGCCCGGGCGACCCCCACTTCGGCAACTACGCGGCGCTGCGGTGCGGGCTCGGCTACGAGCGGCACCGCGCCGAATGGTGCCGGTGGATGGTGGATCAGCTCAGCGCGAGCTTGAAGCCCTCGTGGGAGGCGGTGAAGCCGAGCGAGCCGTAGAAGCGGTGCGCGTCGGCGCGGGACTTGTCGGAGGTGAGCTGCACCATCGCGCAGCCCCGGGCGCGCGCCCGGTCCACGGCCCAGCCGATCATCTTGCGGCCGAGGCCCTGACCCCGGGTGGAGGCGGCGACCCGGACCGCCTCGATCTGGCAGCGCTCGGCGCCCAGCCTCGACAGGCCGGCCAGGTAGGTGAGCTGCATGGTCCCGACGACCTTGCCGCCGACCTCGGCCACGATCAGCTCGTCGTAGGGGTCGGTGTCGATGCGGGCGAACGCTTTCAGGTAGCGCTCGTCGTTCGGGTCGCCCTCGCGCCGCGCGCCGAGCGGGTCGTCGGCCAGCATGGCCACGATCGCGGGCACGTCCTCGGCCCTGGCCCGGCGGAACAGCAGCGACAGCGCGTACTGCGACTCCCCCACCTCCGGGTCGGACGGCAGCCTCATCGTCCGGCCTGTGGGGGTGAATCCCTTACGCAGGTAGAGGGCGCGGGCGGCCTCGTTCGCGTCCACGATCCACAGCCGCACCTCCTCGGCGCCCACCGCGCGGGCCCCGGCGACCACCTCGTCCACCAGCAGCGAGCCGACGCCGCGAGTGCGGGCCTCCGGTGCCACCCACAGGGACAGCAGATGCACCCCGCCCTCCTCCTGACGGGCGCACACCAGCCCGAGGTCGGCCGTGCCGTCGGAGGCCACCAGCCACCGTGACTCGGGGGCGCTCAGCCGCTCCGCCCACGTCTCAGGCGGGAAGTCGTTCTCCCTGGCGTATGTGGACGCGAATGCGCCGGGCGCGTCCAGCAGCGCTCTCAACCTGATCTCCCGCAGACGCTCCACGTCGTCCACGCCCAGCTGCACAAGTACGATGTCCGGCATAACCGGCATCATGCCAGTAACCGGCTTGACGGCTTCGCCGGTGTCACGGTTGGGTGATCGCATGATTGAGATCCATGCTGTGACCATCGACGCCGCCGACCCGTACGAGCTGGGGAGCTGGTGGAGCAAGGTCACCGGCCTTCCGCTCGGAGACGACGACAACCCGGGCGACCCCGAGATCATGCTCCGCACCAAGCAGGACCCGTTCCTGCTGTTCATCCGCGTCCCCGAGGGCAAGGCCGGCAAGAACCGCGTCCACCTCGACGTCAACGCCATCGAGGGCAGCCGGGACCAGGAGGTCGAGCGGCTGCTGGAGCTGGGCGCCACCATCTTCGAGGACCACCGCAGGCCCGACGGGACCGGATGGGTGACCATGCACGACCCCGAGGGCAACGAGTTCTGCGTCACCCGGAACCAGGCCGAGCGGGACGGCCGGCTGGGCTGACGCCCCACCGGCCTCACGAGGACGAGCGCGCGCGGCCCTTCACGGTCATCGTCAGGATGCCCGCGATGACGTACACGAGCACGCCGTGCCAGACGGACTGGAAGGCGGAGCCGAAGACGCCCTCGGAGTCGAGCACGAGCTGCACCGGGTAGTCGAGCACCGTGGCGATGCCGGCGGGCAGCAGCGCGAACTTCCACGGGTGGTTCAGCGCCCACTGGCGGGCCTGCCGGGTCACCCGGTCGCCGACGTCCGGCTTGGAGACCGCGCCGATCGCGGCGATCAGCGCGAACAGGTTGATGCCGAGCCCCAGCGCCCACACCAGGTTGGCGTCGCCGGGCAGCAGGACCCCGAGGCCGAAGCTGACACCGGCCACCACACCGCCGCCGACGGCCGCGGCCTTCCAGGGCGCGCCGCGCAGCGCGGCGCCGGACAGCGAGACTTCGTCGCGTCGAGTGATTTCGTTCATATGGCCAGGGTGCCTCGCGGGCCACCCTGGCCACATCGGGGATCGTCCCTGATAAGTCCCCGACCACCCGCGGGCCCCGCGGTCAGTCCCACCAGATCGTCACCCAGCGCTCGCGCGGCAGCGGCCACATGCCCATGGAGAGCGCGGTCTCGGCGACCTCCTCCGCGCGTGCCGGGTCGAGGCAGATCCGGCGGCAGGCGCCCGCCGCCAGCTCCTCCAGGCTGCTGAATCGTTCCAGCGGGGCCTCCCGCTCCTCCACCTGGACCCGGTACCCGAGCGCCGCGGCCAGCGCGACGCAGTCCTCGGCGACGGGGCGCACGGGACGGTTGACTCCGTGGAAGTGCTCCCAGAGCGGGGTCATCCAGCTCATCGGGTGGCGGTGGGCGAGCTCGAGCACCACGCGGCCGCTCGTACGGGCGTCCAGGGCGCGCAGGAAGCCGGCCAGGTCGGGCACGTTGTAGACGACGTGCGCGGCGACCGACACGTCCGCCACCGGCACCTGGTCAGCCACGTCGGGCCAGCGTCCCTCGACCATCGTGTGCGCGACGCCCAGCTTGTCGGCGCGCAGCGCCAGCTCGGCCAGCATCGCGGCGGAGGTGTCGACCGCGTACAGCCGTCCGGCGCGCTCGTGCAGCGGCAGCGAGGCGGCGCCCGTGCCCGCGCCGACGTCCAGGAGCGTGCCTCCCTCCGGCAGGGCCTCCGCGAGCCGGGTCATCGTGGGACCGTCGTCCGGCTCGGCCAGCGCCCTGTCGGTACGCGCGGCGAAACGGGTCGGGGAGTGGCCCCACGGATCGGCGTGGGCCTTGGCCAGGATCTCGGGCGGGATGGCCCACGAATCAAGGCGCTCTCGCCAGCGCGCGGCGAGTTCTTCGGCGTCCATGGAGATGAGCATGCCACGCATATCCACTGTTACCCGCGGGTAGCATTCGGAGTAAGGTTACTAGCCGGTAGATAAAGACCTCGGGTCAAGGAGATCAGCACCCATGGGCCACTACAAGAGCAACCTGCGTGACCTCGAGTTCAACCTCTTCGAGGTGTTCGGGCGCGGCGAGATCCTGCGCACCGGCCCGTACGCGGACATGGACGAGGACGTCGCCCGCAGCATCCTCGGCGAGGTCAACAGGCTGGCCACCGGGGTCCTTGCCGAGTCCTTCGAGGAGGGCGACCGCAACCCGCCGGTCTTCGACCCCGAGAACCGCACCGTGAGCGTCCCCGCCGGTTTCAAGAAGTCGTACCAGGCGCTGCTCGACGGAGGCTGGGCGAACCTGGACCTGCCGGAGAGCCTCGGCGGCCCCGGCATCCCCCGCAGCCTCGCCTGGGCCACGGCCGAGATGGTCCTCGGCGCCAACCCCGCCCTCTACATGTACGCCGCCGGCCCCAACTTCGCCTACACCCTGTGGAAGCTCGGCACCCCCGACCAGAAGCGCTTCGCCCAGCTCGCCATCGAGCGGAACTGGGGCGCCACCATGGTCCTCACCGAGCCCGACGCCGGCTCCGACGTCGGCGCCGGCCGCGCCAAAGCGGTCCAGCAGCCCGACGGCACCTGGCACATCGAGGGCGTCAAACGCTTCATCACCAGCGCCGAGCACGACCTGACCGAGAACATCTTCCACCTCGTGCTGGCCCGCCCCGAGGGCCACGGCCCCGGCACCAAGGGCCTGTCCATGTTCCTGGTGCCCAAGTACCACGTGAACCTCGACAACGGCCGGCTGGGCGAGCGCAACGGCGTCTACGTCACCAACGTCGAGAAGAAGATGGGCCTGAAGGTCTCCACCACCTGCGAGCTCACCTTCGGCGACCGGCACCCGGCGATCGGCTGGCTGGTGGGCGACGTCCACGAGGGCATCAAGCAGATGTTCATGGTCATCGAGCACGCCCGCATGATGGTCGGCACCAAGGCCATCGCCACGCTCTCCACCGGCTACCTCAACGCCCTGGAGTACGCCAAGTCCCGCGCGCAGGGCGCCGACCTGACCCGGATGGCCGACAAGTCCGCCCCGCGCGTCACCATCACCCACCACCCCGACGTGCGCCGCGAGCTCATGCTGCAGAAGGCGTACGCCGAAGGCATGCGGGCGCTGGTCCTCTACACCGCGACGTTCCAGGACGCCATCCAGATCGACCCGGACGACCGGCACGCCCAGGCCATGAACGACCTGTTGCTGCCCCTGGTCAAGGGCGTCGGCTCCGAGCGCTCGTACGAGCTGCTGTCCCGCTCCCTGCAGACCCTCGGCGGCTCCGGCTACCTGCAGGACTACCCCATCGAGCAGTACATCCGCGACGCCAAGATCGACTCCCTCTACGAGGGCACGACCGCGATCCAGGGCCTCGACCTGTTCTTCCGCAAGATCCTGCGCAACCAGGGCGCCGCGATCGGCGCGCTGCTCACCGAGATCAACGCCTTCGCCGGCTCCGAGGCGGGCAACGGCCGGCTCAAGGAGGAGCGCGGGCTGCTCGCCGAGGCCGCCGCGGACGTCAAGGCCATGGGCGACACGATGGCCGGCTGGGCGCTCTCCTCGCTGGAGCAGCCGCAGGAGGTCTACAAGGTCGGCCTCAACACCACCCGGTTCCTGCTCTCGCTCGGCGACCTCGTGATCGGCTGGCTGCTGCTGCGCCAGGCCGAGGTGGCGCTGGCCCGCCTGGCGGACGGCGAGGACCCCTTCTACCAGGGCAAGGTGGCCGCGGCCTCGTTCTTCGCCAAGACCGTGCTGCCGCGCCTGGCGGCCGAGCGGCGCGTGCTCGACGGCACCGGCCAGGAGCTCATGGAGCTGCCGGAGGAGGCGTTCTAGCGACGCCCTCTCCCGCGCTTTCCGACGCCCGCTCCGGACTCCGGGGCGGGCGTCCCGCGTCCGGAGGTACGGTCGCCCCATGAGCGCCACCCCTCATGACCATCCCCTCCCGCCGCCGCGCGTCGAAGAGGTCTCCGACGGCGTGTACGCCTACGTCCAGCCGGACGGGAGCTGGTGGATCAACAACACCGGCTTCCTGGCCGGCCGGCGCGGCGTCATCGGGATCGACGCGTGCTCGACCGAGCGTCGCACGCGGGCCTACCGCGAGGCCGTCGCCAGGGTCACCGACCGGCCGGTCACGACCCTGATCAACACCCACCACCACGGCGACCACACCTTCGGCAACTACCTGTTCCCCGAGGCCACGATCGTCGCCCACGAGCGGACCCGCGAGATGGTGCTGGCCGAGGGCATCCCCGCCTACCGCGCCGCCTGGTCGCCCGACGTCGAGTGGGGCGAGCTGGAGGCGGTGGCGCCGTTCCTGACCTACGCCGACGGGGTGACCCTCCACTCCGACGAGCTGCGCTGCGAGGTACGGCACATCGGCACCGCCGCGCACACCACCAACGACTCCTACGTGTGGATCCCGGAGCGCCGCCTGCTGTTCTCCGGCGACCTGCTCTTCAACGGCGGCACGCCGTTCGTGCTGATGGGCTCGGTGGACGGCGCGCTGGAGGCGCTGGACCGGCTGGAGGAGCTGGGGGCGGAGACGATCGTGCCCGGCCACGGCGACGTGTGCGGCCCCGAGGTGATCGGTCGGGTGCGCGGCTACCTGCGCTTCGTCCGGGAGACCGCCGGGCGCGGCCGGGCGGCGGGGCTCACGCCGCTGGAGACCGCCCGCGAGACCGACCTCGGCGAGTGGGCGGAGCTGCTCGACGCCGAGCGGATCGTCGGCAACCTGCACCGCGCCTACGCCGAGCTGGACGGCCTGGCGAGGGGCACCGCCATCGACATCGTCGCGGCCGTCGGCGACATGATCACGCTCAACGGGGGGCGGCCACTCTCCTGCCTCGCCTGAGGGTGTGATCGCCGTTACCCGGGTATGACCGTGGGCGTACGCGCTGTTTGCCGCCGGAGGTCGTCATGGGTGTCGGGGTCAGCATCTTCATCCTCACGCTCGGCGCCATCCTGAAGTTCGCCATCGAGCCGGACGTGTTCGGTGACTCCGTCCACATGGACGTGATCGGCCTCATCTTCATGATCGTGGGCGGGATCGGGATCGTGCTCACCGTCGTGATGGCGCCCCGGCGCGGCCGTACCTCCGACGACCGGCTGATGCACCGCGAGAACCACCCGCCCGAGATCTGACGGAAGGGTCTGCCGGGAGCGGGCAATCACGGTTGTCCATGTTCCCCGGCAAGGGAGACCCTTGCATGACCGCATCGCTCGACGGAGCCGTCGCGGACCCCGAGAGGTTCGCCACCGTCTTCGACGCCCACTACGAGGAGATCCGCCGCTACGTCGGCCGCCGGCTCGACCTCGACATCGCGGAGGATCTGGCGGCCGAGACCTTCCTCGTCGCCTTCCGCCGCCGTCACAGCTTCGACGCGGCCAAGGGCGGCGTCAGGCCCTGGCTGTACGGCATCGCCACGAAGCTCATCGGCCGGCACCGGCGTGCCGAGGTGCGCCGCTACCGGGCGCTGGCCAGATCGGGGCCGCCGCCGGACGACGACGGCCACGACCAGCGGGTCGTGGACCGGATCTCCGCCGGGGTGACCGTGGGGAGACTGTCGGCCGCGCTGGCCGGCCTGTCGCGCGGGGAGCGCGACGTGGTGCTGCTCGTCGCGTACGGCGAGCTCACCTACGACGAGGTGGCCGCGGCGCTCGGCGTCGCCTACGGCACCGTCGCCTCCCGGCTCAGCCGGGCCCGTACCAAGCTGCGCGACTCCCTGGGGGTGGAGGTCTGATGAAGGAGTTCCAGGTCATCGACGACGTCATGCCGGACGTCCCGCCCGCCGACGACGCGCGGACGCTCGCCGTACGGGCGCGGGTGCTCGGCGGGTCCCGGCGGCGGCGTCCGATGCCCCGTTGGTCGTGGGCGGTCGCGGCCGCGACCGTGACGGCCGTCCTGGCCGGCGGCGTCGTGGCGATCCCGCGGCTCGGCGACGGCACCATCCACACGGCGACCCAGCCCGCCGCGGGCGCCGTGCTCGACACCGCGCTCGACCGGCTGGCCGCCCAGCCGCCCGGCAGCGGGGCCCGGTGGCGGCGGGAGACGCTCGAGGTTCAGCTCAGCGCGCCCAAGGGCTCGTACACGGTCGAGCGGCGGATCAAGGACGTGGTGTGGCGCGACGGCTCCACCATCCGGACCGAACGCACCGACCTGGCGGTCAAGCCGCTCACGGCCGCCGACGAGCGGGCGTGGAAGGCGGCGGGCTCGCCCTCGCTCTGCACGGCGAAGAACCGGTGCCGGATAGGCGAGGCGCGGGTCGAGACCCTGCCCGCCGATTCGGTCGGCTACCCGGTCGGGCCGGCGGCGCAGCTGCCCACCGAGCCAGGGGCGCTCAAGGCGCGCCTGTCGAAGACGTTCCCCCAGGGCGCGCCGGAGTCCCAGGAGAGCTTCCTGTGGAACCTGTCCAGGTGGCTCCTCACGGACAAGGAGATCACTCCCGCCACCACGGCCGCGCTCTACCGCATGCTGGCCGCCTTCCCCGGGGTGACGGTGCGGGACGGCGTCACCGACTTCGAGGGGCGGGTGGGCGTCGCGCTGGTGCAGCCGCCGCGCGAGAACGGCATGCAGGAGCTGATCCTCGTGGACCGGGACAGCGGCGCGCTGCTGGGCTTCCAGGAGGTGCTGCGGACAGCGAACCCCGACTACGCCGACATCAAGCCCGGCACGCCGTTCCGATGGGAACTGATCAAGCAGCTCGGTTGGACCGACCAGGTCCCTACAGGCTGAGCTGGACGGCGGCGCGGCACGCCAGGATGGGCTTGATGTACTCGGCGATCAACGCCTGGTGCCCCGGGTCGTCGCGGTAGATCACGTAGTCGTCGAGGTCGTCGAAGTCGGCGACGACGGCGAAGTCGTGGTTGCCGTGGTTGATGCCCGCGTCGGGACCGAAGGCGTAGGCGCGGATCTGCGGGATGGCGGCCGGTAGCTTCTCCAGCTCGGCCGCCACCCTTGCCTTCTGCTCGTCGCTGGCGTCATCGGTCCAGGTGAACAGCACGACATGACGAATCATGCGATCACCCTACCCAGACCCCGCCCGGCGGATGAGCCCGGGCCCGGACGACTCGCGGGGGACGTCCGGGCCCGGCTCTCGGGTCAGCTCCAGGCGAGCATGCGCAGCGGGTCCTCCAGCATCTGACCGACGTCCCGCAGGAACAGCGAGCCCAGCTCGCCGTCCACGATCCGGTGGTCGAACGAGAGCGCCAGCGTCGTGACCTTGCGCACCGCCAGCTCGCCGTCCACCACCCACGGCATGTCCCTGACCTGGCCGAAGGCGAGGATGGCGGACTCGCCCGGGTTGAGGATGGGAGTGCCCGCGTCGATGCCGAACACGCCCACGTTCGTGATCGTGAACGTGCCGCCCGCCATGTCCGCGGGCTGGGCGCGGCCGGCCCTGGCCGTCTCGGCCAGCGCGGTGAGCCGCCCGGCCAGCTCGGGCAGCGACAGCTCGTGGGCGTCCTTGACGTTGGGCACCACGAGGCCGCGCGGGGTGGCGGCGGCGATGCCCAGGTTCACGTAGTGCTTGACCACGATCTCCTGGGCCTGCTCGTCCCAGGACGAGTTGATCATCGGGTGGCGCCTGGCGGCGACGAGCACGGCCTTGGCCACCAGGAGCAGCGGGGAGACCTTGACGTCGGCGAAGTCGGGCAGCTCACGCAGCCGCCGGACCGCCGCCATCGTCTCGGTGACGTCCACCTGGAGGAACTCGGTGACGTGCGGGGCGGTGAAGGCGCTGGCCACCATGGCCTGGGCCGTCATCTTGCGCACGCCCTTGACGGGGATGCGCTCCTCGCGCGGGCCCCGGGCGGCCGTCCAGGAGGTCGCCGTCGCCTCCCCAGCCGGCGCGGCGGGCTGGGCGGAGCCGGCGGCGGCGTGGACGTCGTCGCGGGTGATGGAGCCGTGCGGGCCCGTGCCGGTCAGCGTCGTCAGGTCCACGCCGAGGTCGCGCGCCAGCTTGCGGACGGGCGGCTTGGCGAGCGCCGCGACCCGCGCGGGGACGGCGCGCTGTGCCGGTACGGGGTCCGCCACGACGGGCTCGACGATCGCGGACCGGACCGCGGCCGGCTGGCCCGCGGGGGGCTGACCTGCGGGGGGCTGACCTGCGGGGGGCTGGCCGGTCGGGCGGGACTTGCGGGGGCGGCGCTTGGTGGCGCTGGTCTTGACGCCGTAGCCGACCAGGACCGCCTGCCGCTCCTCCTTGGGGGCGGGGCTGCCGTGGACGCCTGGCTCCACCGCGCCCTCGACCGGCGGACGCGGCACCATGTCGTCGGCCAGTGCCTCACCGACGGCCTGCGTGGGGGCGGCCTGGGTGGGGACGGCCCGGCTGGGAGCGGCCTGGCTGGGAGCGCCGCCCTCCTCGGCCGTGTCGACGGCGATGATGGGCGCGCCCACGTCGACCGTCTGCCCCTCCTCGGCCATCAGGCCGCCGACCACCCCGTCCCAGGGGATCGGCAGCTCGACGATCGACTTGGCCGTCTCGATCTCGACGACGATCTGGTTGACCTTGACCGCGTCGCCTTCCTTGACGTGCCAGCGGACGATCTCCGCCTCGGTCAGCCCTTCGCCGACGTCGGGGAGCTTGAACTCACGTCGCATGAAAACGAGTCCCCTCTCAGTAGCCGAAGGACCGGTCGACGGCGTCGAGCACCCTGTCCAGGTCGGGCAGGTAGTGCTCCTCCAGCTTCGACGGGGGGTACGGCGTGGAGAAGCCGCCGACACGCAGCACCGGAGACTCCAGGTGGTAGAAGCACTGCTCGGTGATCCGGGCCGCCAGCTCCGCGCCGAACCCGCTGTTGACCGGCGCCTCGTGCACCACCACGACCCGGCCCGTGCGGCGGGCGGAGTCCATGACGAGCGGGGCGTCGAGCGGGTTGAGCGAGCGCAGGTCGATGACCTCCAGCGACCGCCCGTCGTCCTGGGCCGCCGCCGCGGCCTCCAGGCACGTCTTGACCATCGGCCCGTACGCGATGAGCGTGGCGTCGGTCCCCGGACGGACGATCCTGCCCTTGTCGAGGGGCGTCCACCAGCCGGTGTCGGCGGTGTCGATGTCGGCCTTCTCCCAGTAGCGGCGCTTGGGCTCGAAGAAGATGACCGGGTCGTCGCAGCGGATGGCCTGCTGGATCATCGCGTACGCGTCGGCCGGGTTGGAGCAGGCGACCACGCGCAGGCCGGCGGTGTGGGTGAAGTACGCCTCGGGCGACTCGCTGTGGTGCTCCACCGCGCCGATGCCGCCGCCGCAGGGGATGCGCACGACCACGGGCAGCTTGATCGCGCCGAGCGAGCGCATCGGCATCTTGGCGAGCTGGGTGATGATCTGGTCGGCCGCCGGGAAGACGAAGCCGTCGAACTGGATCTCGCACACCGGCCGATAGCCGCGCAGCGCGAGGCCGATGGCGGTGCCGATGATGCCCGACTCGGCGAGCGGCGTGTCGATGACCCGGTCCTCGCCGAAGTCCTTCTGCAGGCCGTCGGTGACGCGGAAGACGCCGCCCAGCTTGCCGACGTCCTCGCCCATGATGAGGACCTTGGGGTCGTCCTCCATGGCCTTGCGCATGCCCTCGTTGAGCGCCTTGGACAGGCTCAGGATGCTCATCGCTCGAAGCCCTCCAGGTAGGCGGCGAACTGGGCGCGCTCCTCGTCCATCAGCGGATGGGGCTCCGCGTAGACGTGGTCGAAGATGTCGAGCGGCCCGGGGTCGGGCATGGCCAGGCAGCGCCTGCGCAGGTCGGCGCCCAGCTGGTCGGCCTCCGCCTCGACGGAGTCGATGAACGCCTGGTCGGCCAGCTCGTTCTTGAACAGGTACGACTTGACCCGCTCGATGGGGTCCTTGAGCTTCCACGCCTCCAGCTCGCTGGCGACCCGGTAGCGGGTGGGGTCGTCGGTGGTGGTGTGGGCGCCCATGCGGTACGTGTACGCCTCGATCAGGGTCGGGCCCTGGCCCTCGCGGGCGTTCTTGAGCGCCTGGCGGGTGACCGCGAGGCACGCGAACACGTCGTTGCCGTCGACCCGGATGCCGGGGAAGCCGAAGCCGGAGGCCCGCCGGTAGAGGGGGATGCGGGTCTGCTTCTCCAGCGGCTCGGAGATGGCCCACTGGTTGTTCTGGCAGAAGAACACGATCGGCGCGTTGAAGACGCTGGCCCAGATGAACGACTCGTTGACGTCGCCCTGGGAGGTGGCGCCGTCGCCGAAGTACGCGATGGTGGCCGAGGGCGCGTCGTCGCGCTGGATGCCCATGGCGTAGCCGACCGCGTGCAGCGTCTGGCTGCCGATGACGATCGTGTAGAGGTGGAAGTTGTGCTCCTGGGGGTCCCAGCCTCCGTGGTTCACCCCCCGGAACAGGCCCAGCAGCTTGACCGGGTCGACGTCGCGGCACCAGGCGACGCCGTGCTCCCGGTAGGTCGGGAAGGCCATGTCGGCGTCGGTCAGCGCGCGGCCGGAGCCGATCTGGGCGGCCTCCTGGCCGAGCAGGGAGGCCCAGATGCCGAGCTCGCCCTGGCGTTGCAGGGCGACGGCCTCCAGGTCGATGCGCCGGACGAGCACCAGGTCGCGGTAGAGCGACCTGACCTCTTCGGGCTTGAGGTCGATGTCGTAGTCGGGGTGTTCAACGCGCTCACCCTCCGGGGTGAGGAGCTGGACCAGCTCTGGGGGTGCTGCGGCACCACGAGAGGCGTCGGCGGTCACGTGCCACTCCTGTGCGGTCGGGGCCGATCTGGGCGGGATTGCCACCTCACGCCGGCCTTTTGAGCGTCGGACCATGTGGTGGTGGTTCGTACGCGTGTGGGGACATCGTGGCAGACGTCACAGCCCTCCGCGCAAGCCCCATGCACTTCCCCGTTCCCGTTGTACCGTCTGCCACACGCGCCGGTAGGCTGGCTTTCCCAACCCGCCGTACCAGGAGGAACGCAGTGGCGCGCGTCATCGTAGACGTCATGCTGAAGCCGGAGATTCTCGACCCCCAGGGTCAGGCCGTCGCCCGGGCGCTGCCCCGGCTCGGCTTCTCCGGGGTGTCGGAGGTGCGGCAGGGCAAGCGGTTCGAGATCGAGCTGGACGGCCCGGCCGACGAGACGGCACTGGCGGAGATCCGTAAGATGGCCGAGACCCTGCTCGCCAACACGGTGATCGAGGACTACAGCGTCCGGGTCGACGGCTAGACCTCACATTCGGCGGCTGGATTTCCCCTTGGCGGCTTAAAGCCGGGTTCGGACGTGCCACAATGCCACGGGCGTGTCAACAGTAAATAACAACAGCGTGATTTTGCGGTTAGCCCCGTTTTCACGGGGAAACCTACTCCAGGTGACATTCCGGAGCCCGGAGGAGTCCGGTGGATATTGAGTTCTCGTTGGCGCTGCCCCGGGATGCGATCGGCATACCGATGGTCAGGCGGGTGCTCGGAGACGCGATGCGATCGCTCAGCGTGAGCGAGACCTGCATCTCCGACATGCTGCTCGCCGTCTCCGAGGCGTGCTCCAACGCGGTCCGGCACGGAGGACCGGGCAACCGCTACGAGGTGACCGCGGCGATCGGCTACGGCCGCTGCGACGTCCGCGTGGCCGACAACGGCGGCGGTCTGCCCTCCATGCCGCTGCACTTCCCTCCCTCCGACACGGAGAACGGCCGCGGCCTGCTCATCATGCGCTCCGTGGTCGACGAGATCTCCTTCGGCGTCACCCCCGGCCAGGGCACCACGGTCCACCTGCGCAAGCTGCTCGCCTGGGACGACGAGGCCGAGGTCCGTCCCCGCCAGCTCGCCGCCGTCTGACCCGCCCGCGCGACCCTCCGGCGCGCATGCCCGGCGAGGAACATCCGCTCGCACCCGATAACCTGGTGAGTGCCGCCCCCGTACACCCCGAGCGACGGTGGCGCGCGTGCGCATTCCGAAGGGGACGACTGTCATGAGCGCTGCCCGCGTGGGCGTAGTCACGTTTCCAGGAACTCTCGACGACCAGGACGCCGCCAGAGCCGTTCACCTCGTGGGCGCCCAGGCGGTTCCGCTGTGGCACGCCGACCACGACCTCAAGGGGGTCGACGCGGTGTTCCTGCCGGGCGGCTTCTCCTACGGCGACTACCTCCGCTGCGGCGCCATCTCCCGGTTCGCGCCGCTGATGGACGAGCTCATCCCGGCCGCCCGCGCCGGGCTGCCCGTGCTCGGCACGTGCAACGGCTTCCAGATCCTCTGCGAGGCCCATCTGCTGCCGGGCGCGCTGACCCGCAACGCCTCGCTCCACTACGTCTGCCGCGACCAGCGGCTGCGGGTCGAGCAGACCGGCACGGCGTGGACGTCGGCGTTCGGCCAGGGCCAGGAGATCGTGCTGCCGGTCAAGCACGGCGAGGGCCGCTACGTCGCCTCCGCCGACACGCTCGCCGAGCTGGAGGCCGCCGGCCGGGTGGTCGTGCGCTACATCGGCAACCCCAACGGCGCCATGAACGACATCGCCGGCATCACCAACGAGGCGGGCAACGTGGTCGGCCTCATGCCGCACCCCGAGCACGCGGTCGAGGAGCTGGTCGGCGCCCCGAGCACCGACGGCCTCGGCTTCTTCACCTCCATCCTCAAGAACCTGGTGAACGCATGAGCGCCGACTCCGTCAAGCGAGCCCAGACCACCCCGGACGAGCCGATGCCGTTCGCCGAGCTGGGGATGAAGCAGGACGAGTACGACCGGGTCAAGGAGATCCTGGGCCGCCGTCCCACCGGCTCCGAGCTGGCCATCTACAGCGTCATGTGGTCCGAGCACTGCTCGTACAAGTCGTCCAAGGTGCACCTGCGGCAGTTCGCCACCAAGGCGCCGAAGTCCGACGCGCTGCTCGTCGGCATGGGCGAGAACGCCGGCGTGGTGGACATCGGCGACGGCTGGGCGGCCACGTTCAAGATCGAGTCGCACAACCACCCGTCGTACGTCGAGCCGCACCAGGGCGCGGCCACCGGCGTCGGCGGGATCGTGCGCGACATCATGTCGATGGGCGCCCGCCCGATCGCGGTCATGGACGCCATCCGCTTCGGCGCCGCCGACGCGCCCGACACGCGGCGGGTGCTGCCCGGCGTCGTCGAGGGCATCAGCCACTACGGCAACTGCCTGGGCCTGCCCAACATCGGCGGCGAGGTCGTCTTCGACCCCTGCTACATCGGCAACCCGCTGGTCAACGCGCTCTGCGTGGGCCTGCTGCGCAAGGACCAGATCAAGCTGGCCACCGCGCCCGGCCCCGGCAACAAGGTCGTGCTCTTCGGCGCATCGACCGGCCCCGACGGCATCGGCGGCGCTTCCGTGCTCGCCAGCGCCACGTTCGAGGACGAGTCGCACGCCAAGCGGCCCGCCGTGCAGGTGGGCGACCCCTTCATGGAGAAGCTGCTCATCGAGTGCTGCCTGGAGCTGTACGCGGCCGACGTGGTCGTGGGCATCCAGGACCTCGGCGCGGCCGGCGTCTCCTGCGCCACCACCGAGCTGGCCGCCAAGGGCACCGGCGGCATGCACGTCGACCTCAACCTCGTCCCGCTGCGCGACCCGTCGTTGCGGCCCGAGGAGATCCTGATGAGCGAGTCCCAGGAGCGCATGATGGCCGTCGTGCGCCCCGACGACATCGCGGCGTTCATGGCGATCTGCGGGAAGTGGGACGTGCCGGCCACCGTCATCGGCGAGGTCACCGACACCGGCCGTCTGGTGATGACCTGGGACGGCGAGGTCATCGTGGACATCCCGCCGGGCACCGCCGCCGACGACGGCCCCGTCTACGAGCGCCCCTTCCACGAGCCCGCCGGGCAGGCCGCGCTCAACGCCGACGTCCCCGACCGGCTGGAGCGCCCCGCCGACCTGCGGGAGACGTTGCTGCGGCTGCTCGGCTCGCCCAACCTGGCGTCCAAGGAGTGGGTGACCTCCCAGTACGACCGGTACGTCCGCTCCAACACCGTGCTGGCCCAGCCCGCCGACGCCGGCATGCTGCGCGTGTCCGAGGTGATGGCCGGGGCGGAGCCGACGACCCGGGGCATCGCGCTCGCCACCGACGGCAACGGCCGCTACGCCAAGCTCGACCCGTACGCGGGGGCGCAGCTCGCGCTGGCCGAGGCGTACCGCAACGTCGCCGTGACCGGCGCCCAGCCGCTCGCGGTGACCAACTGCCTCAACTTCGGCTCGCCGGAGGACCCCGAGGTCATGTGGCAGTTCGCCGAGGCCGTGCGCGGTCTGGCCGACGCGTGCCGCACCCTGGGCGTCCCGGTGACCGGCGGCAACGTCTCCTTCTACAACCAGACCGGCTCCACGCCCATCCACCCGACTCCGGTCGTGGGCGTGCTCGGCGTGATCGACGACGTGGCCAGGCGCGTGCCGTCCGGCTTCACCGCCGAGGGGCTGCGCGTCGCGCTGCTCGGCGAGACGCGCGAGGAGTTCGGCGGGTCGGAGTGGGCGCACGTCGTCCACGACCACCTCGGCGGGCTGCCGCCGCAGGCCGACCTGGAGGCCGAGCAGGCGCTCGCCGTCGTGCTGGTCGAGGCCGCCCGGCGCGGGCTCCTGGAGGGCTCCCACGACCTGTCCGACGGCGGCCTGGCGATCGCGCTGGCCGAGGCGTGCCTCGCCCGGGGCGTCGGCGCCACCGTGACGCTGAACGACGACCCGTTCACCGGGCTGTTCAGCGAGTCGGCGGCGCGGGCGCTGGTGGCGGTCCGGCCGGAGGCGTTCGAGGAGTTCGCCGCACTCTGCGCCGGGCACGATGTGCCCTGCTACGGGCTGGGTGTCACCGGCGGTGAGTCGCTGGTGGTCGAGGGCGTGCTGGAGGTGCCGGTCTCCGAGCTGCGCGAGACCCACACGGGCACGCTGCCGGCTCTGTTCGGCTGACGTTTCGCGAGGTGGAGGGCCGGTACGGTGCGCCGTACCGGCCCTTCTTCGTGTTTCAGGACTTCTTGAGGCAGACGACGTAGACGGTGCCGGCCTTGCCTGCGCCGGAGCTCTGCATCTCCTGCGCGCCCGCCGCGCTTCTGCCTTCCTTGACGACGCTCACCGACCAGGCATTGCCGCTGGGCATGCTGGACAGGACCGTGTAGGAGGGGTTGACGGAGAAGCCACCGCCGGTCAGCAAGTCATCGTTGTCGCACGAGGCGGAGCCGGACGTGCCGGAGATGGAGCTGTCGTTGGTGTAGCTGGTGTAGGTGGCGCCGCCCTTGCCGGGCTTGCCGTCCTTACCGTCGACGCCGTCCTTACCGTCCTTACCGTTCTCACCGTTCTTTCCTGGGAGGCCGGGCTTGCCGTCCTCACCGTTCTTGCCGTCCTTACCGGGAAGGCCGTCCTTGCCGTTCTCCCCGTCCTTACCGTTGACGCCGTCCTTGCCGTCCTTGCCGTTGACCCCGTTCTTGCCGGGCAGGCCCTGCGGGCCGCGCGGGCCCTGGGGGCCGGTGTCGCCCTTGGGGCCCTGGGCGCCGGTGTCGCCCTTCGTGCCCTCCGAGATCGTGGTGGTCGACGTGCCGCCGCCGATCACCATCCGGATCTCGGTCCTGCGGCACGGCGTGGAGGCGTTGACGATGCGGGCGTACCGCGACTTCTTGTTGACGCACGCGTACACCTCGCCGCTGGACGAGGCGGTGGCGACTCCACCGACGGCGAGGAGCGACAGGGCGAGCGCTCCGACAGTGGCGAGTGTGAGCGTGCGCCCACCGCGAACCTTCATAGCCACGGCTTTCCTTCCCAAGGCTTGTTGCTCGTGTTGAGCATGAGGTTCACGTTTCAACCGTTCCACTGGATGACAGCCACTACAT
This sequence comes from Nonomuraea sp. NPDC050383, assembly GCF_044459125.1. Taxonomy (NCBI): domain Bacteria; kingdom Bacillati; phylum Actinomycetota; class Actinomycetes; order Streptosporangiales; family Streptosporangiaceae; genus Nonomuraea; species Nonomuraea sp. NPDC050383. The sequence continues at coordinate 27,485 of NZ_JBITIP010000003.1, forward strand.
AACGTGTTCATCACGACACATTTCGTGACTGACGTTACTGACATCACTTGACGAGTCAAGAGCGCCCGCAGTGCGCAGAAGGACGCATTGGCCGGCGGCTCCGGCGGTGGATAATCGGGGTCTGCTTACGGCCACCACCCCCTCGCCGCGACGGAGGATGACCGTGCCGACGGAGAGCCCGTACCTTCCCCCTGCCACGCAGCCGGTGCGGGGGGTCGTCTGGGCCCTTCACCTGGCGATCCCCCTGGCCGGCCTCTGGCTCCTGCTCGCCCGGCCGCACCTGAACGTGATGTGGCAGCACAACCCCAGCCACTTCTGGATGATCCTCATGGTGGCCGGGATCAACGTGGTGCTCGGCGGCCTCGTCAGCCAGGCGTCGGCCCGGCGGCAGGACGCCCGGCTCTTCCTGGTCTCGATGGTGTTCCTGGCCGGTGCCGGGTTCTTCTTCCTGCACGGACTCGCCACGCCGAAGGTCATCCTGCCGACCGGGTCGCTCGGGTTCGACCTTGGTCAGCAGGTCGGGCTCACGATCGCCGCGGGGTTCGCGTTCGTCTCGGCCCTGCCGCTGGGCGAGCGGGCGGCGGCGGCCGTGCTGGCCTCCCGGCACCTGATCCGGGGCGTGCTGGTCGGGTTCATGCTCCTGTGGGGGCCGGCCTCGCTCATCGACGGGCTGACACCGCTCAGCCGGCCGCCGCTGAGCGCGTACTCCTCCTGGGTGGCCTGGAGCTCGCTGCCGGGCGTCGCGCTGTACGTGGCGGCGGCCGTGATGATGTTCCGGCTGCACCGGCGGCGGCCGTCGGCCATGCTGGTCAGCCTCATCACCGCGTACGCGCTGCTCGCCGAGTCGATGGTGGCCGGGATGTCGCAGCACAACTGGCACCTGACGTGGTGGGAGTGGCACATCCTGCTGACGTTCGCGTTCGTGTTCGTCGCCTACAGCGCCTACCTGCAGTTCAGGCGGGAGGGATCGAGCGCGGGCCTGTTCGACTCGGTGGCGCTGTCGACGACGGTGGCGCGCATCCAGGCCCAGTACGACCAGGCGCTGGAGGAGCTGGTCGAGCACGTACGACGGGGCGAGCCATTGGCCGCGACCCGGCTGTCGGGCAAGTTCCGGCTCAACGAGGGCCAGGCGGCGGTGCTCGACCGGGCGGGGCGGGCGCTGGCCGACGAGCGGGAGCTGTCGGAGCGGCTGGCCGCGCTCGTGGACGTGAGCACGCGCACCCGCGTCGGCCTGCCCGAGACCGAGCTGCTGACCGACGCGCTCGACCGGGTCCGCCAGGCGTTCGGCGACGTGCGGATCGGCCTGGTCTCGGAGGGGCGCGCGCACATCGGCTCCCGCGAGTACGACTTCGCCGGCGACCAGCCGATCCGGCGCGACCACCTCCTGGCCTTCCCGCTGACCGTCAAGGGCCGGCTGGCCGGGGCGCTGGAGATGCCGGTCGGCCGCACCACGCAGGACGAGGCGCTGGCCGCCACGCTGGCCGGGCAGCTGTCGATCTCGCTCGAGAACGCCCGCCTCTACCAGGAGCTGGACACGCTGTTCCGGCAGTACATGTCGCCCGACGTGGCGCAGGCGCTGCTGGCCGACCCGTCGCAGGCGGCGCTCGGCGGGCAGCTCAGGGAGCTGACCGCGCTGTTCGCCGACCTCAAGGGCTTCACCACGTTCTCCGAGCGGGTCACCCCCGGCGAGATCGTCGAGATGCTCAACCGCTACCACACGGCCGCCGTGCCGTGCATCCTCGACAACGGCGGCACGATCGTGCAGTTCGTCGGCGACGCGCTCCTCGCGCTGTTCAACGCCCCGGCCACGCAGAAGGACCACGCCGCGGCGGCCTGCCGGGCCGCGCTGGCCATGCAGCGGGCCGCGGCCGAGATCGCCGAGGAGATCTCCTGGCAGCGGGACGACGTGCAGTGGCCGACGTTCCGGGTGGGGGTCAACACCGGGCCGGCCCTCGTGGGCAACATCGGCAGCCCGCGGCTGCGCGGCTTCAACGCCATGGGCGACTGCGTGAACGTCGCGGCCCGGCTCCAGTCGCTGGCCGAGTCCGGCACGGTGGTGATCGGCGACACCACGCTGCGTCAGCTCGGCTTCGGCGCCGAGGTCTCGCCGCTGGGCAGGCTGAGCCTCAAGGGCAAGGAGGAGGCCGTGGCGGCGTACGTTCTGACCTCCATGCCATAGAACGTGCGCCTCCGTGCCGACATAATCGGGCGCATGAACCCTGAGCCCGGCGAGTTCCTCTCCATGCTCACCCCCGAGGAGGTCGAGGCGCTGCGGGCCGCCGGCCGGCCGCGCCGGTGGGAGCGCGGCTCCACCGTGATGAGCGAGGGCGACACCTCCGACTGGGTGCTCGTGCTGACCGAGGGCCGGGTCAAGGTGTCCTCGCACACGAGCAGCGGCACCGAGGTGGTGCTGGCCGTGCGCGGGCCGGGGGCGCTCCTCGGCGAGATGTGCGCCATCGACGGCTCGCCCCGCTCCGCCACGGTGACCACGCTGGAGCCGGTCGCCGGGATCGTGGTCCGCGACTTCCCCGCGTTCCTGCAGGCCCACGGGCGGGTGGCCGTCCTGCTCATGCGGCTCGTCACCGGGCGGCTGCGTGACGCCGACAGGAAGCGCGTCGAGTACGGCGCGTTCGACACCACCGGCCGGGTGGCGACCCGGCTGCTGGAGCTGGCCGACCGCTACGGCGAGAAGACCAACGGCGGCGTGCGCGTGGCGCTGCCGCTCTCCCAGGACGAGCTGGCCGGCTGGACCGGGGCCTCACGGGAGGCGGTGAGCAAGGCGTTACGGTCGCTGCGCGACCGCGGGCTGATCGAGACGGGCCGGCGGCGGGTGGTGATCCACGACCTGGAGGGTCTGCGCAAGCGTGCGCGCTGAGGACCTCGGCTCCCGCGACACCTCGGCCGGCCACGCCGCCCGGCTGCGGTACGCCTGGAAGGTGTGCTCGGTCACCAGCCTCGGGCTGGTGCTCATCGGGATCGCCGGGAGCACGCTGAACGTGGCGCTGCCCTCGGTGGTGCGGCACTTCCACGCGGGACCGTTCGAGTCGGGCTGGGTCCTGCTGTCGTTCCTGCTGGTCAACACCGCCAGCCTGGTGTTCTTCGGCCGGGTGGCCGACCTCGTGGGGCGGCGGGAGGTGTACCTGGCGGGCTTCGCCCTGTTCACCGCCGCCTCGCTGCTGGCCGGGTTCGCCCCCGGGGTGTGGTTCCTGGTCGCCATGCGTGTGGTGCAGGCGGTCGGGGCGGCGATGATCCTGGCCAACGGCACGGTCATCATCACCGACGCGTTCCCGCCGGACCGGCTCAGCCAGGGCATGGGCGTCTACATCGGCACGCTGTCGGTGGCGCAGCTCGCCGGGCCCACGCTGGGCGGGCTGATCGCCGAGACGGCCGGCTGGCAGTGGATCTTCTGGGTGAACGTGCCCGCCGGCGTGGTGGCGCTGGCCTGGGGCGCGGCCACGCTGCGCAAGGTGCCCGCCGGGCCGAGGCGGCCGGTGGACGCGCTGGGCAACGCGCTGGTGTTCGCCGCGCTGTCGGCGCTGCTGCTGGCCTTGTCGGAGGCGGGATCGGCCGGCCCGGCGAGCCCGGTCGTGCTGACCGGGGCGGCGGTCTTCGCGGTGCTGGTGCCGTTGATCGTGCTGGTGGAGCGGCGGGCGCCGCACCCGGTGCTGGATCCGCGGCTGTTCGGCGGGCGGCTGCTGGCCTTCGCCAACCTCGCCTCGTTCTGCAACGCGATGGCGCGGGCGTCGCTGATCCTGCTGGTGGCGCTGTACTTCCAGGCGGCAAGGGGCGTGGACGCCTTCACGGCCGGGCTGAGCGTGCTGCCGGTGCCGGTGGGCATGGCGCTCGCCTCGCCGGTCACGGGCGCGCTGGGGCGCCGGGTCTCGCCGTACGCGCTGGCGGTGGGCGGGGCGCTGATGAGCGCGGCGGGGCTGGCGACGCTGGCGCTGACGGCGGGGACGGGCACGTCGTACTGGGTCATCGGCGCGGGGCTGTTCGTGGCCGGCTGCGGCAGCGGCACGTTCCTGACGGGCAACACCACGCACGTGATGCGCTCGCTGCCGGCCGGGAGCCTGGGGGTGGTCAACGGGTTCCGGCTGATGGTGATGAACGTCGGCGTCGTGCTCAGCGTCGGGCTGGCGCTCAGCGTGCTTGCCGCGTCGGTCGGGCCGGAGCTGGGAGCCCAGGTGTACGCGGGGACGCTGTCGGAGCTGTCGCCCGTGGCCGTGGAGCGGCTGATGGGCGGGTTCGCGCGGGCGTACACGGTGTTGTGCGGCGTCGCCCTGCTCGGCGCCGCCCTCTCCGCGCTGGCCCGGCCCCGCCCCTGATGTGTTACCGAGTGCGTCGCACTGCTGTCATGGGCCTGTCGACGTCCGCACCGATGAGGCGATGGAGACGGCTCTGCGCGCCGGCGATGCTGAAGCTGGGCCTCATCTGAGTACGCCGGACAGGCGCGCCTCCACGTCGCGGTAGCGGCTGACCGGGATCAGGTGGACGCCGTCGAACGCGCCGGAGTCGCGGATGGCCAGCACCCGCTCGCAGGCCGCGTCCACACCCGCCATGCGGTCGGCCGCCACCCGGCGCACCAGGTCCTCCGGGATGGCGATGTCGGGGATCGCCGCCGACAGAGTCCGCGCGTGGCGCTCGCTGGCGATCACGATGACCCCGGCGTACACCGGGACCTCCACCTGGTTGGCCTCGCGCCAGCGCAGCAGCGCCTCCAGCGAGAACCCGGCCTGGACGAACAGGAAGTCGGCCGCCCGCTTCCACGCCGGCAGCGGACGCGCGCCGGCCGCCGCCCCGACCTGGACGCCCGGGGAGAACTCCCTGGCCTCCTCGATCATCGAGCGCACCGTCAGGTCACTCGTCCGGTTGCCGCTCGCGGGCTTGTCCCCGTAGACGAACAGGAAGCGGTCCACCCCGTACGCGGCTGCCGTCAGCAGGTCGCGGCGGAAGCCGAGCAGGTTGCGGTCGCGGGAGTTGAGGCAGGCGATGCTGCGGCCGCCCATGGCCTGCACCTCGTGCGCCACGGCCACGCTGGACACGGTCGCCCGGCCGATGTGGTTGTCGGGGATGAGGAAGGTGTCGGCGATGGTGGTCAGCGTGCCGATCTGGTGGCGCACGCGCTTCAGGTCGGGCTTGGTGGGCGGTTCGATCTCGCACACGAGTTGGAAGGCCATGATCGGACCCTAGCGGCGGGCGGCGAGCGATTCGATGCCGCTGACGACGAGGTCGACGCCGAACGTGTCGTACGTCTCGCGGGAGATGCCGCCGACCATGGGCGCGGCCATCTCCACCAGGTGCGGATAGCGGTCGACGGGCAGCGACTCGAGGGCGAGCCGCCTGCGCCGGGTGATCTCGGCGGCCTCCTCCGGCGTGCGGCTCGCGGCGTGGTGCACCGGGGCGTCGGCGATGGAGATGGCGCTCTGCAGGATGTACTTGGAGATCACGCAGCTCTCCTCCACGCTGAAGCCGGCGATCCGCGCGAGCCGGAGTGCCAGGTCCCAGATGGCGAGGAAGCTCGGCACCGCGGTCTGGTCGACCTGCTCCAGCACGCCCTTGGCGCACGGATGCGCGCGCAGCACGCCGATCAGCCCCTTGATGAGGTCGCGCATGCGCTCGCGCCACGGCCGGTCGTCGTCGGGCACGGGCGCGAACTCGGCGATGAGGTGGTCGGCCATGCCGGCGACGAGCTGCTCCTTGTTCTTGAAGTGCCAGTACAGGGCCATCGGCGTGACGCCGAGATCGGTGGCCAGACGGCGGATCGTCACCGTGTCGAGCCCCTCGGTGTCGCCGATCTCCAGGGCCCGCTCGACGATCGCGGTCGCGGTCAGTTTTCCCACCATGGTTGACAACTATACGCCGTACAAGTTAGCTATACGACGTACAAGTACGGCGTATAGGAGAAGGTGTGGACCGGAAGAAGTGGTGGGCGCTGAGCGCGGTGACGCTCGGCACCTTCATGACGTACCTCGACAACAACATCGGCAACGTGGCCCTGCCGACCATCCAGCGGGACCTGGGGTTGACGATCTCCGGGCTGGAGTGGATCGTCAGCGGCTACATCCTGGTGTTCGCCGGGCTCATTCTGGCCGGCGGCAGGCTGGCCGACGTGCTCGGCGCGCGGCGGGTGTTCGTGGCCGGCCTCGCGGTCTTCACGCTCTCGTCACTGGCCGCGGGCCTGGCGACCGGGCAGGCGGCACTCATCGCGGCCCGGGCCGTGCAGGGCGTCGGCGCGGCGCTGCTGACCCCGACGGCGCTCGCGCTGATCGGCCAGATCTTCCCCGACCCCGGCGAGCGCGGCAGGGCCGTGGGCATCTGGAGCGCGACCGGCGCTCTGTCGATGGCGCTCGGCCCGCTGACCGGTGGCTTCATCAGCGAGCGCCTGCACTGGGGGTGGATCTACCTCATCAACGTGCCGATCGGCGTGGTGACGCTCGGGCTCGCGCTGTGGGCGGTGCGTCCCTCCTTCACCCGGGCACGGCGCAGCTTGGACGTACCCGGTCTGGTCACCTCCGCCCTCACCCTGTTCGCCCTGACGTACGCGCTCATCGAGGGTGAGGGAGCCGGTTGGACCTCCCCCGAGATCCTCGCCGCCATCGGGATCGCGCTGGCCGCCGCCGTGGCGTTCGTGCTGGTGGAGGCCCGCGCCGCGGAGCCGATGATCGACCTGTCGCTCTTCCGCTCGCGGGTGTTCTCCGGCGGAAGCCTGACCAGCGGCCTCTGGTCGTTCGGGGTGTTCGGGATCTACTTCTTCAGCGCCCTGTGGCTGCAGAACACGCTGGGCTTCTCGCCCATCGAGGCGGGCGCCGCGTTCGTGCCGATGGCCCTGGTCATGGCGGTCGTCGCCACCCTGTCGCAGCGGATCAGCGCGGCGATCGGCATCGCCCGCACCGTGGCCGCCGGCATCGCGCTCATGGGCGTCGCGCTCCTCCTGATGTCCGGTGTCGGCGCCGACGGCGGCTACGTCGACGTCCTGCCCTGGTTCGTGCTGTACGGCCTCGGCGCCGGCCTGCTCGTCCCGCTGACCGCCGCCGTGGTCGGCGCGATGCCGCAGGGCCGCTCCGGCGTCGCCTCCGGCGTGCTGAACGTCTCCCGCCAGGTGTTCGGCCTGCTCGGCATCACGGTCCTCGGCGCGCTGCTGAACGCCCGCCGGGGAGACAGCGCCGACCCGGCCGCCTTCCTCGACGCCTACCAGTTCACGCTGGTCGTCGCCGCGGCCATCGTGCTGGTGGGCATCCCGGTCAGCCTGTACGCGCTGCGCTCCGGGCGGGCGCCGGAGGACGGCGCCGCGGAGGAGCGGGGCCCGGCGGTTCAGACGGCCCCGGCCACCGCCGGCTCGGCGAACTGAGTGCGGTACAGCTCCTCGTAGCGCCCCTCGGCGGCGAGGAGCTCCGCGTGGGTGCCCCGCTCGACCACCTGCCCGTCCTCGATCACCAGGATCTGGTCGGCCGTGCGGATCGTGGACAGCCGGTGCGCGATCACCACCGCCGTACGGCCGGCCAGCGCCTCGCCCAGGGCCTCCTGGACGGCCGCCTCGGAGGTGGAGTCCAGCGCGGCGGTGGCCTCGTCGAGGATCACCACGCGGGGCTGGGCGAGCAGCAGGCGGGCGATGGTCAGCCGCTGGCGCTCGCCACCGGACAGCCGGTAGCCACGCTCACCGACCACGGTGTCGAGCCCGTCGGAGAGCGATTCGACCAGCTCGCCGAGCCGGGCGCGGCGCAGGGCGTCCCAGACCTCCTCCTCGGTGGCCTCCGGCCGGGCGAAGAGCAGGTTGGCCCGGATCGTGTCGTGGAACAGGTGGCCGTCCTGGGTGACCATGCCAAGCGTCTCCCGGATCGAGGCCGCGGTCAGGTCCCGCACGTCCACCCCGGCGAGCCGGACCGCGCCCTCGTCCACGTCGTACAGGCGGGGCAGGAGCTGGGCGATCGTCGACTTGCCGGCGCCGGAGGAGCCGACCAGCGCGACCATCTGGCCGGGCTCGGCGCGGAAGGAGACGCCGCGCAGCACCTCGACCCCGCCGCGGTCGTCGAGGGCGGCGACCTCCTCCAGTGAGGCAAGCGACACCTTGTCGGCCGAGGGGTAGGCGAAGCGCACGTTGTCGAACTCCACCGTGACGGGCCCGTCCGGCACGGCCACGGCGTCGGGCCGCTCCTTGATCAGCGGCTCCAGGTCCAGCACCTCGAAGACCCGCTCGAAGCTCACCAGCGCGCTCATCACGTCCACCCGGGCGCTGGCCAGGGCCGTCAGCGGAGCGTACAGGCGGGTGAGGAGCAGGGCCAGCGCCACCACCGAGCCGGGTTCGAGCTGGTCACGCAGCGCGTAGAAGCCGCCCAGGCCGTACACCAGCGCCAGGGCGAGCGCGGAGACCAGGGTGAGCGCGGTCACGAACACCGACTGCGCCATCGCGGTGCGGACGCCGATGTCGCGCACCCGCCGGGCCCGCGCCGCGAACTCCTCCGACTCGCGGACCGGCCGGCCGAACAGCTTCACCAGCGTCGCGCCGGGGGCGGAGAACCGCTCGGTCATCTGCGTGCCCATCGCGGCGTTGTGGTCGGCCGCCTCGCGCCGCATCCGGGCCAGCCGGACGCCGACCCGCCGCGCCGGCAGCACGAACACCGGGAGCAGCAGCAGGGCCAGCAGCGTGATCTGCCAGGAGATGCCGACCATCACGGTGAGCGACAGCACGAGCGTGACGACGTTGCCCGCGACGCTGGAGAGCGTGTCGGTGAACGCCCGCTGCGCGCCGATCACGTCGTTGTTGAGCCTGCTGACCAGCGCCCCCGTACGGGTCCGCGTGAAGAACGCGATCGGCATGCGCTGCACGTGGTCGAAGACGGCGGTGCGCAGGTCGAGGATCAGGCCCTCGCCGAGGCCCGCCGAGAGCCAGCGGTTCACCAGCCCGAGCCCCGCCTCGGCGACCGCGAGGCCGCCGATGAGCGCGGCCAGGCCGACGACGACGCCGAGCGGCTCCCCCTTGCCGATCGCGTCCAGCACCCGGCCGGCGAGCACGGGAGGGGCCACCGCCAGCGCCGCCATCACGATGCTGAGCCCGAGGAACAGCGCGATCCTGCGGCGGTGGGGCCGGGCGAAGCCCCAGACACGGCGGAGCGTCGCCCGGGAGATCGGGCGACGCTCCTTCTGGTTGCCCATCGAGTAGAGCTGCTGCCATGCGATCACTTCCATGCTCATGCATGGAAGCGTAGGACCTAAAGCGAGCTTGAGGTCAACGGTTTTCCGCTCAGGCGCCGATCTTCTTGCCCTGAGTGTGCCAGGTGACCGCGACCGACGGGCGCGGCTGGTCCCCGTCGGGCCAGTGGCTCACCGGGCTGTCCGGCGTGGCGCCGTCGGCCTCGCCCGGGTGCTGCACCGCGACGAACACGCTGCGCTGGTCCTCGGTGACCATCGGGCCGCACGTCTCCGCGCCGATCGGCACCGTGAGGAACTGCCGCACGTGCCCGCGCTCCTTGCCCTTCAGCGGCGTCACGAACAGGCCGTCGTTGCTGCCGAGCGCGTTGCCGTCGGTGGCGATCCACAGGTTGCCGTCGCGGTCGAAGGCCACGTTGTCGGGGCAGGAGATCGGCGACACCTTGGTCTTGTCGTAGCCGCCGAAGTACGTGGAGGGGTCGTTCGGGTCGCCGCAGACGAGCGGCAGCGACCAGGCGAACGTCGTCGACCCCGCGTCGTCGCGCCGCTCGACCAGCTCCAGGATGTGGCCGTGCTTGTTGGCGGGGCGCGGGTTGGCCTCGTCCACCTGCGCCGGGACGCGGTTGGAGTTGTTGGTCAGCGCGACGTAGACGGCGCCGTTGACCGGGTTGCGCTCCACGTCCTCCGGACGGTCCATCTTCGTGGCGTTCACCTTGTCGGCGGCGGCGCGCGTGTAGACCAGCACCTCGGCCGCGGTCATGCCGTCCACGAACGACTTGTCACCCGAGACCAGCGGGATCCACTCGCCCGACCCGTCGAACGCCCCGTCGGAGGGCAGCTTGCCGGAGCCGTCGATCTCGGCCGCCGGACTGTCGCCCGTGAACCGGGCCACGTACAGCGTGCCCTCGTCGAGCAGGTCGCGGTTGTGCCGGTCGAAGCCCGGGATGTAGCGGTTCTTGGAGACGAACTTGTAGACGTACTCGAAGCGGGAGTCGTCGCCCATGTACACCACGAGGCGGCCGTCGCGGGCCAGCGTGGTGGTGGCGGCCTCGTGCTTGAAGCGGCCGAGCGCGGTCCGCTTGACCGGCGGCGCGTCGGGGTCGAACGGGTCGATCTCCACGACCCAGCCGAACCTGTTGACCTCGTTCGGGTGCTTGGCCAGGTCGAAGCGCTCCTCGACCCGGTCGAAGCGCCGGTTGCCGGAGGCGATGCCCGACGGGATCGTGTAACGGGTGATGTACGGCTTCTGCGCCGCGGGCACCTTGTCGCCGTTGACGAAGTACTGGTCGAAGTTCTCCTCGGCGGTGAGGACCGTGCGCCAGGGGGTGGTGCCGCCGGAGCAGTTGTTCAGCATGCCGACCGGCTTGAGCCCCGCCGGGTCCGCGGCCGTCTTCAGCAGGTCGCTGCCCGCCGCCGGGCCGCTGAACCGCATCGGCGTGAGCGCCGTGACGCGCCGGTTGTAGCGCCTGCGGCCGGTCGTCACCAGCTTCCACTGGCCGGTGCCGCGCACCCGCTGCACCTCGACCACCGAGCCGCCGTGCGCGGCCAGCGCGATCCTGATCTGCTCCTCGGTCGCGGCGGTGCCGTCCTTGTAGCCGCGGAACATCAGCGCCTCGTTGGTGTACTCGTGGTTCACCCACAGCAGGCCCCGGTCGCTCCCCAGCGGGAACAGGGTCACGAAGTCGCAGTTGTAGCCGAACTGCTTGGCCTGCGCCTCGGCGCTCTGGTTGTCGAACGCGAACTCCGGCGCGTCGGGCAGCACGGGGTCGCCCCAGCGCACCACCACGCCGGTGCTGTAGCCGTCGGGCACGCGCAGGGCGTCGTCCTTGTTGGGGGCCACGGGGGTGAAGCGCAGGTTGCCGGTGCCGCCGCCGAGCCGGGCGGCGTCGTCGGACACGGCCTCCGGGGCCGCCGGATCGGCCAGCGCCGGGACCGCGCCCGCCACGCCGGCGCCGACCACCAGCGCGCCCAGGGCTCCGGCGCGCAGCACGCCCCTGCGGGTCAGCGCCTCGGCCACGACGTCGCCGAAGTAGGTGTTGCCGCTGGTGTTGCCGACCTCGTGCGCGCACGCGTTGCCGCAGCGGAACTGGCAGGTCATCGCCGAACGGCCGGATTTGTGCGGGCTGGAAAGCAGCGGAAGGTGCCGGTTCGCCACGGGGTGCTCCAAGGTTGTGCGCAGTAGTTCGGCTGGGACGCTACGGCGGGCGTCGAAACCTGAGGTGAACGACGACCTCCGGGACGATGAACGCTTCCAGGGAGAAACCGGACACCACTGCATTTCGCCCCCTGCCGGACGGAGCAGAATGGGCGGGTGCCACCACGCAGACCGGACCCCGAGAAGCTGAGGGCCGCGCTCGACGCCCAGCTCGTCGCCCTCGACCAGCCCGCGTACGACGGCCCGGCCGCCGCGCTGCCCGGCGCGCTGGTCGAGGCCGTGCTCACCGCCTACGACCGCGGCCTGGAGCCCGAGCGCGACGCGGCCCGGCAGGTCGTGCGCCACCTGCTCGACCGGCTCGCCATCACCGCGCCCGGCCGCACGGTCGAGGTCCGGGTGCCGCCGTACGCGGCGGCGCAGGTCATCGAGGGCCCCCGGCACACGCGCGGCACCCCGCCGAACGTCGTGGAGATGAGCCCCCGCACCTGGATCGAGCTTGCCGTCGGCCGCCGGACCTGGGGCGAGGCCATGGCTCAGGGCGCCGTCGCGGCGAGCGGGTCCCGCGCGGACCTGTCCGGGCACCTGCCGCTCACCTGAGCGACCTCGGCCCGGACCCTAGCCGGAGCGGCCCACCCAGGGGAACCTGCTCCGGAAGCACTGGTCGGCGAGCTGCCCCGGCAGCCGGCCGCAGTCCTGCACCACGTTCCAGAACCACATGGCCACGATCGTGAACAGGATCAGCGCCAGGACGCTGACCACGATGCCGGCGATGGCGCGGCCCTTGCCCACGCCCCTGCTGAGCGCCACGCCGCCGAACACGATCGACAGGATCGCGGTCAGCACGCCGACGAAGCAGACGAACACGAGGAACGGGCTGGCCACGCCCAGCACCAGCGACGCGGTCGCCAGGCCGCTGCCCGGCCTGGGCTGCTGGTACGGCCCCTGGTAGCCGCCGGGAGGCGGCGCCTGGTAACCGCCCGAAGGTGGCGCCTGGTAGCCGCCCGGGCCTGGCGCCGGCCCGTAGGGGCCTCCGCCGGGTGGCCCGCCGTACGGGCTGGAGGGCGAGGTCCCGGGCGCGGCGGGCTCGCCCTGCCGGCCGGAGGGCGTCTCCGGGCCCGGCTGCTCGAAGCGGGACGGGGCCGGAGTGCCCGGCGGGGTGGGAGGCGGCTCGGCCGTGCCCTCCCAGCCCGGGTAGGGCGGGGTGCCGCCCGGCACCGGATACGCCTGCGTCTTCTCCGCGTCCGGCTCCTCGCCGCCCGGCCGTCCGCCCTGGACGCGCGTCGGGTCCGGCACCTCGGGCGTGGTCGGCTGGTCGGGACCCGGCGGATGCACGGGCGGCTCGCCGGGCTCGGGCACCGTGGGGCGGGGCTCTCCGCCCGGACGCGGCCCCTCGGGCGGCGGCACGACCGGTGGCGCGGGCCCGAGCGGCGGCTCCGGCGTCTCCGCGCCGGCCGGTGCGGCGCCGCCGGACTCCTCGGCCGGGGACGGGCCGCCGGAGCCGAGGTAGTCGTCGGCATCCTCGCGCGGGTCCTGGCCCTGGCCGGACTGGTTCGGATCCCCCGATGTGGTCACGTGTGCGTCTCCCGACGGGTGTGCATGCCGGACACTTCACCCTTACGCGGAGAGCAGCCCAGAAAGGGCGTGACACGGTAAAACCGCGTCCATCGTTGGGACACCATGCGTTTAACGACCACCGGTACGGCCCCGCAACGGGCCCCGGGTGCACGAGCAGCGAAGCGTCCGACCTAAACTGAGGCACGTGCTGAAAGGCGACGGCCGGCTCGGCCATGACCTGGACCCCACCGATCGAGCTCCGCAAGACGCCTGTGGCGTCTTCGGCGTGTGGGCGCCAGGCGAGGAAGTGTCCAAACTCACCTACTACGGGCTGTACGCGTTGCAGCATCGCGGCCAGGAGTCCGCGGGCATCGCGGTCAGCGAGGGCAGCCGCATTCTCGTCTACAAGGACATGGGCCTGGTGGCCCAGGTCTTCGACGAGTCCGTGCTGGGGACCCTGCGGGGGCACCTGGCGATCGGCCACTGCCGCTACTCGACGACCGGGTCGAGCGTGTGGGAGAACGCGCAGCCCACGCTGAGCTCCACCGAGGTCGGCGGCCTCGCCCTGGCCCACAACGGCAACCTCATCAACACCGCTGAGCTGTCCCAGCGCCTGGCCCCCGGCGCGACACGGGCCACCACCGACACCGAGGTGCTGGCCTCGCTGCTGGCGCAGGACCGCAGCAAGTCCGTCGAGGACGCGGCCGCGGAGCTGCTGCCGCAGGTCAAGGGCGCGTACTCGCTCGTGTTCATGGACGAGACGACCCTCTACGCGGCGCGCGACCCGCAGGGCATCCGCCCGCTGGTGCTGGGCCGCCTGGAGCGCGGCTGGGTGGTCGCCTCCGAGACGGCCGCCCTCGACATCGTCGGCGCCACGTTCGTGCGGGAGATCGAGCCCGGCGAGCTGCTCACGATCGACGAGCAGGGCGTCAGGTCGCGCCGCTTCGCGCTGGCCGAGCCCAAGGGCTGCCTGTTCGAGTACGTCTACCTCGCCCGCCCCGACACCACGATCGCCGGCCAGGGCGTCCAGGTGACCCGCGTCGAGATCGGCCGCGTGCTGGCCCGCGAGCACCCGGTCGACGCCGACCTGGTCATCCCCACGCCCGAGTCCGGCACGCCCGCCGCCGTGGGCTACGCCGAGGAGAGCGGCATCCCCTACGGCCAGGGCCTGGTCAAGAACTCCTACGTCGGCCGCACCTTCATCCAGCCGTCGCAGACCATCCGCCAGCTCGGCATCCGGCTCAAGCTCAACCCGCTGCGCGAGGTCGTGCGGGGCAAGCGGCTGGTCGTCGTCGACGACTCGATCGTGCGCGGCAACACCCAGCGCGCGATCGTCAAAATGCTGCGCGAGGCCGGGGCCAAGGAGGTGCACGTGCGCATCTCCTCGCCACCGGTGTCGTGGCCGTGCTTCTACGGCATCGACTTCGCCACCCGGGCCGAGCTGATCGCCGGCTCCCTGTCGGTGGAGGAGATCCGGGACTCGCTCGGCGCCGACTCGCTCGGCTACATCTCGCTGGAGGGGCTGACCCGCGCCACCACGATCCCGGCCGACCGGCTGTGCCGTGCCTGCTTCGACGGCTCCTACCCCATCCCCATCGACCAGGACAACGTCGGCAAGTACGTACTGGAGAGCAAGGCGTGACGAGTTACGAGGCCGCCGGCGTCGACATCGAGGCCGGCGAGCGCGCGGTTGCGCTGATGAAGGACAAGGTCGCGCGCTCGCGCAGGCCCGAGGTGGTGGACGACGCCAGCGGCTTCGCGGGGCTGTTCGACGCCTCGGCGCTGCTGAAGTACCGGCGGCCGCTGCTGGCGACCTCCACCGACGGCGTGGGCACCAAGGTGATGATCGCCCAGCGCTACGGCAAGCACGACACGATCGGCATCGACCTGGTCGGCATGGTCCTGGACGACCTGGTGGTGTGCGGGGCCGAGCCGCTGTTCATGACCGACTACATCGCCTGCGGCAAGGTGGTGCCCGAGCGGGTCGCCGAGATCGTCGGCGGCATCGCCGAGGGCTGCCGGCTGGCCGGCGCGGCCCTGGTGGGCGGCGAGACGGCCGAGCACCCCGGCGCGATGGGGGCCGACGAGTACGACCTGGCGGGCGCCGGCACGGGCGTCGTGGAGGCGTCGGCCATGCTCGGGCCCTCGCGGGTGCGCGAGGGAGACGTGGTGCTCGGCCTCGCCTCCTCGGGCGTCCACTCCAACGGCTACTCGCTGGTGCGTCACGTGGTGCGCGAGGCGGGGCTGTCGCTGGACGCGGAGCTGCCCGAGCTGGGCCGGCCGCTCGGCGAGGAGCTGCTGGAGCCGACCCGGATCTACTCCCTCGACTGCCTGGCCCTGGCCGGGGCGGTGGAGGTGCACGCGTACGCGCACATCACGGGCGGCGGTGTCGAGGGCAACCTGTCGCGCTCGCTGCCCGGCCACCTCGACGCGCTGCTCGACCGCTCCTCCTGGACGCCCCCGGCGATCTTCGAGGTGCTCGCCGGGCACGGCGGGATCGCGCGGAAGGACATGGACCGCACGTTCAACCTGGGCGTCGGGATGGCGGCGATCGTCGCCCCCGAGGTCGCGGACGAGGCGGTGCGGCTGCTCACCGAGCGCGGGCTGCCCGCGTGGGTGCTCGGCGAGGTCGTGCCCGGCTCAGGCCAGGCCCGCTACCGCTGAGCCGCGAGCGGGCCGCGTGGCACGACGAAAGCCCCACGGGCGAATGCCCGTGGGGCCCTGCTCGATGGACACGCGGCCCCACCCGGCGCGGAGGTCACGCCAGGAGATGGGCCACGCCAACCAGAAGCACGTCAACCAGGAGAACGCCTACCGGCGGCCGGACGTACGGTCATCGTCGTCGTCTCCGCTCACATACTCGTCCGCGTAATCGGAGTAGCGATCCGCGAGCTCGTCGTTGAGGTCGTCGGCGTCGTCACTGCTGGAGTCCCCGACCCCGAGTTCATCGCGAAGACGGTCAAGATCCGTGCCACCGCTGTTGTACTTCAGCTGGCGAGCAACCTTGACCTGCTTGGCCTTTGCTCGGCCGCGCCCCATTG
Organism: Nonomuraea sp. NPDC050383; assembly: GCF_044459125.1. Taxonomy (NCBI): domain Bacteria; kingdom Bacillati; phylum Actinomycetota; class Actinomycetes; order Streptosporangiales; family Streptosporangiaceae; genus Nonomuraea; species Nonomuraea sp. NPDC050383. The sequence continues at coordinate 43,379 of NZ_JBITIP010000003.1, forward strand.
GCTCGACCCCCTCATGTGGGGTCGTCCCCGACCCCTCGTCGCTAACGCACCACACGCTGACGCCACCTGACTATGGGCGTCAGCCTATCGTTCGCCTATTACCGTACCTGTTTTGTGCCCAGCTCGGTACGTCGTATGGGCGCGGGGCGTCAGTGGCCCAGCCAAATGGCCCGAATCCGCCCGACTTCCGACATTCTGCGCTCGGCTAGCCTATCGGCTGCGACGGCCGGCGGGACGCCCTCATCGCCCGCGATCGCGAAAATCTTCAGCGTGGTGTCGTAGATCTGGGCGGCCTTCGCCCTGGCGCGTTCCATGTCGAAGCCGCGCAGCTCGTCGGCCACCTGGATGACGCCGCCGGAGTTGACCACGTAGTCGGGCGCGTACAGGATGCCGCGCTCGGCGAGCTGCTTCTCGACGCCCGGATGGGCGAGCTGGTTGTTGGCCGCGCCGCAGACGATGCTCGCCCGCAGCCGCGTGACCGTGGCGTCGTCGAGGGCGCCGCCCAGCGCGCAGGGGGCGAAGACGTCGATGTCGGCGCCGGTCAGCGCCTCGGCGTCGGCGACGACGTCCACCTCGGGGTGCCGCAGCCGCACGCGCTCCACGGCGCGCTCGTCCACGTCGCACACGACGACGTCGGCGCCGTCCTCGCGCAGCAGCTCCACCAGGCGGTGGCCGACCTTGCCGACGCCCTCGACGCCGACCCGCCGGCCGCGCAGCGTGGGCGCGCCGTACACCCGCTCGGCGGAGGCCCGCATGCCCTGGAAGACGCCGAAGGCGGTGAGGATGGAGGAGTCGCCGGCGCCGCCCTGGGCGAGCGTGCGGCCGGTCACGAAGCGCGACTCCCGCGAGACGATGTCCATGTCCTCGCTGTAGGTGCCGACGTCGCAGGCGGTGACGTAGCGCCCGCCGAGCGACTCGACGAACCTTCCGTAGGCGCGCAGCAGCGCCTCGCTCTTGTCGCGCGACGGGTCGCCGATGATGACGGCCTTGCCGCCGCCGTGGTCGAGCCCGGCCAGCGCGTTCTTGTAGGACATGCCGCGGGAGAGGTTGAGCACGTCGGCGAGCGCGGCCTGCTCGCTCTCGTACGGATAGAACCTCGTGCCGCCGAGGCCGGGGCCGAGGGCCGTGCTGTGGACGGCGATGATGGCGCGCAGGCCGCTGCGCGGGTCGGCGCAGAACACGACCTGCTCGTGCGCGTCCTTGTGAGACGGGTCGAAGACGTCGGTCACGGTAGTGACTCCCTGTCCGGTCCACCGCATCTTCGCGGCGGAGATCACCTCTCAGGGTAGTGGCCGCAACGGTGCAAGCAGGTTGTCTTCATGACACGATGCCTCCGTGCTGCCCTATGCCGCGTATCTCCGCGTCTACGAGCCGTTGACCGCATTCCCCGAGCCCGAGCAGAAGGCATGGGCCGAATACGCCGACTCGCGTGACCGTCCGCGCCGCGCCAACGCCCTGAACGCGGAGCACGGCGAGTCGATCAGGCGTCTGCTCGGCAGGCCGCCTCACCCGGTTCCCGCCCAGGAGAGTCCCAACGCCTATCTGCGGCGAGTGGAGGACCGTCTCTATGTCTGCCCCTGGCAGACACGGCTGCGCTCCTGGATGGCGTTCTCACGGCTGCGCGGCGCCACCCCGGCCAAGCTGATGGACCGTCTCGTCCCCAAGGCGATCTCCGACCAGACGGCCGACGACTTCGACCGGTACAAGCGGGCGGCCGGCTCCTCCGCCCTGCGCACCCACATCCGCACGACGGCCTGGCACGTGCCGTCGTCGTGGTTCGTGCCGTTCGACGGCAACGAGCGCTGGCTGGTGCTCGGCGGCTCGGCCCCGGGACAGGACGTGACCACGGCCACGGGGCGCAACCTCATCTACGTCACCTCCATGGCGCAGGCCCGCAGGCGCGCGGCCAGGGCTCTGCAGGTGCTGCGGCGGCACCTGGGCGAGGTGTCGGCCCACCTCGACGTGGAGGACGTGGCCCGCTGGCTGGAGGAGTTCCACCCGCACTCGCTGGTCGAGCTCGACTACGGCGGCCTGGTGCACCTCATGGACGACGACGCGCTGCAGGCGGACCAGTCGGTGGCGGAGTTGTCGGCGGCGCTCACGGGCCTGGACACGGGTCAAGAAGAGCTTGCCTACGCCATGTACCAGAGGGTCAACCTGCGCTGGAAGTCAATGCAACTTCTGGAATCTGCCAACTGAACCCCAATACAACCGTCTGACCTGCATGAGTGGGTCATGACTAGCGGCTACTCGCTTCTGCGAACTGAGCAGTTTGCCGTTTTCACTGCGATACCACGAAACGTGTCGCTAGAATCACCGAGCGTGACATCGCCATGGGGGCGGGCAGTTGGGTCAAAGAAGGGCTCGCCAATCGCTCTGCGTGGCGGTATGGTCACTTCGGGTGATGCCGCATATGGGCCAGAAAAGCCGCACGCTTTGGGCCATAGGGGGACATCCGTGACACGCGCAAAGGCAGTCACAGGATCGCTGAGCCGGTCCACACGGAGGAGAGGCCGCACAAATGTCAGCTCGTACACCCGAGGCCGAGCCGCTGCTCACGCCCGCCGAGGTCGCGACCATGTTCAGGGTCGACCCCAAGACCGTCACCCGGTGGGCCAAGGCGGGCAAGTTGACGTCGATCCGCACCCTCGGAGGACACCGGCGTTACCGGGAGACCGAGGTTCGGGCGCTTCTGGCGGGGATTCCGCAGCAGCGCTCGGAGTAGTGCCGAGGTCGTCACGGACCTCAGGGGGGTTGAACGGTGGGCCTGGCCGGCGGTCCGGTCCACCACTGTGACGACGGACGTCGCTCTGGGAAGTTGGCGCCGCCCGCCCGGCGCCACTCTTCCGGCCGTCCTTCCCGGCCGGTCCACCGGCCGGCGCGGCACATGTCCCCCGGCCCCTTCGGGCCCGGCCTACCCCGGCTGGTCCCCCGTCAGCGCGTGCAGCAGCCGGGCGGCCTCGCCGTCGCGGCGGGCGGCGACACCCAGCAGGGCCACCATGTCCTCCACGAGGAGCCGCTCCAGCTCCGCGCGCTCGATGTCGCGGTTCTCCAGCCAGTCGAGCCCCGCCGTCTCCACCGACGCGATCCACGAACGCAGCGTCGCCCGTAGCACCGGGCTCGGCTCCGCCACGCGCATCTGCCGCTGGATCAGCAGGAACAGCCGCCCGCGCACGCCGTCGACGATCTCGCCGACCTCGCCCGCGCGGTTCGCCGGGCCGCCACGGAGCAGGGCCGCGTAGCCGGCCGCGTGCTGCTCCACGAAGTCGAAGTAGCGCGCGATCCCCGCGGCCAGCTCCTCCAGCGGCCGGCCGCTCCCCTGCGGCCGCAGTCGCGACTCCAGCAGCTCCGCGGCGCTCCTCAGCGCGGCCACGTAGAGCTCCTGCTTGCCGCCGAAGTAGTGGTAGACCAGCGCCCGAGACGCTCCCGCCGCCGAGGCGACGTCGTCGATCGAGACGTGCTCGGCGTCGCGCCTGCTGAACAGCTCCAGGGCGGCCGTTATCAGCTCCTCGCGGCGACGGTCGACGCTCAGCCTGCGCCGCGCCGGCCGCGGCGTCTCTGTCACAGGGAGCTCTGCCACAGGGAGCACAGTATCCGACCAGATGCGGCCATAGCGGACAGGTGTCGTCATGGTCAATATGAGGCTTCCCTAACCCCAGGCCGTACCCTGCGGGGAACTCGATCGTTTGGTGAGACAGGTGCCCAACTTCGCATCGCGGGGGAGACCCATGTCAGGACCACCCGTCAAGTCTTCAACCATCAACGACCTCCGGGAGCTACCCCGGCCAAGACCCACCATCCGGAACGTCGCCGAGCGCGCCGGCGTCTCCAAATCGCTGGTATCGCTCGTGCTCCGCGGCTCACCGCACGTGAGCGAGCACCGGCGGCAGGCCGTGCTCCAGGCGGCCCGCGAGCTCGGCTACCGGCCCAACGCGGTCGCGCGCAGCCTGGTCGAGGGCCGTACCCACCTGGTCGGCGCGCTCGTCGCCGACCTGCACAACCCCCTCTACGCCGAGGTCCTCGACGGCCTCCAGGAGAGCCTGCACGGCGACGGCCTGCGCATGCTCATCGGCAACAGCCAGTGGGACCCCGCGTTCGAGGACGAGGCCGTGGAGGCCTTCCTGGAGCTGAGGGTCGACGGGCTGGTGCTGTTAGGCATCGCGCCGACCAGCGAGACGCTGATGGAGGCCACCAGCTACACCCCCACGGTCGTCGTGGGGGAACGTGACATCGACCTCGGCGGCGTCGACATCGTGGTCGACGACGACCAGCTCGGCGCCCGCCTGGCCATCGACCACCTGGTCGAGCTCGGCCACAAGCGGATCGCCCACATCGAGGGCGCCCGGCCCACCCGCTGCGAGGGCTACCTCGTGGCCATGCGGCGGCACGCGCTGGCGCCGTACATCATGGTCGAGGCCGCGGACTCGACCGAGGACGGCGGGCGCAAGGCCGCGCTCGCGCTGCTGACCCGCGACCCCAGGCCCACGGCGATCTTCGCCGCCACCGACGCGGTGGCCCTCGGCGTGCTCTCGGCCGCCGCGGAGCTGGGCCTCGCCGTGCCCGGCGACCTGTCGGTCGTCGGCTACGACAACACCCAACTGTCCGCCTCGCACCACATCTCCCTCACCTCGGTCGACCAGCCGCGCCGTGCCATGGGGCGCTCGGCGGCGGCGCTGCTCAGCGACCGCATCGGAGAGCCCGGCAAGGTCGCGCGGCTGCGCCAGGTCACCCCCGAGCTCGTCGTACGGCGCAGCACGGGCCCCGCCTAAGAGCGGTCAAAGGCTCGGTCAACACACCCGGCATCCCGGCCTCCTGGAGGTTTACTCGTCAGGTCATGCGATACGCGGCCGTACATGGTGCGGTCGCGAATCTGATCCGGGGGACAGTCATGCGTGATCCAGAACTGGTTTCCTGCGCCCAGCGCGCCGCGTCCGAGCTCGAACGCGCCTGGGCGCAGTGGCGGGCGAGCCGGGGCCGTGCCGGTGACAACGGCGCCGAGTCCGTGGCCGGGTACGTCGCCCACTCCCTCGACCACCCGTGGGGGCGGCCCCGCGTCGTGCTCGGCCTCGACGCCGAGGACGCCCGGGAGCTCGCCGCCCTCCTCCTCCAGCGCCAGGAGGTCGCCGAGCGGGTCTGGTGACAGCCGTGGACGGATCGAGCACGGGCGCGGACCGATGCCTTCGGCGGCGAACGCGCCGGGCCGGCGCGCGTCGTGACGTAAGTTGGAGCGTATGCGTGCTCTTCCCGTCACCCTTCTCGCCGCCTGCGGCCTGATCGCCTCCGCGTGCGGCACGGCCGCCACGGCCGGCGGCCCGGCCTCCGGCGTCCCCGCCGGGCAGGCGCGGCCGGCGACCGCGTCCACGGCAGGCTCCACAGCGGCCTCCACGGGGACCCCCACGGCGGGGCCGGGTGCGGGCCGGACCGGTGAGACCGGCGGGGTCAAGCCGCTCGCCGGCAAGGTCGTGGTCGTCGACCCGGGCCACAACGGCGGCAACTACCGCGACCCGAAGGCCGTGAACCGCAAGGTCAACGTGCTGACGCAGTGGAAGGCGTGCGACACCACCGGCACGTCCACCAACGACGGCTACACCGAGGCGGCGTTCACCTGGGACGTCTCCAACCGGCTCGTCAAGATCCTCAAGAGCCGGGGCGCCACGGTCAAGCTGACCAGGTCCGACAACGACAGCGTGGGCCCGTGCATCACCCAGCGGGCCGCGATCGGCAACCGCGCCAAGGCCGACGCCGCGATCTCCATCCACGGCGACGGGTCCGCGCCCGCCAACCACGGCTTCCACGTGATCATGCCGAGGAAGATCGGCGGGCCGGTCGACCCGGTCGTCGGCGACTCGCGCAAGCTGGGCGTGGCGGTCCGCGACTCCTTCCGGCAGGGCACCGGTCTGCCCTACTCCACCTACATCGGCAGCAAGGCGCTGGACTTCCGCTCCGACCTCGGCGGCCTGAACCTCTCGACCGTGCCGAAGATCTTCATCGAGTGCGGCAACATGCGCAACGCCGCCGAGGCGGCCAAGTTCCGCGACCCGGCGTTCCGGCAGCGGATCGCCCTGGCGCTGGCGAACGGCATGCAGCACTATTTGCAACCGTGATTCCTCTTCCCCGCCTGATCCGCCACCTGTCCGGCTCCTTCGAGCTGACCCCCGGGTCCGTCGTCTCCGGGCCGGCCGCGCCGGTCGACGCCGTGCGCCTCGCGCTGCCCGGGCTCGACCTGCGGCCCGGCGACTCCGGTGACATCGACGTACGGCTCGACCCGGCTCTCGGACCGGAGGCGTACCGGCTGGTCACCGGGTCGCGCGGGGTGGAGATCACGGCGGGCGGGCGGGCCGGGGCCTTCTACGCCGCGCAGACCCTCCACCAGCTCCTGCCCGACGCCTCCTACCGGGCGCCGGCCGGGCCCGGCCACGAGGGCGGGTGGAGCGTCCCGGGAGTGCGGGTCGAGGACGAGCCGCGGTTCGCCTGGCGGGGGCTCCACCTGGACGTGGCCCGGCACTTCTTCCCCAAGCGCGAGGTGCTGCGCCTGGTGGACCTGATGGCCGCGCACAAGCTCAACCGGCTGCACCTGCACCTGGTGGACGACCAGGGCTGGCGGGTGGAGAGCAGGGCGTACCCGCTGCTGCACGAGGTGGCCTCGCACCGGCCGCGGACCGCGAGCCACCAGCGGGGCGAGCCCGAGTCCTACGACGGCGTCCCGCACGGCGGCCACTACAGCCTGGCCGACCTGGCCGAGATCGCGGCCTACGCGCGGGCGCGCGAGGTCGTGGTGGTGCCGGAGATCGACGTGCCCGGCCACGCCTCGGCCATCCTGGCGGCCTACCCGTCGCTGGGGGCCACCGGTGAGCGGTACGAGGTGCTGGACCGCTGGGGCATCTCCCCCGCGATCCTGTCGCCGCTGCCGCCGACCGTGGAGTTCCTGACCGCGATCTTCGACGAGCTGGCCGGCGCCCTGGGCGCGACGCCGTTCTTCCACATCGGCGGCGACGAGGTGGTGCTCGACCACTGGGCGGCCTCGCCCGAGATCGACGCCTACCGGCGGTCGCTGGGGCTGGACTCGATGCCGGCGCTGCAGGCGTGGTTCCTGCGGCGGCTGGCCGACGCCCTGGCCGAGCGGGGCTCGCGGGCGGTGGTGTGGGACGAGGCGTTCGTCAGCGGGGAGCTGCGGCCCGACACGGTCGTCATGCCGTGGCGCGGCATGGGCGTCGGCCGCCGCGCCGCCGCGGCGGGCCACGACGTGGTGGCCACGCCGGTGTTCCCGCTCTACTTCGACTACGCCGAGTCGGCGTCGCCGGACGAGCCGGTGGCGATCGGCGACGAGATCACGGTGGCGGACGTGGCGGCGTTCGTCCCGGCGCCCGCCGACTGGACGGACGAGGAGCGCTCGCGGGTCCTCGGCGCGCAGGCCCAGCTCTGGACCGAGCGCATCCCCGACGCCCGCGTGCTCGACTACCGGGCCTGGCCGCGGGCGTGCGCCCTGGCCGAGGTCGTCTGGGGCGGCGAGGCGGGCCCGGACTTCGCCGAGCGGCTGCGGGCGCACCTGGGGCGGCTGGACGCCCTCGGGGTCGAGTACCGTCCGCTCGACGGGCCGCGGCCGTGGCAGCGGCGCCGGCCGCACCGGGCGAGCGCCACGCGGGTGGCGGACGTCATGGAGCGGCTCGACCGCATGACCCACGACGCGGAGTCCACGCGGCCCAGCGTCTAGGTCACAGCTCCAGGATCACAGCGCCGGGTCACAGCGTGGGCGTGCGGTCGTTGAGTATGCGCTGGTAGACGCGGTGGTCGCGCCACTGGCCGTCGATGTGGATGAAGTTCGGGGCGATGCCGTACGGCTCGAAGCCGGCCTTCTCCAGCACCCGCTGGGAGGCCACGTTGTCCAGCAGCGTGGCCGCCTCCACGCGGTGCAGGCCCAGCCGCTCGTCGGCGTCGCGGCACACCGCCGCCACGGCCCTGGTGGCCAGGCCGCGGCCGGTGTAGCCGGCGTCGAGCCAGTAGCCCAGGTTGGCGCTGTGGAAGGCGCCGTACACGATGCCGGACACGTTCATGCAGCCGACGATCCGGTCGCCGTCCGCCAGCACCCACGGCATGAGCCGGCCGTCGCGGCACTGCTGGAGCTGCGCCTCCAGCCGCTCGCTCTGGCCGGTCAGGGTGAAGAAGGTGTCCGGCCTGCGCGGCTCCCAGCGCCGCAGGTGGTCGCGGTTGCGTACGTAGGCGTCGGTGAGCGCCTGCGCGTCGTCCTCGGCAACGGGGCGCATGACGATGCCGTCTGCCAGCGAGATCCTCACCGTCCAACCCTAGGGCCGCCCGTGCCCCCGGCTCTCACAGAGGTCCCGCCGACACGGGCGCCCGGGCGGCCCGGCGGTCAGGTGCCGGTGCCCGGCCCGGGGGCCGTGGTCGAGCCAGGGGCGGTGCGGCCGATGATCTCGGTGACGGAGGTGAGGCCGTGGCGGCGGATCCGGCGCGAGAGCTGCCGGTGGATGTGCGAGGCCCACAGCGGCCCGCCGTACACCCAGCCGGTGTACCCCTGCACGAGCGTGGCCCCGGCCAGCAGCCGCTCCCAGACGTCGTCCACGTCCTCGACCCCCCCGACGGAGACCAGCGTGAGCCGGTCGCCGACGCGGGCCCGCAGCCGCCGCAGCACCTCCAGCGAGCGCGCCTTGAGCGGCCGGCCGGACAGCCCGCCCGTCTCGCCGCTGTGCCTGATCGTGGTGTTGGTCGCGATGATGCCGTCCAGCCCCAGCTCCAGGGCCAGGTCGGCGACCGCGTCCACGTCCTCGTCGGCGAGGTCGGGCGCGATCTTCACGAGCAGCGGGGTCCGGCGGGGCGTGCCGTCGGCGACCTCCTTGACCGCGGTGAGCAGCGGGCGCAGCAGCGAGACGGCCTGGAGGTCGCGCAGCCCCGGCGTGTTCGGGGAGCTGACGTTGACCACGAGGTAGTCGGCCAGGGGCGCGAGCTCCTTGGCGCCGGCGACGTAGTCGGCCGCCGCCTCGGACTCCGGCACCACCTTGGTCTTGCCGATGTTGACGCCGACCACCACGGGCACCCCGCGGACGCGGCGCAGGCGGCGGGCGGCGGACGCGGCGCCGGCGTTGTTGAAGCCCATGCGGTTGACGACCGCCCGCTCGCGCACCAGCCGGAACAGGCGGGGCCGCGGGTTGCCGGGCTGGCCGTGCGCGGTGATCGTGCCGACCTCCACGTGGCCGAACCCGAGCGCGGCGGCCCCCTCGGCGCACGCGGCGTCCTTGTCGAAGCCGGCGGCGAGCCCGAGCGGGCCGGGGAAGTGGACGCCGAACGCGCTGACGCGCAGCGCCGGGTCGTGGGGCGCCAGCGCCCTGTGGAGCAGCCGCTTGACCAGCGGCAGCGCCGACAGCAACGCGAGGGCGCGGACGGTGAGGTGGTGCACGGCCTCGGCGTCGAAACGCCGCAAGACCTGCGTGAACACGAGGCGATACATCACGCGTCAGGCTACCAAGCCGGCCTCGTGGGCGATGATCGCGGCCTGCACCCGGTTGCGCACCTCGAGACGGGTGAGGATGGCGCTGACGTACGCCTTCACCGTGCCCTCCACGATGTGCAGCCGTCTGGCGATCTCCGCGTTGGACAGGCCGCCGCCGAGCAGGGCGAGCACCTCGCGCTCCCGCTCGGTCAGCGCCTCGACCCGGTCGCGGGCCGCCGCGCCGCGTGACACGCGCCCGGCGGCGAGCTGGGTGATGACGCGCTGGGCGACCTTGGGCGACAGGTACGCGGCACCGCCCGCGACGGCGTGGACGCCGGCGATCAGCTCCCGGGGGTCGCCCGACTTCAGCAGGAAGCCGCTGGCGCCCACGTCGATGGCCTTGGCGATGTAGTCGTCCTCGCCGAACGTGGTGAGCATCACCACGGCCGTCCCCGGCGCCGCCCGGCGGATCTCGGCGGCGGCGCCCAGCCCGTCGAGCCTGGGCATGCGGATGTCCAGGAGGGCCACGTCCGGGTGGTGGCTGATGGCCAGGTCCACCGCCTCGCGGCCGTCCCCCGCCTCGGCCACCACGGCGAGCGTCGGATCGGTGGCGAGGATGGCCCGCACCCCGGCCCGGATCATGGCCTCGTCGTCAGCCAGGAGCAACCGGATCATTCCCCTATAGTGCCGCACATGGCACAGGTGAAGCTTTACGGGCGCAGGGACGTGTGGGCGGGACGGCAGCGCGAGGTGTCCGACCTCGTCCACTCCTGCCTGGTGGAGGCGTGGGGGCTGCCGGAGGAGAAGAGGTTCCACCGGTTCCTGCTGCTGGACGCGGACGACCTCATCTGCCCGCAGCGCGGCGACGGCTACCTGATCATCGAGGTGCTCTGCTTCACGGGGCGCAGCGACGAGGCCAAGCGGGCGCTCATCCGGGCGATCTACGACAGGTGCCCGTACCCCGCCGATGACGTGGAGATCACCATCGTCGAGATGCCCAAGGTCAACTGGGGCATCCGCGGGGTGCCGGCGGACGAGCTGTCCCTGCCGTACAAGGTGGAGGTCTGACGAAAGGGCGGGCGTCGCCCGTCACGACCTCGTAAGGGTTGCCCCGGGTCGCGAGCTCTACGGTCGGTCATATGAAGATCGCCCTGGAGGCGGCATGACCACCATCGTGACCATCGCCAAGGAGCCGGTGGCCGGCCGGGTCAAGACCCGCCTCACCCCGCCGCTGAGCCCGGCCCAGGCCGCGCTCCTCGCCGAGGCGGCGATCGAGGACACCCTGCGGACCGTCGCCGCCACTCCCGCCGGTCAGCGGGTGCTGGCCCTGGACGGGCTGCCCGGGAGCTGGCTGCCGCCCGGCTTCGTGGTGATCCCCCAGCGCGGGACCGGTCTGGACGAGCGGCTGGCCGCCGCCTTCGCCGACTGCCGGCGGCTCCGGCCGGAGCCGGTGGTGCTGATCGGCATGGACACCCCGCAGGTGACCCCCGGCCTGCTGCGCGACGCGGCGGAGGCGCTGACGGAGTGCGACGCGGTGTTCGGTCCGGCCGCCGACGGGGGGTTCTGGCTGCTGGGGTTGCGGCGGCCCGATCCGGGGCTGCTGCTGGGCGTGCCCATGTCGCGGCCGTACACCGGGGCCGCGCAGCTCGAACGGCTCTCCCGGGCCGGGCTGGCGGTGCGGCGCCTGCCCGAGCTGACCGACGTGGACACCGCGGCCGACGCCTTCCGGGTGGCCGCGGAGACACCGGCCTCCCGGTTCGCCGCGACGCTGCGCGAGCTGGCGGGCTCCCCTGAGGCACGGGCCCCCGAGGCACGGGCCACCGAGGCGGGCGCGCTGCGATGATGGGAGAGATCTACGCCGACGCCCTCGGCGGCGCCCCCGTCGAGATCGAGCACGTCGACGGGGCCCGCACCGTCCTGGAGGCCGCCCGCTGGCTGGCGCCCATGGACGGCGACGAGGCCATGCTGCGCCGGTGCGCCGGCCCGACCCTCGACATCGGGTCCGGCCCCGGGCGGCTCACCGTCGCGCTCAACCGCCGCGGCGTCGCGGCCCTGGGCATCGACATCACGCCCCACGCCGTACGGCTGACCCGCCGGGCGGGCGGCTTCGCCCTGCTGCGCAGCGTGTTCGACGAGCTGCCCGGCAGCGGCCGGTGGGAGACGGCGCTGCTCGCCGACGGCAACATCGGCATCGGCGGCCACCCGAACGTCCTGCTGCGCAGGGTCAGGGAGCTGGTACGGCCCGGCGGCGAGGTCATCGTCGAGGTGGAGCCGCCGGGCGTGGCCAGCCGGGTCGAGCGGGTGCGGCTGCGCCGCGGGAGCACCGTGGGCGAGTGGTTCGGGTGGGCGGTGGTGTCGGCCGACGACATCGCGCGGGTCGCCCGCTCCAGCGGCTTCGCCCTGGCCGACTGCTGGGAGGAGCTGGGGCGCTGGTTCGCCGGCCTGCGCTGAAGCCCGGAGCCCGTCATCCCATGCTTCCCAGCACCACGGCCCCGGCCCCGAGCGCGAGCGCCAGCGGGACGGCCCACCACCGGGGCGCGGGCCCCGCACGCAGAACCCGCACCCCGTACGGGACCAGCGCCACGCACAGCCCGGCGACGGCCAGGACCGACATCGGGCCGGTCCCCTTGAGCACCCCGATCGGCAGCGCCGTCATCAGCCCGAGGGCGACGCTCGGCACGAGCCCCAGCGTCCCGGCCCTCCACAGGCCGGCAGCCAGCACGGCCCACCCGAAGAGCACCGCCATGTTGAACGGCTGGAAGACGTGGAACGCGCCGTAGGCGTCGGCCACGGCCCGCTGCGCGGAGGCCAGGCCCTGGACGTCCACGAGCTGGAGGGCCAGGTGGCTCACCCCGGCGTGGAAGGCGCGGGCGAACAGGCCGCACAGCACCATCACCCCGCCGCAGAGCACCAGGCGGGAGGCGGGCGAGCGCCGGACCAGCCCGAGCACACCGGGCCAGAGCAGGACGCTGCCGAGGGCGAAGCACCCGTACGAGGCGGACATCAGGGTGGGGGCGTCGGCGAAGGCGGCGAGCTGGGCGGGGAAGAAGCCGTCGTACTCGACGCGGAGCAGCACGCCGGCGAGCATGAGGACGGGCGCGAGAACCAGGCTCAGGCCTTCGGCCCAGCGGCCGGGGAAGTCGGTCATGGGTACGATCCAAGCCGCCGACAGGCTCCGTATCACTGGGGCAGGGGCGAGGGTCAGGGGTAGACCTGGGTGGACGGTATGGTCCGACTCATGAGCACTCACTATGACGTCGTCGTTCTCGGCGCGGGTCCCGGAGGGTACACGGCCGCGGTCCGCGCCGCCCAGCTCGGGCTGCGCGCAGCGGTCATCGAGGAGAAGTACTGGGGTGGCGTCTGCCTGAACGTGGGCTGCATCCCCTCCAAGGCGCTGCTGCGCAACGCGGAGCTGGCTCACATCTTCCACAACGAGGCCAAGACCTTCGGCATCAGCGGCGAGGTCTCCTTCGACTACGGCGCCGCCTTCACGCGCAGCCGCAAGGTGGCGGACGGCCGGGTCAAGGGCGTCCACTACCTGATGAAGAAGAACGCCATCACGGAGTACGACGGCCGCGGCACCTTCCTGGACCCCAACTCGATCCAGGTGAACGGCGAGACGATCACGTTCGACCATTGCATCATCGCCGCCGGCGCCACCACCCGGCTGATCCCCGGCACGTCGCTGTCGGAGCGCGTGGTGACGTACGAAGAGCAGATCATGACCGGCGAGCTGCCGGGCAGCATCATCATCGCGGGCGCGGGCGCGATCGGCGTGGAGTTCGCGTACGTGCTGCACAACTACGGCGTCAAGGTGACGATCGTGGAGTTCCTCGACCGGGTGGTCCCCCTGGAGGACGAGGAGGTGTCGGCGGAGCTGGCCAAGCGCTACAAGCGGCTCGGCATCGAGATCCTCACCTCCACGCGGGTGGACGCCATCGACGACAACGGCTCCTCGGTCAAGGTCACCGTGACGCGCGACGGCCGGCAGGAGGTGCTGGAGGCCGACAAGGTGATGCAGGCGATCGGCTTCCAGCCGCGGGTCGACGGCTACGGCCTGGAGAAGACCGGCGTGGCCCTCACCGACCGGGGCGCCATCGCGGTCGACGGCCGCTGCCGGACGAGCGTGCCGCACATCTTCGCCATCGGCGACGTCACGGCCAAGCTGATGCTGGCCCACGCCGCCGAGTCCATGGGCATCATCGCGGCCGAGACCATCGGCGGCGCGGAGACCATGGAGCTCGACTACGTGATGATCCCCCGGGCGACCTACTGCCAGCCGCAGGTGGCGAGCTTCGGCTACACCGAGACGCAGGCCCGTGACCTGGGCTACGACGTGAAGGTGGCCAAGTTCCCGTTCACCGCCAACGGCAAGGCCCACGGCCTCGGTGACAGCGGCGGCTTCGTCAAGGTCATCAGCGACGGCAAGTACGGCGAGCTGCTCGGCGCCCACCTCATCGGGCCCGAGGTGACCGAGCTGCTGCCGGAGCTCACCCTGGCCCAGCAGTGGGACCTGACGGTGCACGAGGTCGCGCGCAACGTCCACGCCCACCCGACGCTCGGCGAGGCGGTCAAGGAGGCGATCCACGGCCTGGCCGGCCACATGATCAACATGTAGGGACATTCCTGACGAGATCGGTACGGCCGCCGCCGTACCGATCGTGCCTCGGCCTCTCCGGAACGTGCTCAGGCTTTGGCGACCGCCTCCCGTACGGCGGGGACGACCTCTCTGGCCCAGCGGCCGAGCAGGAGAGGGTCCGGCCCGGCGTGGCCGGCCGAGAAGAGCATGAAGCCCGACGCGCCGTGCTCCAGCACGGCCCCGGTCAGTTCCTCCACCCACTGCTCGGCGGAGCCGCCGATCCAGCGGCCGTCGCGGTCGCGCGTGGCGGGCAGCGGCCGGTCGGTGATGCGCCCGGGGAAGTTGAAGACCGTGCGGATCTCGCCCGGGTCGCGGCCCACGGCCGCCGCCGCTTCGTCGATGACCGGCCGGGAGGCCCGGTATCGCTCGCTGAGCCAGTCCGCCGCGTGGCCGGGGATCCAGCCGTCGGCCACCCGCCCGGTGGCGGCCAGGGACTTGCGGCCCACCGATCCGGTCCACACGGGCGGCGCGGCCACGGGAGCCGGCTCGATCTGGTTCACCTGGTAGTGGCGGCCCTGGTAGGTGACCGGGGGGCCACCGCCCGACAGCAGCTTGACCAGGGTGATCGCCTCCTCGAAGGCGTCCACGGCATCGCCCGGTGACAGTTGCGGCACCCCCATGGCGGCGATGCGCTCCCACAGCCCGCCCGCGCCCATGCCGAGCACGACGCGGCCGCCCGACAGCGCCGACAGCGACGTCACGCTCCGCGCCAGCATGGCCGGAGGCCGGGTCGGCAGGTTGGTGACGTTGGCGAAGCCCGTGATGCGCTCCGTGCGTCCCAGGATGAAGCCGAGCCCGGCGTAGGCGTCGAGGCGCTCGCCGATGTAGGGGTGGTCCGACAGCGAGAAGAGGTCGAGCCCGTCGCGGTCGGCCTCCTGGGCCATGCGCAGCAGCTCGGTCAGCTCCCCGATGCCGCTGTGCGCGCCGAAGCCGAAGAGAACTTTCCTGTCCATGGGGTGTTCCGCCTTTCCGTCAAGCATGTTCAGTGGTCACCAGGCGCGGGCCTCGGGCGGCCCGGGCGGGTGTGTCGCACGTCTTCCCGTCCTTCAGGCCGCGCTGAACTGCTCGGTGAAGCGGCCGGTGAACAGGTCGGCGCCCTTGTACTCCGAGACGGTCGTGGCGGGGACGACGGCGGGGCCGTCGGGTGTGGGCAGCTGGCCGGCGCCGCCGCGCGGTCCGAGCGGGAGCAGGATCATGGGGTCGGCCGCGGCCCGGTAGGTGGCCGTGGGCCGCTCGCCGCGCAGCTGGGCGGTGATGTTCCGCGCCACGACCTCGGCGTGCTGCATCGCGTACCCGGCCATCTTCGCCTCGGGGACGTCGGTGATGTCGCCGATGGCGTAGACGTGCTCGTACCCGTGGATGTTGAGGGTCTCGGTGACGGGGACCTGTCCCCGCGACGTGCGGGTCGTCAGCCGGCCGTCGGCGAGGTAGTCGCTGTTGACGCGCACGCCGTGGGCGCGGAACCAGATGTCGGCGGTGATGTCGTCGCCGCCGGTGGTGGTGACGGTGAAGGTGCCGGCCTGGCCTGGCTCGGTCGCCGGCGGCGCGGTCAGGCCGGTGCCCAGCCGTAGCCGGATGTCCAGCTCGTCGAGCTGGCGGTGCAGGTCCTGGCGCAGCTCCGGCTGGAAGGCAGGCAACAGCCGCTCGGCCGGGTCGACGACGGTCACCTGCTTGTGCGGCCAGACCTCCTTGATCTCTCCGGCCAGCTCCAGGCCGACCGGCCCGGCGCCGAGGATCAGCACCCGCTCCGCGCCGGCCAGCTCCTTGTGGGTGAGGCGCAGGTCGTCCAAAACCTCCTCGACGGAGTCGGCTTCGGGCTTGGCCGGGTAGGCGTAGCTGGAGCCGGTGGCCAGGACCAGGTAGTCGGCCTCGACCCGCTGCCCCGAGGCCAGGGTGACGCCCCCGGGGTCCACCGAGGCCGCACGGTCGCGCAGCACCGTGCCGCGCGTCAGCCACTGCTTGTAGGGGAAGAACATGTTGCTCCCCCACTCGGGCCGGGTCAGCGCCCGCAACGACCCCGCCGTGTTGATGAACGCCTCCCGGGGATCGACAAGGATGACGTCCGCCTCGGACTCCAGCGCCTTGGCGACCGCCGAGCCCCCGTAACCGCCGCCGATGACCGCGACTGTACGACGCATGATTCACTCTCCCACATTCAAAAACGAGTTGCAGTTCGTGGCACGAACGATAATAGTTCGTCACACGAACTGCAACTCGCCTGGGGAGCTGCGGGCTTTCTCAGTGCTCGGCGAGGGACCCTTCGCCGGGCTCCCGGAAGACGACCGGGACCTTGTTGTCCAGCACGACCCGGGCGAGCAGGCCGGCGAGCGTGTCGTGTTCGGCGGCGTCGAGCCCTTCCGTCAGCCGCTCGACGCGCCGGCAGGTCTCGACGTAGAACTCCCTCGCGAGCCTGTCCCCGCGCCGGGTCAGCGCGACCCGCACCGCGCGCGAGTCCTGCGGGTCCGGCCTGCGCTCGACCAGGCCGTTGCGCTCGGTGCGGTCCACCAGGCCGGTCAGGCTCGACTTCGCCAGGCCCAGCATCGCGCCCAGCTCGCTCATGCCGTACGGCTGCGGCATCAGCACGCACAGCAACTGACCCTGCTGCGAGGTGAGGCCGTACTCCCGGGCCGACTCGGCGTACACGGCATTCACCAGGAACGTGGACCGCACCAGCCCGGCCACAACCCCTATCTGGCCATCGTCATCTTTAACCACTCGGCCAGGATATCATCGAAGCGCCACACAGTTCGTGAGACGAACTTTGGCTTTCCAGGCCTGGAGCTTTTCAGGCCAGGAGCTGATTCAGGCCAGGAGGAGCGCCACGCCGGTGAGCACGAGAGCGGCGGCGCAGGACAGGCTGCGCACGTGGTTCCAGCGCGTCCAGCGCGGCGAGTACGCCGCCCAGTCCATGTCGCCGGCCTCCAGGGCGTTGTTCATCGGCACGTTGAGCGCGGCCGTCGTCGCCAGCGTGCCGAGCCCGTAGACGGCCGCGGCCGCCAGGCACAGGACCCCCGCCGCCGCGCTCCCGCCCGTGAGCAGGAACACCCCGGCGGCCAGCGACGCCGCCGGCGCCAGCAGGAACACCGGCAGGAACCACGGGTTGAGAATCGTCCGGTTGACGCTCCGCATGGCCGCCGTGGCCTGGGCCGGCTCGACGGCGTCGAGGGCGGGCATGACCGTGGTGGAGAAGGCGTAGAAGAGCCCGGCCATGAGCCCGTGGAACAGCAGGGAGATGATCGCGAAGGCCGTGGACATGACCTGATCATCCCAGTCGTCCGCCGGGCCGGCGCCACCGGGTGAGCCGCTACCAGGTGACGGTGGGACTCTCCTTGCCGCCGCCCCAGTCGCGCGCGCCGGTCGGCTTCCATCGCTGTCGCACGTCGTGCAGCTCCCCGACCCTGGCCACGTGGACCTTGACCGGGCCGCACATGGCGACGCCGTTGGCCGCCGGTGGGACGTCCATGCAGATGAGCGGCTGGGACGCGACGTGCTCGGCTTCGGTGTTGTAGAGCTGCACGTGGATGTTCCCGTCGCCCACGGCCTTCTTGAGCTTGCCCTTCATGAGGATCGTGTCGCCCACCACGGCGATGCACGGCGACATCAACGCGCTCGTGCCGGGCCCCGCGGAGACCCAGGGGCGGCACCGCCATTCGGGCGTCGTGCCCCGGCTCGTGGTGTCGGTCTTGTCGGTGCCGTCGTCGGGCTTGACCTCGGTCGCGGTCTTGGAGTCGTCCGGCTCGGGCGACCGCACACGCTCGCTGGTCCTGGTCGGCCCGGTGTCCGGCTTGTCGGCCGTCTTCTTTTTCGGCTCGGTGGACGGCGGCTCCACGGGCACGGTCGTGCGGTCCCGCACCGGGTGCGTCTCGCCCTTCTTCGGCTCGCCGCTCTTCCCGGTGCCGGGGGTGGAGACGGGGCTGTGCGGCGTGGACCCCACGGGCAGCGACTGTACGGCCGGCGGTTGCCGGGACGCGGGGTCGTGGGACGTTCCGGACGCCGGGGCGCGCCAGGGGGCCACGACCGCGACGACGGCGGCGCTGGCGGCCAGGGCGACGGTGACGGCGCCGAGCACGGTCATCCGCCGCCGCGACCGGCCCGCGGGCGCTCCCGGACCGGGCGTGGGCCCGGTGGGCGCATGGGGCCGGCCGGGACCGGCCGGCCCGGTGGTCCCGGCGGGCCGGCCGTGACCCGTCGCGGGCGGGGCGCCAGGCGACAAGGGCGACGGGGCGAGGGGCTCCGAGGTGACCGAGGGGGCGTCGGAGCGCGAGACCGCCGGGAGCGCGGGCACGCCCGCCAGCGCCGGCCCGGCGTCCCGGAGCGCCGCCGCCACCGCTCCGGCCGGCGGCCGGGCGGCCGGGTCCTTGGCGGCGCACGCCGTGACGAGCGCCCACAGCGTGTCCGGCATCCCGGGCAGCCGCCGGGGCACGGCCATGGCGTGCTGCCGGATCAGCACCATCGGGTGGTCGCCCACGAACGGCGGTCGTCCGGCGAGCAGCTCGTACAGGATCAGCCCGAGGGCGTACACGTCCACGGCAGGCGTCGCGGCGCCGCCGTCGGCCACCTCGGGCGCCATGTAGACGGGCGTGCCGATGACGGCGCTGGTCTGGGTGAGGCCGGGGCCGTGGAGGATGCGGGCCACCCCGAAGTCCGTCAGCCGTACCTGTCCGGTGGACCGGTCGAGCAGGACGTTGCCCGGTTTGACGTCGCGGTGGACGATCCCGAGGTCGTGGGCGGCGGCCAGCGCTCCGGCCGTCTGCGCCAGCAGCCCGGCCGCCTCGGCCGGGGGCAGCGTGCCGCGCCGCTGGACCAGCGTGCGCAGGTCACCACCCTCGACGAGGTCCATCACCAGCGCGAGCCGCTCGCCCTCGACGACGAAGTCGCGGATCGTGACGATGTTGGGGTGACGCAGGCTGCGCATCACCTGACGTTCCTGGACGAACCGCAGCACCAGGTCCTGGTCGGCGCTGAGGCCGTCGCGCAGCAGCTTGACCGCCACCACCTCGCCGGACTCCCGGTGCCGCGCCCGCCACACGGTGCCCATCCCACCGGCGCCGATCTCGTTCATGAGCACGTACCCGCTGCCCAGTGAGATCTCGGGCCCGTCTGCCATCAACCGCTTTCCCCCTCCGAGAATGAAGATCACAATAGTCAGGGCGATCCGGTTCCAGGAAGATGGGCGCATGCCGCCCGTCACGATCACGCCCTTCGCCACCCACCGGCTCGACCTGCTGCCCCTGGCCGTCGAGCACGCCGCCGAGATGGCCGTGGTCCTCGCCGACCCCGCGCTGCACGCGTTCATCGGCGGTGAGCCGCTGGACGAGGACGCGCTGCGGGCCCGCTACGCGCGCCTGGCCGCCGGATCGCCCGACCCCGCCGTTTCCTGGCTCAACTGGGTGATCCGGGTACGGGACGAGGGCCGTCTCGCCGGGTACGTGCAGGCGACCGTCACCGCGGAGTCCGTCGCCGAGGTCGCCTGGGTGGTCGGCACCGGCCGGCAGGGCCGGGGCATCGCCACCGAGGCCGCGCGCGGGCTCGTCGGCTGGCTCCGGGACGCCGGAGCGCGCACGATCGTCGCGCACGTCCACCCGGACCACGCGGCGTCGGCCGCCGTGGCCGCCTCCGCCGGCCTCTCCCCCACCGACGAGTGGCAGGACGGCGAGGTCAGATGGGTTCACATGCCAGAACCATCGGCCACGCCGGAAACATCACACCCGCGCACAGCCCGGTGACCTCTGAGATCTGAACGGGCCCCGTCCGGAGTACGCGCCGCACCCGATGGTGCAGCCGGGCTAGTCGCAGGTACGGGTGCTGACGGGCGTGGTGACGGTGGCGGACTGGCGGGCGTCGGAGGACACCTCCGAGGCGGTCAGCACATACCCCGTGTCCTTCTGGCCGACGACGACGCCGAAGACCACGCCCAGCACCCGGCCGCCGGTGTCGAGCAGCGGCCCTCCGGAGTTGCCCTGCTCGACGGTGCCGCGGATCACGTAGACGTCCCGTGACACGTCGCCCTCGTGGTTGATGTCAGGGCTGAGAGCCTCCCGGCGGGCGGCGATCCTGGCCGGCTGCGGCGCGTACCCCCGCCCCTGGGGGTAGCCGGCCACGATGGCGTCGTCGCCCTTGACCGCCTCACCGTGGAAGGCGAGCAGCGGCAGCCCGGCGTTCGGGACGTACAGCACCGCGATGTCCCGCCGCGGGTTGAAGCGCACCACCGTGGCGGGGCGCGCCTGCCCGGTGTGGTCGATGACCTGGAGGGCCGTGTCCACGCCCGCGACGACGTGCGCGTTCGTCATGACGTGGTCGGGCGCGAACACGAACCCGGTGCCCTCGATCTGCTTGGCGCAGGAGCTCGCCGTGCCTCGCACCTGGACGATCGCGGCCCGCGCCTGCTGCAGCCCGGCGCCGCCGAGCACCGCCGGGTCGGGCGGCGCCACGTCCACGGCGTCGCCCCGGATGGCGTCGAGCACGGGCGGGAATTCGGACCGGTCAATGAATTTCTTGAACGGTTTCTGCCAGGCTCTCACGCCGTCCGGCATGGCGCCGTCCACGGTGGACAATAACAACGAGCCGCGAATCTGCTCCACGACCGGCGTGAATGTGCTGGCGACCAGCAGGCTGCCCACCATCCAGGCAATGACGAGCACCGACAGCACCCCGGCAATTGTGCCGCCCACCGCGTCCACCACCTTGGCCGGCGGCCGCCGTACATATGAACGCACCACGGCGCCCAGGGTGGACGAGAGTAGCTGGCCCAGCAGGGCCGCCACCAGCACGACCACCACCGCGACCAGCGCCTGCATGACGTCTCCGTCGACCAGGGCGCCGGCGATCGGCGGCGCCACGTACACGCCGAACACGCATCCGCCGACGAAACCGACGAAGCTCATCACCCCGAGGATGAATCCCTGCCGATAACCCGAGAAGCCGAATCCGACCGCCATGGCGAGCAGAACGAGATCCAGCAGATCACCACGCACGCGGCCAAGGAAACCACAGGCTCATCCCCTTTCCCAGCCTCGTTCTCCCGCGGGACGGGCGGCCCGGAAAAGGACGGAGAAACGGACGCCGTTTCCGGCGATTTCGGCTGCGGGCTCAGCCGCCGAACATCGCGACGGCCTCGCGCCCGTGCTTCTGGTTCTCCTCGACGTACGGCCTGAGCTCGTCCTCGTACGCGCGGAAGGCGGCGGTGAGGCGGTGCAGGATGCGGGTCAGCTCCCGCTTCGGCACCTCCAGGTCACCGGCGAACGCCTCGACGGGCAACTCGCCCACCTTCCGCCCCTCCTCGTCCACCAGGTCCGTGCCGCGCATCCCCGTCTCGCAGCCGCGCACCTCGTCGAGGATGCCCATCCCCTCCAGCACGTCGAACGCGGCGCCGCGGAAGTCGACCGCGTACCCGCTGTCGCGCAGGACGGGCGCGCGCTCCACCACCGTCACCTCGTGACCATGACGGTTCAGCCAGTACGCCAGAGCGGGCCCGGCGACACTGGCGCCGGAGACGAGGACCTTCACGTTCATACTCCTTCGAAGACGCCGACAGGGCCCCCAGCATGAGATACCGTGCGCGCCCGGAACAATGACAAGCCTCGCAATGCAGCATCAACTCCGACTTAACGATCCAGCGCGATCACGTGGTGAACGCGTCCGGTCCTGTCAGCTCGTGCGCGCCGGACCGAGGCGGTAGGAACCCGTGTGGCCGGGTAGACCAGCCAGGCGGTCATGCCGACGGCCCGCGATGATGAGCAGGAGGTGGGCTCATGACCGGGGTACCCAGCAGGGTGGCATTGGTGACAGGGGCCAGCAGCGGAATCGGTGCGGCCACCGCCCGCCTTCTGGCCGCGCGGGGGATGCGCGTGGTGGTCAACTACCTCCGCAGCGGTACGGCGGCCGAGGAGGTCGTGGCCGGCATCGAGGCCGCCGGCGGCCAGGCCATGGCCGTGCAGGCCGACGTCCGCCAGGCAGCGGCGGTCGAGAGCATGATCGAGCGGGTCCGGGCGACGTGGGGCGGCGTCGACGTGCTCGTGCACAACGCGCTCACCCCGTACGCGATCAAGTCGTTCCAGGACATGACGTGGGAAGAGCTGGGCGGCAAGCTCGACGACGAGCTCCGTGCCGCGTTCGCGGTCACCAAAGCCGTCCTGCCCTCCATGACCGGACAGGGCTGGGGACGCATCGTCTATCTCGGCACCGGCCTCAGCCGCCGGCCCCGGGAAGGCATGATCGCGCTGGGCACGGCCAAGGCCGCACTGGCGCAGTTCGCCCGGTACCTCGCCCAGGAGCTGGGCCCTCAGGGCATCACGGTCAATGTCGTCGAGCCCGGCCCGGTGGCCGACACCAAGATCTCGCATGTGCTCGACGACGAGCAGAAGCAGCGGCAGGTGGCCGCCACCCCGCTGGGGCGCCTGGCACGCCCGGGAGACGTCGCCCAAGCGGTCGCCTTCTACGCCAGCGAGGACAACGCCTTCATGACCGGCACCACGGCGGCGGTCAACGGCGGGATGTCCATGTACTGACCCCGCCCCCTGCGGAACGCGCGGGCGCACGGCGGTGACATGATCAAGGAAACGGGTTCATGGACACGATCGATCTCACCTACGTCGGGCGGGGTCTGCACGAGGAGCTGGTCGCCTACATCGCCGACCAGCAGGGCTACTACGCCGACGAGAGCGTCCACGTCGCGCTGCGCGACGGCTGCTCCTGGGACGAGGAGCGGCTGCGCCACGGCGCCACCATCGGGCTCGGCCGGGCGCTGCTGTCCCGGCTGGCCGACGGCATCCCGTGGGTCACGCTCAGTGTCAACACCCACCGCCCGCTGTTCTGGTTCCTCGCCCGCCCCGGCCCGACCTCCCTGGCCGACCTGGCCGGCCGACGGCTGGCGGTACACGCCCCCCACACCGCGCCCGGGTGCTTCGCGCGGATCGTGCTGCGCCAGGCCGGCCTCGACCCGGACCGCGACATCCACACCGTCGTCCGCCCCCCGGGCGACTACGGCATGGACCTGCGCTGGTTGCACGACGGCAGGATCGACGCCGCCCTGGTCGGCAGCACCATGGCACCGGAGGCGACAGCCGCCGAGCACGGCTGGCAGGTGCTGGCCTGGGTGGGCGACCACTTGCGGATCCCCACCGTGGGCTTGGCGGTCGACCCCACCTGCATCCACCCGGACGACCCCGCGGTCCGGGCCGTCGTACGAGCCCACCGGCGCGCCCTGGAAGTGATCCACAACGAACCCGGCACCACGGTGCGGTACATGCGGACGTTCCTCGGCCGGCACACCGCGGACGAAGTCCGAGCCCACTACGAGACGTTCATCGCACCGTATTTCACCACCGACGGCCAAGCCGACCTCGCCGTCGGCGCCACAGCGATCACCGCGGTCGCCGCCGAACTCGGCGCCACCGCCGACGTCACCGCAGCCGAGTTCTACCGCACCGCGACCGGGTGATCTCCCCCATCGCCCGGGTCACGGCCGTTCATGAGCCGTCCAGCACCGTCAGGTCGAGGGCGTTCAGCCGGTCCGGGTCCGACAGCACGTCGACGGCGGCGATCTGCCCGCCCGCGACGGTGAAGGCCATGACCGAGATCGGCCGCTCCTGAGCGACGACGACGATCCCGGCGGCGCCGTTGATCAGCGCCGGCCGCGCGAACGACGAGAGCCGGCCGAACGTGACCGCCTGCGCGGCCACCGCCCGCGCACCGGAGATCAGGACCGTCTGGCGGGCCCGCGCCGTGCCGCCGTCGGAGCGCAGCACGACGTCCGGGTGCAGCACCGAGACGAGCGCGTCGAAGTCGCCGTCACGGGCGGCGGCCAGGAAGGCGTTCACGACGTCCCGCTGGCGGCCGAGGTCGGGGTCCGGAGCGGGCGCCTGCCCTTGCACCCGGCGGCGGGCCCTGCTGGCGAGCTGCCGCGCCGCGGCCGGCGACCGCTCGATCATCGGGGCGATCTCCTCGAACGGCACGGCGAACATGTCGTGCAGCACGAACGCCAGCCGCTCCGCGGGCGTCAGCGTCTCCAGCACCACCAGCATCGCCAGCCCGACCGAGTCGGCCAGCACCGCCTGGCGCTCCGGGTCCGCACCGTCCTCGGAGCTGATGATCGGATCGGGGACGCGCACCTCAAGGGGGTCCTCGCGCCGATGCTCGCGCGAGCGCAGCGCGTTCAGGCACACCCGGGCCACCACCGTGGTCAACCACGCCCCGAGGTTCTCCACCTCGCTGGTGTCGGCCCGGTTGAGCCGTAGCCAGGCGTCCTGCACGGCGTCCTCCGCCTCGCTCACCGAGCCGAGCATCCGGTAGGCGACCGCTCGCAGCTGAGGCCGGTGCTCCTCGAAACGATCCGTCAGCCAGTCCTGGCCATCGGCCCTGGTGTCCACCGTGTCACGTTCCTTCCTCGCAGGGTTCGTAACGTAGACCCGCGAGAACCGGCCGATGTGACGGACCCTTTCCCGCCGCCTCCCATCCACCGATCGGTGGATGTCCACGGCGTCGTACGTCGGCGACTCTTCTGCCATGGCAGTCATCGAGATCAACGACCTGCGCAAGACGTTCAGGACCGGCACGGCGGTGGACGGCGTCTCCCTGACCGTGGAGCGAGGCGAGATCTTCGCGATCGCCGGCCCCAACGGGGCGGGGAAGACCACGATCGTGGAGTGCGCGTCCGGGCTGCGGCGGCCGGACGGCGGCACCCTCCGCGTCCTGGGCCTGGACCCGCACCGCGACCGGCGCGAGTTGCTCCAGCGCATCGGCGCCCAGTTGCAGGAGGCCGCCCTGCCCGACGCGATCAAGGTCGGCGAGGCCCTGCGGATGTACGCCTCCCTCTACCGCAAGCCGGCCGACTGGGCGGCCCTCATGGACGAGTGGGGCCTGGCGGACAGGAGGAACGCCCGCTTCGCCGACCTGTCCGGCGGCTGGAAGCAGCGGCTGTTCATCGCCCTGGCCCTGGTCGGCGCCCCGGACGTCGTCTTCCTCGACGAGCTCACGACCGGCCTGGACCCCGACAGCCGCCGCACCACTTGGGGCCTGATCCGGGACATGCGCGAGCGCGGGGTCACCGTCGTGCTCGTCACCCACTTCATGGACGAGGCCGAGGCGCTCTGCGACCGCATGGCGATCGTCGGCCGGGGCCGCGTCATCGCCGAGGGGACCCCGCGCGAGCTGATCGCCGAAGCGGGGGCCGACTCTCTGGAGAACGCCTACTTCGCACTGACGGGAAGGGCCGGAGGAGAAAGCGCATGAGAGGTTTCACGCACGTCATCGCGGTCGAGCTCAAGCTGATCATGCGTGATCCGATGTCGGGGTTCTTCGCCCTGGCCTTCCCGGTGATCATGCTGTGGGTCAAGCTCCGCGGCGGGAACAAGCCCCTGCCCGGCGGGGTGCCGGTCGTGGACGCCACGGTGCCGATGCTCATCGTCTTCGTCATCGGCCTGGCCGCCCTGGTCGTCCTTCCCGCCACGCTGGCCCAGTACCGGGAGCGGCGCGTGCTGAAACGGCTCCGCGTCACGCCGGCCTCGCCCACGATGCTGTTCGGCGCCCAGTGGGCCGCCCACATGCTGCTGGCGGTGCTCGGCACGGCCCTGCTGACGCTCATCGGGCTGACCGCCTACGGGCTGGCCGCGCCCGCGGACCCCGGGAGCGTGCTGCTGGCATGGCTGCTGGGCGCGCTGAGCCTCGGCGCCATCGGTCTCCTCGTCGGCTCGCTCGTCCCGAGCGGCCGCACCGCGACCGTGATCGGGCTGAGCGTGTTCTTCCCGATGGTCTTCCTGTCCGGCGCCGTCATCCCGCGCGAGACCATGTCCGGCCCGATGCGCGCCATCGGCGACCTGACCCCCATGGCGCCCGCCGTCCAGGCGATCCGCGACGGATGGGCGGGCGCCCCGGCGTCCCCGGCTACCCTGGGCGTCATGGTCGCGGTATTCGCCGTCTTCGGCGGCGTCGCCCTCAGGACCTTCCGATGGTGATCGCCGGCGACGCGGTCGTCTCCCGCTGGGACCGCGTCCAGGCCGCCCTGCCGTACCTGCTCGTCCTGATACCGGCGGTTTTCGCCCTGCTGCGGGAGTGGCGGCCGGAGGTGCTGGCGCTGGCGCTGTTCGCCGCGGCCTGGCACTGGCTGATGGTGACCTCGCACCCCGCCCGGACCTCACGGCCGGCGCTCGTGACGGTCTACTTCGTCGTACTGCTCGCCACCGTCGGGACGCTGGTCCGGCTCGACACCGTGTTCACGGTGACCGGCATAGGAGTCTTCGTCCAGTGCTTCGCCCTGCTGCCCGGCTGGTGGGCGTACGGAGGGGTGGCCGTGACGGTCGGGGTGCTGATCGCCTCCCGCCCGCAGACCGGGCGGACGCCGAGCGAGCTGTTCCTCTCCTTCGTCGTCGGGGTCGTGGTCGCCTCCACCGTCGGCCTGATCATCCACACCATCGCCGACCAGAGCGAGAAGCGCCGGGCGATGATCGCGCAGTTGAGGGAGACGGGCGCCAAGCTGGCCGCGCTCGCCGAGGAGAACGCGAGCCTGCAGGCCCAGCTCCTGATCCGGGCCCGTGAGGCCGGCGTGCTCGGGGAGCGGCAGCGGATGGCCAGGGAGATCCACGACACCCTCGCGCAGGGCCTGACCGGGATCCTCACCCAGTTGGAGGCCGCCGACGAGGCGCTCGGCGACGTGCCGGCCACCCGCTCGCGCCTGGACACGGTACGCGCCCTGGCCAGGGAGAGCCTGACCGAGGCCCGGCGGTCGGTCCAGGCGCTGCGCCCGGCGCCGCTGGACGAGGCCCAGCTCCCGGCCGCCCTGCACGACGTCGCCGCGCGATGGTCGCGGAGCAGCGGCGTGCCCGCCTCGGTGACCGTCACCGGCGAGGCCCGGCCGCTGCACACGGAGGTGGAGACCACCCTGCTCCGGTTGGCCCAGGAAGCGCTGGCCAACGCCGCGAAGCACGCCTCGGCGGGCCGGGTCGGGCTCACCCTGTCGTACATGGAGGATGTCGTGGCCCTGGACGTGCGCGACGACGGGTCCGGCTTCGTCCCCGAGGAGACGAACCCCCTCAACGGGGGCGGCTTCGGCCTCGTCGCGATGCAGCAGCGCGTCACCCGCCTCGCCGGGACCTTCGCGATCGAGACGGCCCCCGGCCAGGGAACCGGCGTCTCCGCCACCGTTCCCGCCATCCCCGCCGGCTCCGGCCCGGGCTGGTGAGCCGTGCCGGTCCGTATCGTCGTCGTGGACGACCATCCCGTCGTACGCGACGGGTTGCGGGAGATCTTCGCCGCCTCCGACGACTTCGAGGTCGTCGGCGAGGCCGCCGACGGGGCCGAGGCGCTCGTGGTGGCCCTGCGGACCAGGCCCGACGTCGTGCTGCTGGACCTGCGCATGCCGAAGATGGGCGGGGCGGAGGTCATCCGCCGTCTGCGCGAGCAGGCGCCCGGCATCCGGGTGCTGGTCCTGACCACCTTCGACGACGACGCCGACGTCCTGCCGGCGATCGAGGGGGGCGCCACCGGGTACCTGCTCAAGGACACCCCGCGGGCCGACCTGCGCCGCGCCGTGCTGGCGGCGTCCCGTGGGGAGACGGTGCTGTCCCCGGTCGTGGCCGGAGCGCTGACGCGGAGGGCCCGCGCGCCGGAGCCGCGGACGCTGAGCCGCCGGGAGCTGGAGGTGCTCGCGCTCATCGCCCGCGGCGCGACCAACCGTGAGGTGGCCGGGCACCTGTTCATCACGGAGGCGACGGTCAAGACGCACCTGCTGCACGTCTTCGCCAAGCTGGAGGTCAGCGACCGGGCGGCGGCGGTCGCGGCCGCCTACGAGACGGGCCTGCTCAGGCCGTCCCCCGGCGGCTGACGGAAGCCCGCGGGTAGCGAGCCCTCGATCACGCCAGGCGCGGGAGCAGCAGCTGCCCGATGGACACGACGCCGACTCCGAGGACGAGGACGCGCAGCACCGGCGGCTTCAGACGGCGGCCCGCCGTGGCCCCGATCTGGCCGCCCAAGGCGGAGCCGCCGGCGAGGAGCGCGGCGGCCGTCCAGTTGAAGTCCGCGACGACGAGGAAGAGGAGGGCGGCGACGGTGTTCACGACGGCGACCAGGACGTTCTTGACGGCGTTGAGGCGCTGCGCGCTGTCGTCGAGGAGCATGCCCATGAGTGCCATGTAGATGATGCCCTGGGCGGCGGCGAAGTAGCCGCCGTAGACGCTCGCCAGCGTCAGCCCCGACGACAGCAGCAGGCCACCGCCGCGGTGGCCGGGCTCGCCCGTCACCTCGCGGCGACGCCGCACGTGCCTGCTGATGCGGGGCTGGAGGACGACCAGGATGAGCGCGAGAGCCACCAGGGCGGGCACGACGCTCTCGAACGCCGTGCTGGGCAGGGTCAGCAGGAGGATGGCACCCGCGAGCCCGCCGATCCCGGCGCCGACGCCGAGCCGCGCGACCCGCCGCCCCTGCCCGGCCAGCTCCCGCCGGTAGCCGATGGCCCCGCTGACCGAGCCGGGGATCAGTCCGAGCGCGTTCGAGACGGTGGCGGTCACGGGCGGCAGGCCGACGGCGAGGAGAACGGGAAAGGTCACCAGCGTGCCCGAGCCGACGACGGTGTTGACGGCCCCGGCGATGACGCCGGCTCCCAGGACGGCGAGCATCTCCGGCGGCGTCACGCCGCACACCCGTTGACGACTCCGTCGGCGGGGAGCGGACCGTCAGCACGAGGACTCATGCCCTGGAGCGTAGGAACAGGACGCTTCGGCCCGCGCCGAAGCGTTCCTGCCCCCTCCAGTCGCGCTTTTACACCACCGCCCCCGGTCCCTCGCGGGTCCGGCGCACCCGCGGCTTCGGCGGTTCGGGTGGCGGCTGCTTGCTGCGCCGTTCCAGCTCGATCGCCAGCGGCCCGGCCACGAACGAGGAGGACGCCGTTCCGGCCACGATCCCGATGAGCAGCGCGATGGCGAAGTCGCGCAGCGAATCGCCGCCGAAGACCGCCAGCGCGGCGAGGATGAACAGCGCGCCGAGTCCCGTGTTGAGCGTGCGGGGCACGGTCTGCAGGATCGCGTCGTTGACGACGTCGGCGAACGGCGCCCGCCGCCGCGCGCTCCACAGCTCGCGCACCCGGTCGAAGACCACCACCTTGTCGTTGATCGAGTACCCGATGACGGTGAGCATGGCGGCCAGGAAGACGCCGTCGATGGGCTTGCCCAGCCAGGCGAAGACGCCCACGACGGCGGCCGTGTCGACCACCAGGGCGAGCACCGCCGCCGTGCCGAACGTCCACCTGAACCTGACCGCCAGGTAGACCATCTGGGCCGCGAGCGCCACGCCGAGCGCGATGACCGCGTTGCGGCGCAGCTCCTCGCCCAGGCTGGGGCCGATCAGCTCGTCGCGCTGCTTGGTCACCTCGCCGAGCTCGCCGTCGAGCGCCCGCTCGATGCCGGCCACGTCGTCGGCGCTGATCTGACCGGCGCGCACGGTGACGAGATCGCCGGCGGACTGCCCGGCATTCTGCCCGGTGATCTGCACGGTCGCCGTCGGGTGCCCGGCCTCGGCCACCGCCCGGCGGGCCGTCTCGGCGGTCACCGGCTCGGTGGCGGCGAACTCGACGATCCGGCCGCCGGTGAACTCCACACCGAAGTTCAGGCCGTGCACGGCCGGACCGGCGGCGGCGATGGCCACCAGCGCGGCGGCGACGGCCAGCCAGAGCCTGCCGCGGGCCATGAGCCGCACGTCACGCCGGTTCACCCAGGCCCGTACCCGGCCCTCGCTGCCCAGCCCCGACGCCCGGGCGCCCATCCTGCCGATCAGGAAGTGGGTGAGGACGCGGGTGATGAGCATCGCCGAGATCAGCGAGGCCAGCACGCCGATGGCCAGGGTCACGCCGAATCCGCGCACCGGCCCGGAGGCGAGCCAGAACAGCAGTCCGGCGGCCAGCAGCGTGGTGATGTTGGAGTCGGCGATGGCGCTCCAGGCGTTCCTGAAGCCCCGGTCGAGTGCGGCGCCCAGGCCGCGGCGGGGCGAGCGGCCGTACTCCTCCCTGGCCCGCTCGAACACCAGCACGTTGGCGTCCACCGCCATGCCGATGGCCAGCACGAACCCGGCCAGTCCGGGCAGGGTGAGCGTCGCGCCGAGCGCGAGCAGGGCCGCGTACGAGATGAGTCCGTAGACGGCGAGCGCGACGGCGGCGAGCAGCCCCACCAGCCGGTAGACGGCGACGATGAACGCCGCCGTGAGGAGCACGCCCGCGACGCCCGCCTTGGCGCTGGCCTCGATGGCCTGCGCGCCGAGCGTGGGGCCGACGGTCCGCTGCTCGATCAACTCCATGGGGACGGGCAGCGACCCGCCCTTGATGAGCACGGCGAGGTTCTGCGCCTCCTCGGGCGTGAACGAGCCGGTGATCTGCGTGGATCCGCCCTGCATGCCTGCCTGGCAGGGTACGGACGCGTCCACCTGGGGCGAGGAGATGATCTCCTTGTCGAGGACGATGGCCAGCCGGCGCTTGGGATCGCCGACCTGCTCGCAGGCGAGGGCGCCGGTGAGCCGCTGCCAGGCGGCGGGGTCGCGGAAGTCGACCGTGACGAACCAGCCGGGGCCCTGCTGCGGATCAGTGCGGGCGACGGCGTCCGTCACGCCGTCACCGGTGATCGCGGCTGCGCCGAGCGAGAGCCGCTGGCCCGACTCGTCGGCCACGGCTTGGGCGTCGCCCGCGTCGGCCTGGCCGGTGACCGGGTGGAAGGCGAGCTGCGCGGTCTTGCCGATGACCTCGGCCGCCTGGCGCGGGTCGAGCACGCCGGGCAGCTCGACGATGATCCGCCGCTCGCCCGACCTGACCAGGGTGGGATCGACGACGCCGAGCGCGTCGGCGCGGCGCCGGAGCACGTCCAGGGCCCGGTCGGTGGCGTCGGAGTCGGCCTTGGCGGTGGGCGAGTCGCGGGTCTCGAAGACGAGCTGGGTGCCGCCGCGCAGGTCGAGCCCGAGGCGCGGCGACATGGTGAAAGCGAGGATGAAAGCGGTGATCACGAGGGCACACGCGATCACCGCGCGCCACACGGGCGCACGGGACATGGAAGCCTCCACAGGCTGTCGGGAAGAAGGACGTCAGCGCGTCGTGGAGGGTGGCGCGCGAGCGCCGGCCACGCGGTGGCCCGGCCGCGGTGGAGCGGGGGGCCGGGTGGCGGTGAAGGAGGCGCGGCGCGTGGCCTGGCCCGGTTGCCAGAGGGGCGGCGCGACGGCGAGCCACACCGGCAGGACCGGCGTGGCTCGTGCCGGGTGGAGGTCGGGCGGGGCAGGGTCACCCAGCCCCGCGTGGCCGGCGATGCCCGGAGCGCTCCACCAGGCGGACTGGAGTACGTTCTGGTGGGCGTTCCGATCGGCGTCGCCGTGAGCTCCGGGACCGGCGAACACGAACACCGACATCAGCAGGAGCAGGACGGCGGGCAGTCTTCCGCGCACGTCTCCTCCTCACCGGACGGGGTGGTGCCGGATGCGGCTCCGGGCGTCTGGCGGCCACCGTACCCCGCCCGGGACAGCAACGGGGACAACCCGGCGATCAGCGAAAAAGCGGTCGTCTAACTCTTTTCGTCTTTCGGGTCCTCTCGGCTATGGTCGGCCGTATGACGGGACCGTGGGCGACACCACGCGGGCCCATCGCGCGTGGCAGCGTGATGGCCCTGGTCCTGCTGTCCCTGCTGCTGTCGGTGTGCAGTTACGCCCGCTACGGCGGCGACACGGGCCACGGGGCGCCGCCCGTTCCCGGTCAGGCGTGGAGCCTGGGCGCATGGGACGCCCAGCTGACGAGCCTGCCGCCGCAGAACGCCAACGCCCGCGAGCACCATGTGCTGTCGCTGTGGCCGCCGCGCCGTGAGCGGCACGACGCGGCCGCCCATCTCGCGCTGCTGCTCCCGCCGCGCCCGGACATGCACCAGATCCGCGATCCCCAGCAGCTGGCGCACCGCGCCGCGGGGTCGCGCAGCCCTCCGCTGATCTAGCCGACCCCTCCTTCGCCTGCTGTCTTACGGCTGCTCGCGCGCCGTGGGGCCGGCCATGCGTGCCCGGACTCCCGCCGTCGCGCCGGCTCGGCCACCGGCACCCCCACGTGGGGCGTGCCGTCCTCTCTTCGTGTGAGCACCTTCTTTCGTGTGAGCGCCTGCCTCCGTGTGAGCGCTTTCTTCCGTGTGAGCAAGGAGCCGATCATCGTCATGGCCGACGTCAGATCAGTCCACACCCATCTGCAGCACTACGAGCAGCACATGGCGCGGCTGGAGGAGCTGCGCGGGCTGCTGTACGACCAGCTCGCCCACGCCGTCGCGCAGCCCTGCCCGTCAGCCGGCCGCGTACGCCGGCGCACGGCCCGGCGCAGGGTCGCCGCCATCGAGGCCGCGCTGGAGCGCATGGACCGGGGCCTCTACGGCACCTGCCAGTGCTGCGGGGCGTTCATCGCGTTCGAGCAGCTGCGGCGGCGCCCCCACCGGCGCACGTGCGAGGGATGCGCCCTCGCGCGCCGCCACGAGGTGACGGCATGAACGCCGCCGCCCCCGCTTCCACCCGCCCGGGCTATGTGGCGCTCGACCTGGGCACCTCGCGTACCCGGTGGCTGTCGGCGAGCGCATGCGTCGTCGCCGACCGCCCGTCGGCCGTCCCGTCCGGGGTCGGTGCTCCCGGATGGGGTTCGGCCGGTCCGGTGCGGCCGATCCGGCACGGCATGGTCGCGGACCCCGGTGCCTGCCTGCGGCTGGTCGACCTGGTGCTCCGGGACGCCCGCCCGCCGGACGGCCGGCCGCTGGAGCGGGCGATGGTGGGTGTGCCCGTGGCCGCGACGCCGAGTGACCGCCGGGCGGTGCGCGCCGCGGTCGCCGAGGCGGCCGCGTGCGAGGTGACGCTGGTGGAGGAGCCGCTGGCCGCGGCCGTCGGCGCCGGTCTGGACGTCACCGATCCCCGGCCGTGCCTGCTGCTGGACGTGGGGGCGGGCATCGTCGAGATCGTCGCCATCCGCGACGGCGCCATCACCGACGCCGCCGCCCTCCAGCTCAGTGCCACGACCGGCGCCGGCCTGCTCCCGTACGCGCTGGAGGGCGTCGTCGAGATGACGGCCGGCCTGCTGCGCCGCCTGCCCGCCTGCCTCCGGGCGACCGCGCGCGGCAACGGTCTGCTCGTCACCGGCGGCGGCGCCCAGCAGGGGCAGTTGCTGCACCGTCTGCACACCGCGCTGCGCATGCCGGTCACCGCGGCGCCGCACCCCGCGCACGCCACCATCCGCGGCCTGACCCGCCTGTGCCTGCAACCGGCTCTCGCGGCCGGCATCGCCGCACGCGGCCGCTGAGCCGCCCCGAACTCGCCCGTCTTCCTCACCAGGAGTCTCCACATGACCGACTTCCACGAAACACCCATCCGCGAAACGCCCATGCGCGAAACCCCCATCCGTGAAACCCCCATCGGTGAGACGCCGCATCTCAGCACCGTGCAGCTGCAGACGCTCCGTCAGGACCTGCAGGAGCAGCTCGACCGGCGTACCCGCCAGCTCCTCGGCCTGCAGGCCCAGGCGGAGGACAGCAACGGCGCCGACGACACCTACCAGGAGCTGCTGGTCTCCCTGACCACCGCCGACCGTGCCATCGCCGAGCTCGGCAAGGCCCTCAGCCGGATGGAGGCCGGCAGCTACGGCCGCTGCGCCCACTGCGAGGCGGGCATCCCGTTCGAACGGCTCAAGATCCGGCCGTTGGCCCGCTACTGCATCAAGTGCCAGCGCCGCTACGAGGCCGCCTAGCATCCACGCGCCCGGGTGCCCTCCTGCGAGGGGGGCACCCGGAGGGCGACGATCCGACAGGGAACAGTTCATGATCAGACTGGACCGCTTGGTCAACGTGCTGGGCGGATACGGGGTGCGGCTGTGCGGCCGGCCCGACTCGCGCTCGGCGCCGTTGCGCAGCGTGGCGATGCCCGACGCCACCGACAGCCGGGTGTCGGGCGATGTGCTGCTGGCCGTGGGCGCCGCGTCGGTCACGGAGGCGGTGCGGTGGGCGGTGGCGGCCCAGGCCGCGGTGGTGCTGGTGCGCGCCGGGGCCGACGCCGAGCGGGAGGCGTCCCTGGCCGGCGCGAGCGAGGGCGTGGCGGTGATGCTGGTCGACCCGGCCGTCTCGTGGAGCCAGCTGGCCGGCGTGGTCTACGGACTGGTGCTGGAGGGGCGGGAGACCGAGTCGGGGCGCGGCCCCACGGACCTGTTCGCCCTGGCCGACAGCCTGGCCGACGCGGTCGGCGGCGCGGTGACCATCGAGGACCGGCTCTCGCGGGTGCTGGCCTACTCACGTTCGCAGCAGGCGGGCGATCCCGCCCGGGTGGAGACCATCCTGGCCCGGCAGGTTCCGGACCGGCTGCGCAACCTGCTCCACGCCCGGGGGGTGTCGGCCCACCTGGCGGCCGTGGACGAGCCGGTGTTCGTCGAGCCGGACCCGGAGCACGGCCTGGCCGGGCGGATGGTGGTGGCGGTCCGAGCGGGACGCGAGCTGCTGGGCTCGGTGTGGGTGATGTGCGCGACTCCCCTGGCCGGGGCCCGGCGCGCCGCCCTGGCGGACGGCGCCCGCACGGTGGCGCTGCACCTCCTGCGCTCCCGGGCGAGCGCCGACCTGGAGCGGCAGGTGGAGTCGGACCTGGTCATCCGCCTGCTGGAGGGCAGCGCCGACGCCGCGACGGTGGTGAGCCAGCTCGGCCTGCCGCACGGAGTCATGCGCGTCATCGCGGTCCGCGCGTACATCGCCACCGAGCGGCACGCCGCGCTGCTGCTCGCCTTCGAGCGGGCCACCACCGGCTTCGGCTGGTCCCGGCCGGGACGCAGCACCCTGCTGGGCAACACGATCTACACGATCCTGCCCGGCGAGCAACCGGACGCGGCGCGGGAGTGGGTGTCCGCGCTCCAGGCGGCGCTGCCGGCCCGGGTACGCGTCGCCGCCGGGATCGGCGCGGCGGCCGAGGCGGCGGAGCTGCCGGCCGGCAGGCAGGAGGCCGACGAGTGCCTGGCCCTGCACGAGACGCGCGATCCCCGCACCCCACCGCCGGCCTACGACGAGTCCTGGGACGACATCCTGCTCCAGCGCCTGCGCGTCGCGGCACGTACCGGACGGACCCCCGCGCGCGGGCCGGTCAGCGCCCTGCGCCGGCACGACACCCTGCACGCGACCCAGTACGTCGCGACGCTGCGGGCGTGGCTGGAGGCGCAGGGCGATCCCGCCGTCGCCGCCGAGCGCCTCGGCGTCCACCGCAACACCGTCCGCAACCGGCTGCGCAAGATGAGCGAGGTCACCCCGCTGGACCTCGGCGACGCCCGCCAGCGCCTGGCCATGATCATCGGTCTGGCCGCCGCCGAGGAGTCCTGAGCGTTGTCCCCGTCGCACAACGCCGCCGCTCCGATTGTCCGCCACGCACAACGTCAGACCGCGGCCTCCGGGCCATGCTGACGTCGAGAGCAGCATTCGTTCCGGGGTACGGAGGTAGGGCATGGTCGGCACCGAGCGCATCGGCGACTGGCCGCGATCGGTGATCGTGGTGGGCGCGGGCATCGTGGGCCTGTCGACCGCGTGGTTCCTGCAGGAACGCGGCGTCGAGGTCCACGTGGTGGACCGCGGCGGGGTGGCGGCCGGCGCGTCCTGGGGCAACGCCGGATGGATCGCCCCCGGCCTGGCCATCCCGCTGAACGAGCCTTCCGTCCTGCGTTACGGCCTGCGCTCGCTGCTGAACCCCGCCGCCCCGCTGCACATCCCCGCGACCCTCGACCCGGGACTGTGGGCGTTCCTGGCCCGCTTCGCCGCCAACTGCCGCTGGTCGTCGTGGAGCCGGGCGGTGCGCGCCAACCTGCCGCTCAACCAGGAGTCCATCGAGGCGTACGAGATCCTCGGCGCCGACGGGCCGGCCGTCTCGACCGTGGCGGCACCGATCACCGCGGCCTTCCGCACCCCGCGCCAGGCCCAGGGCCTGCTGCGCGAGCTGCGCAGGCTGGCGGACGCCGGGCAGCAGG
Source organism: Nonomuraea sp. NPDC050383 (assembly GCF_044459125.1). Lineage (NCBI taxonomy): Bacteria > Bacillati > Actinomycetota > Actinomycetes > Streptosporangiales > Streptosporangiaceae > Nonomuraea > Nonomuraea sp. NPDC050383. The sequence continues at coordinate 79,415 of NZ_JBITIP010000003.1, forward strand.
TGGACCACACCGTCCTGGACGCCGGCCAGGTGGCCGAGCACGTCCCGCTCGCCTCGGACGCCCTGCGGGCCGGGGTACGGATCGACGGTCAGCGGTACGTCGACCCGGGCCGCTTCGTCCACGCCCTCGGCAGGGCCGTCATGGCCCGCGGCGCGACCGTGTACGCCTTCGAGGTCGCCGACGTGCGCAGCGACGACAGGAAGGCCATCGTGGTCTCCCGCCACGGCACGATGCTGTCCGCCGACGCGGTGGTGCTGGCCACCGGCGCCTGGCTGCCGCGCCTGGCCTCCCGCTGGGGAGTGCGCTCCCCGGTGCGCGCCGGGCGCGGCTACTCCTTCACCGTGCCCGTGGACCGCCCCGTCCCGGGACCGGTCTACCTGCCGGACGTACGGGTGGCATGCACGCCGTACCAGGGAGGGCTGCGTGTGGCGGGCACCATGGAGTTCCGCGACCCCGACGCCCCGGCCGTCCCGGCCCGGCTGGAGGCGATCATCGCCTCCGCCCGCCCCCTGCTGGACGGGGTGCGCTGGGACGAACGCACCGACGTCTGGGTCGGCCCGCGACCGGTCACTCCCGACGGCCGTCCGCTGATCGGCGCCACCCGGACCCCGTGCGTGTACGTGGCCGGCGGGCACGGCATGTGGGGCCTGGCCCACGGCCCCGCCACGGGACGCCTCCTGGCGGAGCAGATCACCACCGGCAAGCAGCCCGCCGCCCTGCGCGAGTTCGACCCGCTCCGCTGACGACCGGACCTCGCTAGCCGGTCTTGTCGACGGTGCCGGTCCTGGCGTCGATCTTGAGGCCGCGCCAGGCACCGTCCGGGGTGAGGACATCGACATCCCAGACGAGAACCTTGTCGGTGTACCTGTCCAGGCTGATGTGGGTGATCTTGCCGTGCGGCACCGCGGAGGACACCTTCTTCACCACGTCGTCGAAGGAGAGCTCGGCGTCCTTGATGATGCCCATGACCCGGGCCTTCTCGCCTTTGCCGGTGTCCTTGGTCCGGGGCTTCGAGACGACGTCCCCTGACGCGTCCACCTCCATCAACTGCTCGGCGCCGTCGGGGCGGGCCAGCTGGACCTCCCAGATCTGGCCGCCGTTCTCCGACTGGACCGAGAGGACATGGGTGCCCTCGACGGCGTTCGTGGCCGCGGCGGCCGCCTTTTCGAGGCTTCCGATGCCGCCGGACTCCTGGGCGGGATCATCGCTGGGGTCCCCGGGTGACCTGAGAGCGGCTGCGGCTCCTCCCGCGGGCGCGGTCTCGACGGCACTGATCTGGATGGGGGCGTTCCCGCAGGATCCGGCCGCGAACAGAAAGAGGAGGCCGATGATGGGCTTGAACCGTTTTCCACCATTCATACTGACGACGCTGCCCGGAACTCCATAAAGGCACGCCCAGAGCCCGGACAATACGGTCCAGACCCGTTCGTACCGGGCAGTCAGTGCGCCAGTTCGGTCAGTCCGGGAGGTCCGCAGGGACGGGCAGGTCCAGGGCCTCAAGGAACCGGGCGGTCTTGACCTCGACGAAGACCTCCCCGTCGTCGAGTACGTCGACGTCCTCCTCCTCGTCGTCCAGGTCGAGCTCCCAGGGATCACGGTCTTCGGCGAGGTAGCCGAGCAACTCGCTCGCCTTCACCGCATGCTCCACCTCGCCACCCCCCTGGCTTCGCAGCATCCACCAGTCGGCGAGGCCCGTGGCCTCCCGGACGACGTCGGTCGGCGACGAGGCGTCCTCGTCCTCGAAGTACGTGCGAGGAGTGAACCCCAGGTAGGCGACGCCGCTCCCACGCCCCGCCGGCCGGTAGACCACGGTCGCGATGTCACTGTCATGGATGTCGACCCGCAGCCACGGCTCGACCTCGGGCGGCACCGGCTCCTCCTGGTGCTCCGTCCACTGTCGCCCGTCGAACAGGTAGATGGCGGAGAATCCCATCAGGCGCTCATGGCTGGTCGGGACGGGCGACGACGGAGCCCTTGAAGACGGAGCCCGCCAAGACGGAGCCCTCGAAGACGAGCGCGGGGGGCGGGCAGGCCCCGTCCGCGCTGCGACCGGCTACGGCGTTCGCCATCTGTTCCCACTTGTAGAACCTTCGACTCCAGGGATCACGCTACGTCCGAGCATAGGACTTTCGCCGGCGGCTCGGCGCCGTCGACATTCAGCGAGGAACTACCTGAGCGCGCACGCCAGGGAGATCGTCGAATGCGGCAGACGCATCCATCGTCAGCACCGTTCTCACGGCGGCCGCGGCCGTAACCGCGATCAGCAGATCGTAGGCGCCTCTCGACTTGCCCTCTCGTCGGACATGCGCCATAAGACGGGCATGGACTCTGGCGACGTCCGTCGTGTACTCCTCGACAGGGATCAACGCGAGAACTTGATCCACGAAGGCCTGCCGATCGGGCTGTCGTGCCGCATCGGCCAGTTCTACGCCGACGAGCAACTCGGCCACAGTGATCGGCGTCTCCTATCACCGCGTCCACGGATGCCTTGCCTCGCTCGGCCGCGATGAGCACACCGGTCTCAAGGATCAGGCGTCGGGCCACGTGGCCCTCATCTCGTTGTCGATCGCCTCGCGGGCCGCTGCTACGTCGCCTTCGAAATCGGCGTCCAACGTCCCCGCTCTGCCGGCCAGAAACGCCTTGACCATACGTCCCGGCGCTGTCGGCGCGGGGCCGATCACAGCGATCTGCTTCCCGCCGCGAGTTACCACGATCGTTTCTCCATGCTCGGCCGCATCGTGAACCGCCGCAAAGCTTCGAGACGCTTCAGTGGCAGTCATCACCTTCATAAGATCAGATTGTCTGATCCACGAGGATCGGTCCTGCGGAACCGACGACCCATGTCAGGTGCATCGTGGGCCTGATGCTTCCTGGTTCATGCCTGTCGCCTCCCTGCAGGCGACCATCCGTCTGGCGTTCTGCTGTCACCTCCGCCAACGTCACCGGGTGCGGGGCCCTAGCCGATGAGCTGGCAGGCATCTCTCGCAGGAAGGGCGCTCCGCAGGAAGCGCAAAGCCTCCACTCCGCTCTCTGGAACGAGGCCAAGTGCTGGGGTTGCCGACCGGACGGACGCTACTTCTCATAGTGATAGCGACAGGCAGCGATCATGATGGTGTCGTCATTGACGCGGTAGACGAGCCGGTGTTCTGAGGTAATGCGCCGGGACCAGTAGCCGGACCATTCGTACTTCAGCGGCTCCGGTTTGCCGATGCCTTCGTTCTCGTTGCGCGCTATGTCGGCGATCAGCTGATTAATCCTTTTGAGAATGCGTCGATCTTCTCGCTGCCAGTAGCAGTAGTCCGCCCAGGCGAGTTCGTCGACAAGGATCTTCACGAAGTGGTGTCCCCATCGGCCAGTTCGCGGACGGCGCCGCCTCCGGCCTCCAGACGGGCGACCGCCTCTGACAACCGTCTGCGGTTGACGGGAGAGGCCATCAGGTAGAGCGTCTCGCGCATCGATTCGTATTCGCGCTGCGACACCATGACGACCCCTTCTCCGCCGGGGCGGGTGATGAGGACCTCTTCCTGGTCGTCGATGACGGCGTCGAGGGTGGCGGCGTAGTTGGCCCGCGATTCGGACATGGTCATCACCTTCATGTCATCACTGTACATGATGATGTACATCAAGGTGCGACGATGTCTCCGCACACGGGCACGCGCAGAGATCAAGCTGTTGGCACAAGGTGGGAATGGCATCCGCCTGCCATGAAGGGACCCAGTGGGAAGGGGCAGGGTCGAACTGCGATGTTGCCGTCAGCGTTGCCGTCACGGAACCCGCCGTGCCGTGCCGCAGGCCCCGACCACAGAGAGCCACGGCAAGTCCGGCCTGTTGAAGGCCAAGGGGGATGGCAGTACTGCCTACATCAGGTAACCAAGATCCCGCCACGCCCCTTCGTGCGAGATAGCGTGATCGTTCGTGAAATTCGCGAGTGTCCTCGTCCTCCTGCTCGCGGTCTGCGGCGCGGACGTACAGGCGACGTGGGCGGCCACGTGGCGGCTCACGTACGCGGTGCGGGGATGGACCGGCACGATAGGCGCCACAGAACAGGGACAGGCCTGGGCCCTCCTCCAGCACGACCGGCAGCAGCTCAGCTCGACGATGCTCCGCTGGGACGGCGCCTCCTGGCGGACCACCGTGCTGCCGAAGGGCGTCAGCGCCTACAACGCGCGGTTCGCCGCCTCCCCCTCAGGGGACGACCTGTGGATGTTCTCCGGGGACCGCCCGTTCCAGCTGACCGGCGGCCAGTGGGTGTCCCGCCCGTGGACCAGCGAGTACGAGCGTGGATCCGTCGCCGTCGGAGCCAAGGACGACGTCTGGATCTCCGAACACGGCGGCCCGGACGACTACTCCGGATCCGGACTCAGCCATTGGGACGGCCACTCGTGGAAACCGGTCCCCAAGCCGAGCCCGTACGGCGACCTTGACCAGATCTCGCTCGTCGCCGCCCCCAACGGGGGCGAGGCATGGGCACTGATCCATCCCCCGGGAGGGACAACGGTGATACGGCGGAACGGCTCCGGATGGGTCACCGCTCCCCTGCCTCCCGCGCCTGGCTGCCCCCCTTCCCCCGCCGGCCTCTTCTACGGCATGGCGGCCCGCGCCCACGACGACGTGTGGCTGGTGACACAGGGCGCCTTCGAGCGGTCCGGGTCCTGCGAGGTGCCCGACCGCGGCATGATCGTGCGCTGGGACGGCACCGCGTGGAGGTGGCTGAACCTGCCGTTGGCCAAGACCTGGCTGCCTGCCATCCGCGCGGACCGGGTCGGCGGCGTGTGGGTCGCCGCCAACCCCGCCCACACGCAGTCGTACGTGCTCAACTTCCGCGGCGGCCGCATGACCAGATCGACACTGCCCGCGGAAGGGGGGTGGGCGGGAATCGTGGACATCGTCCCGGTCCCGGGCACCACCCGGCTATGGGCTCTAGCCCGGCGCGTGGACGGCACCCTCCTGATCTACGAGCTGACCTGACCGTGCGCTTCCAGGACCTCCGCCGCACCTGCGTCACGCTCCTGCTCAACCTCGGCGTCCCACCCCAGGTCGTCCGCGACATCGTGGGCCACAGCGACATCGAGGTGACCATGACGGTCTACGCTCACGCCTCCCTCGACGACAAGCGCACTGCCCTGCGCAAGCTGGGAGATGCCCTCTGATAGCCAAACGCTTTCACGGCTGGTCAGCACGCTCGGTGACGCCGTTACCGGGCGTGCTTCCATCTGGTCCGATCTCGGAGGACCCGAACATAGTCGAATCCCTGACTCTCCAGCTGCCCCACGACCCACTGAGCAGCACGATCGTCGGGATCAAGCTCCCGCAGCTGGAATCGGAGGCTCTCGATGGCGTGCCGCTCACGAGCCTTGCGCCTCTTGGGGAAGAAATCCTTCGGAAGGTTGTGGCACACGTCCGCGATCATGCGCATGTGCTCCAGATGCGTCAGTGCCGCGTCCGTTTCCCCCGCAGCCAACGCGCGCTTCACGAGGTGGCTGCCGGCTCGCAGCTCAATGAACCCCATGGCCATCAATACCCTGATGGCCTCCTGCGCCGACCCGTGTTCCAGCCCGGCCGGCCGGTCACGAGCTGTCCGCAGGTCTTCCGAGAACGTGTAGCAGGCGCAGTGACCTTCACGTTCTTCGACACAGCGCGGGTGCTTGCAGCTGTGGTCGTGCCGGTGATCGCGGGACCACACATGGAAGTCCCTCCTCAGGCCCCTCGCGCGCCACGCTGTCCGATACTCCTCCCACCGTGACAGCGTCTTGGGAAGCTGCTGGAAACGCAGCATCGGTAGAGGCCTGTGAAGTCCGCTCATGATGAGCGCGCCGTCGTTCATTCTGAGCACCATGGCCGCGGAGACACAGCCTTCGACAGGTACATCCCACGACTTACGTGGCTGAGGAATCACATAGTGGGTTCCTCCCGGAGCGAGGTGAGCAGCCGTGAGCTCGGTGGACTGTGGCTTGGCGGAACCTGAGGTCTCCCGCAACAACTCGATCATCGTGGCGGTGTCGACGGCGCGTACGGTCCGAAGCGCCCTGGGCAAAACCGTGCCGTGACCCGGATCTTTCGCCACGGGCCATGGAAGTAACCACACGAGTATCAGCCTGCCATGGACGGCCGAGCAGCGGAGGCGGCGCCGTTGCTGTCACCTCAACACGACCTCCACCCCGCGCTCCGCAAAGATCGTCTGGATGATCTCGAAAAGAGTCGGAGCGTCGTCCATCTCCTCCAAGATCACTGTCAGGGACTGTCGCGCAGCTTGGGAGTCGCTCCAGATCAAGGTGAACGGTGTCGTTGCTCCGAACCCACCGCACAGACAGTCATTCAGCGCATCGAGATTCCACCCGAAATAACCCCCTGGCCCGTTGATGGCTTCCCCGGCGGCGAGGTAGAAGGAGGTCTCATCGGTGACGTGAGCTCCATCGAGGTGGTAGGTACGCCCTGCCGGACGATCAGCCGGCCCCGTCTGCCGGAAGCTGCTGCGGCCGACAACGGTCAGCCATTCCCGTCTGCCCTCCGAGCCGTACACCGCCCACTGGTTGATCTGGTCAGGCCGGGCCGTACGCCAGCGCTCCCAGATATGCCGCGCACCGGACCGCGGGCTGTCGTATCCCCACTCAGCGATGATGTCCACTCGTTCGGGATCGAGTTGTGAGGGGCGCCACTCGATGATTTCGCCCACCCAGAAGTCCGCGAGCGGCTCTCCTGCCGCGTCGAGCATCCGGAGCCCTTCCAACCAGAGAGGGTTCCTCAGGCGGTATCGCTTGGACCCCTCAAGGTAGTCACGTAATCGCTGAACAGGAAGGCATCCCAGGATCTCGACTGTCGCGGACTCGGCGCTTTTCGTCGGCTCAACGAAGACGCCCTCGGCATCGAGGCACGCCCCCAGCACCTGCCCATCCCCGTCGATCAAGAGGAACTTCGGCTGACTGGAATCCACGGACTCCGCCCTCACCCCGTGCATCTATGACGTTGCTGTCACTGTTGGTGTCAGCGAACATCAAAAAGCCCCGAACGGCGATCCGTTCGGGGCGTTCTTGCTGTTCAAAAAGGTGGTCAGGGGCAGGGTCGAACTGCCGACCTTCCGCTTTTCAGGCGGACGCTCGTACCAACTGAGCTACCTGACCCAGAGCGGTCCTGACGGGACTTGAACCCGCGACCTCCACCTTGACAGGGTGGCGAGCACTCCAAACTGCTCTACAGGACCTTGCTTGTCTTGCGTATCTTGCTGTTCTTGCCTTGCGACTCGCTTAGCTTACCAGTTCTTCGGTGGCCTTCGACCATCCGTTTCCCGGTAGCGCCAGGCGCTTCGCGGTGCCCCCAACGGGATTCGAACCCGTGCCGCCGCCTTGAAAGGGCGGTGTCCTAGGCCGCTAGACGATGGGGGCTCAGGATTCCCTGTCGCCTTCCGTCGGAGACCTCTGAAGCATAGGGGACGATTGCCCCTGATGCCAAAGTGGCGGGCCGGCGGCCGGCGACTGCGTGCCCGTCACGGTCCCCGATGGCGTCGGGGTGTTCGTTGGCGCTGGAGAAATCATACGTCCAGGGTTCTCCTCCACGTGACGCTGGATGTAGACCGACTGCTCCCCCAGTCCGCCGAGCGTGATGTCGTCCCACGCCTGCAGACGCTTGGTCTCGCGGTCGAAGTACAGGACCGACGCCTGTACGGGGGTGGGCTCGGCGTGTTCGAGGGCGCGCAGGCCGGCGCCGCCGGTGGAGCCCTGGACGAGGACGCGCGTGCCGGTGGGCAGCATGGTGGTGGAGCGGGCGTGGGCGTGGCCGGCCAGGACCATGGGGGTGGCGCCGGAGAAGCCGCGGCCGATGATGCCGTCGTGGACCGCCACGAGGTCCGGCTTGCCGACCTCGGGGAGGTGGTCACGTCCCCATTGCTCCAGCTTCGCCGGGTCAGAGTCGATGGCCACCGACTTGTCCGGGGTGAAGCGGGGGTCGCCGAGCCCGAAGATGGTCAGGCCCCCGACCTGCTGCGACCTGTCGTCCAGGACGACGGCGTTCTTCTGCTTGGCGACGGCCTTCTGGGTGGTCATGGAGTCGTGGTTGCCGCGGACGAAGACGTAGGGGACGCCGAGGCGGCCGATCTCCTCCACGAACTTGTTCTCGGGCTTGGTGCCGTGGTCCGAGATGTCGCCCGTGTCGATGATCATGTCCACGGCGAACTGGTCCTTCAGGGACCGGATGACGTTCCAGGCGATCGGATTGAGATGAATGTCCGAGATGTGAAGGACACGGATGGAACGCGGGTCCCCGTCGTACACCGGCAGGGTCGAGACCGTGTTGTACAGCTTGGAGACGTTCGTAACCAGCTTGGTGAGCTGCGACCGGTACGACTCGAACTTCGTCACGATCGACTCCGCGCTGCCGACCAGCGACGGCGCGGCGGCGATCAGGCCCGAGTACCGCGGCTCGACCAGCGAGTCCGGCCGGAACGTGTACGCGGCGAGCGCGCCCGTCCCCGCGAGCCCCACGGCGGCGGCGAGCAGGCTGAGCAGCGCGACCTTGGGCCGTCTGAACACCAGCAGCACCGCCACCAGCGCCCCCGCCCCCGCGCACAGGAGCGACCGGATGACCAGCGCGCGCACGCCGTCGAGCAGGTCCCGCTCGATGATGCCGGGCAGCCGGTCGGTCAGTCGCGGGTCCTCGATGAGGGCCTTGGCGCGCTCCTGGTCGATGTTGTCCAACGTGATGCGCAGCCGTAGCGGGGCGTCGTGGGTGTGGAACGTGAGCGTGCCCAGCGGGCTCGCGTCCACGACCGTCTCACCGCCCCACGCGGGGCGCAGCGACATGCCCGTCTCCACGGGCCCGATCTGGGCCCGTACGGTGCCGCTGAGGAAGATGCCGAGCCAGGCGCCGACGGCCGCGACCATGAGGGCGGCCACGACCCTCGACGCCTTCGACGCGATGACTGTCCGAAGGATGCGAGCGACGTTCATACGTTTACTTGCCTACCCCCGGCGCGAGGCAGAATGGCACATGTGATCGATATTTCGCGGGAAACGTTCGAGGAGCTGGTCGCCGAGGCGCTGGACACCATCCCCGCCGAGCTGACCCGCGTCATGAACAACGTCGTCGTCACGGTGGTGGACGATCCGCCCCAACCCAACCTTCTGGGCCTGTACACCGGAATTCCCCTTACCGAACGTGGCGACTGGTACTCCGCGGTTCTTCCCGACCGCATCGAGATCTACCGCAATGCGATCTGCCGGATCTGCGACACCGAGGAGCAGGTCGTACGAGAGGTACGGATCACGGTGGTGCACGAGGTGGGCCACCACTTCGGCATCGACGACGCCCGCCTGCACGAGCTCGGCTGGTGAGCCCCCGGGCGCCGGTTGCCCTCTTCTGCTTGCGGTACGGGGCCTGATCAGGCACCTTAGGTGACGTACTGAATACTCAGAGTCAGGCACAGCGGAGTCCAATGGGGGCCATGCGGACGCGACGGCTGCCGGGGCGGCATCGCCGTGCTGAAGAGCACCAAGCCACCTACGGCGAGGTCATCGCCATCGGCGAGTTCCGAGCACTGTGGTACGGCCAGGGCCTGTCACTCCTCGGCGACCAGCTCGCCCAGGTGGCGCTCGCCGTCCTCGTCTACGACCGCACCGGCTCGCCCCTCGCGACCGCCGCCGTCTACGCCCTCACCTACCTGCCGTCCATCGCCGGCGGCCCGCTGCTGGCCGGCCTCGCCGACCGGTTCGCCCGGCGGGGGGTCATGGTGGCGTGCGACCTGCTGCGCGCGGCCCTGGTGGCCGTGATGGCGCTGCCCGGCATGCCGTTCTCCGTGCTGTGCGCGCTGGTGTTCCTGGTGGTGCTGCTCAGCGCGCCGTTCTCGGCCGCGCGGGCGGCGCTGCTGCCCGAGGTGCTGGAGGGCGACCGGTACGTCGTGGGCACGGCGCTGCAGAACATGACCAACCAGGGCGTGCAGATGCTCGGCTTCGCCGCGGGCGGCGCGGTGATCGCCACGCTCGGCCCGTACCGCGCGCTGGCGCTGGACGCCGCCACCTTCCTCGGCTCGGCGCTGATCCTGGTCTCCGGCGTGCGACGGCGGCCGGCGGCGGCCGCCGAGGAGGACCGGCCGTCCATGTGGGCGATGACCAGGGCCGGGGCGCGCCTGGTCTTCGGCGACAGGCGGCTGCGTACGCTGGTGATGTTCGCCTGGCTGTGCGGGTTCTACGTGCTGCCGGAGGGGCTGGCCGCGCCGTACGCGGCGGCCCTCGCCCCGGAGGGGCTGCCCGTCCCGGTGGTCACCGGGCTGCTGATGGCCGCGATGCCGACGGGCACGGTGCTGGGGGCGTTCCTCTTCAGCAGGTTCGTGTCGCCGTCGCGACGGCTGCGGTTGATGGGCTGGATGGCGGTGCTGAGCTGTCTGCCGCTGGTCGTCAGCGCGTTGCGGCCGCCGCTGGCCGTGGTGCTGGCGGCCTGGGTCCTGTCGGGGGTGGGCGGGGCCTACCAGCTCGCGGCCAACGCCGCGTTCGTGCAACGGGTGCCGGCCGAGCGGCGTGGGCAGGCGTTCGGCCTGGCGCAGTCGGGGCTGATGGCCGCGCAGGGCGCCGGGATCCTGGTGGGCGGTCTGGCCGCCGAGAGACTCGGTCCCGAACTCGTGGTCGCACTGTCCGGCGTCATGGGAGTGACGTGCGCGGCCGTGCTGGCCATGGTCTGGACCGAGTCCCGCGGCGACGAGTCCCACCGGGTGCGAGCCTCGGCGCCCACCTGATCACTGCTGGGGCTTCTGCTCGTCGTCCCAGGTGCCGGGGGTGGTCGTCGTGCCGCTCTGCCAGGTGGACTTGGCCTGCTGCTTGTTCAGCAGGTCCTGGACGATCGAGGTGTCCCTGCCCGCCTCGGGCATGAGCAGCCAGCCGATCGCGTACAGGCCGACCCCCACCCCGCCGAAGAGCGTCGCCACCGCGAGCGCGATGCGGACCAGGTTGGCGTCGATGCCGAGGTACTCCCCGACACCGGAGCAGACGCCCGCGATGATCCTGCCGTCGTGAGTCCTGCGCAACTGCTTGATGTTCTCGTTCATGTCTCAAGCGTGCCCCCGCTGCCCTCTTTGGCACATCGGGAATTCCCCTGTAGAAACCCTGGTAGCCCCTTACATAAAGGCGCTTGTGCGAGGAGAGGATCGCCATGGACGACCTGCTGCGCGTCGACGACCGGCTCAACGGTGACCAGAGGCTCATCCGCGACACGGTCGCATCGTTCGTGTCCGACCGCGTCCTGCCGCACGTGGCGGGCTGGTTCGAGGAGGGCGTGTTCCCGGCGCGCGAGCTCGCGCCCGAGCTCGGCTCGCTGGGGCTGCTCGGCATGCACCTGGAGGGCTACGGCTGCGCCGGCACCGACGCGGTCTCGTACGGCGTGGCCTGCCGCGAGCTGGAGGCCGGCGACTCGGGGTTGCGGTCGTTCGTGTCGGTGCAGGGCTCGCTGGCCATGTTCCCCATCTGGCGGTACGGCTCCGACGAGCAGAAGGAGGAGTGGCTGCCCCGGATGGCGGCGGGCGAGGCCATCGGCTGCTTCGGCCTGACCGAGCCCGACCACGGCTCCGACCCGGCCGGCATGCGGACGTACGCCAAGCGCGACGGGTCCGACTGGATCCTCAACGGCTCCAAGATGTGGATCACCAACGGCTCGGTCGCGGACGTCGCCGTGGTGTGGGCGCAGACCGACGAGGGCATCCGGGGCTTCGTCGTCCCGACCTCCACGCCGGGCTTCTCCGCCCCTGAGATCCACCGCAAGCTGTCCCTGAGGGCGTCGGTCACCTCGTCCCTGTACTTCGACGACGTACGCCTGCCCGGCTCCGCCGTACTCCCCGGGGTGACGGGCCTGAAGGGCCCGCTCTCGTGCCTGTCGGAGGCCCGCTTCGGCATCCTGTGGGGAGTCGTGGGAGCGGCCCGCGCGTGCCTGGAGTCGGCGGTCGAGTACGCGAAGACGCGTGTGCAGTTCGACAAGCCGATCGGGTCGTTCCAGCTCACCCAGGAGAAGCTCGCGTGGATGTACGTGGGCATGACGCAGGCGTCGCTGACGGCGTTCCACCTGGGAGAGCTCAAGGACGCGGGACGCCTGGAGCCCGTCCAGATCAGCTTCGGCAAGCTGGCGAACGTCCGCGCGGCCCTCGACATCGCACGCCAGGCACGGTCGGTGCTGGGCGGCAACGGGATCACCCTGGAATATCCGGTCATCCGGCACATGAACAACCTGGAGAGCGTGCTCACCTACGAGGGCACCCAGGAGGTGCACCTGCTGACCTTGGGCAAGGCGCTCACCGGGCTCGACGCCTTCCGCTGAGAAGCCTCTTCCCGATCTGGGCAAGCGCACGATCCGCTACTGTGATGGGGCGAGAACGGCGTCGCGTACCGGCCGGTAGTCTCTGTACCCTTGCTGTGCATGGGGCGTTAGCTCAATTGGCAGAGCTGCGGACTTTTAATCCGTAGGTTCCGGGTTCGAGCCCCGGGCGCCCTACCAGCTCGAACGCCTCTCCTCGATCTTGTCTGGCGAGGTCGTACAGCCAACTTTCACAGCAAAGAGGGCCGGAACCCATTCTCTGGGAGTCCGGCCCTTCGTGGTTTTGATGCTTGTCCGAAGAGCTGCTTCGCGACCGCGTCGACGGCCGGCCGTTCAATGTCCGGAAGCATGTGGAGCGGTGAGAGCGTCCCGGTATCAGCCGCCGCCGTGCCGCCTATCGCGCTTCGCCCCGCAAAAGCGCAGTCCAGACCGTCTCCGCTTCCTTGAACAACCACCGCTAGGCATCTCGGACCTCCGACGCGCCGTGAAGTCGATGCGTGCGCCGGACGAAAGCCTTTCCGGCCGCGTGGCACAGTCGTACACCGTGGCGGCAATCACACGTCCACGCCACCACGCGCACGCGGTCCTCGGACCTGAACGGTGCCCGCCAGACGAGCCGCATGTGACTTGCCTTGGCCATGGCGACATGAGGGCTCATACAGTCGACGTTCACCACCATGCGGACTCACCCGCCGAGCCGGTGCCCTTGCAACGCCAGCAGCCGGCTCGCTCCCGCTCACCGATGGAGGAGGCGCCCGGATGCAGCGACTCACCTACGCTGGTGATCGCGGACAACACCGCCGCAGGCGGCCTCTTCCCCGTCTTCGACCAGGTCTTCACCGACATGTGGGAGCGGAGCACACCCCTATGAGCATCGACGCCCGCTCTCTGCTGCCCATCGCGGAACAGGCCACCACCATCGCCGCCGACATCATCCGCACCAAGGCCCCCGGCGTGGTGACCGCCAAGGGCGACCGCGACATGGCCACAGAGGTGGACTACGCCGTCGAAGACGCCGTCCGAGACTTCCTGACCCGGGAGACCCCCGAGATCGGGTTCCTCGGCGAGGAGGAAGGACTCAGCCACGCCGGCAAGGGCCTGCTCTGGGCGCTGGACCCCGTCGACGGCACCGCCAACTTCCTGCACGGCCTCCCTCTGTGCGCCGTCTCCCTGGGTTTGATCGAGGACACCGCTTCCATCCTGGGCGTCATCGACCTCCCCTTCCTGGACACCAGCTACACAGCAGCCGAGGGGGCAGGCGCCCACGCCAACGGCACACCGATCCACGCCAGCGACACCCGCGACCTGGACGCCGCCATCGTCGCCATCGGCGACTACGCCGTTGGGACCAATGCCGAAGAACGCAACCGCCCGCGTCTCGCCCTCACCCACGAACTCGCCGCCCGGGTACAACGCATCCGCATGTTCGGCTCCGCCGCCATCGACCTCGCATGGCTCGCCCACGGCAAGACCGACGCCCTCATCATGCTCAGCAACAACCCCTGGGACACCGCCGCAGGCATCATCATCGCCCGCCAAGCCGGAGCCGTAGTGGTCGACCTCGACGGCAGCCCCCACACCACAACGTCGCGAGCCACCATCGCCGCCGGCCGCACCCTTATCGCCGACCTCCTCGCGCTCATCGGGCAGGCATCGGAGACGGCCTAGCATTGCCGAATCGCTCTCCTAGAGATCAGCGGCGGCGCCACGCCGCCGCACAAGTACAGCCCTACGATCGCCACATGGGGGGCTGGCCTTCGTTGTTGGTCGGGGGCGATCGACGATCCGGGTAATGGTCGTCCGCCCGTACTTCCACGCCCATCCCCATGCATGCGCTGGCGCGATCAAGGCAGTTCACCAACGGGCGCGACGGTATGCGTCCCATCGCCGGTGCACCGCCAAACGGCCATTCCATGTTCGTATCCGGCGTGCAGGCCACGATCGTGCGTGGCGCAGACAGGCCACACTTTCAGAATCATTCCCATGAACGTTTCTTGGACAGCATCGGCGACTTCCCCGAGCGCACCTTGAGCGCTACTGCCCGCGATGGGGTCGATGCCGTTGCCGTGATAACCACCCAGGAACTCCACCCAGGCGCGACCCCTGCTGTCCCAGTCGTGAGTGACCAAGCGAAACGTACTGGTGATCCCTCCGGCGCGAACGTCGCGCTTCACGACCTCCAGCGCATGCTCCAGCGTCGCCCACAGACGGGGTTCGAGGGCGAATCTCGGCTCGAAGTTGGCGTCACGGAGAAGGCTCTCGCCCAGGCGGGTCAGGTCGGCCGCGGTCAGATGGGCAGCGGGGCGTTCGAGGATCTCCTGCGTCGCCGGAGTACTCATACCCCATTCCTCCAGCGTGCAGGCAAGTTCGAGGACGGGTTCGGCGTCGAGGCCGCCGTCACGCAATGCCGTGTATATACGGCCCAACAACTCGTCTACCAGCTGTTCGGCTCGCTCTTCGGAGTGCACGCTGCAGTGTTGCCTACCGCATGAACCCAGGCAAGCGAGATCTCCCGCGGTGTATCGACGCCGGCATGCCGGATCGCCTACTCCTCGAACCAGGCCACCAAGCGGACAGCATCGTCTCCGTGGACGTGCGCGAGCGTGCGCATGACTGTCCGTACCCCGTGCCACAGGCTGTCAGGCGGTACGGCATGGCGGCGCGTGGCACGCTCAACACGGAAGACGGTGTCTCCGTCCTTCCACTCGGTGCCTTCGTCCCACAGCACGGCGACCTGATCAGGATCAACAGCCAAGGTGTTCACGCCACTTACCCGAGCGAATCTGCGGCTCCATACCGAACGGTATACGAGTTCGAGGCTCTGATCAGGAAGCCGTCGATACTGGGCCACGTTGGTCGGATGGAGGGCTGGTTCATCCCAGCCGTCGCGCAATAGCCGCCCCTCTGCCGACCGCTACGTGACCTGCTGAACTCCGGATCGACGCAAGCCGCTCCGCTCCGATCGGCCGCTCTGCCTCAAGACGGCGCACACGGCGATTAACGGCTCTATCAGCGGCTATGCCAACCTCTACGCCATGCACATCAGATCCGGTACCCAGGACGACGCCGAGCCCATCGCAGAGCTCCACACTCGTAGCTGGCTGACCGCCTATGCCGAGATCATGCCCGCCGGCTACCTGAACGGGCCCCTGCTCGACGAGCGCAAGGCCATGTGGAGCACCCGGCTCGCCACTGTCACCGCGGAGCAGGATCACACCCGCTGCCTGCTCGTCGCCGTCGACGGCGACGCCCTCGTGGGGTTCGCCTATCTCGCCGTCGAAGCCGACGGGCGCATCCTGCTCGACAACCTGCACGTCGAGCCGGTGCGCAAGCAGTCCGGCATCGGCCGCCAACTCGTCCACCACGCCTTTGGGTGGGCCGCCGAGCGACACCCTGACAAGACGGTCTACCTGGAGGTGTTGCGCGACAACGTCGCCGCGATCTCCTTCTACCGGCGCCTCGACGGCCGGCCGACCAGAGAGTTCATGGAACGGTTCCCCGCAGGGTTCGAACTACCCGTCGTCGAGTACACATGGGGTCCTGACAACGTCCGAATCCTTGCCGACAACCGTTCCACCACCGATCGGCTTGTCCCCTAGGAGCTCCCCCGCCGCCGGTTGTTCAGCGGCTGGGGTGCGCCTGTGCTTGCGGAGTGGGGCCGGCGTCCGTCCGGGACGGGGGACGGTCAGATCAGTAGGTGGCTGAGGTGGGAGCCTGATCATCCCGCCCGGCCCGCGAGTACGCGGCAAACCAGGGAGTCATCGCGTGCCCCAACCCGGCAAGGTCCTCTACATCATCGTCTGCGCCGCCGGCCCCGCCCCCGATGTCGGCCGCCTCGTCACCCTCGCCCGAGATGCCGGCTGGACCGTCCAGATCATCGCCACCCCGTCGGCACTCGACTTCATCGACGTCGCCGAACTGGAGAAGCAGACCGGCCGTCCCGTCCGCAGTCAGTACCGCAAACCCCACGAACCCAAGTCCCCCAGAGCCGACGCCATCATCGTCGCCCCAGCCACCTACAACACCATCAACAAGTTCGCCCAAGGCACCGCCGACACCTACGCACTCGGCCTGCTCTCCGAAGCACCCGGGCTTGGCATCCCGGTGGTGATCCTCCCCTTCGTCAACACCGCACTGGCATCACGCAGCCCGTTCCGGCGCAGCGTCGACCAACTCCGCGCCGAAGGCGTCCGCGTCCTGCTCGGCCCCGGCCAGTTCGAGCCGCACCCGCCAAGCTCAGGAGCCGAACGCATCGACGACTACCCCTGGTCACTGACTCTGGAGAACCTGCCGCATTGATCCTTGGTCATCAGCGTCGATCACGGGGCGGAAGGAACCGACGCCCAGGTCTGCGACGAGCAGTGTCCGCAGGAGTTCCTGATGAGAAGATGGCGGCAGGCGATCAGCCGTCGGCAGCCGACAGGGAGGCCTGTGTCCGCAGGTGAGGCTCGAGTATGGGATCCGTTCGGCACGCTCGGCCGGGTTCTGTGGATCGGCGGGGGGCAGTGGGCCGGCAAGTCCACCGTGGCCCGGCTGCTGGCCCAGCGATACGGACTGACCGCGTATCACTACGACTACCACGACGCCCGTGGCCACAACGATCGCCGGATCACTCGCCGTGTCCGGCTCGGTCAGTCTCCAGATGACCCTGACCCCGATGTCACCTGGGTGAACACCACCCCGCAGGAAATGGCCGCCGAAACGCTGGCCGGCTTCCCCGTCCGGTTCGCATGGGTACTGGACGACCTGCGCGCTCTGGTCGCCGGACGCCCCATTGTCGCCGAAGGCTGGGGGCTGCGCCCCGAGCTGGTCGTACCCGTCGCCGGCTCGCCCCGGCAGATGGTCGTCATGGTGCCCACCGCAGAATTCCGCGACCGGCAACTACGCACCCTCACCCGGGCCGCCACCCTCGGACACAACGTCAGCGACCCCGCCCGGGCCCAACGCAACCGGCTCGAACGAGACCGCCTCATCGCCGACGATGCCGTCCGCACCGCCCGGCGCCTGGGCATCCGCGTGATCGAGGTCGATGGGACCCTCGACGCCACCGCTGTCGCCGACCTCGTCGCCGACCACTTCCGTCCCTACCTGCCACCACCGGAAGATCATGAGGCAGTCCGCGACGGGACCCGATCACCCTCGGAGGTGACGCCCGAAGCGCCCTGATGCCCCGTGGCCGCCCACCGGGGCCACGAGGACCGTCATTCCCGCGAAGCCGGCACGGCGAAGGGGTCCCCGCCCTCCCGCGACTCAAGACTGACCAAGGTCGAGGGCGAGCGTGTGCTCGGGCCTGGCCAGGATGGCCAGGGCAGCCTGTTGACGTCGGTGCAGAGCCTTGGCCTGTGCGCGGAGGGCACGGAGACGGGCACGCATGCGCAGCCGGCTCCGCCACGGATGCCAGAGCGCCTGAAGGAGGAGCTGGGTGGTCGCCTCCCGGTAGTCATCGCCGGCAGCGGTGAGCGCGTCGAGGTCCGCCTCATCCAGGACGCCGCCGAGGCGGAAGTCGATGAGGCGTAAGACCTCGCACTGGAGCGCCTGTTCCTCACCGCCGCCCGCGAAATCCAGGACTCTGCGCGGCACACCGGCGGACAACGCGCTCACGACGAGGCCATCGAGCGCTTCGCGCAGCGCGCGTTCGGCGTCCATGCCGTCCTCGAGCAGCACCGACAGCCTGAAGTGCTCCGAGGCCGGCAGGCGTTCGCCCGCCACGTACCGGATCCGTCGCCCGTTCCTGGCCCCCCTCGGTGCGACGTCGCGGACACCGGCCCGTACCGCGGCGACGCGTTGGAGCCGCTGCTGCACGTCGGCGCGCAGGTGGCGCCGCTCATGGTTACGCGACAGGTACGTGGTCACCGAGGCGCCCACGATGCCGCCGGCGGTGGTGTACACGAGATCGATCAGTTCAGCCATCGCTGCCGGCCCGAGGAGCGCCGAACGCCGACGCGAACGGCTGCTCCTCGATCGTGCTCATGCCGTGGTCTCGGTGAAGAACGCGGCGAGGACGGGGGCGATGGCCTCCGGGTCCACGTTGTGGGGCTGACCGGTGAGGGTGGCTCGCCGTACGTCCGGCAGCAGATCGGCCACGGCCTGCGCCGTGCTGCTGATCCACGGGATCGTCTCACCGTCGATCACCAGAGTGGGCGCCGTGACGCCGGTCAGCCGGTCGGCGGGCAGGGAGAAGTCGCCGGTGATAGTGGCGTCGTAGATGAGCGTGTGGGCCACGGCCTCCATCGCCGGCCAGCCCGGGAAGTCGCGCATCGGGGCCACGTACTCGGCCGGAATGCCGACCGCGGCGGTGAGGAACAGCTCGCACATGTCACCCCTGCGGCCCTCGGCCAGCAGGGCCACGAGCTGCTCCCGGTAGTCGGCCGGCACCGGCGTACGGGTGCCGGGCAGGATGTAGGGGACCTCCCACACCGCCAGCCTGTCGACGGCGAGCCCGCGGGCAGCGGCCTCCAGGGCGATGATTCCGCCGCCGGAGGTGCCGTACAGGTGTGCCGAACCGCCCGCCGCGGTGATGATCGCCTCGATGTCCTCGAACTCGCGGTCCACCGCGTAGGGGGCGGTGTCGCCGCTGTCGCCACGGCCACGCCGGTCGTAGTTGTAGACGGTCAGGTCCTTGGCCAGCAGCTCGGCCAGGGGTGCGGTCGCCGACCGGTCATTGGGACCGGCGCCGATGAGGATCACCGCCGGGCCCTGCCCGATCCGGTCGTAGGCGATCGCCGTGCCGTCCTGCGAGATGACCTTGTTCATGTCGGCTCCCTCGTGTTCGTGCTTGTCGGTTACATGATCAGAGTGCTCCCCGCAGCCCTGGTCCCACATCCGTGCTCTCCACCGATTCACCACTGAGAGATCCATCGCGCCCGCACGTACGTGATGATGTCCGCATGATCGCAAAGGTGTCCCAGCGCGAGGCCGAGGTGCTGGCGGCGGTCGCGGAGCGGCTGTCGAACGCGCAGATCGCGAACAGGCTGCACATCTCCGTCCGCACGGTCGAGAGCCACGTCGCCTCGCTGCTGCGCAAGTACGGCGTGGCCGACCGGCAGGAGCTGGCTCGGCAGGTGCCGCAGGCCGGTGTGGACCGCGACATCCCGGACGCGCCGCAGGCAGGGATTCCCACCCCGATGACCTCGTTCGTCGGGCGCGAACGGGAGCATGAGGCGATCCTGGCGGCGTTCGGCGCCTCCCGGCTGGTCACCCTGCTGGGTCCGGGCGGCGCGGGCAAGAGCCGCCTCGCGGCGGAGATCTGCTCCTCGTACCCGGCGGGCGGGGCGTTCGTGGATCTGGTTCCCGTACGAGATGGGTTCGTGACGCAGGCGGCGGCCAAGGTGCTCGGGGTCAGCGAGCGCGCCAGGCAGCCGTTGGAGGATGCCGTCATGGAACGGCTTCGCCGCGATCGGGCGCTGCTCGTCCTCGACAACTGCGAGCACGTGCTGGACACCGCAGCCGGTTTCGCGGAGCGAATGCTGGCAGCCTGTCCGGGCACCCGGATCATGGTGACGAGCCGCGAGCGCCTCGGCGTGCCGGGCGAACGTACCGTGCCGATCGGCCCGCTGCCTCTGGCCTCCGACGCGGAGGCGCTGTTCCTCGACCGTGCCACCGCGGCCGATCCGGAGTTCGACGCCGACCCGGCCCTGCTGACGGAGATCTGCGCCCGGCTCGACGGCATTCCCCTCGCCATCGAGCTCGCCGCGGCCCGCAGCGCCTCCCTGGGGCTTGCCGGACTGCTGGTCGCGCTCGACGACACTCTGAGGCTGCTCACCGGGGGACGGGCAGCCGACCAGCGGCATCGGTCGCTGCGCGCGGTGCTCGAATGGAGCCACGACCTGCTCGACGAGGAAGAGCAGGCGCTGTTCCGGCGACTGTCGGTGTTCTGCGGCGGCTTCGACCTGGCCGCCGCGACGGCGCTCACCGCCGGCCGCCGGCCCGGCGCCGTGAGCGATGTGCTGGGGCGACTCGTCGACAAGAGTCTCGTCGTACGCGCCCCGGGGACGGCGAGCCGATGGCGGCTCCTGCAGACCGTCAGGGCCTTCGCCGAGGATCTGTTACGTGGCGCCGGTGAGTACGACGAGGCTCGGGAACTCCATCTGCTGTGGGCCGCCGGCACCGCGACAGCGATAGAGGAGCGGCTGATCGCCGCCAGACAGCGCGGGGCCAGGGCAGCGACGCCGATCGAGGTCTGGCGGCGGGAGTTCGACGGGGTCGCGGACGATCTCCGTGCGGCGCTGGCCGCCGCACCGCCTGGACCGGGCGGGGCGGGGCACCACCTGGCCCGCTCGCTGGGTCACCTCACCTTCGCCCGCCGGTTCCTGGCGGAGGCCCAAGGCCACTACCTGCAGGCAGCGCAACGGGCGCCCGGTCCCGCCGAAGCGGCCAAGGACCTGCGCAGCGCGGCCGACTGCTCCCTGGACAACATCTCCGGGCAGTACGTGTTCGACCTGCTGCTCGCCTCAGCGGCACAGGCCCAGGCCGCAGGCGACAAGAACGGCCGCGCGGTGGCCCTGGCCCGTGCGGTGGAGACGGCAGCGAGGTTTCTCGCCTCCTTCTCCGAAGGCATTCCCGGCGAGCGGCTCCGCCGTCATCTCACGGAGGCCGCCGAGGCCGGAGACCCCGGCGACCCGATCGTGGCGGCGTCCCTCGCCGCGGCGGCGGCCTGGACCGAGCGGCCGGCCGCCTTCGACCCGGACCCGGCCCTGGCCGCCAGGGCACTCGCCGTCGCACGGGCGACGGGCGACGCCGTGCTCATCAGCGCGGGGCTCGACGCGGTGACGACCGCCGCCGTACGGGCCGGTCGGCATCGCGAAGCCCGGGGGTACACCGAGGAGCGGCTGGCCCTGCTGTCGGAGATGGACCGCGACGACCCGCGTTCGGCCATCGAGATCGTGGACACCCTTCATGTGGCCTGCACTGACGCGATCGTCGCGGGAGATCTGCCCGCGGCGATCACCGCCGGTCGGCTCATGGTGGCCGACGACCTGGTCGGCGACCACCCGTACATCTCGGCCAGCAGGCTGATCCCCGCGCTCGTCCTCACCGGAGACCTCGGGCCGGCCCTGCGCTACGGCGAACGGATGTGGGAGGGATGGGAACGAGCCGGCCGCCCTCCGGCCGGATGGCTGCTGCCTTCGGTGTCGGCTGTCGCGCTCGCCTACGGACTTCTCGACGACCGGGTCCGTTTTCGGCTCTGGCGTCACAGAGCCGGCGTGGTGGTGGACCATGCGCGGGTCGGGCATGCCCGGCTGACCTCCTTCGGGGCGTTCGTCGATGCGCGGGCCGCGTTGCACTCCGGCGACCTGAGCGACGCCGCCGTCCTGGTGGAGCGGGCTTTCGGTACGTTCTCCATGGGACGTTATGAGGCGTACGCGCAGGCGGCGGGAGCCGAGCTGGCCGTCGTCGCCGGGCTGCCCGACGCCCCGGAACGGCTTGCGGCCGCGCTCCTGACAGCCGGTGAGAACTACTGGGCCTCCGCGTGCCTCGCTCGCGCCGGCGGCAGGCTCCACGCGGACCAGGACGCGCTGGCGGCCTCGGTCGCCCAGTGGGAGGGCATCGGCGCCCGGCTGGAGCGAGCCCACACCCTCCTGCTGATCCCGCACCGCGCCGAAGAGGGCCGATCCGCCCTGGACGCTCTGAGACCACCTCAGTAGGCGACCTCCGGCACCCCGTCGAGCGAACACGGGCTGGACGCGGATGCGCGGCGGGACGCCCGCGACTACGGGGTGCAGGACCCCCTGCTGTCGGCGACCCGCAGGCTCAGCGACGTGCCGTAGTGCTCGCGCATGCTCTGGCCGGCGGGCGGGTCCTGGGTGCAGACGGTGCGTTCGAGGTGCGCATTGTCGTCGTACCCCTCGATCACGAGGGGCTCGCTGTTGACGTACGGGAAGCCGAGCTGCAAGGCGGCCTGTTTCGCCTCGTGGCCGGTCTTGCCGACGTAGTTCGGCACGACGGCCCAGCGGGTGACGCGGCCGTCGGGCGGGCACGGCACCTGCGGGGGCAGGAGGCCGAACTCCACCTTCTTCGCCGAAGAGTCCTCGACCTGCGTGCAGACGATCCAGGTACCGGAGTAGGACTCACCGTCGAACAGATGGCCGTCCGGCAGGGCCCTGTACGCGGCGGTATAGGCAGGCCAGGAAGGTCGGAACTCGTCACTGATGGCGTCGAGCGTCTTTCCTTTGAAAGAGGGCAGCGCAGATGACGGCCGTTGCGATTCTGTCCCGCTCCCCCCGGTCGCGCCGGTGGAGGCGTTGTCCTCGCCCCCGCCCGAGCAGGCCGCCAGCCCGAGCACGGACACCGTCAACAGACCGAGGACACGGAGCCTGATCCGCACCATTGCGCTTTCGCTCCCCGAGCGTTATCGGACATGACACGACGATCATGGTCATCTTCGCGTCGCAGGGCAATGCATTGGCGATTGTTCGGCGCCGGCTACCTCTGCAGGTCGCGATCGGCCAGGCGATTCGGCTGGTCCACGGCGCGCGCGTGCCAGCCCGGCTGGGACGTCAGGTCAGGTGGATCCGCACAGCCTGTTGAGCTCCGCGACGTCTGTATTGATATCCGCGATCACCTGGTTGGGATCGCCGCCGGTCATGCCGGTCAAGCGGAAGTTCAGCTCCCCGAACTCGGCCGCCAACCGGCTGATCTTCGCCCCCACCACTCCCTGCGCGTCGAGGACCGCGCCCATCAGGTCGCTGGACGTCTGCTGAGCCGCGGCCGCCTGGCTGCTGCGGACGGTCCCGGCGTTGCGCACGTATGCGGTCAGCGCCGCCGCCGCCTCATCGCAGCCGCCGGGACGGACCGCTGCCAGCGGTGTGGGGGAGACCGGATCCGCTCGCTCGGGGCTCGGCTTTGGTCGCCGAGGCTTGCGGGACTCAGGTGACGGGCTCGGGGTCGGCGGTGCGGGCCGGGTGGTGACCGGATCCGGCGACGATGACTGCTCGGCCGGGGTGGGGACCACCGGGTCGGACCGGGCCGGCGGAGGCGGGGGCGGCGGAGGCGGGGTCGGGGTCGGCGGCATCAGGTAGGCGACGAGCGCTACCACGGCGGCGACCGCAGCAGCCAGAGCGCTCACTGCCGTCCAGTCCAGGCGCGAGCCCGCTCCTCCGCCCGCCCTCGAAGGCTGCGCCGATCCGCTCTTCGTCATGCCCTCATCGTGGCCGAGCCGCCGAGCTCGGTCCATGTCTCCTGCTGATCTTCTCGAACCGACAAGTCATAGATCATCGTTCAGCCAGCCGGCCAGTTCGGCGACGGAGGAGACCGCGCGGAGGCCAGGCCTGACCTCCGCGGTGGCCGGGCCGAGGTGGCAGTAGGGGACGAAGGGCAGGCACACCAGACCGAGGATTCCGTCATACCCGGAGAAGTCATAGTTGTCTCCGCTTCGGTGGTCGATCAGGGTGCCCAGGCGCGACTCCCACTCGGCCACGAAGGAGTCGCAGCGGGCCGCCAGGTTCCGGATGACGGCATGCTCGCCGGAGTCGTACTCCGGGCTGTAGGGGACGCTCTTGGCCGACACCGCCAGCAGCACGCCGTCGCGTTCGCCGACCGCGTCCAGGTCGGTCACCGTACGCCCGCCGACGCGTAACGCCCGCCCGCGGAGCGCGCGCAGACGGTCACCCGGCCGCCAGGCCGAGGCGTCGATGACCTCCTGGACGTCGCGTTCGAAGTGACTGGCGCGCAGATTGACCAGGCGGCCGCCGCCGCGGCGGGCCACGGTGGTCAGGTGACGCAGGTGGGCGGTGGCTGCTAGCAGGTCCACGTAGAGGCCGTCCGGAACCAGGCGGATCACCGGGCCCGGGATGAGCGGCCAGAACGACCCGCGCAGGTCGAGGAGCGCCTGCCAGGAGGCGTCAGGGTCCGCATCGTGGAAGGCGGCGGTGAAGCTCGCGTGGTCGTACAGGGCGTAGCCGCGCTGCAGCACGGAGACCAGGCTGTCGAGCGAAACCATCGCGGCCCGCATGCAGGCCAGCACCGCGGACAGCTCGGCACCCCACCAGGGTTCACCGGCGGGGGTGAGCTCCCGGAACGCGCGCAGGGTGCCCTGCTGGAAGCAGGCGACGCCGTACGCGGTGTCGATGGCGACCGTGTCGACGATCGGCGGCAGATCGAGGACCGGGCGCAGCAGGCCCGCGTCGACCTCCACCGTCGCGGACGAGCGCATTCTGACCGCGCCCATGACGGTGCCCGCTTCCGCCACGTCTTCGGCCCGCACGACCAGGCGTGCTCCCGTCGGTGTGAACAGGTCGTCCGCGGGATCGCTGATCCGCCGGTCGTAGAGCTCGACCGCGCGGGCGGTGGCGTCGTCGTACCTGAGGACGTGCCGGCCGTCGACCGACAATCTGAGAGCGGCGCCCTTCGCGCACGCCCGGTACATGGCCTGGTAGGTGACCGCGGTGGAGGCCGTGACGACCAGGCTGATCAGGGCGTGGACCGTAGCGGGGGTGATCTCGAAGCGCAGACCGTCCTCCCCCCGCACAGGAACCGCCGCGGCGGTGGATCGAGCGCTCAACACCTCGGCCGCCGCCTGCCGTACCGGTCCGGTGGTGGGGTGCCTTCCGGACAGATGTTCATGCGGCAGGCGACGCAGCAGGAACAGCCACTGCGCCGGCGAGAGCGACTGGCTGATCTCGGTGCCGGCCCGTTCGAGGGCTCCGATCAGCCCGGCCAGGTGGGCGCAGGCGTCCGCACTGTCCAGGACCCGCCCGGGCTCGCCGCTGACGTTCACGCGGCGCAGCAGCTCGGTTTCGTGCGCCGCCGTACGGGGCCAGAGCTCCGCGACCAGCTCACCGACCTGGCGCGCAGTCTGGTCCTCGAGGCGGACGGTGAAGCTCAAAGCCGGCTCGCGGCGAGCTCCTGGACCTGGTCGACCCGGCCGTCCGCGTGGTGGCGCAGGCCGACGACGAGGCCGTCCACGATGATCTCGGCCTGGACGTACCCGGCGGGCACGCGCTTGGACTTGAAGAGCACATGGCCGGCAGGGCTGACGTATCTCTTCCAGTTGACGCCCCGCTCGTCGAACACCAGATAGCCGACCTGGAAGTCGAGCGGTTCCAGACCCTCGACGATCTGGGTGATCAACCCCGCCGCCGCCTGGTCAGGGCCGGACGCCACGAAGTTGTAGGTGCCGAGCGGGCGGCGGGTGCCGGCGTCGATGTGCAGCGCGATCGGGCCGTCGGGGTGCTCAACGAGTTCGTAGAGGCCATGTCTGCCCTGGATCAGGATGGTCTGAACACCTCCGGGGCGTTCCATCACCATCGGCGCGCCCAGCGGGGTGTCGCCGATGCGGTCACTGATCCACCGGACCAG
Source organism: Nonomuraea sp. NPDC050383 (assembly GCF_044459125.1). Classification (NCBI taxonomy): domain Bacteria; kingdom Bacillati; phylum Actinomycetota; class Actinomycetes; order Streptosporangiales; family Streptosporangiaceae; genus Nonomuraea; species Nonomuraea sp. NPDC050383. Next base: position 104,993 of record NZ_JBITIP010000003.1, read on the forward strand.
CTCTGTCAGATCGTGAGATGCCACTCCGGGCCGCCTTGGGTAGGAGTTCGGGAAAGTCCGTGCGGAGCTGGTCGGCGACCTCGGCATGCGGAACCAGCTCCAGGTTGGAGATCCGGCGCCGGGGCACGAGGGCGCCGCCGGGGTCGAGGAACGTGATGAGCGCGCGCAGGTTGGCGCCGGCGGCGATGAGCCGGTCGACGACGTAGGGGTCCCCCTGGGCGGCGTGCTGCAGGAACGCGTCCAGATCGGCGAACCAGCGGCGGAGCTGGGCGTCGCGTTCGTGCGCCACGGCGAACGAGGAGAAGCTGAGAGGCGCCTTCCCTTCCTGGTCCAGCGCGACCTCGCCCATGGCCGACAGCATCAGCCGGGGAAGCTGCGAGGCATCCACCGCATCCGGGTCTTTCGACCAGCCGAAGTAGGAGAAGCTGGACAACGCCTTGAAGGGGCCGTAGAGCCGCCGGTTGAACCGTTTCCCGAAGCGCGAGGATTCGTACGGCAGGAAGCCGAACTCCTCCTCGATGCTCCGCACCCACGCCAAAAAGTTCGCGAAAGTATATATGCTGCTCAACCGGTAATACGGCGATGATTCATACCAATCCTCGCCTATATTCCGAACGAAGTTGTTGATGCGGCGCTCCAGCGACTCGGCGGAGCGGACCAGTGGCGTCGTATATTTCCGGACCGTGACGTTTGTCGCACGTCTCGCCCCGAAGAAGGGACGCAGCAAATCCTCGAAGAAGAACTTCACTCCTGCGCCGATGATCCCACCCACGAGGGACGAGAGCAGGATCCAGAGAACGGAGTACTGCTGGAACGAGCGCGTCAACCAGTCCGTCATCGTGTCTCCGTCAGGAACGCCCCGCCGTGATTCTCCCCGCACCTGGTGACGCCTGCAAGGGGCAGGAGAGTACGGCGCATGGCGAAGCTCCACGGGTCATGAGCCGGCGTTCGGACCGCCGCGCAGCAGGGTTTCGGCGCGCAGGGCGCGGTCGGCGGCGGCCTCGGCCTGGATGTGCGGCCACAGCGACTCCACGGATGAGGTGAAGTACCGGTGCAGGTCACCGGCGAGGGCCTGGCGTGCCGAGTCACCCTTTTAGCCAGGGCTGAAAGGCGTTGCGGCCGGAATTCGGCTGAGGCAGCCTTACAGCCGCGGCCCCGATCAGGAGCCATTGATTCATGTTCACGGCACCTTGCGCCCGGAACTGCACAAGGGGCCGAAGAGACGAAGGAGTTTGTCATGAAGGTCACGGCGAAGGTACTCAGCACGATCGGTGCGATCGGAATCGCGGCCGGCATCGTGGCCGCCCCCACGGCGGCGTCGGCCACGCAGCGGGCGGCCGGCGACCTCAAGTACTACTACGAATGTGGCACCAGCATTTGTGTGAAGACCATCACCACATGGGGATTCTTCGGCGTGAACTCCTACGGCGATCACCTGTACGCGGGGGGATGGTCGGGCTACGTGAAAGTCAGCACGGGCAAGAAGATCTACTTCTGCGACTGGCAGACCATCCAGTTGCAGCTGGAGCCCAAGGTCACCGAGATCTTCGTGTCCAGGCTCAAGGCGTCCTGGTGCCAGTAGGGGACGGCGCCCGCAGCACGTCTGGAGCCGTGCGGAGCTCCCCGGGTGGAGTGCGGTCGGCTCGCTGAACTCCCGTGCCCACCCATCCGGCTCGCCTCGCCCCATCCGCCCCTGAGGACGGAATAGGCTCATGCGTGCAGTCGGCCTGGGCGCAAGGTAAGGGGAACAGGTGAGCGATTCGTTCGTGCATCTTCACGTACACACCGAGTACAGCATGCTCGACGGAGCGGCCAAGATCCGGCCGCTGTTCGCCGAGGCCGAGCGGCTCGGGATGCCGGCGATCGCGATGTCCGACCACGGCAACATGTTCGGCGCCTACGAGTTCCAGAAGGTCGCCCAGGGCAGCGGCGTCAAGCCCATCATCGGGATCGAAGCCTACGTGGCTCCGGACAACCGCTTCCACAAGAAGCAGGTGTTCTGGGGCGCCCGCGCCGAGACCGGGGTGGCGGACGGCGAGGGAGGCAAGGACGTCTCCGGCGGTGGCCGCTTCACGCACATGACCATGTGGGCCAAGAACGCCGATGGCCTGCGCAACCTGTTCCGGTTGTCCTCGCTCGCCTCCTTCGAGGGCTACTACGGCAAGCCGCGCATGGACATGGACCTGATCTCCCAGCACTCCTCAGGGATCATCGCCACCACCGGCTGCCCGTCCGGGGCGGTGCAGACCAGGCTGCGGCTCGGCCAGTACGACGAGGCCGTCAAGGTCGCCTCCGCCTACCAGGACATGTTCGGCAAGGACAGCTACTTCCTGGAGCTGATGGACCACGGGATCAGCATCGAGCGCGAGGTGCGGGCCGACCTGCTGCGCCTGGCCAAGGATCTCGACATCCCGCTGCTGGTCACCAACGACTCCCACTACGTGACCGAGGACCAGGCCGACGCGCACGACAGCCTGCTGTGCGTGGGCGTCGGCAAGAACAAGGACGACCCCAACCGGTTCCGGTTCAACGGCTCGGGCTACTACCTCAAGAGCGCGGCGGAGATGCGGGAGCTGTTCTCCGAGCTGCCTCAGGCGTGTGACAACACGCTGCTGGTCGCCGAGATGGTCGGCGACTACAGCGACGTGTTCGCCGAAGTGAACCGGATGCCGGACTACCCGGACGTGCCGGAGGGCGAGACCCAGGAGTCGTGGCTGCGCAAGGAATGCGAGCGCGGCCTGGAGATGCGGTACGGCACACCGGTGCCGGCCGAGGTCCTGGAGCGCTACGAGACCGAGATGAAGGTCATCGGCCCCATGGGCTTCTCGTCCTACTTCCTCGTCGTGGCCGACATCTGCCGATACGCCCGGGAGAACGGCATCGCGGTCGGCCCCGGCCGAGGGTCCGCCACCGGCTCGATCGTCGCCTACGCCACCCGCATCACCGAGCTCGACCCGCTGGAGCACGGCCTGCTGTTCGAGCGGTTCCTGAACCCCGAGCGGATCAACCCGCCGGACGTCGACCTCGACTTCGACGACCGCCAGCGCGACCGCATGGTGGCCTACGTCACCGAGAAGTACGGCAGCGAGTACACCGCGCAGGTCAACACCTTCGGCACGATCAAGGCCAAGGCCGCCGTCAAGGACGCCTCGCGCATCCTCGGGTACCCCTTCGTGGTGGGTGACAAGATCACCAAGGCGATGCCGCCGGACGTCATGGGCAAGGGCGTCCCGCTGGCGAAGCTGTTCGACAAGGATCACCCCCGCTACGTGGAGGGCATGGAGATCCGCGCCCTGTACGAGAACGACCCGGACGTCAAGAAGGTGATCGACACCGGCCTCGGCATCGAGGGCCTGATCCGGGGGACCGGCGTCCACGCCGCCGCGGTGATCCTCTCCTCCCATCCCCTGCTGGACCTGATCCCCATGCACAAGCGGGACAAGGACGGCGTGGTCATCACCGGGTTCGACTATCCCTCATGTGAGGAAATGGGCCTGGTCAAGATGGACTTCCTGGGTCTGCGGAACCTGGGCATCATCGACCACGCCATCAAGATCATCGAGCAGAACCGGGGCGTCAAGCTCGACACCCTCACCCTCCCCCTGGACGACGAGACCACGTACAAGCTGCTGGCCCGCGGCGACACCCTGGGCGTGTTCCAGCTCGACGGCGGCCCCATGCGGCAGCTCCTCAAGCTGATGGAGCCGAGCCGGTTCGAGGACATCGCCGCCGTGCTCGCGCTGTACCGGCCGGGCCCGATGGCGGCCAACGCGCACACCAACTACGCGCACCGCAAGAACGGCCGCCAGGACATCGAGCCCATCCACCCCGAGCTGAAGGACGCGCTCGACCCCATCCTCGGCCCGACCTTCCACCTGCTGGTCTACCAAGAGCAGATCATGGCCGTCGCCCGGGAGCTGGCCGGCTACACCCTCGGCGGCGCCGACCTGCTGCGCCGCGCCATGGGTAAGAAGAAGCCCGAGATCCTGGCCAAGGAGTTCGTCAACTTCCAGGCCGGCATGCGCGGCAACGGCTACTCCGACGAGGCGATCCAGGCCCTGTGGGACGTCATGCTGCCGTTCTCCGGCTACGCCTTCAACAAGTCCCACACCGCCGGATACGGACTGGTCGCCTACTGGACCGCCTACCTGAAGGCCAACTACCCGGCCGAGTACATGGCCGCCCTGCTGACCAGCGTCGGCGACGACAAGGACAAGGCCGCCGTCTACCTGGCCGAGTGCCGCAAGATGGGCATCCAGGTGCTGCCGCCCGACGTCAACGACTCCCAGCTCGACTTCGTCGCGGTCGGCGACGACAAGGTCCGCTTCGGGCTCGGCGCCGTCCGCAACGTCGGCGAGAACGTCGTCGAGGGCATCGTCAAGGGCCGCAAGGAGAAGGGCGCCTACGCCGACTTCAACGACTTCCTCGACAAGGTGCCGCTGGTGGTGTGCAACAAGCGGGTCATCGAGTCCCTCATCAAGGCGGGCGCGTTCGACTCGCTCGGCCACCCGCGCAAGGGCCTGCTCATGATCCACGAGCAGGCCGTCGACTCGGTGATCGACATCAAGAAGAACGAGGCGCACGGCCAGGACTCGCTGTTCGGCGGCCTGACCGACACCGGCGACGGCGAGAGCTTCACCATCGCCATCCCGGACCTGGCGTGGGACAAGAAGACGCAGCTCGACTTCGAACGGGAGATGCTCGGCCTGTACGTGTCCGACCATCCGCTGGCCGGCACCGAGCGGCTGCTCGCGCGCAACCGCGACACCACCATCGCCGACCTGCTGGAGAGCGGCCGGGACGACCGCGGCGACGTCCGGGTGTGCGGCCTGATCACCAAGGTCGACAAGCGGGTCAACAAGGCCGGCAACATGTGGGCGATCATCACGGTCGAGGACATGGACGCCGCGGTGGAGTGCCTGTTCTTCCCGAAGACGTACGAGCTCTACGTGCCGTACCTGCGCGAGGACCTCGTCGCGTCGGTCGGCGGGCAGATCAACAACCGCGACGGCGCGATCAGCATCTTCGCCCAGGACCTGACCACGATCGACATCTCCAGCGTGACCAGCGACTCCGGGCACCCGGTGACCATCCAGATCCGCGAAGACCGTCTCAACGACAGGCTGGTCGAGGAGCTGCGCAACGTGCTGAAGATGCACGAGGGCAGCGTGCCGTTGCGGATCAATCTGCGTCGGCCGAGCGGCAAGACCACCGTGCTCGCCGTCCCGGAGTTCCCGGTCAACGCCGAGACGTCGTTCGCGGCCGACATCAAGGCGCTGTTCGGGCCGGAGGCGATCAGTCTGTGACCGCGCGGCGGCGCGTCGACCTGGTCATCAGCGACGCGCCGCCGACCCGCGCCCGCCGCGCGAGCGTTGATCATCGGCGCTCGAAGATTATGCATGGTCCGTCCGAAGAATGACACCTCTAGCCGTGAATGGATCATGCGGTTAGCATCGGCGCTGACCGCACGGACACATCTGTCAGCACTCGGGTCGCGAGACCGCCGTAAGTATCTCGCCGATCTCTGATCGGCGCTGCGACAGCTCTCCCAGCAGGCTCGTTCCTTCCCCAGCAGAGGTGTTGATGGCGTATTCGCATGCACAGGCCTCGGTTGTCGGCGGAAATCCGTGGAACTCCCTGCTCGCGTGCGTGGGAGACGCCCTCGACGGCGGCACGTGCGTGACCGTCTCGGGCGCCGTCGTGGCGCTTCTCGAGTCGCCCAGGTGGGCTCGGATTCAGGGAGGCGATGTGTGATGGATCGACCGGCCGAAATGATCGCGCTGATCGGGATCGGCTGCCGCCTGCCTGGCGGCGTCCGTTCGGCGGACGAGTACTGGAGCCTGCTGTGCGAGGGCAGGGACGCCAGCGGACCGGCGCCCGCCGACCGCTGGCGCGACTACGCCGAGCGCGGCCCCTCGTACGCGGCGGCGGTACGGCGGACCCTCGCGCACGGCAGCTTCCTGGACGGGGCCGCCGACTTCGACGCGGAGTTCTTCGGGCTCTCGCCGCGCGAGGCGGAGCTGATGGACCCGCAGCAGCGCCTCGTGATGGAGACCGCGTGGGAGGCGCTGGAGCACGCCGGGGTGTCGCCGGACAGACTCGCCGGCACGGACGCGGGCGTGTACGTGGGCGTCTGCACCGGCGACTACGGGCATCGGCTGCTGGAGGACCTGCCCGACATCGAGGCGTGGACCGGGATCGGCGCCGCCACCTGCGCGGTGGCCAACCGTGTGTCGTACGCGCTCGACCTGCGCGGCCCGAGCCTGGCGGTGGACACGGCCTGCTCGGCGTCGCTGGTCGCCGTCCATCTGGCCGTGCAGGCCCTGCGAGCCGGCGAGACCGACGTGGCGCTGGCCGGCGGGGTCAACCTGATCCTGTCCCCTGGCGAGACGCTGACCCTGGACGCCGCCGGCACGCTGGCACCGGACGGGCGGAGCAAGTCGTTCGACGCCGCCGCCGACGGGTACGGGCGGGGCGAGGGCGCGGCGGTCGTGGTGCTCAAGCGGCTCGCCGACGCCGTACGGGACGGGGACCGGGTCCTCGCCACCATCCGTGGCAGCGCGGTCAGCCAGGACGGTCGCACCGCGGGCATCATGGCGCCGTGCGGCCAGGCGCAGGAGCACGTCATGCGCCGCGCGCTGCGGCAGGCGGGCGTCGAGCCGGAGACGGTCGGTTACGTCGAGGCGCACGGCACCGGCACCGCGATAGGCGATCCCCTGGAAGCCGGCGCGCTGGGCGCCGTGTACGGGAAGGGCAGGCCGGCGGAGCAGCCGTGCCTGATCGGTTCGGCCAAGTCCAACATCGGTCACCTTGAGGGTGCCGCCGGCATCGCCGGCCTGGTCAAGGCCGTCCTGGCGCTCGAACGCGGCGAGCTTCCGCCGAGCCGGCTCGACACGCCCACTCCGGCCGTCGACTGGGCGGGCGCCGGGCTGCGCGTGGTCGACAAGCCGACGCCGTGGCCGGGCTCCGCGCATCCGCGCCGGGCCGCGGTCTCCGCCTTCGGCTACGGCGGCACCATCGCCCACGTCGTCCTCGAACAGGCCCCGCCGGCCGGGCCGCCGGCCGAGGGCCCCGCGGGCCGGCTGTATCCGGTGTCGGCCGCGTCGCGGGCGGCGTTGCTGCAGGCCGCCGGCAACCTCGCCGGCGTCGTCGGCGACCTGCCGGCGGCCGACGTCGGGCACACGCTCGCGCTGCGCCGAGCCCACCTGTCCCACCGGGCGGTGGTGGCGGCGGAGAGCCCGGCCGCGCTGGCCGACCGGCTGCGCGCCCTGTCGACCGGCGCCGCGCACAAGGCGGTGACCACCGGGCAGGTGCTCGTCGATCCCGGTCCCGGCCCGGTGTTCGTGTTCTCCGGACACGGCTCGCAGTGGGCCGGCATGGGCCGCGAGCTGCTGGCCACCGAGCCGGCGTTCGCCGCGGTGATCGACGAGCTGGAGCCGGTGTTCGCCGCCGAGATCGGCTTCTCGCCACGGGAGGCCCTCACCGAGGACGAGCTGACCGAGGTGGACCGCGTCCAGACCATGATTTTCGCGATGCAGCTCGGCCTCGTCGAGCTGTGGCGTCAGTACGGGGTGCGTCCGCACGCGGTCATCGGTCATTCGGTCGGTGAGATCGGCGCCGCCGTGACGGCCGGGGCGCTGAGCCGCCTGGACGGCGCCCGGTTGATCTGCCGCAGGTCCCGGCTGCTGCGACAGGTCGCCGGTCGTGGTGCGATGGCCATGGTGCAGCTGCCGTTCGCCGAGGCGACGCGGCTGCTGGGCGACCGTACCGACGTGGTCGCCGCGATCGCGTCGTCGCCCGGCTCGACGGTCGTCTCCGGCGATCCGGACGCCGTGGCCGAGGTGCTGGCCGGCTGGATCGAGGAGGGGATCCCGGCCCGCCGGGTCACCTCGGACGTGGCGTTCCACGGGCCGCAGATGGATCCGCTCCTGGCCGACCTGACCGCCGCCGCGGCCGACCTCGCCGTCGGCGCCCCCGACATCCGCGTCTACTCGACGGCGCTGGACGATCCACGGGCGGCCCCTGGCTTCGACGGCGCGTACTGGGCGGCGAACCTGCGCCGGCCGGTGCGCCTGACGGACGCGGTCGCGGCGGCCGCCGCCGACGGATACCGCTCGTTCGTCGAGCTCTCCCCTCACCCGGTGGTCACCCACTCGGTGCTGGACACGCTGAGCACGGCCGGGCACGACGTCTTCGTCGGCGCGTCGTTGCGGCGGAACCGTCCCACCCGGGCCACCCTGCTGGCCGGCGTGGCCGAAGCACACTGCGCCGGCCTGGATGTGGACTGGCATCGGCTGCAGCCGTCCGGCGGGCCGGTCGTGCTCCCGTCATACCCCTGGCAGCACCGCAGGCACTGGCGGACGCCGTCGGCCCCCGACATGGCCGGTCGCGGCCACGATCCGGACACGCACACGCTGCTCGGCGACGGCGTCGATCTCGCGGGCACCGACATACGGCTGTGGCGGACCGGCGTGGACGACCAGACCCGGCCCTATCCCGGCAGCCATGCCATCGAGGGCGTGGAGATCGTGCCGGCCGCGGTGCTCGCGGCGACCTTCTTCGCCGCCGCCGGTGGTCAGGTGCTCGGTGAGGTGACGATGTCGGCGCCGCTGCTGACCGCCGAGCGCCGCGAGGTCCAGGTCGTACGGCAGGGAACCGGGCTGCGGCTGGCCGCCCGTGCCGCGGGCGAACCGGACGCCGCCTGGCAGATGATCGCCACCGCCACGGTGCCCGCCTCGCCGGGAGAGGCGCCGGCTCATCCGGCGCAGCTGATCCCGCCGGCGGATCCGGACCTGGTCATGCAGCGGCTCGCCGCCGTGGGCGTACCCGGAACCGGGTTCGACTGGACGGTCGAGGAGCTGCTGCGCGGCCACGGCGCACTGCGCGCCCGGGTACGGTGCGGGCCGGCCGCCACGTGGGCGCCCGTCCTGGACGCGGCGATGTCGGTGGCGCCGAGCGCGTTCCCCGGCGACCCGCTGCTTCGCATGGTGACGCACGTGGATCGGCTGGTCACGGTCGGAGAGCCACCGGACATGGTGGACATCGAGGTGTGGCTCGACCCCGAGCGCACCGACACGGTGCAGGTACGGGTGACCGACCGCGCCGGCGCCGTCGTCGGCTGGCTGTCGGGACTGCGGTACCCGTTGATCGACGCGCCGGCCCCCGCCGAGAACGGCGCCGACGGCGTGCGGCCCGCCGAATCCATCGCCGCCCTGGGGCCTGCGGAGCTGCGCGCGTTCCTGCTGGAGGAGGTCGGCGCGCAGATCGCCGAGGAGATGCGGCTGGCCCCCACGGACCTGTCGCCGCACCGTCCGCTGATCGAGCAGGGGCTGGACTCGGTGCTGACGGTGGTCGTCCGGCGGCGGCTGGAGAAACGGTTCCGATGCTCGCTGCCGACGACCCTGCTGTGGCGGCAGCCGACCGTCGCCGCTGTCTCCGACTACATCGCCGAGCTGGTGTCCGCCTCGGGCGGTGACGGCAGCGCCGATGCGGGGTGAGGGAGTGGTCGCCCGCTCTTCGAGGGCCTGTTGGACAGGCTCAGCCGCGGGGGGCGTACATGATCACCAGGACGCCGATGAGACAGATGGCCGAGCCGATGACGTCCCAGCGGTCCGGGTGGAACTTGTCCACCACCACGCCCCACAGCAGGGAGCCCGCCACGAACACGCCTCCGTAGGCGGCGAGGATGCGGCCGAAGTGGGCGTCCGGCTGCAACGTGGCGACGAACCCGTACAGGCCGAGGGTGATCACCCCGGCGCCGATCCACAGCAGCCCGCGCTGCTCTCTGACTCCCTGCCAGATCAGCCAGGCCCCGCCGATCTCGGCGAGCGCCGCGAGCACGAACAGCAGGAGAGAGCGCGCGACCGTCACGAATCCGACTGTAGGGGATCGCCGCCGGGAAGCCGATCCCGCTCGGCGAACGGCAGCGGGCAGTGCGGGCTCGTGGCGCACGCCACCAGATCGTCGCATCCGGTGTTCACCGCCTGGATCAGCGTCTCCCGGACTGCTCGGAGGTCCTCGATCCGCCGCTCGACCTCCGCGAGCTTCGCCGGCGCCCGCACCAGCAGACCGTGCCCGGCAATGCCGAGGTCGGCGATCTCGTCCAGGGTGAAGCCGAGCTTCTGGGCCGCCTTGATCGCACGCAGCGCGACCACGGTCTCCGGCGGATACAGCCGATGGCCGCCGTAGGTCCGGCGCGGCTCTCGTAGCAGGCCACGCCGATGGTAGTAGCGCAACGTCTGCGCGTTGACCCCTACGGCCCTGGCGACCTCGCCGGTGCGCAGCCACCCGCCGTTCACTGCGAGACCCACGGCGCGCTGCGGAGCGCGCGAGCCTGGAGGCCGTCGAGCACGCCGGCATGGGCGGAGGGCACCTTCACGTCCAGGACCAGCCGCGCGCCGTCAGCGGTGCGAGAGCCGGTGGTGAGAGAGAAGGTGAAGAAGGAGCAGCAGCTCGTCTCCCTGGCGGTCAGGCCGCGCGTGGTCTCCTCCACCTGGGCCCCGCCGTCCAGTGCGAGCCGCAGGTGCGTCGGTCCGATCCGCTCCAGCCCCCGCAGGGCCGCCGCGAACAGCTCGTCGAACTCCGCCACGCGCAGCGGGCGTTCCTCGGTCGGCAGAGTGCATTCCGCCGGCGCCCATTCCATGGATACCTCCAGTGGCCGTGAACGTGTCTGTGCTCGACGGTAACCCTGTACCTGGGTACGGGATGCAACTCCGGGCGGCGTTGCAGGGGCTGGTGTCCCGGCTGCGCAGGGCCCTGGTTGGGGTGGGGACGGTGGAGCTGGTGGCGGGAGGCTACCGGCTGCCCGTACGGGCCGACGACGTGGACGCGCACCGGTTCGAGGAGCTGGCCGGGCAGGGCCGGAGGGAGCCGGCCGCGGGCCGGTTCCAGGAGGCCGCCGCCCTGTCCGGCGCCGGCCGCAGGCGCAACCGCGGCGGCCCACCGTGCCGGGGACTCCCCATCTGGACACCGCGCTTTCCGGAAATCCGACATCACGCAGCGCGTCACTGTGAAACTCTCGTTTCCGGAAACCTCCCCTTTCTGTACTGCCCTTTCCGGAAACAGCGGTTTCTCGAAATCGAACTTTCCTCATATTTCTCACAAACCCTTGAACCCAGCTCACGCTCGCCCCCGTACATCCCCACACAGGCAATTCCTTTCCGAGACAAGGAGCGCCATGTTAACCACCCGTACCACCATCGCCGCGCCGGTCCTCGCCGCCGCATTCGTTCTCATAACCGTTCCCGCCGGCGCCCAGGCGCAGAGCCAGGCACCCGCCGCCTCTGCCTGCCGCCAGATCGTCATCACGGGATCCAACGTCGGTGTCCGAGAGTTCGCCCACAACAACGCGGAGGTGTTGCAGACGCGCAAGACTAGAAGCGTTCTCACTTCCTGCCAGTTCGTCCGCGGCAACGGCAGCAATTCGTACACGCCCAAGTGCGGAGCAAGCGGTCGCAACTGGTTCCAGGTCAATATCAAGCCCACGCGCGACGAATTCGGCTTCGAGGTCAACAAGGGGTACGTCCCCGCCACTTGCGCCCGCGTCCGCTGACGCGCCTCTGCTCTGACCGCCCCCAGAGCGCACAAGTAACCCAGCATCGGGACGACTCCTCCCGGTGCCGGGTTTCTCATGATCATGTAGGGGGCCGTGCAGTCGCCGGCAAACGTCGCTCCGCTCCGCCCTTCGGGTGCCTACGGCATCAACCGGCCACTTCACTCCGTCTCGTGACGCAGCTCAACCTCCGGCATGCTTCGAGGTACGGCGGCACACTCGCATCCCCACCCTTCGCAGCGAGCCCGGACCGTGGCGCAGATCAACCGCACGCTGCGGAGGAACCTCTCGTCCTGGTCGTGGATCGGCGCGGTGGCGACGGTCAGCGGATAGCGGGCGCGGAGGTCGGCGAGCTCCTGTTCGCCGATGGCGGGGGTCTGCGACTCGCTCTGCTCCTGCAGCACGAACCCGGTGACATGGCTGAGCAGCGTGTCCGCGACGACGATGAGGTCCTCGGCCGGCACGCCGGCGTCGGCCAGGGTCCGCAGCAGCCGCTCCATCAGGGACAGCGCCCCCGCGCTGAGCACCTTGGGGCTGCCGGCGAGCAGGATCGCCCCGCCGGCGTGCCGCTTGATGCTCTCGCGCAGCGTGACGACCTGGACCTCGACGCGCCGGCGCCAGTCCGCCTCCTCCGGCAGGGCGGCCAGCGCCTCCGTGCCGGCGTCGTACGCCTGCCGGGCCACCCGGTCCGCCATGAGCCGCAGCAGGGCGCTCTTGTTGCGCACGTGGTAGTAGAGGCTCCCCGCGTGCACGTCGAGCCGCTCGGCCACCTGCCGCATGGACAGGCCCTGGTAGCCCACCTCGGCGAAGGCGGCCATGCCCGCGTCGACGATCCGATCCGTGGTCAGCTTCACGCCGCTCACCCTAGCGCGCTTTTCAAACAGCGTTTGAATCGCGGCGCCGGCAGCGCTAGAGTCGGCGCAGAGAATTCAAACACTGTTTGAAAGAGGCGGCCGGATGGACGTACTGCTGTTCAACGTGACCACGGCCGCGCTGCTGGTGCTCATGTTCACCTGCGCGCGAACCCTGGTGGGGCCGGAGACGGCAGGACGGCGCCCCATCCCCTGGTCCGCCGTGGGGCTGACCGCCGTGGCCGTGGCCGGGGTGGCGATCCAGGCGTCCTGGCACGGGGCGATGGCGGCCCTGGACGCCGACCCGAGCAAGACGGGCTGGTGGCGGGGCGTCACCTCGGTCTTCATGCAGAACGGCGGCGTCAGCGGAGCGGCCTGGAACATCGTCACCCTGGCCGTCATCGCCGTCCTGGCCGCATGGTTCTGGAGCGGCCCGCTGATGCTCGCGCTGTTCCTGGCCGGCGCGCTCCTGCCGGAGCACATCGACGCCCTGCTCGGGCTCGCGAGCGACAGCACCGATCCCCGCAACTTCGCCGGCAGCTCCGGGGCGACGTACTTCCTCGCCGCGACCCTGGCCGGCGCCCTGCTGCTGCGCGCCCGCGCCCCCAAGGAGAGGCTGCTCGCGCTCGCGGCGCCGGCGCTCGGGCTGGCGCTGTGGTTCGCGCAGGACAACGGGCACGGGCTGGTGGCGGTCTACGGGTTCGCGGTGGGCGCCCTCGTCTGGGCTGTGGTACGCCCCCTGCGTCAGGGGCGCGCCGTCCCGGCGTAGCGGCGCAGGCGGGCCGCCGCCGTGGCGAGGTCGGCGGCGGCCGTCGCGCAGGCGGTCACGTGGGCCTCGACGGCCTGGCACAGCCAGGGCGGCGCGACGCCGGCGGCCTTCAGCCCGGCCTCGATCGCGCGCAGACGCTCGGCGCATTCGGCGAGCGCGCGGGCGTCGGACTCCAGGACCACGGCATGGGCGGCGATCACAGGAGATCTCCGGGGCACCGGACTCTCCGCGGGCGTCGTGGGATCGGCGGGCATCGGTCCTCCGGTCAGGGAGCCGGCACCGGGACGGCGGCGTCCCGGAGCGTCTGGCGGGTGGTGGCCGACAGGCACAGCAGCGGGCGCGCGCCGTCGAGGCCCAGCTCGCGCAACCGGCGGGCCAGCGGATCGGCCGAGCGCGGCTCGACGGCCAGCCGCAGCCGTGGAACGGGATGCAGACGGGCCGCGCCGCGGGTGCGCACGCACGAGCGCAGCGTCGTGTCCGCCGCGCGCGCGTAGCCGACCAGGTCGCGATCGCCCACGGGCAGTCCGGGGCCGAGGCGCCCGCGCAGGGTGAGCAGCCGGCCCCCGGGAGCGCCGACGGCGACACGCACCGACCTCGCGGTCAGCTCGAACTCCAGCGGCGCCAGGTACGGCTCCCCACCCCACAACCGCGGCCCCAGCGCGGAGACGGCGGCGGCGTCCACCACGGAGCCGGCCAGGAATCCACCCGAGCGCCGCCGGTCGGCGCCCCGCGGCAGATCCGGCCAGACGAGCACCGGCCGGGACCGCCACGGGCCGGGCACGACGACGCCGAGGTGCAGCTCGCGGTAGGCGCCCACGCTCGTACGACGGTTCCAGGCGGCGTGCACGGCGACGACGGCGCGGCCGGCCACCCGCACGGCCGGGCCCAGCCCGGTGCCCTTCAGCAGCGCCGCCGCCGCGCCCGCGTCCGCGGCGAAGTACGCCGTGAGGGCGCTGCCGTCCTCGCACCTGATCGGCAGCTCCACGGGCCCCTCCGGGCCCGGCACCGTGTGGGTGGGCACGGCGAGGAACGGGAACCCCTCGGGCCGGGGAGCCCGGTCGAACAGCTGGTACGCCTGCGTGCGCACCACCGCTCCCCGGTAGGGCGCGAGGCGCCCGTCGATCCGGTCACGGGCCTCGGGGAGGTCGTCGGCGAGGTTGGCGATGTAGCGCTCGACGCTGTGGCAGAGCGGGAACAGGTGCGTGGGGTCGGCGTAGTCCACCACGTACCAGTCGGGGTGCAGGTCGAAGCAGCCGCCCGCGCCCTGCCCGTCGAGGGTGGGGACGATGTCGTGCTGGTTGGTGACGCTGGCGACCCAGGTGCGCGGGTCGGCGGGCCGCTTGAAGTCGACGGGAGAGCCGACCGCGACGGCGTGGGTGACGGTGTAGCGGGCGCAGAATCCCGCGTCCTGCGCAAGGTTCATGACGGCGGCGCCGCCCGCGCTGTGCCCGATGAGGGCCAGCTCGGCGCCCTGGGGCAGGCCGTAGTCGGCGACGGCCAGCGCCACGGCACGGCTGTAGGGGCTGCGGGCCAGCACGGCGCTGCTGAAGGCGCCCAGCAGGTCCTGGGGCGAGTCGTGGTCGGGCCGGCCCGCCCGCATGCCGGGCGCCTGGACGACGTGGCGCACCACCCCGTCGGGGCCCTCGACGCTCTGGATGAGCATCCGGCCCGTCGTGCCGACCGCGCTGATGTTGCGCAGGAAGCCGAGGAGGGAACCCTTCGCGGCCAGTCGCGCGGACTCGGTCTCGGCCAGCTCGATCCGGCGCGCGGCCCCCTCCCCCGTGTCGAGGGCGGCGACGGCCCGGTTGCTCATGCCGGTGATCGGGTCGGCCGTGGCGAAGCCCGTTCCGGTGGCGATCAGCCAGGCGGTCGCGTCGTTGAGCGGGTTCTCGTCCAGCAGCGCCCGCAGGGCGAGGACCTCGCCGAAGACCGGGGCGAGCTGGCTCAGCACGCGCACCGCGCCGCGGTCCCTGAGCAGCGCGCGCAGCGCGCGAACGGCCTCCAGGTCCCGGTCGGCGGCGGCGGCCTCGATCAGCCGGTCGAGCATGGGGTCGCCGGTCAGCTCGGGGTGGTCGGCGGCGACGGCGGCGATCCGCAGCCGCAGCGAGGTGGCCAGCACGCGCACGGCCAGGCTCTCGGCGCCCGCCAGGGTGCCGAGCGAGGCGGCCAGGGCGCCCAGCCTGCCGCCGGCGGGCGCGTAGCCGAGGCCGCGGCCGTTGGTGATCGCGCGCAGCAGCGCGCCGTGGGCCCGGCAGCCGGCCGAGGGCGCGCTCGGCAGGGCGCGGAGGGCGGCGCCGTCGGTGAGCGCGGCCGTGGCGTGGACCGCCGCATCCCGGATCACGACGCCGATGTCGGCCAGCTCGCGGGCCGCGGCGCGCAGCGGCTCCGGCGCCGGGCCGGTCTCGCCGCTCACCGATCCGCGCCCCACGACATGCTGACGAAGCGGGGCCGGGGATCCTCCGGGACGTTGCGGTGCAGCACGTCCGACAGCGATCTCGTGGTGGCGATGACCCGCAGGCCGGTCGGCGAGAAGGTCGCGGCGTTGAACACCCGCGGGGCCAGCAGGGGGTTCGTCAGCGCCTGGGAGAAGGCGTCGATGGCGATGATCTTGGTGAGGAGCGGCGGCAGGATGGCGCCGGGAGCGCCGGGCTCCTCGGCGAACAGGCCGACGTACAGGTCGAGGTCGTCCACGCTCCGGTAGAGCTCCCGCAGCGCGCCGCTGACCCGCTCGTCGCCGGAGACCTGCTCGAAACGGCGCACCGGGGGGAAGCGGCAGTGCTCGCGGTAGCGGTTGTAGGAGGCCAGCGCGAGGGTCCGCGAGTCGGCGATGCTGGCCGCGTCGACCTCCCTCAGCAAGGGATCGGTGTTGAACAGTCCGATGCGGCCGGCGCGCTGGCGGGAGGCATCCTCGAAGAGCCGGCCAAGGCCGTGCTCGGGGATCAGCGCGCCGCCGAGCAGGGTCTGCTCCATCGGCAGCTCGTGGCCGCCCACGGAGAGCCGGGACGGGATCAGGCTGTGCCAGCGGTAGACGAGGTTGAACTCGACCGAGGCCCAGTTCTCGCGGTGCCAGGGCGCGCGGGCCAGCACGGACGACAGCCGCGGGTCGAGGGTGAAGCGGAAGTGGTAGGGCGTGATGTGGTTGATGTACTCCTCGACCACCAGCTTGATCAGCAGCACGATGAGGACGTTGCGGGCCGTCTGGAACAGCCGCTCGTCGTCCCAGCGCGGGTGGCTCTCGGCGAGCAGGCGCGCCACCCTGTTGTGCTCGCGCAGGAACAGCACCGTGAGCATGGTGAAGCCGAGCTGGATGTTGCCGCGGTCGCTGCCCGTCGCGAACAGGGTGTCGCGCTGGGCGTCGGTCAGCTCGTCGAAGCGGATGACGCTCAGCGGGGCGAACTCCGGCTTGATCTTGCCGTTCTCGCACAGCTGGGGCGGGAACTCCCCGCCGCCGACGATCCGGCTCTTGAGCAGCCCGCCGTCGAACGCGCGCAGCGCCGCCGTCGCGTCCTCGTGGAGGCCGTACACCTGGTTCAGGTCGATGTGGTGGTTGGAGCTGTTCTTGCGGGGGTCGCGCGGGATGTTGACGTCACCGCGCAGGAAGCCGTCGGTGAACCACTGGGCGAAGTAGGCGAACAGCACCGTGGAGCGCGGGCAGGGGATCATGGTCTCGCCGCGGGTGAACAGCTCGGCGGCCCGCTCGGGGCTGGGCCGGCCGTCCTCGGACGCGACGGCCGGGGGCAGGTGCCTGCCGCTGTAGGTGCGGTCGGTCAGCGAGGCCCAGGACGTGTAGCCGGCCATGGTGCTCAGCGGCTCGGGCCGTGGGGGCATCTCGCGGATCGCGTGGTCGATCAGCGAGGCGTTGAGGCGCCGCCGCAGGGGCTGGACGGCCTGGACGAGGTCCCAGAACGGCCGGCCGTTGGTCAGCGCCAGGAACCTGAGCCGGTTGACGGCCCCGTCGGTGGCGATGGTCCGTGCCGTCGTCATCATTCCTGCCCTTCGGGGCCGAGCCCCAGGACGAAGCGGTCGGGGAAGATCCCGTGGGAGCGGGCGACCCGGCCCTCCGGCGGTGGCAGCAGGCGCACACCGGGGCGCAGCAGCAGGCGGCGCAGGACCTCGCAGACGACGACCCTGGCGGGATGCACGCCGAGGCAGGCGTGGTGGCCGTGGCCGAAGAACAGCTGCTGGTGGCCGGGCCGGTCGAGCCGGAACTCGTCGGGCTCCGCCACCACGTCCGCGTCGAACATGGCCGAGGCCGGCGCGGCCAGCACGAACGTGCCAGCGGGGATCGGCGTCGCGCGCGGAGTGCCCGCGGCCAGGACGTGGTCGTGCTCGCACAGCCGGGGAAGCAGCTTGAAGAACGGGTTGAACCGCAGCGCCTCCCAGACGTACCCGTCGAAGCGGGCGGGGTCGGGGTCGCGGGCCGCCTCGACGGCCCGCGCCAGCACCGGCGGGCGCAGCAGGAGCTGCTCGACCGCCTCGGCCATGGCCCCGGGCGCGCTCTCCACGAACCCCAGCGGCAGGCCGGCCATGTTGACGATGACGCGCTCGTCGTCCACGCCGATCCCGGCGGGCAGGGTGGTGCCGGCGAGCCGGCCGAAGACGGTGTCGGGCAGGTCGTGTCCCGCCAGCCGCGCGGCCCTGAGCTCGGCGAGCCGGCCGCGCAGGTACGCCGTCATCTCCGCGCCCGCTTGGACCGACGCGGACTGGACGTCCGGATCGCCGAGGAAGTTGGCGAAGCCGTCGGTGACGATGGCCCGGGTCCACCGGGACAGGGTCTGCGCGTCGGGGCCGGGGAAGCCGAAGTACTCCGCGCAGACGCCCAGCGCGACGTGGCGGAACAGCGAGTGGACCGCCTCGACGCGGCCGTCCGGCCAGGCGGCGTCCAGCGCCTCGTCGGCCAGGCGCCCGGCCAGCTCGCGCACGCCGTCCACGTCGCGCGGGTCGAGCATGACCCGCATCAGGCCCTTGTCGCGCCAGTTCATCGCCGTGGCGTCCCGGCCCAGCATGAACGGGCCGCCCAGCGCGGCGTCGAGGCGCGGGGCGAAGGCGCGCACCGAGAAGACCGACTCGCGGGAGAGCACCTCGGTGACGTCGGCGAAGCGGGTCACGACCGTGAAGGCGGGCGTGACGAAGATCGGCCGCCGCTCGCGGAGCTCGGCGAACAGGGTGCGCCAGTCCGTGCGCATCCACTCGCGGACCAGGCCGAACGCGGACGTCGGGTCGCGGGCCAGCGCCTCGTCGTACCTCTCCAGATAGCCGCCCGTGGTCGTCTGACCGACAGCACCCATGCGTGGACCCTTCCGTCTGAAGCCGGAGCGAACAGAGATCATCACGTTGTGTAGCCACAATCTAGACAGGGACGGCCCACCGGCTCATGGCTACGGTGTGCAGTGCTATGACTCCACTAAGTGACGGGAACGTCACTCCGGAGCCATTGCCGGGATCCGGGGAGGCGGCCGTTCAATGAGGAGCCGCATCCGTCTTCGCGATCATGGGAGGTAGCGTGACCTCGTCGGCCACCCCGCAGCCGGGCTCGGGCACGGGCTCGGGCTCGGGCACGGCGGAGACGGTGACGGTCACCACCGGCCGCCGGACCGTCTACCTGGTCGTCCTCGTGGTGCTCCCCGTGCTGCTGCTGGGCCTCGCCGTGCCCGCCGCCTGGGGATGGGGCATCGGGCCGCGGGACGTGGTCATCGCGGTCGTGATGTACCTGGTCAGCATCTTCGGGATCGCCATCGGCTACCACCGGCTGTTCACCCACCGGGCGTTCAGGTGCCGCAGGCCGCTGCGCGTCGCGCTCATGCTGGCCGGCGGCATGGCGGTCGAGGGCCCGGTCACCCTGTGGACGGCCGAGCACCGGCGTCACCACAAGTACGCCGACCGCGAGGGCGACCCGCACTCGCCGTGGCGGTACGGCGACGACGGCCTGGCCCTGCTGCGTGGCATGGCGCACGCCCACGTGGGCTGGTTCTGGACCGCGCGCCGGCGCTCCAGCCCCCGGCACTGGGTGCCCGACCTGCTGGCCGATCCGGACGTGCGGCGCTTCGACGCCGCCTATCCGGCGGTCGTGGCGTTGTCGTTCGCGCTGCCGGCCGTGGCGGGCGGGCTGTGGTCGATGTCGTGGGCGGGCGCGTGGACCGCGTTCTTCTGGGGCGGGCTGGTCCGCTACGCCGTGGTCCACCACGTCACGTGGTCGGTGAACTCGGTCGCGCACACCTTCGGCGACCGGCCGTTCCGTACCCGGGACCGCTCCTCGAACGTGTGGTGGGTGGCGATGCTGACCCTCGGCGAGGGCTGGCACAACTGGCACCACGTGGAGCCCACCTGCGCGCGTCACGGGGTGCTCAAGGGGCAGCTCGACCCGAGCGCGCGGCTGATCCGCTGGCTCGAGGCCGCGGGCTGGGCGTACGGCGTGCACTGGCCGGATCCCGGCCGCCTGACGGCCCGACGCGCCGGCGGGGACGGAGAACGGCCCCACGGCGGGTGACGACTCCGGCCGGACACCTGTCATCATCCTGCCGAGATCCGCTCGAATCTCCCGTCCGGGCGTATGGTGGCCGTACGGCCAACGACGCGCGAGGATGCATCATCAGCGAATACTTCACCTCATCCCCAACACCCCGGCCACGGCGCCGCGTGACCGAGACGGCCATCCTCGGCACCCGCCCCCAGCTTCCGGCGGACGTCGAGCACTGGACCTGCCTCCACGGCCGGCACGCGGGGCAGGGCTGTGTCGCGTGTTATCAGGAGGCCGTGGAGGCCGAGGCGGATCCGGCGCTGCCGGTGTGGGAGGTGGCGGTGTGGTTCACCTCCCCCCGGCCGATCCCGATCAGGGCCCTGCACGATGTGCACCGCCACAACCGCCACTTCGCGATCGACCAGCCGTCCACTCCGCTGATCTTCCTGCTGACGGGCCAGGCCCGCGCGGAGCGGGGCGTGGAGGCGGTGGCGGGCCTGGTCGGGTTCCTGGTGCAGAACCGGCACATCGTGGACGAGTTCACCGTGACGGAGGTCCGCGCCGTCCACTCCCTGACGGCCTGACCCGGTCCTACTTCGACAGGTACAGGACCTTCCAGGTGCCCGCGTACAGGCAGGTG
Source organism: Nonomuraea sp. NPDC050383 (assembly GCF_044459125.1). Lineage (NCBI taxonomy): Bacteria > Bacillati > Actinomycetota > Actinomycetes > Streptosporangiales > Streptosporangiaceae > Nonomuraea > Nonomuraea sp. NPDC050383. The sequence goes on from NZ_JBITIP010000003.1 coordinate 125,261, forward strand.
TCCGAGGGGCGGGTGGCGCCGCTGGGCTGCGCGCAGACCTTCAACTCGACCTGGTAGACGTCGTGGTGGCTGAAGGAGAACCGCTTCGGGGTGCCGTACGAGCAGTCGCGGACGCTGTGGTGCTTGAACGGCAGGTTGTTCGAAGAGTCCCGGTACGTGATGCGGAAGACGGCCCAGCCGCAGGTGGAGGTGGCGCGGGTGGAGTCGGTGAGCTTCCCGGTGATCGTGACGGTGTCGGCCGCCGGGATGTCGGCGTGGTCCTCTCCGGAGGCGGTCAGAGTGCCGAGGGCCTTGGCCGCGTGGCCCGGCGCGTAGGAGGGGCCCCAGGGGGTGGCCGCGGCGGCCTGGGCGGCGGGGGTGAACGCGATGAGTGCTGCGGCGAGACCGGACAGGGCCACCAGGGGGCGTGCGATCTTCATGGAGAGTTCCTCTCTCTCGTAGCTGACCGCAATGTCCGTCATACCGCTTTCAGGTGGCTTGCGAGCTGACGGACGCCGGACCTGCGCGCCCGTCAGGCGACCGTGCAAGGAGAGGCGTTGAGGGTGAACGCCGTGGGCTTGGCACTGTCGCCCGTGTGGGTGGCCTGGAAGCCGATGCTGGTCGAGGCGCCGGGCGCCAGGGTCGCGTTGTAGGACAGGTTGGCGGCGGTCACCCTGCCGGTGGCGGGGGTGTAGGTGGCGTTCCAGCCGCTGGTGATGGCCTGACCGGCCGGGAGGGTGAAGGTCAGGGACCAGCCGTTGACGGGCGCGGTGCCGGTGTTGGTGACGGTGAGCGTCGCGGTCAGGCCGGTGTTCCAGGCGTTGGTGGTGACGGCCACGCGGCACGCGCCCGGGGCGGGGGTGACGGTCGGGGTGGGCGTGGGGGTCGGCGTGGGGGTCGGCCCGCCCGTGGTGAGGCCCATGAAGTCGAGGGCCATCGCGGCCATCCCGGAGACCAGGATGTTGTGGGTGCCGCCCTCGACACTGATCCCCTCGACCGGGGCCGTGACGCCGGTGCTCCCGTAGCGGGTGCGGGTCCACGCGGGCTGCGGGTGGTCGGTGAGCGCCGGGGTCTGGCTGACGCCGAGCACGTTCGTCCACTGCTTGAGCTGCTCGCCGAAGTTGGCGTAGTTCAGCGTGGTGTCGTTCGTGCCGTACCAGACCTGCATGCGCGGGCGCGGCCCGGTGTAGCCGGGGTAGGCGGCGCGGACCAGGTCGCCCCACTGCTGCGGGGTCTTGATGAGGTTGCCGCTCGAACAGGTGCTGTTCCACATCGAGCCGTCGGTGGTGGCGAAGCAGCCGAACGGTACGCCGGCGAACGCCGCCCCGGCCTTGAACACGTCCGGGTAGTCGCCGAGCAGGACGTTCGTCATCATCGCGCCCGACGACAGGCCCGTGGCGTACACGCGGCTCGCGTCGGCGTTCCGGTGCTGGATCTCCCACTGGACCATGGACACGATGCCCGCCGGGTCGCTGTTGCCGTTGTGGGTCAGGGCGCCCGGTGTCGAGACGTCGAAGCACAGGCTGCTGCGCGTCACCGACGGGTACACGACGATGAAGCCGTACCGGTCGGCCAGCGACGCGAACTCGGTGCCGGAGTGCATCGCCGGGCCCGAGCCGCCGCAGTAGTGGGCGGCCACGAGGACGGCCGGGCGCGCGGTGACGCTCGCCGGGACGTACTCGTACATGCGGAGGTTCGTCGGGTTCGCCCCGAAGCCGGTCACCTCGGTCAGCGCCGCCGCCGACGTGGGGAGCGCGGAGGCGAGCCAGCCGCAGACCGCCACCGCGAGGGTGATGAGCACCGCCATGACCTTCGTCGTCGTCCTCATCGCCGCGCGGCCTCCTCAGGCTCCGGGTGGCCCGCACGCTAGGGAGCTGCGGCGGGGGCGTCAACGCGGCGGCCGGGGGCGTGTCCGCCACCTCGGCGCGCCGCTGAAACTTTCACGGCCGGGGTGCGGGCTCCCGCGCCTCTACCGGCGTCATGCGGTACGGGACCCCCGCACCACGGGGAGCGGTCCTTTACAGGCGGACCGGGCGAACCCAGCATGAGGCGACTTCGAGCAACGTGCGTCGATTGGACCCCCATGAGGACTCGCCGTCTCTGCGCCGCCACCGCCTCGACGGTGCTCCTGGGCGCCCTCGCTCTCGCCGGGCCGGACACGGCCGGAGCGAGCACGGCCGGGGCGAGCACGGCCGCGAGCGCGGCCGCCGCGCCGGTGAGCGTCACCGTGAACGCCCGCGCGGGGCTCGCGGCCATGCCCGACACCGGGCTCGGGGTGAACGACGCCATCTGGGACAAGGAGCTGGGCACCACGGCGGTGTCGGACCTGCTGAAGGGCGCGGGGGTGCGGATGGTCCGCTATCCCGGCGGCTCCTACGGCGACATCTACCACTGGAAGGACCACACCGCGCCCGGCGGCTACGTCGCCCCGGGGACCGACTTCGACACCTTCATGGCCTCCGTACGGCGGACGGGCGCACAGCCGATGATCATCGCCAACTACGGCACCGGGACCCCCGAGGAGGCGGCCGACTGGGTCCGGTACGCCAACGTGACCAAGAAGTACGGGGCCACGTACTGGACCGTCGGCAACGAGAACTACGGCAACGGCCACTACGGCGCCGACTGGGAGGCGGACGAGCACGCGGACAAGAGCCCCACGGCGTACGCCAACGGCGTCGTCGCCTTCGCCGACGCGATGAAGGCCATGGACCCCGGCATCAAGGTCGGCGCGGTGCTCACCGCGCCGGGGAACTGGCCGGACGGCATCGTCGCCGGCGGCGACCCGGCCACGTGGAACCAGACCGTGCTGTCCGTCGCCGGATCGAAGATCGACTTCGTGGACGTGCACTGGTACCCGGGCGGCAGCACGGCCGCCGAGGCGCTGGCCAAGCCGGAGCAGATCACCGACATGGTGCACGCGACGCGCGAGCAGATCACCCGGTACGCCCCGGCCGGCGCCGGGCGCATCGGCATCAGCCTGACCGAGATGAACGTGGGGGTGGGCCAGAACACCCAGCCGGGCGCGCTGTTCCTCGCCGACGCCTACAGCGGGCTGCTGGAGAGCGGCGTCTTCACGGTCCAGTGGTGGAACGTCCACAACGGCATCGGCACGGTCTCGACGGTGGCGGGCCAGACCGACTACGGCGACTTCGGCCTGCTGTCCAGCGGCACCTGCCTGGCCGACGGCACGACCTGCGAGCCGCCGCTGAACACGCCGTTCGCGCCGTACCACGGCCTGGCCATGATGAACGCCTTCGTCGGGCCCGGCGACCAGTTCGTCCGGGCGGGCACGGACGAGCCGCTGGTCACCGCGCACGCCGCGCGCCGGGGCAACGGTGACCTCGCGGTGCTGCTGGTCAACAAGGACCCCGACAACGCCCGCACGGTCACCATCGACTACACCGGCTACACCCCGGCCGCCGCCGCCCCGACCGTGTACTCGTACGTCAACGGCGGCACCACCGTCACCACGGGCCAGACGGGCAGCGCGAGGAGCCGGACACTGCCGCCGTACTCGCTGACCACGCTCGTGCTGCACCCGGCGAGCCAGGCCACCGGGGCGCCCGGAACTCCCGGCCGCCCCGCCGCCTCCGGCGTCACCGACCGCGCCGCCACCCTCTCGTGGACGGCGTCGGCCGCCGGCGCGCACCCCGTCGCCAAGTACGAGGTCCACCGGCAGAACGGCGCGACCGACGAGCAGCTCGGCGAGAGCGCCGGCACGTCGTTCACCGTCACGAACCTCACCCCCGGCACCCGGTACACCGTCAACGTGCTGGCCCGCGACACGGCCGGCAACGTGAGCTGGGCCTCGCCGCCGCTCACGTTCACCACCGGCAGCCCGGCCACGAGCACGTGCACGGTGAGGTTCGGCGCCAACGGCGACTGGGGCAGCGGCTACGTCGCGGCCGTGGACATCACCAACACCGGGCCGGCCGCGATCGACGGCTGGACGCTCACGTTCGACTGGCCGACCGCATGGCAGCGGATGAACGGCGGCTGGAACGCGAACTGGGAGCAGAACGGCCGCACGGTCAAGGCCACCAGCCTGGACTCCAACGGCAAGCTGGCGGCGGGCGGGGGCAGCGTGAGCGTGGGCTTCGTCGCCGGGTACACCGGCCCCAACCTCCTGCCGCCGGTCTTCACCCTGAACGGCACGACCTGTCACACGGCCTGACCGGCCCTTGCCGGAGCTGACGGCCTGCAGCGGCTCAGGAGCTCAGGCGGATGAGCATCTTGCCGGTGTTGGCTCCGTGGAGGAGGCCGAGGAAGGCGTCGACGGCGTTGTCGAGGCCGTCGACGACCGTCTCCTCGCTGCGCAGGGTTCCGTCGCGGAGCCAGGCGGCGGCGAGCGGGACGTACTCGGCGGCCAGGTGCTGGTGGTCGCGGACGAGGAAGCCGCGCAGGGTCAGCCGCTTGCCCACGGCCAGGAAGAGGTTGTTGGGGCCGGGGACGGGCTCGGTGGCGTTGTACTGGGAGATGGCGCCGCAGAGCGCGACCCTGCCGAAGGTGTTGAGCGCGCCGAGGGCGGCCTGGAGGTGGTCGCCGCCGACGTTGTCGAAGTAGACGTCGATGCCGTCGGTCGCGGCGTCCGCGAGCTGGCCGGGCAGGTCCCCGGCGCGGTAGTCGATCGCGGCGTCGTAGCCGAACTCCTCCACCAGGCGCCTGGTCTTGGCCGGGCCGCCGGCGGAGCCGATCACCTTGGACGCGCCCAGGTGCCGGGCCACCCGACCGGCGATGAGCCCGACGGCTCCGGCCGCGCCCGAGATGAACACGACGTCGCCCTCCTTGACCGGCGCGACCTCCTTGAGCCCGGCGTAGGCGGTCAGGCCGACCATGCCGAGCACGCCGAGGTAGGTCTGCGGCGGCGCGATCGCGGTGTCCACGACCCGCGCCTGTGAGGCGTCGAGGACCGCGTGCTCCCGCCAGCCGCCGGAGTGCAGCACGGTCGCGCCGACCGGCACGCTCTCGGCGTTGGAGGCGATGACGGTGCCGACCGCGCCGCCGTCCATGGCCTCGCCGAGCCGGAACGGCGGGACGTACGACTTGACGTCGTTCATCCGGCCGCGCATGTAGGGGTCGACGGACATCCAGTCGTTGCGCACGAGGATCTGCCCCTGCCCCGGATCGGGGAGCGTCGCCTCGACGAGGGCGAAGTCGGCCGGCTTGGGCTCGCCGGAGGGGCGGGCGACCAGGTGAACCTCACGGCTGGGTACCGACATGACACAACTCCGGATTTGTGAGTTATGACCGTTTTGAGGCGTTGTGCCCAGATTCCGGAAGAGCCACCCGGTCATTGACCCGGGCCGACCGTAGAACTAAGTTCGGTGCACCGACTGGTCGGTTTGCGCATTTTCAGAAGGAAGGTACGCATGAAGGCTGCACGGCAGGCGTGGCGGCGGCTGGAGCCGGTCCACGGCATGATCTATTTCGTCCCCGAAGCGGCCCGCCGCTACGCCGAGCTCGGGCTCAAGGGCAGGGCCGGGTACTTCGCCTCCCGGGGCGCGGCATTGGGGCGCGCCACGGCCGAGCAGGTCATCGCGACCTTCTACAACTTCCGGCCCGCCCTCGTCCGGCAGGCGCTGCCGGCCGCCTGGAACGTGGTCACCCCCGAGGACATGCTGACCGCCCGGGCCGACGCCGCCGCCGAGGCCCTGCGCCGGGCGGGCATCCACGAGCTGCCCGGCCTGGACGAGGCGGCCGGCCTCGCGCGGCGGGCGGCCGTCGCCGCCTGCGACCACCTGGAGGGCCGCCCGCTGTTCGCCGCGCACGCCGCCCTGCCCTGGCCGGACGAGCCGATCCGCCTGCTGTGGCACGCTCAGACGCTGCTGCGCGAGTTCCGTGGCGACGGCCACGTCGCGCTGCTGCTCAGCGAGGGCGTGAGCGGGCTGGAGGCACTGGTGCTGCACGGCGCCGGCGGCGAGGTGCCCTCCGCCGTCCTCCGGGTCACCCGCGCCTGGCCGGAGGACGAGTGGGCCGCCGCGGAGGGACGCCTCCGCGAGCGCGGCCTCCTCGCCGACGACGGGCTCAGCGCCGAGGGCAGGGCTCTGCGTCAGCACATCGAGGACCGCACCGACGCCCTCGCCCTGCCCGCCTACGGCGTCCTCGGCGAGGACGGCTGCGAGCGGCTGGCCGAGCTGGCCCGCCCCTTCGGCCGCGCCGTCGTCGACGCCGGCCTGCTCGACATGGGCGCGGCGCTGAGGACCTCCACCGGTCAGCCGCCCGGTTGAGCCGCCTGCGCCGGCGGGCTGTCCCAGTCGAGGGGCACGCCGAAGGTCTCGTGCAGGCCGGCGCGGCCCGTGTCGGTGACGTGGACGACCCGCCGGGCCCGTCCCCGGCGTAGCCACTCCAGCGCGAACAGCCGGTCGGCCATGGCCGCGCCCAGCGCACCGGCGAGGTGGTGGCGGTTCTCGCCCCAGTCGACGCAGTACCGGATGGCCGGCCGCCGCCGGGAGAACTCCTCGACGTCGACGCCGAAGGCTTCCAGCTTGCCGAGGCCCGCCTGGGTGATCCGGTAACCGCCGCCGGCATGGGCCACGACGCCGTCGTCCACCAGCGCCGCCAGCAGGGCGACGCCGAGCCGTCCGGCGAGGTGGTCGTAGCACAGCCGGGCACGCAGCAGGGCCTGCGCCCGCACGCCCTCGCGCAGCGACCGGACCGGCAGCGGCCTCGCGATCCGGGCCAGCTCCTCCAGCGCCCGGGCCACGTCCGTGCTGGCGAGCCGGTAGAAGCGGTGCCGCCCGTCGTGCTCGACCGTGAGCAGCTTCGCCTCGCGCAGCCTGGTCAGGTGGCCGCTGATCGTGGACATGCTCACCCCGGCCTCGGCCGCCAGGGCGCTGGCCGGCAGCACTCCCCCGTCGGCGAGCGCGAGCAGCACTCTGGTCCTCGACGGATCACCGATGGCCGCCGCCACGTGGGCGATGTCGGTCTCCGTTGCGGCGTTCCACACGCGTCCCAGTCTAGAACGACGACATTTCGGCGATCACCGTAGTACTTCGGGCCGAGACTGGAGTCATGACGGTCCCCACACGGAACGAGACCACATTCGCCGCGAAAGCCGGCCGGCTGCCGCTGGTCGCGGTCTGCGTCGGATATTTCCTGGTCATCCTGGACGTCACCGTGGTCACCGTCGCGCTTCCGGCCATCGGCACCGGCCTGCGCGGCGGGCTGACCGCCCTGCAGTGGGTGGTCGACGGCTACACGCTCGCGTTCGCCGGGCTGCTGCTGTTCTGCGGCGGGCTAGGCGACCGGTTCGGCGGCAAGCCGGTGTTCCTGACCGGGCTGGTGGTGTTCACCGCCGCCTCGATCGGCTGCGGGCTGGCGCCCTCCGCCGGCGCGCTGGTCGGGGCCAGGCTGGTGCAGGGAGCCGGCGCCGCCCTGATGGTGCCCGCGTCGCTCGCGCTGCTGCGCGACGCCTACCCGGGCCGCGGGTCGCGGGCGCGCGCGTTCGGCGTGTGGGGCATGGTCGCCGGGATCGCCGCCGCCGCCGGTCCGGTGCTCGGCGGCGTGCTGGTCTTCACCGTCGGCTGGCGGTGGGTGTTCTACGCCAACGTGCCCTTCGGCCTGCTGGGCTTCCTGCTGACCCTGAGGTACGTCCCGGCGCCCGCGGCGTCCGGCGGCCGGTCCGGGCTGGACATACCCGCCCAGGTGACGGGCGCGCTGGGGCTCGGCGGGCTGACCTGGGCACTGATCGAGGCCGGGGCGCGCGGCTGGGGCTCACCGGCGGTGCTGGGCGGCTTCGCCCTGTTCGCGCTGGCGCTGCCGGCCTTCCTCCTGCTCGAACGCCGGGCCCGCGCGCCGATGCTCCCGCTGCGCCTGTTCGGCGACCGGCGGTTCTCCGGCCCGGCGGTCATCGGCGTGCTGCTCAACCTCGGCTTCTACGGGCTGCTGTTCCTCGTGCCGCTGTTCTTCCAGCGGGTACGGCATCTCGACCCCCTGATGACCGGCCTGGCCATGCTCCCGATGGCGATGGCGCCGATGATCTCCTCGCCGCTGAGCGGCCGGATCGCCGCCCGCACCGGTCCGTACCCGCCGATGGCGTGCGGGCTGGTCATCGGCGGGATCGGCCTGCTCGGCTGGCTGTCCGCGGGTCAGGGGACGGATTACCTGTCGCTGGTGGCGCCGATGGTGCTGACCGGCTTCGGGACCGGGTTCACGATGCCGGCGGCGACCACGGCGATCCTGGAGGCGGCGCCGGCCGAGCTCGGAGGGGCGGCGTCCGGGGTGCTCAACGTCGCCCGCCAGACCGGGAGCGCGATCGGGGTGGCCCTGGCCGGCACGCTGGTGGCGCGCGGCGATCTCGTGACCGGTCTGCACACCCATGTCGTCGTCGGCGGCGCCGCCTTCTTCGCCGCCGCCGCGCTCGCCGTGCTCACCGCCCGGCGGTGAGCGGTGCCGGCGGGCGGGTGGCGCGGCTGGGGACGCCGCCGGTGCCGGTCGGTGCCGGTCAGTGCCGGTCCGGGCCGGGGCGTTTGGCGGCCAGGGCGATCACGTCCGCCAGGTCGTCCAGCTCCCCCGGGTCCTCCGTGAGCCGGGCGATCGCCAGGCGGATGTGCGGGCGGCCTGGCCGTACCAGGTAGCGGCTGCCCGGGGCGGCCGAGATGCCGTGGGCCGCCAGCGTGACCAGGGCCTCCGGCTCGTCGTGGACCGGCACCCACAGCACGAGGCTGTCCCGCCCGCCCACCGTGACCCCGCGGGCGGTGAGGCGCCCGGCGAGGGCGGCGCGGCGGCGGGCGTACGTCTCGCGGGCCCGCTCCACCAGCTCCCGCGCGTCCGGGTCCGCGAGCAGCCCGGCCAGGGTGTCCTGGAGGATCCGGCTGCTCCAGCCGGTGCCGTAGCTGCGCAGGACCCGGACCCGCTCCACCGCGTCGGCCGCCCCGCCGATGACGGCGAGCCGCAGGTCGGGGCCGTGTGACTTCGAGTACGAGCGCACCAGCACCGTACGGCCGGGCAGCCGCGCGCCGATGCTGTGCAGCGGCGCCACCGACAGGTCGCCGATCCCGTCGTCCTCGACGACCAGGGTGGTGGTGGGGGCGAGCAGTTCGGCCAGCTCGGCCGAGCGCTCCGCGGACACGGCGTGGCCGCACGGCGAGTGGCCGCGCGGCTGGTGGACGAACGCCACCGGGCTGGCCCGCAGGGCTTCGGCGAGCGCGGCGGGGACGGGACCGTCCTCGTCGCAGGCCACCGGGAGCACCTCGACGCCGATCAGCTCCAGGATGTCGAGCAGCCGGGCGGCCGTCGGCTCCTCGATGGCGACGCGGTCTCCGGGCAGTGCGGTGGTCTGGAGGAGGAGCTGGAGCCCCTCGTAGCCGCCGCCGAGCGCGAGCCAGGACTGTGCGGGGAACGGCCAGGTGGGCTCGACCGCGGCCCGCAGCCGGGGCGTGATCGTCTCGCGGGTGTAGTCGTTGAGGCCGTCGGTGGCGGCCGCGGCGGCGAGCGCGGCGCCGAGGGACGGCAGCAGCGTCCGGTCGGGGGCGGCGATGGCCAGGTCGATGGCGAGCCTGCCACCGAAGTTCCCGATCCGCTCGTACCGGGCGGGGTGCTGCACGCCGGGCGGCCCGAGCACCACGGTCCCGCGCCGCCTGTCGGTGCTGATCATGCGGTGTTTGCGCAGCTCGCTCCAGGCTTCGGCGACGGTTCCCGGGCTGACGCCGAGCAGGCGGGCCAGCTGCCGCACCGTCGGCAGGCGCGCGCCGGGACGCAACGCGCCCTCCCGGATCAGGTCGATCAGGGACGTGGCGACTCCGCGAGCGCTGGGCTCGCGGACCTGAGTCGCGAGCCAGCCGGGATCGATCTCCACAGAGCCTCCGTTTCGGACAAAACGTTGTTCAGGAACAAAGTGCATCTTGTACCACCAAAGTTCCCGAACATAAAGTACAGCGCAATGCAGCACGAAAGGGAGCATTGTGACTAAACCCCTCATCCGGCTCGCCCTGCGTGACTGGGACCACCTCGTGCCCGTGGTGACGGGCGCGGTCCGCCCCCGGGCGTTCGAGCTGGCCCTGGAGTCCAGGGACAGCACGCCCGACGTGCTGGCCGAGCCGGAGCTGGACGGCGGGGAGACGTCCTTCAGCAGGTACGTGCTCGGCCGGGCCCGGGGCGACGACCGGCTGGTCGGCCTGCCCGTGTTCGTGATGCGCGGCTTCCGGCAGCGGTGCGTGCTGGTGCGCCGCGACAGCGACGCCGGTGACCTCGCCGACCTCAAGGGCGCCCGCGTCGGCCTCACCGGCTGGCCCGACTCCGGCAACACCTGGACCCGGGCGCTGCTGCGGGAGGTCGGCGTCGACCTGGGCGGCATCACGTGGACGGTCGGCGCCGTGGACGCCCCCGAGCCGGGCAAGGACCGGGTCGGGCAGGGCGCGCTGCCGGACAACGTCGGCGTGACCGACGGCTCGCTCGCCGAGGACCTGGCCGCCGGCCGGATCGACGCCCTCATGACGCCGTTCATGCCCCGCGGCTTCTTCACGCCGCAGAGCCGGTTCCGTCACCTGCTGGCCGACCACCCGGCGGCCGAGCTGGACTACTACCGCCGCCACGGGTTCGTCCCCGGCATCCACCTGGTGACGATCAGGAGCGAGGTCGTCCGGCGGCACCCCTGGCTGCCGGAGGCCGTACAGGAGCTGTTCGAGGAGTCCAAGCGGCACTGGGTGGCGCGGCGGCGGCTGCTCGCCGACACCACCCCGTGGCTGCTCGCCGGCCTCAGCCGCACCAGCGAGGTGTTCGGCGAGGACTGGATGCCGTACGGCGCCGGCGCCAACGCCGCGATGACCGCGGCCTTCTGCGAGGAGCTGCACGCCCAGGGCATCGCCGCCTCCCCCATCGACCCGAAGGAGGTCTTCACCGCATGAAGGATCTGCGCGTGGCCGTCGGCCAGTTCGCCTCGGGCGAGGACTGGGAGGCCAATCTGAAGGCGTGCGCCGGCCTGCTCGACGAGGCCGTCGCCGGGAACGCCGACCTGCTCGTCCTGCCCGAGGGCGCGATGGCCCTGTTCGTGGACGACCCGGTACGGATCAGGCAGGCGGCGCAGCCGCTCGACGGCCCGTTCGTCACCGGCCTGGCCGAGCGGACCCGCGGCACCGCCACCACGGTCATCGTGGGCATGCACCAGCCCGCCGAGGACGGCCGGGTGATCAACACGCTGGTCGCGCTGCGCGACGGCGAGATCGTCGCCACCTACCGCAAGCTGCACCTGTACGACGCGTTCGGCCGGCGCGAGTCCGACAACGTGCTCGCGAGCGACGACTCCCCCGTCGTCCTCGACTGCGCCGGCTGGAAGGTCGGCCTGATGACCTGCTACGACGTGCGCTTCCCCGAGATGGCCCGGCTCCTCGCCGACCAGGGCGCCCAGGTCGTGGCGCTGCCCGCCGCCTGGGTGCGCGGCCCCGCCAAGGAGTGGCACTGGGAGGTCATGGTCACCGCCCGCGCCCTGGAGAACACCTACTACGTGGCCGCCTCCGGCGAGTGCGGCCGCCGCAACATCGGCGCGAGCATGTTCGTCGACCCGCTCGGCGTCTGCCGGGCCCGGCTCGGCGACACGCCCGGCCTGCTGTGGGGCACGGCCTCGGCCGAGGACCTGGCGCAGGCCCGCCTCACCCTCCCCGTCCTCGCCAACCGGCGCTTCACCGTGAACCCCAGCCCGAGGAGCCTCGATGCGTAAGACGACCCCCGCCGTCGTGGCGGCCGCCCTGCTGCTGGCCGGCTGCGGCGCCAATCCGCCGGAGAGCGAGGGCGCGGTCGGCGCCGCCTCCTCCGCCCCGGCCGCCGCCACCCACGCCAAGGACCAGGCCCTGTACGACCGCCTGCCCGACAAGGTGAAGACGGCGGGCAGGCTGGTATCGGTCAACAACGGCTCCTTCCCCCCGTACGAGATCGCGGGCACCGACGGCAAGTCGCTGACCGGCGTGACCGCCGACCTGTCGGCGGAGCTGAGCGGGCTGCTCGGCGTCAAGATCGAGCACGTGACCGTGGACGGGCTGCCCAGCCTGCTCACCGGCATCAAGGCGGGCCGCTACGACCTGGCCCTCGGCCCGGTCGGCGACTTCCCCGAGCGCCAGGTCGCCAACGACTTCGTCGACTGGGTGCAGGAGTTCGTGGTCTTCGCCGTGCCGAAGGGCAACCCGCGCGGCATCCAGTCGATCGCCGACACGTGCGGGCTGCGGATCTCCGTCATGTCCGGCGGCTCCGCCGAGAAGGTGATCAAGGGGCAGTCCGCCACCTGCGTCAAGGACGGCAAGCAGAAGATCGAGGTGCAGTCGTACAAGGACCAGCCCACCTCGATCCTGGCGGTCCGCTCCAACCGCGCCGACGCGTTCTTCTCCTCCCAGGCCCCGCTGACGTACTTCACGCAGCAGTCGGGCGGCGAGCTGGAGCTGGCCGGGACCGGCAAGGCCAACGGCTTCGACGACCTCTATCAGGGAGCCGTCGTCGCCAAGGACTCCCCGCTGCGTGAGGTGGTCAAGGACGGCTTCCAGAAGCTGATCGACGACGGCACGTACGAGAAGGTCATGAAGAAGTGGGGCACCGGCGGCAACATGATCAAGCAGGCCGGCGTCAACCTGGCGGCGCAGTCGTGACGGCCGTCACCGAGCGGAGCTCGCCCCCGGAGGTCGACGTCGCGGGAGCCTCCCGCACGCGCCACCCGCTGCGCTGGGTGGCCTCGGCCGTGCTGCTGGTCCTGGCCGCCCAGCTCGTCAGCCTCCTCGTCACCAACCCCAACTTCCAGTGGGACGTGGTCGGCCGATACCTGAACGCCCAGGTGATCGGCGCCGGCATCATGACGACCCTCTTCCTGACGGTCATCGCCATGGCCGTCGGCGTGGTCGGCGGGGTGCTCGTCGCGATGGGCCGGCTGTCGCACAACCCGGTCGCGCGGCTGGTCTCCGGGCTGTACGTATGGTTCTTCCGGGGCACACCGGTGCTGGTGCAGCTGGTGCTCTGGTACAACCTGTCGGCCCTGATGCCGCGGATCTCGTTCGGAGTGCCGTTCGGGCCGGAGTTCCTGTCTGCCGACACCAACCAGCTGATCACGCCGCTGCTGGCCGCCGTCCTGGGCCTCGGGCTGAACGAGGCCGCGTACATGGCGGAGATCATCCGCGGCGGGCTGCTGTCGGTGGACCCCGGCCAGTCGGAGGCCGCGTCGGCGCTCGGCATGAGCCGGGGGCGCACGTTCCGGCGGATCGTCATGCCGCAGGCGATGCGGTTCATCGTGCCGCCGACCGGCAGCCAGGTCATCAGCATGCTGAAGGCCACCTCGCTGGTCAGCGTCATCGCCCTGGCCGACCTGCTCTACACCGTGCAGGCCATCTACAACCGCACCTTCCAGACCATCCCGCTGCTGATCGTCGCGTGCGTCTGGTACCTCGTGATCACGTCCGTCCTGTACGTCGGGCAGTCGTTCATCGAGCGGCACTACGCGCGCGGCGCCACCCGCAACGCCCCGCAGAGCTTCTGGAGCTTCCTGCTGCTGCGCCGACGGCGCCCGGCCGCCGCCCCGACCCGCGAGGAGACGCCGTCATGAGCATGCCCATGGTCCACGCGCGGGCCGTCCGCAAGAGCTTCGGCCACCTGGAGGTGCTCAAGGGCATCGACCTGACCGTCGGGCGGGGCGAGGTCGTCGTCATCCTGGGGCCGTCGGGGTCCGGCAAGTCGACGTTCCTGCGCTGCGTGAACCACCTGGAGACCATCGACGGCGGCGCCATCCACGTCGACGGCGAGCTGATCGGATTCTCCGCCTCCGGCGGCCGGGTCCACCACCTGCGCGACCGCGACATCACCCGCCAGCGCAGGGAGATCGGCATGGTCTTCCAGCAGTTCAACCTGTTCCCGCACTTCACGGTGGTACAGAACGTCATGGAGGCGCCCGTCGGGGTGCGCCGCGAGTCCCGCGCCAAGGCCCGTGCCCGCGCCGCGGCCCTGCTGGAGCGGGTCGGGCTGAGCGACAAGGCGGGCAGCTACCCCCGGCAGCTCTCCGGCGGCCAGCAGCAGCGCGTCGCGATCGCCCGCGCGCTGGCCATGGAGCCCAAGCTCATGCTGTTCGACGAGCCGACCAGCGCGCTCGACCCCGAGCTGGTGGGCGAGGTGCTCGCCACCATGAAGGGCCTGGCCCACGACGGGCTCACCATGCTCGTCGTCACGCACGAGGTCGGGTTCGCGCGGGAGGTGGCGGACCGGGTCGTCTTCATGGACGGCGGCGTCGTCGTGGAGTCGGGGCCGCCCGCCGAGGTGCTGGACAACCCGAGCAACCCCCGCACCCGCGCCTTCCTCAGCAAGGTCCTCTGACCGGCGCTCACACGGGATGTGTGAGCAGGCGGCGGCCTTCGTCGCGGAAGCCGCGCTTGCCGTAGTAGGCGAACAGGTGGCTCACGTCCATGCCGTTGGGGGCGACGACGATCTCGACCGCCGCGCATCCCTGTCCGGCAGCCCAGCGCAGACTGTCGTCGATGAGCCGCTCCGCCTCGCCCCGCCGGCGCGCCTCCGGGACGACGTACAGGTCCTCCAGCTCGGCGATCAGCCCCGACTCCAGCCCGAAGGAGGTCGTGGTGATCGCGAACGCGACGACGCGGCCCTCCGCCTCGCTCACCGCGACGCGGGCGGCGGGCGAGGCGACCAGGTGGGCCAGGTTGGCGCGCAGGTCGTCGCGCGAGGTGGTGAAGCCGTCCTCCGCGTAGAAGGCGACAGCCAGGGAAAGCAGGTCGGGCAGGTCGCCGGGGCCGGCGGTGCGGATGGCCATGGGCTCCATGATGGCCGCCCGCCGGGCGCGCGTACCATCCCTTTCTCCTGGTACGGATGGTCCACGTACGGCTAACCGGTGCGGGGGTGCAGGTGGCGGGCGACGCCGGCGACGCACGCCGTGATCGCCGCCAGGAGGGCCGTCGCGCCTTCGACGCCGACTCCCGCGCGCAACAGCACCACCACCGCCCCCGACACGATGACGACGACGACGATCACGGCGGCCCGCGAGCCGGGCGCGGGCAGCGCCGGGTGGTGACAGCAGGGAATGCCCATGGGTGTCCTTTCCTGAAGTGAGGTGGGTCAGGGCGTCGGAGGGTGGCCGGCGGCGGTCTGCTCGTCGGCCCAGAACTCGATCAGCTCCTCGGCCGTCAGCCGGTCGGCGGGGCGGCCGGGAGGCGTGCGGCCCGTGGCCAGCGCCCAGGTCGTCACCAGGAGGATGAGGAGCTGGTCGTCGTCGTGGGCCCACGGCCCCGGCGGACGGCCCGGCCGCCGGTCACCGGTGACGCGCAGGAAGGTGTGCGGAGCGGCGGCGGCACACGGCATGAGCTCTCGTCTCCATGGTCGGCGATCGGGATGCGGCCAACGATGCCGAGGAGAACGGCTCGGGTGCCACCGGTCCAAACGCCTCCGGACGACTCCGGAACAAATGCCGCTGTATCCGGACAAAAGGCTATATAAAAGCGGAGAATGAGCGGCGCTCATCATCCGGGATCGTCCGGGATTGTCCGGAAGCATTCGCCGCCATGCGGGCGCGTCCGGCTGCGTGCGGAAGTGTGCGGCAACATACGAGCTCTCACACGGCAAAGTCACCGGTTGATCCCGGACAATCGGAAATCTCGGATCTGGCCGTGCTTGTGCGTCCGGTGGTGCCAGGATGACTCCTGTTATCCGCCGTTTATCAAAGATCACTCATTTTCGGCTGGGGCGATGACCGAACTACCTCGCGACGGGGTGCCGTGCCCCTTCGTCATGCGGCTCAGGGAATTGCACGCGCTGGCCGGATACCCGGCGCTGTCGGAGCTGTGCCGGTTGTCACGCTCCAACGGACCGCACCTGGAGCTGCGCAAGAGCACGGTGTCCGACGTCCTCACCGGCAAGCGGAAGCGGGTGCCGAAGTGGCCGTTCGTGTACGCGTTCGTCACGGCCTGCGCCACGGCGGCCCGGCAGGCGGGTCTGGACGTGGGCGGCATGGGCGACGTCCAGGCGTGGAACGAGCACTGGCGCGCCGCGCAGGACGCCGGCGGGGCCGCCGCCGCGCTCACCCCTCTCCCCGCGCTGAGCGGAGCCACCGCGCTCGCCGTCGCCGCACCCGCCACCACCATGTTCGCCTCCGCCCCGCGGACCGTCGCGGAGCACGAAACCCCAGCGATGACCGCGTACGCGGCCCGGGCGGTCGCCGCGTACGCGGACCGGCCGATGGCGCCGGTGCCTGAGCAGGGGCTGGACCCGGTGGAGCCCGTGTCCGAGGAGGACCGGGAGCTGCTGCGGATCTACGGCAGGACCGGCCTGCGCCTGCTGCGCCGGAGCGACCCCGGCGACGGGCTGGACTGCATGCGGCTGGCCGTGGTCACGCTGCTGAGGAACCAGCCGGACGTGGCGCGCGACTGGCTGCGCCGGGCGGGCGACGCCGGCAGGCACGAGGCCACCGAGCTGTTCAACCATCCCCGCCCCCAGGAGCGCGCCGCCGGGCACGCCTACCTCCACGGCGTCGGCTACCAGGAGGCCGACCCTCCCCGGCCGAGCTGCGCGATGTTCTTCTTCCGGCTGGCGGCCGACCGGGGCCACGCCGGAGCCGCGTACCGGCTGGCCAGGGCGCACCGCGCCAAGCGGGAGGACACGGAGGCCGAGAAGTGGCTGCGGCGCGCCGCCGACGCCGGGCATCCCCTCGCGGCCTCCGTGCTGACGGGCGCCCGCACGCCCTCGGGCGCGATCGACGCGGCCCTCCTCGCCGAGCTCCTCGACGGGATGCCGGCGGAGCCCCCGGTCTAGTCCCCAGGGGTGGGACGGCGGCCGATGACGAGGAATCCCTCGAAGGCGGTCACGGACCGATGACAGCCTGTTCACGAATCAGGAGAAACATGGTCCTCTTGCTGGCCATACGTAGATCTCCCGATGCGGTCGCATGCCCGATCTGTTTACTGTCTGCCGCGTCGAGCGGCGTCCGAGCAAGGTGGCTACATGCGCGCTTTATCCATGTTCGTCTCCACCGTCTTAGTGGTCACGACCTTTACCGGTCCCGCCGCTGGAGCGGTCCGGACCAAACCGGCGGCCGGCACCTCGGATGTCGCCTACCGGCGGTCCGACTTCTCCACCGGCGCCCCCGAGGGGACCGCCGGCGACGGCGACGGCCTGTCCTTCGCCTCCGCGGCCGGCACCACCTCCTACACCGACGCGCTCGGCACCAGGACGTGGGAGTACGCCCGCTGGACCGGCCCCGAGGAGCAGGTCGGCTTCCCCGCCACCGAGCTGATCGCCTCCTGGACCGCCGACATCCCGGCCGGGAGCTGGATGCAGGTCGAGGCGCGTGCCCGCAACGCCGCGGGGCTGACCAAGTGGTACGTGCTCGGCCGCTGGGCGTACGGAGAGGACGCCATCCGCCGCACCTCGGTGCCCGGCCAGGGCGACGCCGACGCCACCGTCTCCGTCGACACGCTGGTCGCCGCGGCCGGCCGCCAGATCAACGCCTACCAGCTCCGCCTCACCCTCTACCGGACGCCCGGCTCCGGCCTCACGCCCCGGGTGCGCACGCTCGGCGCGATGGCCTCCAACGTGCCCGAGCGCAAGACCGTGCCCGCCAGCCCGGCCGGCGGCGCGTGGGGCGTCGAGCTGCCCGTGCCGCGCCGCTCGCAGAACGTCCACCAGGGCCACTACCCCGAATGGGACGGCGGCGGCCAGGCGTGGTGCAGCCCCACCTCGACCACGATGGTCCTCGGCTACTGGGGCCAGGGGCCGAGCGCTGCGGACACCGCCTGGGTGGACCCCTCGGACCCCGACCCCGAGGTGGACTACGCCGCGCGCTACAGCTACGACCACGCCTACCAGGGGGCGGGCAACTGGCCGTTCAACACCGCCTACGCGGGGCGGTACGGCATGGACGGGTTCGTGACGCGGCTGCGGTCGCTCACGGAGCTGGAACGGTTCATCTCCGCGGGCATCCCGGTGATCACGTCGCAGTCGTTCAAGAAGGGCGAGCTGCCGGGCGCGGGCTACGGGACCAACGGGCACATCATGGTGGTCGTCGGCTTCACCTCTACCGGTGACGTGATCGCCAACGACCCGGCGTCGTCCGACAACGACGCGGTGCGCCGGGTGTACCCGCGGGCGGACTTCGAGAACGTCTGGCAGCGCAGCTCCAGCAGCGGCGGCATCGTGTACGTCATCCACCCGCCGGGCCACGCCCTGCCCGCCACGGTCCCGGGCCTGCCCGCGAACTGGTGACGTCCTCCGATCTTCAGGCGCCCGCCCGGCGCCCGCGCGGCTCGGCCTGACGGCTGAGCCGCGCACCCGCACGCTCGTCTCCCGCGTGTACCGGCAGGGCTTACTTGCCGGTACATTCTCTGCGCGGCCCTCGGATCGGCCGCCCGTTATGCCCCATATGGCGATAATGATGATCGGACGTGCACTCGCATGCCGGACAGCGGAACGAGGGTGAACATGGGCGAGACGACGGCCAGCGGCTCCCGCCAGCAGGCACGCCCCGGCCGAGGTGTGAGCAAGGCGCAGGAGCTGGAGCTGCGGCAGCTCCTGGCCGGGCTGACCGCCGTCCGTGACGGCGACTTCGGCACCAGGCTGCCGGACGACGCCGGCGGGCTGCTGGGCGAGATCGCCCTGGTCTTCAACGGCATGGTCGACCAGCTCTCGCTGTTCACCTCCGAGGTGACCCGGGTGGCCCGCGAGGTGGGCACCGAGGGACGGCTCGGCGGCCAGGCCGAGGTGCCCGGTGTGTCGGGCACCTGGAAGGACCTGACGGAGTCGGTCAACGCCATGGCCGGCAACCTCACCAGCCAGGTCCGCTCCATCGCCGAGGTCACCACCGCGGTCGCCAAGGGCGACCTGTCCCAGAAGATCACCGTGGACGCCCGGGGCGAGATCCTGGAGCTGAAGAACACCGTCAACACGATGGTCGACCAGCTCTCCTCGTTCGCCGACGAGGTCACCCGCGTCGCCCGCGAGGTCGGCACCGAGGGACAGCTCGGCGGCCAGGCCGACGTGAAGGGTGTCGCGGGCACGTGGCGCGACCTCACCGACTCGGTGAACTACATGGCCGGCAACCTCACCGCCCAGGTCCGCAACATCTCGCAGGTGGCCACCGCCGTCGCCCGCGGCGACCTGTCCCAGAAGATCACCGTGTCGGCCCGGGGCGAGATCCTGGAGCTGAAGAACACGCTGAACACCATGGTGGACCAGCTGTCCTCGTTCGCCGACGAGGTCACCCGCGTCGCCCGCGAGGTGGGCACCGACGGGCGGCTGGGCGGCCAGGCCGACGTCAAGGGCGTGTCCGGCACGTGGAAGGCGCTGACGGAGTCGGTCAACGTCATGGCCGACAACCTGACCGCCCAGGTGCGCTCCATCGCCGAGGTCACCACCGCGGTCGCCAAGGGCGACCTGTCGCAGAAGATCCGGGTGGACGCCCGGGGCGAGATCCTGGAGCTGAAGGAGACCATCAACACGATGGTCGACCAGCTCTCCGCCTTCGCCGACGAGGTCACCCGCGTCGCCCGCGAGGTCGGCACCGAGGGCCAGCTCGGTGGCCAGGCCACCGTGCGGGGCGTGTCGGGCACCTGGAAGGACCTCACCGACAACGTCAACTTCATGGCCTCCAACCTGACCGGCCAGGTGCGGTCCATCGCGCAGGTGGCCACCGCGGTCGCCAAGGGCGACCTGTCGCAGAAGATCACGGTCGACGCCCGCGGCGAGGTCGCCGCGCTCGCCCAGACGATCAACACGATGGTCGACACGCTGTCCGCGTTCGCCGACGAGGTCACCCGCGTCGCCCGCGAGGTCGGCACCGAGGGCCAGCTCGGCGGCCAGGCCCGGGTCCCCAACGTGGCCGGCACGTGGAAGGACCTCACCGACAACGTCAACTCGATGGCCGACAACCTGACCAACCAGGTGCGCTCCATCGCCCAGGTCACCACGGCCGTCGCCAGGGGCGACCTGACCAGGAAGATCGACGTCGACGCCCGCGGCGAGATCCTGGAGCTCAAGACCACCATCAACACGATGGTCGACCAGCTCTCCTCGTTCGCCGCCGAGGTCACCCGCGTCGCCCGCGAGGTGGGCAGCGAGGGCCGGTTGGGCGGCCAGGCCGAGGTCGAGGGCGTCTCCGGCACGTGGAAGCGGCTCACCGAGAACGTCAACGAGCTGGCCGGCAACCTCACCCGCCAGGTGCGCGCCATCGCCGAGGTCACCAGCGCCGTCACCTCCGGCGACCTGACCCGCTCCATCACGGTGGACGCCGAGGGTGAGCTGGCCGACCTGAAGGACAACATCAACTCGATGGTGGGCTCGCTGCGCGAGACCACCCGCGCCAACCAGGAGCAGGACTGGCTCAAGTCCAACCTGGCCCGCATCTCCAGCCTCATGCAGGGCCACCGCGACCTCAGCGCCGTGGCCGAGCTGGTCATGAGCGAGCTGGCCCCGCTCGTGTCCGCCCAGTACGGCGCCTTCTTCCTCGCCGAGGAGTCGCCGGCCGGCGCCGAGCTGAAGCTCATCAACGCCTACGGCTACCCGGCCGGGACCGACCGGCCCACCCGCTTCAGGCTGGGCGAGTCGCTGATCGGGCAGGCCGCCCGCACCCGGCGCACGATCGCGATGGACGGCGTGCCGGCCGACTACGTCAAGGTCTCCTCCGCGCTCGGCGAGACCACGCCGACCTCGGTCATCGTGCTGCCGATCGTGGTCGAGGAGCAGGTGCTCGGCGTCATCGAGCTGGGCTCGGTCTACGCGTTCACCGCGGTCCACCGGGCGTTCCTGGACCAGCTGATGGAGGCCATCGGCGTCAACGTCAACACCATCATCGCCAACGCCCGCACCGACGAGCTGCTCGTCGAGTCGCAGCGGCTCACCGCGGAGCTCCAGGCCCGCTCGGAGGAGCTGCAGAACCAGCAGGAGGAGCTCCAGCGCTCCAACGCCGAGCTGGAGGAGAAGGCCGCCCTGCTGGCCACCCAGAACCGGGACATCGAGACCAAGAACCTGGAGATCGAGCAGGCCCGGCAGGAGCTGGAGACCCGCGCCCAGCAGCTCGCGCTCGCCTCGAAGTACAAGAGCGAGTTCCTGGCCAACATGAGCCACGAGCTGCGCACCCCGCTCAACAGCCTGCTCATCCTGGCCCAGCTCCTGGCCCAGAACCACACGCGCAACCTCACCCCGAAGCAGGTCGAGTACGCGAGCATCATCCACTCGGCCGGCTCCGACCTGCTGCAGCTCATCAACGACATCCTCGACCTGTCCAAGGTCGAGGCAGGCAAGATGGACATCGCGCCCGAGCGGGTGCCGCTGCGGCAGCTCCTCGACGACATCGAGGCCACGTTCCGCCCGATGACCATGCAGAAGAGCCTCGACTTCGTCGTCACCACGGCCGCCGGCGTCCCGGTCGACGTGCTGACCGACGACTCCAGGCTCCGCCAGGTCCTGCGCAACCTGCTGTCCAACGCGGTGAAGTTCACCGAGGCGGGCAGCGTCGAGCTGCACATCGAGCCGGCCTCGACCACCGAGGTCCCGTCCTCGGTGCGCATGCACGGCTCGGCCATCGCCTTCCGGATCAAGGACACCGGCATCGGCATCGCCGAGCAGCACCTGGAGGCCATCTTCGGGGCGTTCCAGCAGGCCGACGGCACCACCAGCCGCAAGTACGGCGGCACCGGGCTCGGCCTGTCGATCAGCCGCGAGATCGCCTACCTGCTCGGCGGCGCGATCACCGCCCAGAGCTCCCCGGGCAAGGGCAGCGTGTTCACCCTCTACCTGCCGGTGGCGCGCCCCGACTTCGACGAGCCGCCGGCGGGCTCCTCCGCCCGGGAGCGCGACGCCCGCGAGGTGCTGGAGTCCGGCTCGGTGACCGTCACGCCGGCGGTGTCGCCGCCCCAGCCGCAGCAGCAGCGCCGGCTGCTGGTGATCGAGGGCCGCGATCGCGGGCTGCTGTCGCTGGTGGCCGAGAGCGCCGTGGCCGACCTGGCCAACAACCGCGACCGGGGCGACCAGCGCGGGCCCGTCGAGGTCATCAACGCCGTCGGGGTGCAGGAGGCGGCCACCGCCCTCGCGGCCCAGGCGTACCACTGCATCGTGCTGGAGCTGGACATGGCCGACGGCGCCGCGCTGCGCTTCCTGGAGGACATGGACGGCGACTCGGCGCTGCGGGGCGTGCCCGTCCTGGCCTACAACAACTGGCGGCTGGACCCCGGGCAGGAGTCCAACCTGCAGGCCCGCACCGGCACCCAGCCGCTCGAACTGCTCTCCAGCCTGGACGAGCTGCGTGAGCGCATCGCGCTGCACCTGTCGGCCGAGGGGCCGCACGACGTGCTGCCGCTGGTCAGGCCCGAGGAGGTGCAGCGACCGGTGACGCAGGCGGGCGACGGGACGCTCGCCGGCCGTACCGTGCTGGTCGTCGACGACGACGCCCGCAACCTGTACGCGCTGACCGGCATCCTGGAGATCCACGGCCTCCAGGTGCTGCACGCCGAGAACGGCCGCAAGGGCATCGAGACCCTCACCGCCCACCCGGAGATCGACATCGTGCTGATGGACGTGATGATGCCGGAGATGGACGGCTACGCGGCCACGGCGGCCATCCGGGCGATGCCGCAGTACGCCGACCTGCCCATCATCGCGGTGACGGCCAAGGCGATGCCGGGCGATCAGGAGAAGAGCCTGGCCTCGGGGGCGAGCGACTACGTCACCAAGCCGGTCGACGCCGACGACCTGCTGGCCCGGATCCAGCGCCGGCTGGGCAGGTAGCCGCTCGCGGCGCCATCCCGCCCGCCCGGGCCCACAGCAGCTACGACCAGCGTCGAGGAGCAGGACGTGCACGACTCCCAGCAGCCCGCCGATGAGGGCACCCGCCTCGGGCGGCTGGCCGCCACCGTGGAGCGGCTGCGCCGTGAGGTGCGCGAGGCGCACGCGGCGGCCGACGGCCGGGCCCTGATCGAGCTGGCCAAGGGCATCCTGGTGGAGCGGCTGGGCTGCAACCCGGCCGAGGCCGCCAGGCAGCTCGCCGCCCTCGCCGAGCAGACCCGGCTGACGCAGCTCGAGCTGGCCGCCGACATCGTCAACCAGGCCGCGCAGGACCGGCTGACCGAGGCGGCCAGCCAGTTCGTCAGCGCGGCCACCGGCCGCGAGGGCGCCGCGCCCGGCCCCGGTGGCGGCGACCCCGGCGACTCCGGCGACCACGCGTCGATCGCCGTACGACTGCGCACCGCGGAGAGCGGGGTCCTCGCCGCGGACGACACCCAGACGGTCAGCGAGTCGCTGCTCCAGCACGCGCTGTCGCCGCTCGGCGCCACGGCCGTCGCCGTGTGGGCGGCCGGCACGGACGGCTCGCTCACCCTGGCCGGCGCGGCGGGGTTCGCGGCCGGTGAGGCGGAGCGGTGGCGGTACGTGCCGCCCGGCGTCGCGACGCCCGCCCGGCAGGCGCTGGTGGAGCGGGGTACCGTGTGGTTCGCCGACCTGTCGGAGTTCGGGCTGCCCTCGATCGGCCATCAGCCCTCGCAGAGCGGCGGCCGGGTCACCGTCCCCGCGGGCACCGGAGGCCGCATCCTCGGCGTGCTGGAGATCGCCTGGACGCATCGTCTGCCGCCGCAGCCGCAGTCGGTCCAGCGGCAGGTGGAGGCGCTGGCCGAGCTGATCGCCCACACCCTGGAGGGGCACCCGGCCTTGCAGGCGGTCCTGCGCCCGCCCCAGTCGGACCTGATCGACCTGGCCGACGGCCTGCACGACCCCGCCCTCGTCCTGCGACCCCATCTCGACGCCGACGGGCGGCTCGTCGACTTCCTCATCCAGCACACCAACACGAACTTCGTCGACTTCGCGGGCCGCCCCCGGGCCGCGGTCAACGGCGCGCTGCTGCTGGAGGCGTACCCGATGGCGGCGGGCGAGGGCGGGCTGTTCGAGAAGGTCGAGCGCGTCCACGCCACCGGCGAGGCGTTCCGGACCGAGCGGATGCAGCTGACGGCCATCATCGACCAGGTGCCGCTGACCGCCGTCGCCAACGTCAGCGTCAGCCGCCACGGCGACTGCGTGCTGCTGGTGTGGCGCGTGCTGGACGAGGCGGCGCGGGTGGCGGGGCTGCTCCAGCACGCGCAGCGGCTCGGCCGCATGGGCGGCTTCGAGGAGAACGTCGTCACCGGCGAGATCACCTGGAACGGCCAGCTCTTCGCCCTGCTCGGCCTGCCGGCCAACGCGGCGCCCATCCCGCTCCAGCAGCTCCCGCGGCACGCCCACCCGGACGACGGGGTCGCCCTCGGCCGCTTCCTGCGCGGGCTGCTGCACCACCAGCGGCCCGCGTCCACCGCCTTCCGGCTCCGGCGCTCCGACGGGGTGTCACGGCACATCCGGGTGGTCGCCGAGCCGGTGCTGGACGCCAACGGGCGGCTGCTCTGCGTGCGTGGCGCGTACCAGGACATCTCCGCACAGCACTGGACGGAGGTGGCGCTCGCCGCGACGCGTGACCAGCTCGCGCACAGCGAGCAGCAGGCGGCCGAGCGCAACCGCCTGGCCCTCCAGCTCCAGCAGGCGATCATGCCGCCCACGCACGGCCCGATCGAGGCGTTCGACCTCCGGATCGGCGTCCGTTACCGGCCCGCCGAGGAGGAGGCGCTGGTCGGCGGCGACTGGTACGACTGCGTGGTGCTGCCGTCCAAGCAGGTGCTGCTGTCGCTCGGCGACGTGGCCGGCCACGGCATCGAGGCGGCCACCGGCATGGTGGTCCTGCGCAACGCGCTGCGCGGCCTGGCCACCACCGGCGCCGGGCCCGCGCAGCTCCTCACCTGGCTCAACCTCGTCGCCCACCACCTGACCGAGCAGGTGACGGCGACGGCCGTCTGCGCGCTGTTCGACCCGGAGACGCGGGTGCTGCGCTGGGCCAGGGCCGGGCACTTCCCGCCGATCATGGTGCGCGACGGCGAGTCGTCGGAGCTGCCGATGATCGACGGCGTCCTGCTGGGGGCGCTGTCCGAGGCGAGGTACGACGAGGGCAGCGTCCAGCTCCTCAAGGACGACGTGCTGCTCATGTACACCGACGGGCTCATCGAGCGGAAGGACCGCAGCCTGGAGCACTCCCAGCGGCAGCTCCTCACGGTCGCCACGGCCGAGGTGTCGTCGCTGGAGCAGCGGCTCGACCACCTGCTCACGTACAGCAGGTCCGACACGGACGACGACACCTGCGTCATCGGCATCCAGCTCCGCTGACCCGGCGCCTCCCCGGGCGTCGACCCTGATCCCGGTGGAGGGCAGCGCGCGGCGCCGGGCACGGCGGAACGCTTACGTGAGAGGTAATCGACTTGCCTATCGGCTTCCACAAGACTGGCCGCACAGTCTAAGGAAAGGGACCCGTCATGACCCGGAAGATCGTCGAAGAGCTGCTCGGCCGGATGGCCAAGGGCGACCACGACGGGGCCGCCGAGCTGTTCGCCGAGGAGATCGACTGGCAGCTCGACTGGCCGGAGGAGGGGCACCCCGCCGTGCCGTGGATCCGGCGGCGCACCGGCCGGAGTGACGTGGCCGGACATTTCCGCATGTTGGAGGCGTACCACATGCCCGAACTGAACGGCACGTCGGTCACGCGGATCCTGGTGGACGGGGCCGACGCGGTCGTCCTGGGGCACATCAGGCAGACCGTGCGGGCGAACGGGCAGGCTTACACCTCGGCCTTCGCGCTCCACCTCACGGTCGAGGACGGGTTGATCACGCGGTACCACATCTACGAGGACAGCCTCACGGTGGCGCGCGCCCTCACCGCCGGCGCCGATATTTCCGAATAACTCCGCTTTTATCCGAATATAAATCCCGGCGCATTCGTCCGTACGGCGAGAAATGCCGTGCCGACCGCCAGGAATACCGCGGAGCAATCCGTCCGGGGCATGTGGCGAGGCTGCCACGCTGCGAGCCGTACCGCCGCTCGACGGAGCCGTTCCCGGCCTCCGCGCCGCCGGCGGCGGCCTTCCGCCCCGGCGGGGGTCTTCCGCCCGGCGGGGGCCGAGCACGCGGATCTCAGGGAGCGACTCCCGGGCCCGTCTCGTCCGCGACCGCGAGATCGGGCTCACGGTGCTCGCCATTTCAATCCACCGCGCGGCATCAACCTGATGATTTTTGCGTAGTCGCGCCTTTACCGAGAACGGCGAAGCACCCGCCACTAATCCTTATTGACGTGTTGAAGCTGGAAATCGTTGGCGTCGTGCATTAGTGGGGATACGCTCGTTATCACAGCCCGGCGGGGTCCATCGGACCACAACCAGCGGACCCCGCCGGACCATTACCCACCCGAAGGAGGGCGTCATGCCGAAGTCCTCTCGCCACCTGAGGATCAGGATCGACGGAGAGTTCCGCGTACGACCGCCACGCCGAACCTTTCTCGTCGTCAGCCTGATCGCCGTCGTCGTGGCCATCGTCCTGGTGGCCGGTGACAACACGACGGTCCAGCTCTTGCTGTGACCGGCGGCGCAAGGCCGCCCGCCCTCGCGGTGAGCGGCCTGACGCGCCGGCGCGCACGCCGACGACGCGCCCGCACGGGACGACTCCGATGCAGCCATGATACCTCGGAGTTCGGAAAACAAAGGGCCGCGCCGCTCCTCGACAACGGCCTTGTTCAGGCCGCGTACATTCCGAAGATTTTCCACCGCTCACAGTTGGACATTTATCCCCCCGCCTTTTTCCGGCAGGCCGGCGACGTGCCCGTTGTCCGTCACCCGGAACGCCGGCTGTCATAAGCGGCCTGGGCCTCCAGCACCTCGGGCATGTCCGCCTCCAGTTGCTCGATGAGGGCGAGCAGCCGCACGGCGGCGCGCTCGCCGAGCGGCGTGAGGCTGTAGTCCACCCGCGACGGGAAACCCTCACGGGCGCGCCGGTCGACGAATCCGTCACGTTCGAGCAGTTGCAGCGTCTGCGTGAGCATCTTGTCGCTCACCCCGTCGACGCGGCGGCGCAGCTCGTTGAAGCGCATGGCGTGCTCGTGCAGGCCGAGCAGGACCAGGGGACCCCAGCGGCCGGTGATGTGCTCGAAGGTCGCGCGGGAGGGGCAGGCGCGGGCGAAGACGTCGAACTCCAGCGCCGGCAGAGTCCGCTCCGCCTCGGTGGCGGGCTGTGCGAGTGCGTCCATGCCCTGATGCTACCTCTTGGTTAGCACTTACTTTAAGTTTGCGCTTTCTGGGAGAAAGTGCCATGGTGGGTCACGAACGCCCCGCCACGAAAGGGATCACCATGTACGTCGTCACCGGAGCCACCGGATCTCTCGGCCGCCTCGCCGTCCGGCAACTGCTCGACCGGGTCCCCGCGGACCAGGTCGCGGCCGTCGTGCGGGACAAGGGCAAGGCCGCCGACCTGGCCGCCCGCGGGGTCGAGCTCCGCGTCGCCGACTACGACGACCCCGCGAGCCTGCGCGGCGCCTTCGCGGCCGGCGACCGGGTGCTGTTCATCTCCGGCAGCGAGGTCGGGCGGCGCGCCGCCCAGCACCAGGCGGTCGTGGACGCCGCCAAGGACGCCGGGGTCGCCCTCCTCGCCTACACGAGCGTCCTCGGCGGTCCGAAGGCCGACTTCGACCTGGCCCGCGACCACCAGTACACCGAGCAGGCCATCATCGACGCCGGCGTTCCCCACACCTTCCTGCGCAACGGCTGGTACACCGAGGTCTACACCGAGAGCCTCGGCCAGGTCCTGGAGCGGGGCGCCCTCGTCGGCAGCGCCGGCCGGGGCCGGGTCGCCTCGGCCGCGCGCGCCGACTACGCCGCCGCGGCCGTCGCCGTGCTCACCGGCGAGGGCCACGAGAACAAGGCGTACGAGCTGAGCGGCGACGTCGCCTGGGACCTGGACGAGTACGCGGCGGAGGTGTCCCGGCAGTCCGGCAAGGAGATCACGTACCGGAGCGTGACCCCCGAGGAGCACCGGGAGATCCTCACCGCCGCCGGCCTGCCCGAGCCCGTCGTCGCCCTCCTGCTCGACATCGACGGCGCCATCGCGCGCGGGCTGCTGGCCGGGACGAGCGGCGAGCTGTCGCGGCTCATCGGCCGCCCGACGACCCCGCTGTCCGACAGCGTCGCCGCCGCCCTCCGCTCCTGACCTCGCCGGACCCCCGGCGGGCGCCTCCCGACAGGGCGGCCCCTCGAACGGGGGCGGGCCGCCGGTCTAGGCTGGGGCGCATGCGCGTAGTGGTGATCGGTGCCAGTGGTCACATCGGCACCTACCTGGTCCCCCGGCTGGTCGACGCGGGTCATGAGGTGGTTGCCGTCAGCCGCGGCAAGCGTGAGCCGTACACCCCCCACGGCGCCTGGTCCCGGGTCACCACCGTGACCGCCGACCGCGAGGCGGAGGAGGCGGACGGCTCGTTCGGCCGGCGGATCGCCGACCTCGACGCCGACGCGGTCATCGACCTCATCTGCTTCACCGAGGAGAGCGCCCGCCGGCTCGCCACGGCCCTGACCGGGCGCGTGCGCCACTTCCTGCACTGCGGCACGATCTGGATCTACGGCCCCAGCACCCGGGTGCCCACCACCGAGGACCGGCCGCGCCGCCCCATCGGCGAGTACGGCCGGCAGAAGGCGGCCATCGAGTCGTACCTGCTCGACCGGGCGCACCGCGACGGGTTCCCCGCCACGCTGATCCACCCGGGCCACATCACCGGGCCGGGCTGGGTCCCGGTCAACCCGGCGGGCAACCTCGACATCGGCGTGTTCCAGGCGCTGGCCGACGGCGACGAGGTCACGCTGCCCAACCTCGGCATGGAGACGGTCCAGCACGTCCACGCCGACGACGTGGCGCGGCTGTTCATGGACGCGCTGGCCGCCCCGTCGGCCTCCGTCGGCGAGAGCTTCCACTCGGTCGCCACGACCGCGCTCACGCTGCGCGGCTACGCCGAGGCGGTGGCGGGCTGGTTCGGGCGCGAGGCGCGGCTGGCGTACCTGCCGTGGGAGCGCTGGCGCGAGACGGTGCCGGAGAGCGACGCCCGCGTCACCTACGACCACATCGCGCACAGCCCCCACTGCTCGATGGAGAAGGCCGCGCGCCTCCTGGGCCACCGCCCGCGCCACACCTCGCTGGAGGCCGTCGCCGAGGCCGTCGACCGGCTGGTGCGGACGGGCCGCATCACCACCTGACCGGCGACCGGCGACGAGGCCGGGCGGTGAACCGTCAGTGGCCGGCGACCTGGGTCTTCAGCGCGATGATCACCAGCCCGAGCAGCAGGTTCATGATCCCCGACACCACGACCACGCCCTTGCCCGAGCCCGCCGACACCGCCGCCGCGACGGCCCAGGCGACCTGGGTCGCCACCGCGACGCCCAGCGCCACCCAGGTGGCCGCCTCGTTCGACATCCCCAGCTGGGAGGCCAGCGCGACCGCCACGGCCGGCGGCACCGCGGCCTGGGCCAGCGGCCACTCCTGCCGCCCGGCCGCGCGTATCCGCCGCCACGTCAGCGGGTACAGGCCGCGCTCGACCAGCCTGACGTACAGGTGCGCCAGCCAGAACACCACGCCCGTGCTGATCAGCAGCAGCACCAGATCTCCCGGCGGGCTGGGCGTGCCGGCGGCGCTGCCGGCGACCACGGAGGCCGCGAGCAGCGAGCCGTACACCGCTCCCCCGAACTCGGCCGGCTCCGGAGCCGCGTCCGTGTCGCGCGCATTCATGACAGCAGTGTCCGGCGGGTCCCGCGTGACGGCCGGGCGGCGTGCCCGGCCATGCACAGATTTGGGACGATCCAGGATGGTGGGACTACGACAGGGCGCGGACCGTGGCGGTGAAGACGCCCGGGAGGCGCTGGGCGGCCGGCACGACGAGGCGGGCCATGCCCGGGCGGCCGGCCGCGTACACCAGGGCCCCCGTGAGCAGCCGGTGCGCCCGCGACAGCCGCAGCCACGCCTGCTCGTACTCCTGCGGCCGGCCCTGCCGCAGGCAGCCGACCAGTGACCGGGCGCACCGCACCGCCAGCGACACCCCTTCACCGGTGAGCGCGTCGGTGTAGCCGGCGGCGTCGCCCACCAGCAGCACCCGCCCGGCGACGCGGGCCCGCACGCGCTGGCGCAGCGGCCCGGCGCCGCGCACCGCCGTCGCGGGCGCTCCCCGCAGGCGGGCGAGCAGGGCCGGGAACGCGTCGAGGTGCTCGGCGTAGCCGTGCCGGCGGGTGCTCAGGATCGCCACCCCGACGAGGTCGCCGGCCACCGGCGTCACGTACGCCTCACCGCCGCCGGACCAGTGGACCTCCACGTGGTCCGTCCACGGGGCCACGCGGTAGTGCCTGCGCAGCCCGTACCGGCGCGGGCCCCCGTCGGGCAGCCCGAGGCCGAGCGAGCGGCGGATCGGCGAGTGCAGGCCGTCCGCCGCGACGAGCCACCGGGCGCGCAGCCCACCCGCCTCCACGCCCTCGCGGTCCTGGGACACGGACCCGATCCGGCCCGTGACGGTCTTGACGCCCAGCTCGGCGGCCCGTCGGGCGAGGGCGGCGTGGAGCACGGTCCGCCGCACCCCCAGCCCCTCGGCGGCGCGGAACGGGGCGCGGGCGGAGTGCCGGCCGTCGAGGTAGTGGATGCCGCGCAGCGGCCGGCCCGAGAGCTCCACGCCCATCGCGGTCAGCGCCGCCACCCCGCCGGGCATCAGCCCCTCGCCGCACGCCTTGTCCACCGGCGTCGCGCGCGGCTCCACGACCACCGCCTCCATCCCGGCCAGGGCCGCGTGGATGGCGGTCGCCAGGCCGGCGGGCCCGCCGCCGGCCACGAGGACGTCGATCACGCGACCGCCCGCCCGCCGGCGGTGGCCAGCGCCGTGTTCTCGCAGCGGATGCGGACGACCATCAGCACCGCGTTGAGCAGCGTGAACGCGAGCGCGGTGACCCACGCCGTGTGGACGAGCGGCAGCGCGGCGCCCTCCACGACGACGGCGACGTAGTTGGGGTGCCGCAGCCACCCGAACCGGTACGGCCCGCGCGTCACGAGCGGCAGCCCCGGCACCACGATCACCTGGGTGTTCCAGCGCGGGCCGAGGGACGTGATGCACCACCAGCGCAGCGCCTGGGCGGCGACGACGAGGACCAGCATCGGCCAGCCCAGGGCGGGCAGGAACGGCCGGTCGGCCAGGGCGACCTCCAGCGGCGCGCCGGCCAGCAGGCCGGTGTGCAGGGCCACCATCCACGGGTAGTGGCCCTGGCCGGTGACCACGCCGCCGCGTTCGAGGCTCCATCGGGCGTTGCGGCGGGCGATGCGCAGCTCGGCCAGGCGTTCCAGGCCGACGAGCAGGATGAGCGTCAGATACCAGAGCATGGCCACTCCCGGCGCGGTGGAGCGAGATCGGCGGACTTCGGAGACACGACTACCAGCGGAGCAGGACCAGCTCGGAGCAGAAACCGGGCCCCATGGCGAGCAGCAGCCCGTACTCCCCCGGCTCCGGCCGGCGCTCGTCGAGCGTGTCACCCAGGACGTGCAGAACGGAAGAGGACGACAGGTTTCCGTTGGCGGCCAGGGAGCGCCAGGTCAGCTCCAGGGCCCCGTCCGGCAGGTCGAGCACGTCGGCCACGGCCTCCAGCACCTTCGGGCCGCCGGGATGGCACACCCAGACGGCCATGTCGCGGGCGGTGAGCCCGTGCCCGGCGAGGAAGCCCCGCACGTCGTCGGCCAGGTAGCGCCGGACCATGTCCGGCACACTGGCGTCCAGCAGCACGCCGAACCCCGTGTCGCGCACCTCCCAGCCCATGACGTGCCCGGAGTCGGGGTACAGGTGGCCGAGCGTGGCCACCACCGTCGGCCCGCGCGCCTCCCGCTCGCCGCCGCAGGCCACCACGGCCGCCGAGCCGTCGCCGAACAGCGCGCTCGCCACCAGGTTGGCGGGCGAGGAGTCGCCGCGTTGCACGGTCAGCGAGCACAGCTCGACCGACAGCAGGACCGCCGCATGGCCGGGCCAGCCGCGCAGGTAGTCGTGCAGCCGGGCGATCCCCGCCGCCCCCGCGACGCAGCCGAGCCCGAACACCGGCACGCGCTTGACGTCCCGCCGCAGGCCCAGCCGCTCGACCAGGCGGGCGTCCACCGAGGGCGCGGCCACGCCGGTCACCGACGCGAACATGATCATGTCCACGTCCTCCGGCTCCAGCCCGGCCGCCTTGATCGCCCCGCCCACGCTCTCCGCGCCCAGCTCGACGGCCGCGGCGATGTACGCGTCGTTGGCCGCGCCGAAGCCGTCGATCTTGTCGTAGTCCTCTATCGGGAGCGCGAGGTTGCGGAAGTCGACGCGGGCGCTGCGGTGCAGCCGGTCGAGCAGCCGCCGGTCGGCGCCGTCGGGCAGGCACATCCGCGCCGCCATGTCCGTCAGCTCAGCCTGGGGGTAGCGGTTGGGCGGGAAGGAGGTGCGGACGGCAGCGATACGGGTCATCTGGGCTCTCCGGCTCGTGGCGCTGTACGACTCCGACCCTCGGGACGCTTCCCTCCCGGGCGCCCGCTAAGCCATCGCGATGACCACATTCCCTTGTCCCTTCGATCATCCGGCAGCGGTGGGACGGGGCGTGGGGACCTCGGCGGCGGGCAGGCGCGGCCTACGATCGGGGGGTGACGGGTGGTGAGGCGGCGCGCGTGAGCGGACTCCTGCGGGTGGCCGGCGGGCTGGCCCGGGCGTGCCATCCCGGGCCGACGGTCGCGGTGACGTCCCTGGTGACCGCGCTCGCCGTGGCGAGCGGGCGCGACGCGGCCGGGTGCGCGCTCGTGGCGGCGGCCGTCCTCACCGGGCAGCTCTCGGTCGGCTGGTGCAACGACGCGGTCGACGCCCGTCTCGACGTGGCGGCCGGGCGCTCCGGCAAGCCGATCGTGGACGGCGTGGTCGGCGCGCGGACCGTCCGCAACGCCGCGTTCGCCGCGCTGCTGCTGTGCGTGCCGCTCTCGCTGGCGTCCGGCCTGCTCGCCGGGGCCGCGCATCTGATCGGCGTGGGCGCCGCGTGGGCCTACGACCTGGGCGTGAAGGCCACGATCTGGTCGTGGCTCCCGTACGCGGTGGGGTTCGGCTCGCTGCCCGCCTTCGTGACGCTCGGCCTGCCGGGGCACCCGTGGCCGGCCTGGTGGGCGGTGGCGGCCGGGGCCCTGCTGGGGTGCGGCGCCCATCTGGCGAACGTCCTGCCGGACATCCCGCACGACCTGGCGGCGGGGGTGCGCGGGTGGCCGCAGCGGCTCGGCGCGGAGCGCACGCGGCTGCTGGCCCCGCTGCCGCTGCTGGCGGCCACGTGGCTGCTGGTCTTCGCCCCGCCGGGCGACGCGGGCGCCGCCGGGTGGCTGGCGGTGGCGGTGACGGGCGTGATGGTGGTCGCGGGCACGCTGCTGCACGGGCGGGCCGCGCGGGCGCCGTTCGCGGCCGCGATCGGGGTGGCGGCGGTGGGCGTCCTCGTGCTGCTCGCCAACGGCCCCGCCCTCACCGCGTGACGCCGCACCGGCCGGGACGCTTCACCGGCCGGGGCGCTTCACCGGCCGCGGGACGTACGAAGGAGGCCGGACGCGGTTCACCGGCCGTGGGGCGTACGGAGGAGGCCGGACACGGAGTCGCGCAGCCAGCGGCGGGCCACCGCGAGCGCCATCGGCAGCGGCACCATCCCCGCCCCCAGCCCCACCTCCACCAGCAGGTCGAACACCTCCTTGCGGCGCGCCGCCGTTCCGATGGCCGCGTCGATGAACCCCGGCGACTGGGCGAGGCGGGCCAGCACGTCGGTGGTGCGCAGGTGCGGGCCGAGGGCCGCGCGGAGCTTGCGCCGGTAGACGGGCAGCGGGTCGCCGGGCGCCTCGACGGCCGCCTCCCCCGCCAGCCGGCCCGACAGCAGGGCGTAGTAGATGCCCTCGCCGGTGAGCGGGTTGATCAGGCTGGCGGCGTCGCCGGCGAGCATGACGCGGCCCGCGCCGGGCACCGGCCGTCCGGAGGACAGCGGCAGGTGGTGGGCGCGCAGGTCCCGGGCCGGACGGTCGGGCAGCAGCTCGGCGAGGCGGCCGTGCAGCACCTGCCGCCCGGGCGGCCCGACGGCGTGCAGGCGGGGCAGCAGCATCCCGAACCCGACGTTGGCGGTGCCGTCGCCGATGGGGAACGACCAGGCGTAGGCCGGCCAGCCCTCCTTCTGCATGGCGATGAGCTGGGCGTCCTCGGAGCCGGGCACGTCGGCGTACCCGCGGACGGCGATGGCGGTGTGCTGGGCGGTGTTGGCCGCGAGGCCGGCGAGGCGGCGGAGCGTGGAGTGGGCGCCGTCGGCGGCCACGACGGCGCGGGCGGCGATGTCCGCGTCGATGACGGTGTACGGCCCGCTCTGGTCGATCGCGCGGACGCGATGGCGGCGGACCTCGACGCCACGCGCCCGGGCGGCCTCGACCAGGCGGGCGTCGAACACCCGGCGCGGCACCACGTGGTTGGGCCTGGCCGCCTCCGCGCTGACCCGCGCGCCGCTCGGGGACACCACCGAGAGGCGGGAGGTGGGCCGGTAGTCGTCGATGAGGCCCGGCAGGCCGAGCAGGGCCAGCTCGTCCCGGCCGTGGGCCGCGATGCCGTCGCCGCACGCCTTGTCGCGCGGGAAGCCGGACTTGTCGAGCAGCAGGACGCGCGCTCCGGGGCGCAGTTGCGCCGCCCGCAGCGCCGCCGCCGCTCCCGCCGGGCCGCCGCCGACGACCACCAGATCCCAGACGTCGTTCACATCGGGTCTGTGCCACGCCGGCCACCGCCGAAACCGTCCGGCCGGTGACGGAGTGCCCTCCTCCGGTACGGCCGGACGCCCGCCGCCCCGGCCGGGCGCCCGTCTCCGCCCCGGGGCGGGGCTCAGTCGCCGCCCCGGGCGGAGGTCAGTCGTCGCCGTCGCGGGTCCCGGAGCCGGCCGGTGTCACGTCCTCCGTGGGCGGGCGGGGGCCGGGGACCTGATGGTCCTGGTGGTGTGCGCCGGGGAGGGCGCCCTGGGCGACGTGGGCGAGGGTGATCTCCGACAGGAGCGTCTCCTCGTGGTCCCGCAACGCGCTCCACACGTCCGCCAGGGGCCGCGCCACCCCCGGATACCCGCCGTGGTCACCCCCCTCCGGGACGCCCTCCACCACCGTGATGATGTCGGCCAGGCTGATCTGGTCCTTGGGGTGGGCGAGCCAGTAGCCGCCGTCGGGGCCGCGCTGGCTGTGCAGGAGGCCGGCGCGGCGCAGCTGGAGCAGGATGTTGTCGAGGAACTTGCGGGGGATGCCCTGGGCCGCCGCGATGCGCTCGGCGGGCACCGG
The DNA here is from genome assembly GCF_044459125.1 of Nonomuraea sp. NPDC050383. NCBI lineage: Bacteria > Bacillati > Actinomycetota > Actinomycetes > Streptosporangiales > Streptosporangiaceae > Nonomuraea > Nonomuraea sp. NPDC050383. Next base: position 160,367 of record NZ_JBITIP010000003.1, read on the forward strand.
CCCGGGTGGGGCGGCGGCCAGCTCTGCGGCGGCTCTCAGGGCGTACTGGGTCCGGGCGGAGATCCGCATATCGCTCAGTTGGTCACCTGGTGAAGGCCCCAGCGGCGGCGCAGGGCGTCGTCGGCGACGCCGAACAGCCGGTCCACGAAGATGCCGATGACCAGAATCACGATCATGGTGGCGAGCAGGCCGGGCGAGTCGGCCAGCTCGCGGGCGAAGTGCAGCTGCTCGCCCAGCGACGGCCGGTTGGCGATGATGACCAGCAGCTCACCGGCCATCAGCGAGCGCCAGGCGAACGCCCAGCCCTGCTTGAGCCCGGCCAGGAACGACGGCAGCGAGGCCGGCAGGATGACGTGCCGGTACAGGGCGAGCCGCCGGAAGCCGAGCATGTGCCCGGCCCGCAGCAGGATCGGCGGCGTGTAGTCCACGCCGGCGATCAGGCCGTTGGCGACGGACGGCGCGGCGCCGAGCACCACCACGAACAGGATGGCGCTCTCGCTCAGCCCGAACAGCAGGATCGCCAGCGGGAACCAGGCGATGGACGGCATCGTCTGGAGCCCGGTGATGAGGGAGCCGACGGCGCGGCGCAGTGGCCGGATCCGCGACACCAGCGCCCCGACGACCAGCCCGACGGCGATCGCGAGCGCGAACCCGACGACGGCGCGGCGCATGGTGACCGACAAGGCCTGGTAGAACTCGGCCTCGCCGAGCCGCTTGCCGAGCTCGCCGAACGTGGTGAGCGGCCCGGCGAAGACGTACTCGGGCCACCAGCCGGCCAGCACGACGAGCTCCCAGGCGGCGAGCACGAGGGCCACCGCCAGGGCGACCGGCCACGCACCGGCCCAGGCGCGGGTGAGCAGGCCGGCGCGCCTCGCCGGGGTGAGCTCCAGGGCGTCGAGCCCGGCGATCTGCCGGGCGTGCGTGTCAGCGGCCATCGGGGGCGACCTCCTGGGCGCCGGGCTGCGTGAAGCCATGGCGCATGACCTCCTCGCGCAGGCGCTGCGTGATCTCGCCGGCCTGCCCGGCGACCTCGGCCGAGTCGGTACGGCGGGGCCGCGGCAGCGTGACCGGGAAGTCCTCCACCACCCGGCCGGGACGGCTGGACAGCAGCACGACCCGGTCGCCGAGCCGGACGGCCTCGCGGACGTTGTGGGTGACGAACAGGACGGCGAGGTCACGCTCGCGCCAGATGCGCTCCAGCTCGTCGTGGAGCAGGTCGCGGGTCATCGCGTCGAGCGCCCCGAACGGCTCGTCCATGAGCAGGACGTCGGCGTCCTGGGCGAGGGCCCGGGCCAGGGCCACGCGCTGCCGCATGCCGCCCGACAGCTCGTGGGGCCGCTTCTTGCCGAACCCGCCGAGGTGCACGATGTCCAGGAACTCCGCCGCGCTGTCCCGCCGCTCCTGCCGGCTGAGGCCCTTGGCCCGCAGCGCCATCTCGACGTTGGCCGAGACGGTCAGCCAGGGGAACAGCGCGGGCTCCTGGAACATGAGCGCGATCCGGTCGCGGTCGACGTCGATGCGGCCGGCGGTGGGCGCGTCGAGGCCGGCGACCAGGGAGAGCAGCGTGCTCTTGCCGCACCCGGAGGCGCCGAGCAGGCACACGAACTCGCCGGGCGCGACGTCGAGGGCCACGTTGTCCAGGGCCTGCAGTCCCGCCTTGCCCTGCCCGTAGATCTTGGAGACGGCCTGGATGCGGACGGCGGGCTCCTGCCCGCCGACCCGCCCGCCGGCCTGCTCCGTGAGCGGAGCGGTCATGGCACCTCCGTCGGTTGTCCGAGAGTCGCTGGTCCGAGAGTCGCTGGTCCGAGAGTCACTTGTCCGAGATGGCCGGCTGGCCCTTGGCGGCCAGGACCTCGTTGAGGATCTTGAGGTCGTAGATGCCGTTCAGGTCGACGGGGTCCAGCAGGCCGACCTTGGTGGCGTGCTCGGCGCTGCCGACCAGCGACGAGGCGATCGGGTCGTCGGTGAAGGTGATGTTCTTGAACGCGCTGTCGAGGACCTCGGGCTTGAGCGGCTTGCCGGTGAGCTTCTCCAGCGCGGCGTTGGCGGTCCGGGCGGCGCCCGCCGGGTCGGACTTGATCAGCGCGTTGGCCTCGACGTGCGCCTCGATGAGCTTGCGGACCGTGTCGGGGTGCTCCTTGAGGAACTCCTGCCGGACGATCAGGTGGGTGATGACGAACTGCTTGTTCGGCCACAGGTCACGCTCGTCGACGAGGACCTTGCCGCCGCTCTCCTTGATGAGGCGGCTGGCGAACGGCTCGGGCACCCAGGCGCCGTCGATGTCGCCGGTGGCGAACGTCTGGATGGTCTGGGAGTTCTCCTGCGGGACGATGTGGACGTCGCCGCCGCCCTTGGTGTCGGTCTTCAGGCCCTTCTCGGTCAGCCAGTAGCGCAGGGCGACGTCCTGGGTGTTGCCGAGCTGCGGGGTGGCGATCTTCTTGCCCTTGAGCTGCTCGGGGGTGGTGATGCCGGGCTTGACGACGAGGAACACGCCGCCGGAGGCCGCCCCGGCGACGATCTTGATGGCCTTGCCCTTGGACTTGGACCAGGCGTTGATGGCCGGGTTGGGGCCGACGTAGGTGGCGTCGATGGCGCCGGAGAAGACGGCCTCGATCGCGGCGGGGCCGGCGTTGAACGTGCTGGTCTTGAGCGTGGTGCCGCTGCCGAGGTGCTTGGCGAACAGGCCCTTCTCGACGCCCACGAGGGCGGTGGCGTGGGTGATGTTCGGGAAGAACCCGAGCCGCACCTCAGCCGGCGCGGTGCCGGCCTTGCTGTCGCCGCCGGACCCCCCGCAGGCCGCGGTCAAGGTCGTGAGTGCCAGAGCCGCCACGGCGGCCACCACCCCGCGAAGCCCGCGAGCGTTCATCGGTTCTCCCTATTTCCCACTTATTTAGTAGATATAATGTGTTTATAGGGCCGCGCAGGCGTGGAGTCAAGCCGGGGGTTCCAGCTACCTTCGGATTTTCAGACGTGCTTCAGCAGCAGCAGGGCGATGTCGTCGGTGCGCTGCTGGACGTCCAGCGCGTGGTCGATGAGCGTCTGCGCGACCATGGCCAGGGGGCGGCCGGCGCTGCGGGTGAGGCGGCGGCCCAGGGCCTCCATGCCCTCGCCGATGTCGACGCCCGGCACCTCGATCAGGCCGTCGGTGTAGAGGGCGAGCAGCGAGCCGGGCGGCAGCGGCAGCTCCAGCGTCGGATATTCGGACTCCGGGTCCAGCCCGAGCAGCAGCCCCGAGGGCATGTCGATGATCTCCGCGGGCTCGCCGGGCCGGCACAGCAGGGGCGGGAGGTGTCCGGCGCTGGCCACGCAGGCGGTGTGCCGGGCCAGGTCGAGGTTGACGTACAGGCAGCTCGTGAACAGGTCGGGCGCGAGATCGATGAGCAGCCGGTTGGTGTGGTACAGGACCTCGCCGGGGCTCGCGCCGGCGGTCGCGTGGGCGTGGATGGCGGTGCGCACCTGCCCCATGAGGGCCGCCGCGGTCATGTCGTGGCCCTGGACGTCGCCGATGACGGCGGCGGCCGTGGTGTCGTCCAGGCTGATGAGGTCGTAGAAGTCGCCGCCGATGTCCATGCCGAGGGTGGCGGGCAGGTAGCGGGCGGCCACGTCCAGCCGTGGGACGGCGGGCAGCGCGCTGGGGAGCAGGCTCGCCTGGAGCGCCTCGGCCAGCTGGTGCTTGACGTCGTAGAGCCGGGCGCGTTCCAGGGCCTGGGCGACCAGCCCGGCCAGGGAGGTGAGCGTGGCCCGCTCGTCGGCGGTGAAGGCGCGCGGGCGCGCGTACGAGAGCACGCACGTGCCGATCGGGCGGTCGGAGGCGATGAGCGGCAGCACCGCCCACGCGGACATGCCGGGCTGGCGTATCGCGTCGGAGTGCCGCGCGACGAGGTCGTCCCAGCTCTCGAAGAACGCCGCCTCGCCGGTCAGCATGACGTGCTGGCTCGCGGTGTGCGCGGTGAGCGGCAGGCCGTCGAAGTGGTCGATGATCTCCGTCTCATAGTTGTGGGAGCCGACCACCAGCAACCGGCCGTTCTCGGCGAGCAGGATGGCCATGCCCTGGGCGTCGCAGAGCACCATGACCTGCTCGCTGACGAGGTCGACGACGTCCTGGACGGTGACGGCCCGGGTGAGGGTGGCCGCGAGGTGGACCAGGTTGTAGAGCGTGTCCGCCCGGATCGGCCTGATCAGCGGCTCGGCCGCCCCGGGCGGCCCCTGGAGGGCCGGCCCCGGGACGGGGACGACGCGGATGCTGATGCCGAGCGGATCGGAGTGCAGCTCGAAGGCGAGTCGCTCGCCGCGCGGGTTGCGGGCGGTGAACGCGGTGACCCGGTTGCTGAGGGCGGCGGCCCGGTACTGGTCCTCGAAGACCGGGTCCCGCAGCCACGGCAGCACGTCCCACGGCCGGGCCCCCAGCAGCTCGGACACCTTGCCGCCCAGCATGTCGGCCGCGCGCTGGGTGATGAACGTGACGCGGCCGTCCATGTCGAGCGAGCAGCAGCCCTCGGGCAGCCGGTTGACGTAGTCGAGCGCGGCCAGCGCCTCCTCCATGTCCGGGGTGTTCCCGCGGGCGGCGACGAGAAGGCGGGGGCGCTCGCCGGGCACGACGCGGCGCCCGGCCTCGGCGGCCCGCCGCAGCAGCACCCCCATCCTGCGGCAGGTGATCTCGATGACGTCCCGCTCGTGCCGGTTGAGGTCGGAGGCGTGCGGCGAGGGCCACAGGAGGAGAAGCGTTCCCCAGTCGTCCGGCTCGGTGTAGATGGGCGCGGCGGCGGTCGAGAAGCTGTACGGCAGGACGAGCGCGGCGTCCGGGAAGTAGCGGGCCATCTCCTCCTGGCCGGGCACCCAGATCAGGCGCCGTTCGCGCAGCGCGTTGGAGGCGGGGGCCAGGCTCTCCAGACGGAGCCGGGACCACTGACTGGCGATGGGTGAGGGAAGCCCCATCGCCACCTCCAGGCGCAACGCGTCCTTGCCGGGGGTGAGGAGGTAGACGCCGCCCATGTGCGATCCGGTGTTCCCCACGGCGTGGGCCAGCAGCTCGTCGAGTCCTGGCAGATCGTCTGCGGGGCCGAAGAGGTAGCTGGCCTGGTCACCCATGGGCGGTGCCTCACTCTCGAAGTGAGCTCAATACCCGAAAAATGCCTATATAGGACAATATGCCCGAGTCGCCCTGGCGGGCACCCCCCAACCCCTTACTCGGGACCGACGGCCCGGCGGCTACCCTGCGGCCATGCACACGCCGACCGCCCCCGCAGGCGTCTCCGAGCTCACGCCGCGGCTCATCCGAGCCGAGATATTCGTGGTCTTCGCCGTGTCGCTCGGCGCGAGCGGCCTGGTGGCGCTCGTCCGCCTGGTGGGCGCCCTCACGGCCCCGAAGGAGCTCAGGGGCCAGCGCGCCGTGCTCACCCCCTCGCTCGCGCCCGGACGACCCTGGCTCGACCTGGCGCTCCAGCTCGTGGACATCGCCATCACGGTGGCGCCCGTCGCGCTCGTCGCCTACCTGCTCGTCCGCTCCGGCGAGTCGATGCGCGCCATCGGCGTGGACGCCCGCGAGCCGGGTCGCGACCTGCGGCGCGGCGCGACGCTCGCGGCCGTGATCGGCGGCACGGGGCTGGCGTTCTACCTCGCCGTGTACGCCGCCGGGGTCAACCTCACGGTGGTCGCCGGGGCCCTGCCCGACGAGTGGTGGCGGGTGCCGGTGCTGGTGCTCGCCGCCGCGCAGAACGGCGTGCTGGAGGAGGTGCTGGTCGCCGGCTACCTGCTGCACCGGCTGGCGCAGGCCGGCCACGGCCCCTGGCGGTCGCTGGTGATCTCGTCGCTGCTGCGCGGCTCGTACCACCTGTACCAGGGGTTCGGCGGGTTCGTCGGCAACGTGGTGATGGGGCTGGTGTTCGGCCGCCTCTACCAGCGGTGGGGCCGGGCGATGCCGCTGGTCGTGGCGCACACGCTGATCGACACCGTGGCCTTCGTCGGGTACGCGCTGCTGCACGGCAAGGTGAGCTGGCTGCCCTGACCCCGCCTGTCATCCCGCGCCCGGACGCGGGATCACAGGCGGGTCGATGCTGCGTCAGAGGCCGTAGCGGCTCTTCAGGTGCCGCCACCAGTCGCGCAGCATCCACGCGTCGAACTCGGTGATCGAGGTGGCGCTGCCCGCGTTCATGATGAAGCAGCACTGCCCCGTGGGCGTCCAGTCGTAGAAGTCGTCCAGGCCGAACGAGTGCCCCATCTCGTGCAGCAGGATGTGGATGTTGTCGGCGTTGAGGTTGCTCATGAAGTACTCGCTGCCGATGCGCTGACCCCAGTCGCCGCCCGCGCCGCCGCCGAAACCGGCGGTGAGCCACAGCGACATGTCGTAGTGGTGCGACGCGCCGCCCGGGCAGTTGGGGTAACTGCCGCTCTGGTTGAAGAACCGGCCGCACGGCTCGGCGCACTGCGGCGCGTTCTCGCGGATGTTGTTGACGTAGACGTCCACCGAGTTGTCGCTCCACTGCAGCTGCGCCCGGTCACGTACCGCCCAGCCGACGACCTTCACCGGCACCGTGCCGTACGGCCAGCCGTTGTGCCCGGCCATCACGTCCATCCACTTCTTGAACTGACGGGCCAGCGCGGCATGGATCTGGTCCCGCTGCGCGGCCGTCACCGTGGCCGTGGAGTCCCAGCGGACGCAGTAGTTGATGGAGCCCTTGTTGGCCATCACCTGGTCCCAGCCGTAGTTACGGAAGCCGTACAGGTCGTTGTACGTGCTCTCCTGGTGCTGCCAGACCTCGTTGAGCGGCGTGACCAGGTTGGCCGGCGGGTTCCAGGCGCTGGGGGTGCCGCCGCCCGACGGGTCGTTGGCGTATGCCTTGACCTCCAGCAGCCCGACGGAGCCCTGGCCGCTCTGCAGCACCACGCGCAGCCGGGTGGTGCTGACCTGGCCGAAGGTGACCTTGTTGTAGGCGTCCGTCCGGACGGGGTAGCCGCTCGCGTTCGGGACGTCGGCGTAGGCGCCGCCGGTCCAGTACTGGAGCTTCCAGGAGGCGGGGACGCGCACGCCGCCGCCGTCGTCGAAGAAGTAGATCTCGGCCGCCCGGAGGGTCTGCGACCCGCTCCAGGTCAGCTCGGCCCACTGGGAGCCGGTGTTGGGCCAGGTGCCCCAGCGGCGGTTGACCGTGTCGTTGGAGCGGGGCGGGTCGATGCCGTCGTTGAGCGCGGCCACGCTCTCCCAGGACGAGGTGTACGACGCGCTCGGGGTGGCGGACGTGGCGAGGTTCGTCTCCGCGTACGCGGCCTCGACCGGTAGGAGGAAGGCACTCACCAGCAGGAGCGGTAAGAGGGCCAGGCGTTTCATCGCGCCTCCAGGGTGGGGGGTTGGGTGTCGCCGGATGTGGGGCCGCCCGGCACGCGCCGCCGTGCGGGGCGGCCCGTGCCGGGCGGGGTGTCACGTGGCCATGTCAGCCGCGGGCATGGCTCACGGTCCGAACGCCTTGACCTCAAGGAGGCCGACCGAGCTGGAGCCGTTGCCGGTGAGCAGCACCCGCAGCCTGGTGGTGCCCGTGGCGGTGAACGTGACGGTGTTGTAGGCGTTCTTGGTCAGCGTGTACGCGCTCGCGCCGGGCACGTCCGCGTACGCGCTGCCGTTCCAGTACTGCAGCTTCCACGACGCCGGCATGTCGATGCCGTCGTCGTCGTCGAAGAAGTACACCTGCGCCTTGTTCAGGGTCTTCGCCGACGACCACGTCAGGTCCACCCACTGCTGCCCGGTCTCCGGCCAGCAGCCCCAGCGGGGGTTGACGGTGTCGTTGGAGGAGGGCGGGTCCACGCCGTCGTTCACGGCGTTGACGTTCTCCCACGACGAGGTGTACGAGGCCGTCGGGGTCGCCGAGGCGGCCAGGTTGCCCGCGGGCGGCTCCTGTGTGCCGCCCCGATTGAACACCTTGATCTCGGTCAGGCCCGTCTTCGCGCCGGAGGCGTTGGTGGCGAGCACCCGCACCCGCTGGGCGTTGACCGCGCCGAACTTCACCACGTTGTAGTTGGCCTGCGGCGTCGCCGGGCTCTTGGCCTGGCTCGGCACGCTGACCCACGCGCTGCCGTTGTAGTACTGGATGTCGTACGCCGACGGCGCCCGGTAGGTGGTGCTGGCGGGGCGGCTGTCCTTGAAGTACAGGCGCACCTCGTTGAAGGTACGGGCCGCGCCGAAGTTCAGCTCGTACCAGTCCTGGCTGTTGGGCGAGCCGCCCGCGCCCCAGAACGGCTCGTTGATCGGGTAGCCGTCGACGGCGCCCGCGACCGTGCTGCCCGAGCCCGTGTAGGAGGCGCTCGCGGTGGCGCCGGTGGCCAGGTTGGTCAGGTCGGCCGTCAGGTCCACACCCGCCTTGGCCAGCATGTCCACCATGCGGGCGCCGGTCTGCGTCACCTGCGTGGGCGACTGCAGACCAGCCACCGCCACGTGGTAGGCGACGGTGCCGCTGGTGGTCACGTCACCGGTGGCCGGGTCCCAGGTGAAGGGCACCAGCGAGTTGACCGTCGCGGCGCGGTTGCCGTTGACGTAGATCGAGTAGCCCTCCGGCACGCCCGGGTAGCGCACGACGCCGTCGGACGGGTCGTCCCAGACGATGGTCAGGTCGGCGTTGCGGTAGCGCAGGTTGTTGACGGTGAAGTGGGACCAGCCGATGTTGATGGGCGAGAGCTCCACCTTGGCGTCGTTGCGCGGCCGCAGGCCGGCCACGTCCTCGATCACGGTCCAGTTGCTGCTGCCGAGGATGTTGTGGTGGATCCACGACCGGTACGTGATCGCGGAGCCGTTCCAGTCGGCCCAGAACTCGTTGGCGTCCGGCCACTGGGTGTTGCCGTTGACGTACTGCGCCCAGGCGTTCCAGTAGAGCAGCTTCTTGTAGTCGTTGGCCGTCATCCACGAGTTGGGATAGTTGCGCAGCACCGACGAGTACAGCCTGAACTGCACGGTCGAGTTGATGGTGGAGAAGTTGTTCGACCCCGGCTGGCCGGCGTCGGCCGCGGCCTTCTTGTCCACCTGGTTCGCCGTGTAGAAGGGGAAGATCGGGTACTGGGCCGGGTCGTCGTACAGGCGCAGCGCCTGCTTGTACGTGGCGGTGTTGGGGATCGCGCCGACCGCGAACGGGTAGTAGTTGTTGATCTCCTTCCACGGCACCCATTCGTTGGTCGACTTCAGCCGGTGCTCGAAGAGCTGCCGGTTCGGGTTCCACAGCACGTTGACGATGGCGTTCTGGATCTGCGTGGCCAGGGTCCGCATCTCGGTGGCCTTGGCGGTGTTGCCGATCGCCTCGTACGCCTGGGCCGCGGCCAGCGCGCCGCTGTACTGGTAGGCCGACTCGGCCCGGTCCATGTTGCCGCTCTTCCAGTGGAAGGAGACGGCGTCGGCGTCGTTGCCGGTCAGGGCGCCCCAGTCGTACTCGATGAGCTTGTTGTTGTCGTGGTCGTAGTAGGCGAGCTGTCCCTTGACGTCGCCTTCGGCGTAGCGCGCCAGGTTGGCCGCGATGGCGGGCTGGCCGCCGTGGATCTGGTAGCTGCGCCACGCCGCCTCGGCGATGTACTGGGTGTAGCTGTTGGACCAGTTCTCGGGGTCGCCCGGGTTGTCGACGAAGCGGCCGTTCTTCGACACCTGGCCGACGCTGAGCCAGTCGCCGTAGGAGTACTTCGGGTCGCGCAGGTACTTGAGGTCGTCGATGTGCATCGGCTGGGTGAGCGCGATCGCGTTGTTGTAGCCGAGCACGCCCTCGGTCGAGGTGGGGAACTGGAACGTCTGCCCCGGAATGTCGGCGTCGAGGTTGTTGAAGCGCATCAGCCACCAGCGGTAGTAGATGTTCTTCTTGATGGCCGGCTCCGGCACGTCGATGTAGGGCACGTTCTGCGCCCACCACCGGCTGTAGGCCCGCACGTGGGTGGCGAAGGCCGTGGCGTTCGAGTAACCGGCGTACGCGTCGTACTCGGTGCGCGACTCGGGGATCTCGTTGGTGACGAAGCCCATGACCAGCTTGGCGGTCACGGTGGCGCCGGCCGCGACGGTCACGGATCGGTTCAGGCCGCCGCTGGAGACGGTGAACCCGTCACCGGTGAGCCTGGGGTAGATCGTGGTCAGGTTGTTCTTGGCGTTGACCTGCCCGGTCAGCTCGCTGCCGCTGCCGGACGTGGCGTACGGCGAGGTGGCCCGGAGTTGGAGGGTGGCCGAGCCGGAGCCGTTGTTCGTGATCGACAGGTTGGTCACGGCGACGTTGTTCTCGGTGATGAACTTCGTCTGGTTGACCGTGATCGAGCCGCTGGTGTGGACGCTCTTCCAGTGGCTCGGCGCCTGCCAGCGGGAGTTGACCTGCTCGGTGAAGGTGCCCGGGGTGATGGCGACGGTGTAGGCGTTGTTGTCGCTGATGCTCTCCCAGTACGCGACCTGGCCGGCGAAGCCGAGCGTGCCCGGCGTGTGGGTCTTCATGAACAGGGCCCGGCCGCGCGACATCAGCCAGGTGCCGGCCGGGTCGTTGCCGGGCCGGGCGAGCAGCCGGTCCATCCAGAAGTCGGTGCCGGAGCTCTCGGCGTCGTAGATGGACTGCATCATGTTGCCCGGCGTGTACGAGACCGGCGCCGCCGGTACGGCCGGGCCGCTGAAGGTGGGGAACCCGATGGTCTGCGCCGCCCGGGCCGGGGCCCCGGCCACGAGCACGCCCGCGACGAGCAGCAGGGCGGTCAGGCCCCGCCGTACGACGCGCCTCATCACAGAGCCGTTCATCACAGGGCCATCCATTCCAGGACGCCGGTCGAGTAGCCGGACTTCGAGGTGATGCTCAGCCGCAGCCGCGTCGTCGAGACGGCGGGGAAGGACGTCACGTTGTAGGTGTTGGCGGCCGTCCCGCAGGCCGACTGTCCCGGTACGTCCACGTACGCGGTGCCGTTCCAGTACTGCACCTTGCAGGAGGCGGGCAGGTCGATGCCGAGGTCGTCGTCGAACCAGTAGGTCGCGATCTTGCTGATCGACTGGGCGCTGTTCCAGCGGTACTCCAGCCACTCGGTGCCCTGGTGGTCCCAGTTGCCGTAGGCGCCGTGGCTGTGGTCGGCCGAGCCGGTGGGCACGTACCCGTCGTTGACGGCGCCGAGGGTCTCCCACGAGGAGACGTACGAGGTGGACGGCGTCGCGCTCAGGGCCAGGTTGGTGCCGGTCGGCGGGCCGCCGGGACCGCCGCCGGGCCCGGTCGTCTGGACGACCTTCTGCATGGTGCCGTCGGCGTTCCAGTAGAGCTTGTCGAGCGTCACCGAGCGGCGGAAGTTGCCGCCGCCCGGGCTGCTCGCGTTGTGGTAGACCATGTACCACTGGCCCTTGAACTCGATGATCGCCGGGTGGTTCGTGGTCGAGGTGACCTGGTCGAGCACCACCCCGCGATGGGTCCACGGGCCGAGCGGGCTGCTCGCGGTGGCGTAGCGGATGCAGGCGTAGCCGGAGGCGGCGCAGCCGGAGTCGTTGGCCGCGTAGGCGAGGTAGTAGGTGCCGTTGCGCTTGAACATCCAGGGCGCCTCCCAGAAGTTCGAGACGCCCTGCGGGGTGATGACCGAGCCGTCCAGATTGATCATGTCGGGCTTGAGCTTGGCGGCGCGCAGGCCGTAGTAGGAGCCCCAGTAGATGTAGGACTGGCCGTCGTCGTCGGTGAAGACGGTGGGGTCGATGTTGAGCGGCGAGGAGTTGGGGGTGCTGTCGCTGATCAGCGGGCCGCCCTTGGCGTCGTGGAACGGGCCGAGGGGGCTGTCGCCGACGGCGACGCCGATGTCCATCCAGCCGGCGCCGTTGCCGTTGACGGGGGCGTACCAGTAGTACTTGCCGCCCTTCGGCTCGACCTCGCCGGCCCACGCGTCGGCGCCGGCCCAGGGGAAGTCCGAAAGTTTCAGCTTGGCGCCCTGGTCGGTCCAGGTGGTCGCGTCCCCGGAGGTGAACACGTGCCAGTCGCGCATGACGAAGTTCGTGCCGCCCGTGGGGGCCTCGTCGTGGCCGGTGTAGAGGTACATGGTGTCGCCGACCACCAGGGCGGCCGGGTCTGCGGTGTAGATGGAGGTGGTGATGGGTGCGGCGGCGGGGGCGGGTGCCGCGGATGCGACGACCAGCCCCAGCGCGGCCACCGCGCCGAGGATCGTGGTTCGCAGGCGTCTCATGCAGGGCTCCTGGGGGGTAGAACCTAGCCTTTGCTTGGTTAGCGCTAACATTTCTGAGCGATGCATAGGGGATCTTGTCGCGATACAGGTGATCAACGCGCTGGGGCGCGGCGCCCTGAGTGTTTGCGATATCAAAAGCGCCGTCAAGACCCAAAATGATCGCCCAGCTCACAGCGCGAGAACCGGGTAGTGCGGTCGAACCGCGGGCGGGAGCACCAGCGGCGCCCGCGTCGGCGGAAAGAGGCACTCAACCGCGGTTGGGGTCAAGCGGCACGTCAGAGCAGGCGTCTCTGCACGACGTCGGCGATGACCGCGTTCACGACCTTTCCCACCGCCTCGGGGTCCGGCGGACCCTGTTCCCGGTCGGCGAACAGCATGTGCGCGCTCCCGACCAGGCAGAGCGCGAGCGCGTCCACGTCGGCGTCCGCGGCGATGCGCCCCATCTCGCACTCGTCTCCCAGGTAGGCGCCGATCACACCGGCGGCCTGCGTCAGCACCGGGACACCGGGCACGGGCCGGACCTGGCGCAACCGGGCGCGCAGTTCGTCCCGGAAGATGATGAGACTGACGACCGACACGGTGACCGGGTCGAACAGCCGGATCAGCGCCGCAGTGAGGTGGGCGGCGACGGTGCCGGTCCCGGCCGAGCCGCGCAGGTCCGCGGCCAGGCCGTCGAGCCGGGCGATGCGTTCCTGCACCAGCTCGACCAGGAAGTCGTCGAAGTCCTCGAAGTGCCGATGGAGGACGCCTTTGGCGACGCCCGCCTCCTCCGTGACGGCTCGGCTGGTCAGCCCGTTCGCCCCGTCCCGGAACAGGACGCGCTCGGCGGCGGCGAACAACTGCTGCCGCACGTCTCGGAGGGCCACTCCCGTCGGCATCGCCCGTTCTCCCCTACATCCGACCTTGGCTCTACGCGAAACGCTATCCGGTTGTCGAGTGGGCAGTCGCCCACTATGGTGGGCGCATGCCCACTATGCCGCAGGAGCCCTCCCTGCCTTCGAAGCAGTCATCCCATCAGGCCAGGCAGATGGCCGAATCGTTCGGGACCGACACCGAACGCTACGACCGGGCCCGGCCCCCCTATCCCGACGCCCTCGTGCGACGGATCATCGCCGCCAGTCCCGGTCCCGACATCGCCGACGTCGGCTGCGGCACCGGCATCGAAGCCCGCCAGTTCCAGGCGGCCGGCTGCAAGGTGCTGGGCATCGAGCCGGACGCGCGGATGGCCGAGTTCGCCCGCCGGACCGGGGTCGAGGTCGAGGTCGCGACGTTCGAGGACTGGGATGCCGCCGGGCGCACGTTCGACGCGGTCGTCGCCGGGCAGTCCTGGCACTGGGTGGACCCGCTCGCGGGCGTGGCCAAGGCGGCTCAGGTGCTGCGCCCCGGCGGCCTGCTGGCGGTGTTCGCCCACGCGTACGACCCTCCGGCCCCGATCGCGGAGGCGTTCGCCGCCGTACTGCGGCAGGTGGTGCCCGACTCGCCGTTCAGCGCAGGCCCGCCGAGACCGGGCCAGGAGATCTACCGGCAGATGTTCGCCACGTTCGCCGACGGCATCCGGCAGGCCGCCGCGTTCGGCGAGCCGGAGCAGTGGCGATTCGACTGGGAGCGGCACTACACACGCCACGAATGGCTCGACCTGCTGCCCACCACCGGCGGACTCACCCGGCTCCCACCGGACAAGCTGGCCGAGGTGCTGGAGGCCGTCGGAGCCGCCGTGGACGCGGCCGGAGGCGGCTTCACCATGCAGTACACGACGATGGCGGTCACCGCGTCCCGGAACGCCTGAGCCTCCCCGCCGTCGATGGGCGCGGACCTGGAAGAGTGCGCAGAGCGGTGGCGGATGACAGGAGGCTCCCGGCAAGACCTCGTCGTCCGACGAGAGAAACTCCGGCGCGGCCGCGAACCAACGAACGTGCGGTGGCATCCAACAGGAGCACGGCGTCGGAAGGGACTCATGTGATCATCTGGTTGGGCGACACCTCGGGGGCAGGCGACCGCATGACGCAGGACGCCTCGCGGCCGTGAGCGTCTCCCAGGCATGGTGACCCGCAAACGCGCCGCGCGCTCCACGCGGCGCATCGACGTGACCCGCCTTCCCGAGGACGTCGTGGCGCTCATCGACGCCCTCGAGCCTGGCGAGGACCTGGTCCTCACGCGTGACGGGGCGTCGATCGCGACGATCTCCAGCACCATCGACGTGGTCCAGGGCGCCATCGTCGATCGCGACGCGCCGGACGAGGCCGACGACGAGGCACCGATCGACTACGAGAGTGTGACAGTCGTGGCCACCGCGATGGAGCTGTCCACCGCGGCTCGGGTCGCGCTCTCCACCCAGCTCGGGGCCGACTACGTGGTGCTCGACATGCACGCGGCTCCCGCGACGACCGATGTGCTGCTGATACCTCCAGGCAGCCCGCAGTTGATCGCAGCGCTCCGATCGATGTTCCCGAAAGCTCGCGTCATCGTCACCGAGATCGAGGACCACGAACTCGGAGTTCAGTACTACGGCCCGGTCCGACGGCTGCTCAACGCCGGCGCTGATGGTTATCTACCACCGGCGACCCTCCCGCTCCTGGCCAGGCAGCTCGACTACACCCTGAATCAGGGGCGGGAGATCGCCGGCGGGGCCGCGACACCACTGCAGATCGCACCGACCGTGGAGCCGTCGGATCCAGCCGACGAATGACCCCGCGCCTCTTCGGTCTCATGGGGAGGTGCGCGCCGTTCCGCACTCCCGGTTCGGACGGCATGCTCAGGCGCGGGACCCGGAGTCGATCCTGTCGAGGACGGTGTGGTCGAGGCTGTGCCGGGCGCCGTCGCGGAAGGCGGCGGTGAAGTCCCGGTCCCCGAGCGCCCGGCGGGCCTGGTCCGCGCAGCGCTCGTGCCAGACGGCGTGGTACCAGAGCCGGGTCGGCGAGGAGTCCACCGCCTGCCACAGCGCGTGCGCGGCACCCAGCACCCAGGCGGCTCGCGCGTGGTCGCCGCCCGCCCCGGCGATCCACGCCAGCACCTCCAGGCACTGGGTCAGGCACCACCGGTCGTTGATGCGCGCCGTGAACGCGGCGGACTCCCGCACCAGCGACTCGGCGCGATCCTGGTCGCCCAGGCTCCAGGCGGCGATGCCCAGGGAGAGCTGGGCGTAGCCGCGGGACACGGCCGCCCGCCGCTCCTCGCACAGCGCCAGCAGCTCCTCCCCGTGCGCGGCGGCCCGTGCCGAGTCGTGGACCGAGCCGTAGGTGGCCGCGAAGTAGAGGTCGAGCGCCACTCCGGCCACGTCGTCCACGGCGCGGTGCAGGACGAGCGACTCCTCCAGCAGCTCCAGCCCGCGCCGTACGTCTCCGGCGACGTACGCGGCGAGCCCCGAGATGCGGATGACGTACGGCAGGAGCCGCTCGTCCCCGGTGCTCAGCGCGAACGCGTGGCTCTCCTCCAGCCGGGGCATGGCCCCGGCCACGTCGCCCTGGCGGAGGGCCAGCATGCTGTCGACCCACAGCGCCGTGGCGCGGGAGTGGCTGGGGGCGGACGCGAGGTCCAGGCCGCGCTCCAGCCAGTACCGCCCCTCGGTCAGCGAGCCCGTGGGCAGGCTGAACGACCACATCGTCGAGGCCGTCTCCAGGCCCACGACGGCCGTGTCCGGCTCGCCCAGGCACAGCTCCAGGGCGGCGCGCACGTTGGGCTGCTCGCGCTGGAGCAGCAGGTAGCGGTCGAGCTGCTCGGGGACGAGCTCGTCGACCCGGTGGCCGCTCACCAGGTCGCGGTAGTGGTCGATGTAGCGCAGCCGCAGCGCCCGCCTCTCTTCCGGCTGGAGCCACTCGCCACCGTAGCCCCGGATGCACTCCAGCATCCGGTACCGCGTCCCACCCTCGGCGTACTCGCTGACCAGGACGGACTTGTCCACCAGCCCCGCGATCAGGTCGAACACCTCGGCGCAGGCGATGCCGTCGCCCGCGCAGACCGCCTCGGCGGTGTCCAGGTCGACGCTGCCGGGGAACATCGACAGCCGGGCCCAGAGCCGCTGCTCCGGCGGCGAGCACAGCCGGTAGCTCCAGTCCATGGTCGCGCGGAGCGTGCGGTGGCGCGGGAGCGTGACGGCGCTCCCCGCGACGGGGACCTCCAGGAAGTCGTCCAGCTCCCGCATCAGCCCGTCGAGCCGCAGCGTGCGCAGCCGCACGGCGGCCAGCTCGATGGCCAGCGGGATGCCTTCGAGGCGCTGGGCGAGCCGCGCCACGGTGGCCGCGTTACGCGCGTCCACGGCGAACCCCGGCTGCACGCTGGCGGCACGGTCCGTGAAGAGCCGCACCGAGTCGTGGCGGGCGATCTCCCGGGCCGGGCTGCCGGGGTCGGGCACGGGCAGCGACGGCACCGCGAGGACCTGCTCGCCGTACACGCCGAGGATCTGCCGGCTGGTCACCAGCACCCGCATGCGGGGCGCGCCGCGCAGGATCCGGTCCACCAGGCGGGCGCAGTCGGGCAGCAGGTGCTCGCAGTTGTCGAGGATGAGCAGCATGCGCTTGTCCGACAGGTAGTCCACCAGCAGCGCCGTGGGGTCGGGCCCCTGGTCGCGCAGCCCCAGGGCGGCGGCGACGGTCGGCCCCAGCAGGTCGCCGGTCTCCAGGGTGCCGAGCTCGACCACCAGGACGCCGTCCTTGTACGCGGCGCGCAGGCTCTCGCAGATCCGCCGCGCCAGCCGGGTCTTGCCCACCCCGCCCGTGCCGGTCAGCGTCAGGAGCCGGGCCCTGACCAGGATCCTGCGCGCGGCGGCCAGCTCGCTCCTGCGGCCGACGAAGCTCGACACCTCCTTGACGGGGCCTGGCCGGGCATGGTCGCCGTCCGTGAACGGTCTCATGACGCACCTCCTGACCACGGCTCGTCCACGGGCAGGTCCTGCCGGCCGATCCAGGCCGCGATCTGCACGCGCGAGCTGAAGCCGAGCTTGCTGAGGATCTTCTCGACGTGTCCCTCGGCCGTACGCTGGGCGATCACCAGGGAGGCCGCTATCGCCTTGTTGCTCATGCCCCGGGCGACGAGCCGGGCGATCTCCATCTCGCGCCTGGTCAGCGGCGAGGATTCGCGCGGGCGCTCGCCGGTGCTCCTGTCGGCCCGCAGCGCGTACGCGATCACCTGGGCGGGGGTCATCGTGGCTCCCTTGCGGAAGGCCGTCTCGAACCTGCGGTCGCCGATGGCCGCCCGCGCCGCCTGCTCGCACGCGTCGTGGTAGTCGGACAGGTGACCGAACAGCGGCCCGCCGAACGCCCGCCGCATCTCCTCCAGCGCGCCGAGCAGCGTCGCGGCCCGCCGCCCGTCGCCCTCTCCGGCCGCCATCCAGGCCAGGGCCTCGGCGCACAGCGCGATGCCCAGAGGGTCCTTGAACGGCTCCTTGAGCCTGATGGCCTCGCGCTCCATCTCCACCGCGCGCCGCGTGTCGCCCTGCTTCCACACCTCTATCCCGTACGTCCACAGGGTGTAGGAGCGGAACCAGCGCTCCCGGCGCGTCTCGCACAGGCGCAGGCACTCCTCGAAGCTGTCCACCGCCTCGTCGGCGCGGCCCAGCAGCGACCGGGCCGTCCCGAGGTAGATGAGCGAGTTGGCCACGAGCATCTGGTCACCGGTGGCCCGGCCGCATTCCAGCGCCTCACCGAGCAGGTCCAGCGCCTCGGGCAGCTCGCTCTGGAGGACCGCCGCGAGTCCCCCGACGTAGGCGGCGGCTCCCGTGATCCCGTCGTCGCCGAGCTCGCGGTTCAGCTCGCGGCATTCGGCCAGCAGGCCGACAGCCACGCCGAAGTCGCTCTGCAGCACCGCGAGCCGCGCGTCGAGGCACAGCGCCCGTGCGCGCGCCCGCACCGGGGCGGCGTCGACGGCGAGCAGCCGGTCGAGCCAGCCGCGCCCCTCGCGCGGCGAGTCGGCGGCGATCCAGTAGTAGCGCAGCGCGGCGGCCAGGGTCATGCCCGCCTCGGCCTCCCCCGGCGTGGACACGCAGTAGTCCAGCGCGGAGCGGACGTTGTCGTGCTCCAGGCGCATGAGCCGGTACCAGGTCACCTGGTCGGGGCCGAACCACGCCTGGTGCATCCGCGTCGCGAGGTCGTGGTACCAGACGCGGTGCCGGCGTCGCAGCTCCCCCTCCTCGCCGGACTCGCGCAGCCGGTCGCGGCCGTACTGGCGGATCGTCTCCATCAGCCGGAAGCGCACCATGGAGCCGTGCTCCTCGCGCAGCAGGATGGACTTCTCCACCAGGCCGATGACCACGTCGACGATCTCCTCGGCGGCGATGCCGTCACCGGCGCAGACGTACTCCGCGGCCTCCAGATCCAGGCTGCCGGAGAAGACCGACAGGCGCGCCCACAGCAGCCTCTCCTGCTCGGTGCACAGGGCGTGGCTCCAGTCGATGAGCGCCCTCAGCGTCTGCTGCCGCGGCAGCCGCGCCCGCGAGCCCGTCGTGAGCAGCCCGAAGCGGTCCTCCAGCCGGGAGAGGAGCTGCTCGGCGGAGATGACGCGCAGCCGCACGGCCGCCAGCTCGATGGCCAGCGGGATTCCGTCCAGGCCCCGGCAGATGCGGGTGACGGTCTCCCGGTTCGCGTCGGTGATCTCGAAGTCGGGCACGACGGCCCGGGCGCGCTCGGCGAACAGCCGCATCGCGTCGGACCGCTCGGGCGGCTCCCCGCCGGGCCGCTGCCCGTTCATCCCGGGCACCGGCAGCGCCGGGACCACCATGGTCTGCTCGCCGGGGGCGCCGAGCGCCTGCCTGCTGGTGGCGAGGATGCGCAGGCCGGGCGCGGCGCGTACGAGTGTGGCGGCGAGCACCGCGCACTCGTGCAGCAGGTGCTCGCAGTTGTCCAGGACCATGAGGATCTGACGGTCGCGCAGATGGTCGGCCAGGACGTCCATCGGCTCCCGGGAGGAGTGGTCCACGATCCGCAGGTTCTCGATCACCGCCTGGACCAGCACCTCGGAGCTCTCCAGCGCGGCCAGCTCGACCAGGCACACACCGTCGCGGAACGCGCGCCGCACCTCGGCGGCGACCCGCAGGGCCAGCCGGCTCTTGCCGACCCCGCCCACGCCGGCGAGGGTCACCAGCCTGGAGCCGGCCAGCAGACGCTTGACCTCGGCGATGTCCTGCCGGCGGCCCACGAAGCTGGTCAACTCGGCCGGCAACCCGCCGGCGGTCCAGCCGTCCGTTCCCCGTGACGTCATGACTGCTCCACAATCCGGCGGCGGGGTCCCCTTCCTCGTCACCGGCCGACAGAACTCAGCGTACGCCCATCCCCCTACCCCATCCGGCGAGATCGTCGCAGGTCAGAGCCGTCGCGAGAATCGGGTTCGCGTGTGGATCTTGCATGTGGGCGAGGCGTTGGTACCGTCATGGTCAGGAGCGGTCAGGAGCGGTCAGGATCACCGGTCACCCGGGGGGACACATGACGGACACCTCGATGATGCCGCTGCACATGCGTCGGGACGGGTTCGACCCCATCCCCGAGCTGGGCGCGCTGCGCGACGACGAGGGCGTCAGGCGGGTCACCACGCCGTTCGGCGTCGAGGCGTGGCTGGTCACCCGCCACGCCGACGTGCGCGCGGTCCTGGGCGACGCCGAGCGCTTCCCGCTGTCCCAGCTCGGCCTGGCCCGGCTGCCCGGCGCGCCGCCGGTCAGCGACGAGGAGCTGGCCGTCCTGCGGGCGGGCAACCTGCTCGCCCACGACCCTCCGGAGCACACGCGGCTGCGGCGGCTCCTGACGCCCGAGTTCACGCTCCGCCGGATGCGCCGCCTGGAGCCACGCGTGACGAGCATCGTCGAGGAGCATCTGGACGCGATGGAGAAGGCCGGACCGCCGGCCGACCTGGTGCAGGCGTTCGCGCTGCCGATCCCGTCACTGGTGATCTGCGAGCTGCTGGGCGTCCCCTACGCCGACCGGGAGGGCTTCCAGCACCGCACCAGCCGGATGCTGGACGTGTCGGTGCCCATCGAGAAGCGCATCGAGCTCCAGCTGGAGTCACGCGCCTACATGTCCGAGCTGGTCGCGCGGATCATGGCCGACCCCGGCGAGGAGCTGCTGGGCATGCTGGTGCGCGAGCACGGCGGCGAGGTGACGGCGGCCGAGCTGACCGGCATCGGCAGCCTGCTGCTGTTCGCCGGCCATGAGACGACCTCCAACATGCTCTCCCTCGGCACGCTGGCGCTGCTGCGCCACCCGGACCAGCTCCGCATGCTGCGCGAGGACCCCGAGCGGGCCGACGCCGCGGTGGAGGAGCTGCTGCGCTGGCTCAGCATCGTCCACTCCGGCACCAGCAAGGTGGCGGCCGTGGACACCGAGATCGCCGGCCACGCGATCCGGGCCGGGGAGATGGTGATCTGCGCGCTGCCGACCGCCAACCGCGATCCGGAGCTGCTGCCCGACCCGGACGCGCTGGACATCACGCGCGGGGCGCCCGGCCACGTGGCCTTCGGCCACGGCGTCCACCACTGCCTGGGCGCGCCGCTGGCCCGCATGGAGATGCGGATCGCGTTCCCGGCGCTGCTGCGCCGGTTCCCCGGCCTGCGCCTGGCCGAGCCGGGGCCCGCCTTCCGCTCCTTCCACGTCGTGTACGGGCTGACCTCGCTGCCCGTCGCCTGGTGACACGGGCGCACGGGGGCGCTACGGCTCGGTGACCTCGGCGACGTCCACCCGGTGGTGCTGGTCGCGCAGCCGCTGGATCGCCTCGGCGGGGGCGCGGGAGTCGACCACGATGACGTCGAACGCCTCCAGCGGGGCCACCCGGTGCAGGGCCACCCGGTCGAGCTTGGTGTGGTCCACCGCGAGGACGCAGCGCGTGCCGGAGGCCAGCATGGCCCGCTTGACCAGCACGATCTCCTGCTCCTGGTGGAAGGCGTGCCGGTCGGACACGGCCGAGGTGGAGACCACGACCGTGTCGGTGTTCATCGCCTCGACCGCGTCGACGCAGGCCACCCCGAGGAACGAGTCGTGCGTCGGGTAGTACTCGCCGCCGAGCGCCATCAGCCGGATGCCGGGCACGGGCGCCAGCAGCCGGATGGCCTCCAGGAAGTTGGTCACCACGGTGAGCGGGGTGACCTCGCTCAGGTGCCGGGCGACGGCCAGCGCGGTCGTGGAGTCGTCGAACATGACGGAGCTGCCCGGCTCGATCAGTCCCACGACATGCCTGGCGATCGCCTCCTTCTCCGCGGTCTGGGCGGTCTTGCGGTAGGCGATGTTGCTCTCGAACACGCTGGTCGCCTGGGCGCTGGCCCCGCCACGGAACTTGCGCACCATGCCCTGGGTCTCCAGCACGTCCAGGTCACGGTGGACGGTCATCACGCTCACCTCGAAGGTCTCGGCGAGCTCCGCCATCGAGACCGAGCCCTGGCGCATGACATGCTCGGCCATCGCCTGGCGTCTGCTGGCCCCGCTGGCCGCGCGTGGACGCGACTTCACCTGCTGCGCTCCCATGCCTCGATGCCCATGTCTGTTTGTTACGGCGACTCAATCTCTCACACCCTTGACACCTCGGGGAGTGCCTCATAGTCTCCACGCAACATCACAAGTTCACACGTTTTAGCGTTAGATTTAACGCCACCCCCCGATGCCGCCCGTAACCGCAGCGCATCAACGACCCTCCCAATTAAAACGTTCGCATGCCACCCCACCCCCCGCCGCGTGGGAGTTGTACGGAGGAGACCCCATGACCGACCTACGCGAAGCCCGCATGAGCCGCGCCCAGTTCTTCCGCATGATGGGCGGGCTCGCAGCGGCCGCCGCGGCCACCGCCTGCTCCACCAAGCCGGAGGCCACCACCGCGCAGGGCGGCCGGCCCGCCGCCACCCAGCTCAGGTTCGTCGGCGTCGCCGACCAGAAGGCGCCCATGGACGAGCTGGTCGCCGCCTACAAGCAGGCCAAGCCCAGCGTCTCCCTGTCCACCTCCTTCGCGCCGACCGACCAGGTGCAGACCTCGGTCCGTACGCAGCTCGGCGCCGGCAACGCCCCCGACCTGCACGTCGTCTACCCGGGCAACGGCAGCGCCATGTCGATGAGCCAGATCGCCAAGGCCGGCCTGCTCGCCGACCTGTCCGACCAGGCGTGGACCCAGACCATCCCGACCGGGTTCAAGCCGGCTTTCCAGATGGACGGCAAGACCTACATGTACTCGGCCGGCTCCTCGGTCATCGGCGCCGTCTACAACAAGAAGGCGTTCGCGAAGGCCGGCATCGAGGCGCCGCCCACCACGTGGACCGAGTTCCTCTCCGTGTGCGACAAGCTGAAGAAGGCCGGGATCACCCCGATCGCGCTCGGCGCCCAGACGCCGTGGGTCACCCAGCTCATCACGTACGCGCTGGTGCCCTCCACCGTGTACGCCAAGGACCCCACCTTCGACGACAAGCAGCTCGCCGGGCAGGCCAGCTTCGCCCAGTCGGGCTGGCGCGACGCCATGGAGATGTACCTGGAGCTGCAGAAGCGCGGCTTCTTCAACGACAACCCCAACGGCACCACGTTCGAGCAGCAGACCTCGATGGTGGCCACCGGCAAGGCGGCCATGGCCATCCAGGTCTCCGCCGTGCTGCCCGACTTCCGCAAGGCCGCCGCCTCGCCCGACGACCTGTCGATGTTCCCCGTGCCGGGCGCCGACTCCGCCGACCAGGTGTGGATCCCCGCCGGCGTGGTGGTCGGCCTGGGCGCCGCCGCCAAGGGCAAGAACGCGGCCGAGGCCAAGGCGTTCATCGACTTCCTCGGCAAGCAGGAGAGCATCAACCGCTGGGCCAAGGCCATCTCCGCCATCCCGCTCACCCAGGACGCCAGCTCCACCATCGACCCGGCCGTGCAGTCGTTCCTGCCGTTCACCAAGGACCGCGCGGTGCCGTTCATGGACCAGCGCTGGCCGAACGCCGAGGTGCAGCCCGTGCACTTCGCGGTCGTCCAGGAGCTGCTGGCCGGCAAGACGAAGATCGACGACGCCCTCAAGAAGATGGACGAGGCGTACGCCAAGTGACCACGGACGTCGCCCGGAGCCTCCCCTCCACGGCCCGCCGGCCGTGGGGGAGGTTCAGCTCGCTCACCCCTTCGTGGATCTTCGCCCTGCCGGCCCTGCTCGTGTACGCCGCCGTCGTGCTGTACCCGAGCCTGGCCGGCATGTTCTACGCCTTCACCGACTGGAGCGGCATCGGCGAGGAGAAGTCCTTCGTCGGGCTGGCCAACCTGACGGCCATGTTCCACGACGACCAGGCCATGGGCTCGATCGGCAACACGCTGCTGCTGACCGTGACCATCGTCGCGGTGCAGAACGGCGTGGGGCTGCTCCTCGCGCTCGGCGTGCACGTCAAGCTGAAGAGCCGTGCCGTCCTGCGGGTGGTGTTCTTCGCCCCCGTCGTGGTCAGCCCGGTCATGGTGGCCTTCCTGTGGAAGTACATCTACAACCCGGATCCGACGGCGGGCCTCAACGGCCTGCTCGGCACCCACATCGACTGGCTCGGCAACCCGTCGCTGGCGCTGTGGTCCATCGCCGGCACCGTGGTGTGGCAGTACGCCGGCTACTCGATGGTCATCTTCCTGGCGGGGCTGGAGGGGATCCCGCCGGAGCTGCACGAGGCGGCGATGATCGACGGCGCGGGGACGTGGCAGCGCTTCCGCTACGTCACCTGGCCGCTGCTGGCGCCGTCGCTGACCATCAACCTGATGCTGTCGACGATCGGCGGGCTCAAGCTGTTCGACCAGGTCTTCGCGGCCACGAACGGCGGCCCCGGCTACGCCACCGAGACGCTCTCGACGGTCCTGTACAAGCAGGCGTTCGTCTTCGGCAAGTTCGGCTACAGCACGGCGATCGCGCTGGTGCTGGCGCTGTTCGTGGCGGCCGTGTCGATGGTGCAGCTCTACTATCTCCGCAACCGTGAGGTGGCCCAGTGAAGCGGACGTTCCTCCTGGAGATCGTCATGGTCGCGGTGGCCGTGGCGTTCCTCTTCCCGGTGTACGCGCTGATCACGCTGTCGCTGAAGGACCCGGCGCAGATCTCGCACACCCCGCTGTCGCTGCCCTCGCCGCCCACGCTGGACAACTTCGGCAAGGCGTGGACCGCCGCCGCGCTCGGCCCGTCGCTGGTCAACAGCACGGTGATCACCGTGGTCAGCCTCGTCGCGCTGGTGGCGCTCGGCTCGTTCGCGGCCTACTACCTGGCCCGCGCCAAGAGCCGGATGGGCTACGGCTTGTACGTGCTGTTCCTGCTCGGCATCGTGCTGCCGTTCCAGCTCGGCATGATCCCGCTCTACCAGCTCGTGACCGACCTCGGGCTGATCGGCTCCCACACCGGGATGATCATCTTCTACACGGGGATCCAGCTCCCGTTCACCGTGTTCCTCTACACGGGCTTCATCCGGGCTCTGCCGCGCGACTACGCCCACGCCGCCCAGATCGACGGCGCATCCCACTTCACCGCCTTCACCAAGGTGGTCTTCCCGCTGCTGCGGCCCATCACGGGCACAGTGCTGATCCTCAACGCCGTGTTCATCTGGAACGACTTCTTCACCCCGCTGCTGTACCTGGGCGGGTCGGGATTCGAGACGATCCCGGTGAGCGTCTTCGCCTTCGTCGGCCAGTACGTCTCCGACCACGGCCTGGTCTTCGCCGGCCTGGTGCTCGGGGCGCTGCCGATCGTCGTCGCGTTCCTGCTGCTCCAGCGGTACGTCATCAAGGGCTTCGCCAGCGGCCTCAAGGGATGAGCGGACCCGCCCCCGGGCGGGCCCGCCCCGGCTTCCCACCGGCGGTGACCAGCGCATAACCTGAAGTGAAGGCCCGGGTGATACCCGGTGGCCCGGGCCGGCGGGGCATGCATGATGCTGGCGATGAACGAGTCCAGGCGGCAGCAGTACGTCAGGCTGCCCGCCGAGGTGACCAGCTTCGTAGGGCGTCGGCACGAGGTGGCCGAGGTCAAGCGACTCCTGTCCACGTCACGGACCGTCACGCTCACCGGGGTGGGCGGCGTCGGCAAGACCCGGCTCGCCCTGCGGGTCGGGCTCGACGTGGCCCGCGACTTCCGCGGCGGCGTGTGGTTCGTGGAGCTGGGCTCCCTGGAGAACCCCGACCTGCTGGCGCAGGTCGTGGTCGAGGCGCTGGAGATCCGCCGCCAGAGCGCCGATCCCCCGCTGCGGATTCTCGCCGACCACCTGCGCGACAAGCACGCGCTGATCATCCTGGACAACTGCGAGCACCTGGTCCGCGCGTGCGCCGTCCTCGCCGAGGAGCTGCTGCGCGCCGCGCCCCGGCTGCACATCCTGGCCACCAGCCGCGAGGCGATGGGCTTCGCGGGTGAGCGGATCATGCCGGTCCCGACGCTGTCCGTGCCGGACGCCGACGGGTCGGAGCTGTCCATCGAGTCGCTGGCGCGCTCCGACGCCGTGCGCCTGTTCACCGAGCGGGCCATGGCCGTCCTGCCGTCGTTCGCCCTCACCGAGGACAACCGCGACGTCGTCCTGCAGATCTGCCACCGGCTCGACGGCCTGCCGCTCGGCATCGAGCTGGCCGCCGTCCGGCTGCGCGCCCTGTCGGTGCGGCAGCTCCTCGACCGGCTGGACGACCGGTTCCGGCTGCTCACCGCCGGGTCGCCGGCCGAGGCGCCGCGCCACCAGACGCTGCGCGCCCTCATCGACTGGAGCTACGCGCTGTGCTCGGAGAAGGAGCGGCTGCTGTGGGCGCGCGCGTCGGTCTTCGCGGGCGGCCTCGACCTGGAGGGCGCCGAGGCGGTCTGCTCCGGCGCCGGCATCGACCGCGAGGAGGTGCTGGACCTCGTGTGCGGGCTGGTCGCCAAGTCGATCCTGATCAGGGAGGAGAACGGCTCGCGGGTCCGCTACCGGCTGCTGGAGATCATCCGCCAGTACGGCCTCGAACGGCTCGCCGCCCAGGGAGAGGACGCCGAGCTGCAGCGGCGGCACCGCGCCTACTACCGGGAGCTCGCCGCCCAGGCACGGGCGGAGCTGTTCGGGCCGTCGCAGGTCTCGTGGTTCACCCGGCTGCGCCACGAGCACGCCAACCTGCACGCCGCGCTCCAAGGCTGCCTCGACAACGCCGAGGAGGCCGGGGCCTGCCTGGAGATGGCCGCCGACCTCCTCTACCACTGGATCACCGGCTACTACCTGGGCGAGGGCCGCCGCTGGCTGGACCGCGCGCTCGCCGCCGGCGCCGGGAGCCCCGAGACGCGGGCGCGGGCGCTGTGGGCCGGAAGCTGGCTGGCCATCATCCAGGCCGACGTCCCGGCCGCCGCGGCGCTGCTGAAGGAGAGCCAGACGCTGGGCGAGCGGCTGGAGCTGGAGGGCGTGCTCGCCTACGTCTCGCTGTACTCCGGGATGATCGCCATGTACGAGGGCGACACGGACACGGCCATCGAGCTCTACGAGCAGGCCCTGGCCCGGCACCGCGCCACGGGTGACCCGGTGGGCACCACGCTGGCCCTCATCCGGCTCTCCCTGGCGCACTCCTTCCGCGGCGACTCCGCGCGTGCCATCGCGATGGGCGACGAGTGCCTCGCCCTGGCCGACGCGCACGGGGAGGGCTGGCACAAGGCGTACATGATGATGGCGCTCGGCGTGGACGTGTGGCGGCAGGGCGACCCGCGGCGGGCCTTCGAGCTGGAGACGCAGAGCCTGACCTTCAACCGCGCGGTCGGCGACCCGCTCGGCGCCGGGGTGAACCTGGAGGTGCTGGCCTGGATCGCCGCCACCGAGCAGAACCACGAGCGGGCGGCGCGGCTGCTGGGCGCCCTACGGGCGGTGTGGGAGGCGATCGGCGCGCCGCTGTCCGGCTACGGGCACCTGGCCCGCTACCACGACGACTGCGAGCGCCTCGCCCGGGAGGCGCTCGGCCGGTCCGCCTTCGAGGCGGCCTTCGAGGAGGGCGCCCGGCTGTCGTACGACGACGCGCTCGACTACGCGCTCCAGAGGGACGAACGCGTCGGCGAGCCCACCGGCGGCGGCGAGCGCCCCGCCTCCAAGGGAGGGTCCGCACCCCTCACCCGGAGGGAGATGGAGATCGCCCGGCTCGTCACCCGGGGCCTGTCCAACAAGGAGATCGCCTCGGCTTTGGTGATCTCGCAGCGCACCGCGGAAAGTCACATCGAGCACATCATGAGCAAGCTCGGTTTCCGCTCGCGGGCCCAGGTGGCGGTCTGGATGAACGAGCACGACGGCGGTTCGGGCTGAGGCGTCCCCCACGGCGCTCATCCGCGGGGCGGCGCGCCCGGTCAGTACGGCAGGCGGCGTCCGGATGGAGTCCGCAGGTCGGGGCCGGGGTCTCCGGTGCTCGGCTTCTTGGACTTGCGGATCTGGATCCTGCGCACGGGATACCTGTTCCTTTCGCGCTCCGCCGCCTGAGGCGGCCGTTCCACGCGCCGCCTCAGGCGGCCGTTCCACAGCACACGGGGCCCGTGGAGATGCTCCGGCCGTCCGGCAGCAGCTCCCCCGTGTCCTCGAAGATCACCACGCCGTTGCAGAGGAGGCCCCATCCCTGCTCGGGATGGAAGGCGACCAGGCGGGCCGCGTCGTGACTCGGGTCGTCCGCCGGTGGACACGGCGGCTGATGCTGGCACATGGCTCGTACCTCTCTCCTTCGGTTGAGCCCATGTCTAAGCACTCAGCTTGCCCGGCGAACGGCAACAGAGCCACGGGATAAATCCCTATTTCGGTACCTAGACGCCAGTACCTACGTAGTCAGGTCAGGAAACGGTCGAGCGGGAGGCACCGCGCGGTCAGGCGGGCGGAGCCTCGCGGACGACGCGCACCTCCCCCGCGGGGACCGTGAGCGCGCCGTCCACCGGCAGGCCACCGGGGAGCATGACGCCGGTGGCCGGCACCGTCGCGCCGGCCTCCGTGTGGTTGATGGCGAACAGGTACGACCGGCCGTCCGGGTGCGCCCGCCGTACGAGCTCGACACCCGGATGGGACGTGGTGCCGACCCCGGCGTCCGCGCAGACCTCGGCCACCACGCGGCCCAGCAGGTCGCCGTCGGGCAGCGTGGTCAGGTAGTGGGCCGTGCCGTCGCCCCACGCGTTGCGGGTCCAGGCGGGCTCCCCGCTGGTGTGGACGTCGAGGACCTTCGCGGTGGTGGCGTGCGCGAGCTCGCTCCACACCGTGCCGGCGCCTCCGCCCGCGAGCGTCACCGACTCGCCGGCGGCGAGCGGGAAGAACTCCTCGACCGTCACCCCGAGCAGGTCGCGGAACGCCCCCGGGTAGCCGCCCAGCCGCACCCGGTCGTGCTCGTCCACGATCCCGCTGTACGGGCCGACGAGGACGGTGCCGCCGGCCGCCACGAACCGCTCGATGTTCGCCGCGCCCCGGTCGCTGATCAGGTAGAGGGCGGGCACGACGAGCAGTTTGTACGCGGACAGGTCGCCCTCCGGGTGGGCGACGTCGCAGGTGACGCCGGCCTTCCAGAGCGCGCCGTACCACTGGCGGATCACCTCGACCGGGTCGTGGTCGGCGGTCGGCTGGGCCGGGTGGTCCTCCGCCCAGACGCTGGCGTAGTCGAGCAGGACGGCGGCGTCGGCGGTGACCGTGCTGCCTTCCACCTCGGCCAGGTCCTTGAGCAGCGCGCCGAGGGCGGTCACCTCGCGCCAGATCTTCGTGTCGGTGCCCGTGTGCGGGACCATCCCCGAGTGCCACTTCTCGGCGCCGGCCCGGGAGGCCCGCCACTGGAAGAACATGATCGCGTCCGCTCCCCTGGCGAGGTGCTGGACGGAGTTGCGCAGCATCTCGCCGGGCCGCTTGGCGCGGTTGTATCCCTGCCAGTTGACGCCGCTGGTGGAGTGCTCCATGAGCAGCCACGGGCGGCCGCCGCTCAGCGAGCGGGCGAAGTCGGCGGAGAACGCGAGGTGGATGTGGGGGTCCTCGCCGATGAGGTAGTGGTCCGTGGCGACGGGGTCCACCTCGGGGGCGAACGACCAGTAGTCCATCTCCCAGTGCATCCCGGCCATGAGGTTGGTGGTGGCGGGGACGCCGGGGGTGATGCCGGCGAGCAGGTCGCGCTCGGCCCGGAAGAGGTCGAGCAGCGCGTCGGAGCTGAACCGGCGGAAGTCGAGCTGCTGGCCCGGGTTGGTGAACGTGGGGGTCGCCCGGGGCGGCAGGATCTGCTCCCAGTCGCTGTAGCGCTGCGACCAGAAGGCGGTGCCCCAGGCGTCGTTGAGCGCGTCGAGGGTGCCGTAGCGCCCGCGCAGCCAGACGCGGAAGGCGGCGGCGGAGGCGTCGCAGTGGCAGCGGGCGTTGTGGCAGCCGTACTCGTTGTGGATGTGCCACATGGCCAGCGCCGGGTGGTCGCGGTAGCGCCGGGCCACCTGCTCGGCGATGCGCAGCGCCCGCTCCTTGTAGATCGGCGAGCTGGGGCAGAAGCCCTGCCTGCTGCCGTGGTACAGCCTGCGGCCGTCGGCGTCGACGGGCAGCGCCTCGGGATAGGTGTGGCCGAACCACGGGGGCGGGGCGGCCGTCGGGGTGGCCAGGCACGCCTGCACGCCGTTGGCGTGGAGCAGGTCCATGACCTTGTCGAGCAGGCCGAAGTCGAACCTGCCCTCCTCCGGCTCCAGGAACGCCCACGAGAAGATGCCGACGCTGACCCGGTTCACCCCGGCCTCGCGCATGAGGGCGACGTCCTCGGCCCAGGTCTCCTCGGGCCACTGCTCGGGGTTCCAGTCGCCGCCGTAGATGATCACAGGGGGGCTCCTCGCGGGGACGGCGTTCGGGGACGCGTGGCCGCGCCAGGGTGTATTAAAACGTTCTTCTTCGTCCGGGACAAGGGCGGTCCGCGCGTTGACATCGCCTCAATTGACCGATCGTTCCAGTAAGGGCTAGGGTTCGAGCATGGCCAGGAGCAAGGAGTTCGATCCCAGCGCGGCGCTCGACGCGGCACTGGAGCTGTTCTGGGAGCGGGGCTACGAGGGCACCTCGATGGCCGACCTGGTCGAGCGGCTGGGCATCGGCCGGGCCAGCCTGTACGCGACGTTCGGCGGCAAGCACGAGCTCTACATGAAGGCGCTCCAGCGCTACCTGGACGCGCAGAGCCCGTCGCCCGTCGAGCTGCTGTCCCAGCCCGGCCCGGCACTGCCGGCCGTCCGGCAGCTGGTCGAGATGTACGCCCGGCAGTCCTCCAGCGACGAGGGCAAACGCGGCTGCATGATCGTCAACGCGGCGGCCGAGCTGATGCCGCGCGACGAGGAGGTGTCCCGGTTCGTCGACCGCAACTGGGAGGGCCTGGAGACGGCCCTGACCTCGGCGCTCATCCGGGCCAGGGCGCAGGGCGAGCTCGCCCCGGACCGGGACCCGCGGGCGCTGGCCAGGTTCCTCATGGTGCTGCTGCAGGGGATGCGTGTCATGGGCAAGGCGTCGGCCGATCCGGCGCGGATGCGCGACGCGGCGGCCCACGCCCTCAGTCTGCTCTGAAGCCTCCCCTCTGGAAGACGAGGAAGACCTTGCCATGCCTTCTATCTGGAACGAACGGTCTAGTTCGGTTGGTCCGGCGTTCATCGTGCTCGCCGGCTCTCAAGTCGTCCTCATCGCGTCGATCACGCTCCTCGTCGTCCCGCTCCCGTCCATCCAGCGTGAGCTCGGCCTGGATCCGGCCGACCTGGCGCTGCTCAACTCGGCCTACGGGCTGTCGTTCAGCGGCCTGCTCCTGCTCGGGGGAAGGCTTGGCGACCTGTACGGGCACCGCCGCGCCTTCCTGACCGGCGTGGCCGTGTTCGGGGTCGCCTCGGCCGCGGCCGCGCTGGCGCCCGGGCACCTCGTCCTGCTCCTGGCGCGGTTCGCCCAGGGCGTGGGGGCCGCGATCACGGCTCCGGCGGCCATGGCGCTGGTCCGGCAGGTGGTGCCGGAGGAGCGCCGGCCACGGGCGATGGCCGTGTGGGGGACGCTGTCGGTGACCGGCGCGACGGCGGGCAGCCTGCTGTCCGGTGTGATCGCCGCCCTGGCGTCATGGCGATGGGCCTTCGCCATCCCGATCGCGGCCTCGGCCGCCGTCGTGGCCGCCGCCCGGCTGCTCCCGGACCGGGCCGCCGGCGAGACCTCCGGCCGGGCGCCGCGGCTCGACGTGCCCGGAGCGGTCCTGGCGACCGCGGGCATGGTGACGCTGAGCTTCGGACTGCTGTACGCCGCGCCGATCGTGGCGGGCGCCGGCGGGCTGCTGCTGGCGGCGTTCGCCGCCGTGGAGCTCCGCGCGGCCGAACCGCTGCTCCCCCTGGGCTTCCTGGCCTCGCCCCGCCGGTCCGCGGCGCTGGTCGCCGTCCTCGTCACGGCCGCCGCCAGCGCGACCACCACGTTCTTCCTGACGCTCTGGCTCCAGCAGGTACGCGGCCTGACACCGCTGCAGACCAGCGCCGCGTTCGCCCCGTACCTGCTGGTGCTCGCCATGGGGCCGGTGTCGGGACGGCTCATCGGGCGCCTCGGCGCCCGCGCGGTGACCGTGTGCGGGCTCGGACTCGGGGCGCTCTCCATGGGGCTGCTCAGCCTGATCGAGCCGGGCACCCCGTACGCCGGAGTGGTGCTCGCCGGGCTGCTGCTCTTCCCGGTCGCCTCCGGGCTGGCGCTGTCGGGGGCGACCGTGACGGCGCTCGACGGCGTGCCCGCCCGCCAGGACGGGCTCGGGGCCGGGCTGGTCAACACCGCGATGGAGGTGGGGCCGACCGTCGGGCTGGCGGCGCTGGCGGCCCTCGCCGCGGCACGCACCGGCCCGCATCGGGATCCGGCCGCCGTCACCCACGGATACGGCTTCGCGCTGGCCGCCACCGCACTGCTCTTCATCCTGACCGCGGCGCTGACCGGCTTCGCCGGCCGCAGCCCGCGCGACGAGAACACCCACAACCGAGAGGATCGTCATGAGGTTCGCAGATAAGGTCGCGCTCGTCACCGGCGGCGGCTCCGGCATCGGCCGGGCCACCGCGCTCGCCTTCGCCCGCGAGGGAGCACGCGTCGTGGTCGCCGGCCGGAGCAGGGAGCCGCTGGAGCAGACCGTGAAGCTGGCCGAGGAGGCCGGCGGCCGGGCCGCCGCGATCACGGCCGACGTGACCCGCGCCGCGGACGTGCAGCGGCTGGTGGCCGGGGCCGTCGCGACGTACGGGTCGCTGGACGTCGCCGTCAACAACGCCGGGGTCTTCACGGCGGGGCAGGCAGCCGAGATCGACGAGGACGACTGGGCCTTCACCTTCGCGGTCAACACCACGGGCGTCATGCTGTCCATGAAGTACGAGATCGCCCACATGCTCACGGCCGGCGGCGGGGTCATCGTCAACATCGCCTCGCAGATCGGCGCCCACCAGCGCATCCCCGGCCTGGGGGCGTACGGGGCGAGCAAGGCGGCCGTGGCCGCGCTGACGCGCACGGCGGCCCTGGAGTACATCCGGCAGGGAATCCGGATCAACGTCGTCAGCCCGGGAGCGCACGACACGACGATGTCGATGCGCCCGGGTGAGACGGAGGCGGACCGCGCGGAGCGGATGCGCGACTCGCTCCCCGCCGGACGGGTCGGCACCCTGGAGGAGGCGGCGGGCGCGATCCTCTGGATCGCCTCGCCGGAGGCCGGCTTCGCGGTCGGCCACGACCTGGTGGTGGACGGCGGCGCCGCCCTCTGACGCGGCCGTGAGGGCGGGTTTGGCCGGTGGAGCTGCGGACAGGTGCCGCGGATGATCGAAGGATTCCGTGACGACGAGGTGCGGCTCGACGGCGAGGTGTCCGTCTTCTTCCGGCACGCGGGCCAGGGACCGCCCGTGGTGCTGCTGCACGGCCATCCCCGCACCTCCGCCACGTGGCACCGCGTCGCCCCTCGCCTGGTCGGGGCGGGGTTCACGGTCGTCTGCCCCGACCTGCGCGGCTACGGCCGCTCCCTCGGCCCCGCCCCCACGCCCGGCCATGCCGGCCACTCCAAGCGCGCCATGGCCGGCGACGTGGCCGCCCTGATGCGGCACCTGGGCCACGAACGGTTCGCGGTGGCGGGGCACGACCGGGGCGGCTGCGTCGCCTTCCGGCTCGCCCTCGACCACCCCGCGGCGGTCACGCGCGTGGCGCTGCTCGACTGCGTACCGATCACCGAGCACCTGTCCCGCATGACGGCGAGGTTCGCCGCCCTCTACTGGCACTGGTTCTTCTTCGCCCAGCCCGGCATCCCCGAACGCGTCATCAACGTCGACCCCGACGCCTGGTACGACGGCGACCCCGATGCCATGGGACACGCCAACCACGCGGAGTTCCGCCGGGCCACCCGCGACCCCCGCGTCGTGCGGGGCATGCTGGAGGACTACCGCGCCGGCCTGACCGTCGACCGGCGTCACGAGGAGGCCGACCGGGCCGCCGGCGCCCGGCTGCGCTGCCCCGCCCTGGTCCTGTGGTCCGTCCGCGACGACCTGGAGGACCTCTACGGCGACCCGCTCGCCCTGTGGCGTGGCTGGGCGGGCGACCTGCGCGGCCACGGCGTCGACTCCGGCCACCACATGGCCGAGGAGGCCCCCGCCGAGCTGGCCGCCGCCCTCACCGCGTTTCTCAAGGGCTGAGCCCGGGGGCTCCTGGGACGGGAGAGGCCAAGGTGACGATCTTGATTAAGGCGGATAAATCGTCATATAGAGCATTAATGCATCCGCTGCGCGGGTGTGTCGGTTAGCGGGGCCTAGCCGCGGAGATGGCGTTCTTGATAAACATTTCCGCGCACCCGCGGGCGCTTTCCTGAACCGGCCATCCATTAAGGGCGATAGTGAGCGAACCGATCCAGCCGTCCCTCCTGGGAACGCACTCTGTTCGCCCCCCGTCAATGCTCTCCCGGCGGGAGAACCCGGTTGCTGGCCGATGATTTCTTCCTCATCGTGTGGGACACGACGGGCACCGGCAAGCCGCGCCTCTACCTCCAGGGGCTGACATTGGGCCTGGCCGGAGCCCTGCTCGGGGAGCTGGTGCTGGAGAACCGGGTCACGGTGCGCGGCGCGCGGCTCCAGCTTCTCGACCGCCTGCCGCTCCGCGAACGCGTCGCCGACGGCATCCTCGCCGATATCGCGAATTCGCCCCAGCACACCGATGTGCGTACCTGGCTGGCGTACCTCGCGCAGCGTTCCCTCCCCGACGTGACCGGCCGGCTGCTGGGTATCGGGCTGCTGGAATGCGTGACTCCTAAAGTGTTGAAACACAAACAGAATCGGTATTTCGCCACGGAGTTCGGGCCGGCCGTCTGGCCGTCCACCCGGCTGCGCCTCTCACTGGTCCGCCGCCGGCCGCTGAATCCGTACGACATGCTGCTGGCCGCACTCGTGGACGCCTGCGGCATGACCGACACCGTCGTCGAGGACACCGGCCACCGGCCCGAAGCGCACCGCCACATGGCCGCCGTCCTCGCGGCCATGCCGCAGCCCCTGAGCGACCTCAGCCGCCACGTCAGCGCGGCCGTCGGCGACGCCGTCCTCACCTACCGCACCTGACCCCCCGCTGAACCCCCCAGAGAGGTATCGGATGCCCGTCGCCCCCTCGACCACCCGCCCGGACCCCATCGCCGGCGCCCTGGCCGCCGACCGGCTCGGCGCCCCGTCCGTCGTGTACTTCGTGCTGTCGGCCGCCGCTCCGCTGACCGTGGTCGCCGGCGTGGTCACCACCGCCTACGCCGTCACCGGCATCACCGGCCTGCCCGTCGCCTTCCTCGCCGTGGGCGCCGTGCTCGCCGTCTTCGCCGTCGGGTACGTCGCCATGGCCCGGCACATGGCCAACGCCGGAGCCTTCTACACCTACATCAGCCGGGGCCTCGGCCGTCCGGCCGGCATCGCCGCGGCCTGGGTCGCGCTGATCGCGTACAACGCGCTCCAGGTGGGCCTGTACGGGGCGTTCGGCGCGGCGGCCACCCCCCTCGTCGAGCGGTGGACGGGCGTCTCACCGCCCTGGTGGGTGCTGTCGCTGGTGGCGTGGGCGCTGGTCGCGGTCCTCGGGGTGATGCGGATCGACATCAACGGCCGGCTGCTCGCCGTCCTGCTCACCGCCGAGATCGCGGTGATCCTGCTGTTCGACGTGGCCGACCTCGCCGGGCCGGCCCCGGCCGGGCTCTCGCTGGAGACCCTGTCGCCGGGCGCGCTGTTCGTGCCCGGGGTGGGCGCGCTGCTGATCACGGCCACGCTGGGCTTCGTCGGGTTCGAGTCGGCCGTGGTCTTCTCCGAGGAGAGCCGCGATCCCCGCCGGACGGTGCCGACCGCCACGTACACCTCGGTCGCCGTCATCGCCGGCATCTACGCCCTGTCCGCCTGGGCGATGACGGTCGCCACCGGCCCTTCGGCCATCGTCGCGGTCGCCCGCCGCGACGGCGCGGAGACGATCTTCACCATCGCCGCGACACACCTCGGCGCCACCGTGGTGGACCTCGCCCGGGTGCTCTTCGTCACCAGCCTGTTCGCGGCGATGATCTCCTTCCACAACACCACGGCCCGTTACTTCTTCGCCCTCGGCCGCGAGCGCGTGCTGCCCGCCGTGTTCGGCCGCACCCGGCCGCGCACCGGGGCGCCCAAGGCCGGCTCGATCGCGCAGAGCACGCTGGGCTTCCTCGTGATCGTCGGGTACGCGGCACTGGGCCTGGACCCGCTGGTCCAGCTCTTCTTCTACGGCGGCTCCTTCGGCGGCTTCGGGGTGCTCCTCCTGGTCTTCGCCACCTCCGTCGCCGTCATCGCCTTCTTCTCCCGGCAGCCGAGCGGCGAGGACGTCTGGCGCCGGCTGGTCGCGCCCGTCCCGGCCGCCGCGGCGCTGGCCGTCATGGTGTACCTGGCGGTCACCAACTTCTCGACGGTCCTCGGCGTGCCGGACGGCGACCCGCTGGCCTGGATCCTGCCCGGCGTGTACGCGGGCGCGGCCGTGGTGGGCCTGCTGTGGGCCCTGGTGCTGCGCAGCGGACAGCCGGCCGTCTACTCCCGGGTCGGGCTGGGAGCCAAGGCCGCGACCCTCCACGACATCGCCCGCTGATCCGCGAGGAGACCCCTGCCATGCCCGCACGACCCTGGTCCCGCGTCATCCGCCGCGCCGGCGCCGCCGACGTGCCGCGCGTCGCGGAGCTGATCGCGACGGCGTTCGCCCCTCTCGACGCCGTGGCGTACCTCGTGCCCGAGCCCGCCGGCCGGCACGAGATCATGACCGCCGACTTCCTGATCCTCGTCGAGCACGCCGCCCGGCACGGCCGGATCGACGTGATCGACGACGCGCCGGCCGCCGCCGTCTGGTTCCCGCGCACGGGCCCGGTGCCCGAGCCGCCCGGGTACGAGCGCCGGCTGGCGGAGGCCACCGGGCCGTGGCTGCCCCGGTTCCGGCTGCTGGACTCGCTGTTCGACAAGCACCACCCGGACGAGCCGCACCACCACCTGGCGTTCCTGGCGGTCCATCCGTCACGGCAGGGCCAGGGGCTCGGCACCGCCCTGCTGCGCCACCACCACGCCGAGCTCGGCGGGCTGCCCGCGTACCTGGAGGCGAGCAGCCCGCGCAGCCGCGCCCTCTACCTGCGGCACGGGTACCGGCCACGCGAGCCGTTCGCGCTGCCGGACGGCTCGACGTTCTGGCCGATGTGGCGCCCCGGCGACCCGCCGGCGGCGGCCTGACGGACGCGCGGGGAACGCGAGCCGTCACACGGGGGACACCTCGTGCGCCCGGTTTAATGCCGCCGCAATGCCACGGATCGTGGCCGCGTAACAGCCGGTGGTGAGACTGGCGGCCATGAGCGATGCACCGAAGGCGATCCACCCGCGTCCCGAACCCGGCCGCCGGCACCACGCGCGCTCCTGGCGGCGGGAGGCCGTCGAGGTCGCCGTGCTGTTCCTGGCGGTCGGCCTGGCCCACCTGCTCGCCACGCTCCTGGGGCACACCGACCCTGGGCCGGTCGTGCTGGTCGGGCTCGGCGCCGCGCTGGTCCTCGGCTCGGCCATCCACAGAAGACTCCACGGCGGCCCGCCCTCCGGAGGCGGGCGCCCGGGGACCGGCGGAAGGGGCGGAGGGCGGCCCGGCGGCGGAGGGCGGCCTGTCACACCGCCTCCGGGCGGCGCCGGGACGACCATGACGCTGTGGCGGGTCCGGATGCGCGTGGTCGAGCGGCCCGGCCGCCTCGCGGAGGTCGCGGGCGCGTTCGGCCGCCTGGGCTGCAACATCCTTTCCCTGCACATCGCCCCCACGGGCAGCAGCGCCATCACGCCGGCGGGCTGCGACGCCCTGGACGAGTTCGTCGTCGAGGCGCCCACGGGCCTGGAGCCGGACGCCGTGCGGGCCGCGCTGTCGGGGGCCGGCGGCCTGGACGTGCTGGTCGTGCCCGCCCAGGTCAAGGACCTGACCGACCCGGGCATCCAGGGCCTGCTGCTGGCCCGCCGCGTCCACGACGACCCCGAGCAGCTCCCCCAGGCGATGGGCGAGCTGCTGCGCGCGCCCGACGTCGAGTGGCGCCGTCCGGGTGAGACCGTGGACGAGGACGGCGAGCTGAACAGCACGATGGTGATCTCCGTCCACCCGGAGCGCGCCCTGCTGCTGCGGCGTCCCGGCCTGCCGTTCACGCCGACGGAGGCGGCCCGCGCCGCCGCGCTGGCCGCCGCCGCCCGCGACGCCCGCTACAGCCGCGCATGAGGCGCCGAGCCGGCTGAAAGTTTCATCGCGCGTTGCCGGGCTCCGGGCGCCGTGTTTCAATGCCTGCACACGGGTGCTGCCGGGCGGGGCGGGTCGTGGACGGATTCCCCTTTCGCTCGAACAAGGGACTCCTCCATGAGACCGATCCGGTCGGCGGCCCTGGTGGCCGCGATGGCCGTGGCCCTGGTGACGAGCCTGCTGGTGGCGTTGTCGCCGCAGCAGGCACAGGCCCACGGCGTCACGATGTTCCCCGGCGCGCGCACGTTCCTGTGCTGGCAGGACGGCCTGCGCGACAACGGGCAGATCATCCCCTACAACCCGGCCTGCGCGGCGGCGGTCGCGCAGAGCGGCTCGACCCCGCTCTACAACTGGTTCGCGGTGCTGCGCTCCGACGGCGCCGGCCGCACGACGGGGTTCATCCCCGACGGCCAGCTCTGCAGCGGCGGCACGGGCGGCCCGTACGACTTCACCGCCTACAACGCGGTCCGCTCCGACTGGCCCGTCACCCACCTGACCTCGGGCGCGACCATCCAGATCCGGCACAGCAACTGGGCGGCGCACCCCGGCTCGTTCGTCTACTACATCACCAAGAACGGCTGGAACCCCGACGGACCGCTCAAGTGGTCCGACTTGGAGTCGTTCGGCAGCGCCGCCAACCCGCCGCAGTCCGGCGGGACGGGCGCGCTCAACTACTACTACTGGAACGTCCAGCTCCCGTCGGGCAAGAGCGGCCGGCACATCCTGTACATCCACTGGATCCGCTCCGACAGCCAGGAGAACTTCTACAGCTGCTCCGACGTGGTCTTCGACGGCGGCAACGGCGAGGTCACCGGCGTCGGCCCGAACGGCCAGTCGCCCGGCACGACCCCGACCGTCACCCCCACGGCCACCCCGACCGTGACCCCGACCTCCTCCGGAAGTTGCTCCGCCACCTGGCGCACCATCGCCACGCCGGGCTGGGCGGGCCACTTCCAGGGCGAGGTGACCGTGCGCAACCCGGGCTCCACGCCGCTGAACGGCTGGACGGTCCGGTGGGCGTACAGCGGAGGCCAGGGCTTCGACGGATCACCGTGGAACGGCGTGCTCTCCTCGCAGCCGCCCAACGTGACGGTCAAGAACGCGCCCCACAACGCGCAGCTCGCGGCGAACGCCAGCACCACGTTCGGGTTCAACGCGACCGGCACCGCCCCCGACCCGGCTCCCGCGCTGACGTGCACGAGCCCCTAGGCGACGACCGGCCCGGGGCGGGGACCGTGACCCTGTCCCGGCGGAAGGGGGTCGTGGCGGCGATCGCCGCGGCCCTCCTCCTGCTGGCCGGGGTGGCCGTGGTTCTGGGCGTGCAGCAGGCTGACCGGCACGACCTGGAGCGGCGGCTCGCTGCCCGGGTGACGGCCCTGCTCGAACAGGCGACACCCGCCGAGCACCACGAGCACGGCCACGACTTCGGTGAGAACGCCGGTCGGGTGGTGTGCGCGGTGGAGCCGTTCGGCTTCGACCCGCCGGCCGCCCGGACGGTGGCCGAGGTGCGGTGGGTCTACGCCCGGCACATGTGCGCGATCACCGGTGCGGGCACGAACTGGGCCATGTCGGTCCGCGCCTCGGGCCCGATCGCGGTACGGCTGGGTGACGCGCCATGGGTCAGGGTCCCCGAGCCGGGCCCGGGCTATCCGGACCGGGTCAGGGAGATCATCCCTGAGCGCTGGCACGAGGAGGCGTTCGAGGAGTTCGCGGACGAGGGGGTGATCGACGCGGCGCGCGACCGGTTCGAGCGGGAGACCGCTCGCTGACCACGGGCCGGCTGATCACGGGCTCGCTGACCACGGGCTCGCTGACCACGGGGCGGGTCATGACGTGGAGAACGCGGCCGGCGGAGAGGGGGGAAGTCTCAAGGCCGGCCGCGTCCCTGCCATCCGGGCGGGATGGTGTCATGGAACGGTCACACGGTTCAACGGGACGGCCTCACCTCCTGGCTTCGACGGGAGCGCGGTATGGGCGCCGGGTACGGAGCCGATATGGGAGCGCTCCCAAGCAGGATTGTGGGAGCCGGCGGCCAGATGTCAACGAAAAGCGGCCACGAACGGCGAGACTTCCCGCCCCACCTGGATCTGTCCGTGAAACTTTCACGGAGGTCGGCGAAGCTCCCGGAATGGGTCATGACGCGCGTGACGCGCGCCGCCCGGGGTAGGCGGCGGCGTAGTCGAGAGGAGACCGTCATGCCCGACAGCTCGCGCCGGCCGGAGACGATGGAGGAGACGGACGTCATCGATCTGCTGCTGGCCCAGCACGCCATGATCAGGGACATGTTCGACGAGGTCGAGGCGGCGGGCCCGCAGAAGCGGGGCGAGGCCTTCACCCGCCTGGTGCGCCTCCTCGCCGTGCACGAGACGGCCGAGGAGGAGATCGTCCACCCGTACGCCCGCAAGGTCATCGACGGGGGCGAGGGCGTCGTGGACGAGCGGCTGGCCGAGGAGCGCGAGGCCAAGGAGCTGCTCCAGCAGATGGACAAGGACGGGCCCGACGCCCCCGACTTCCTGGAGAGGCTCGCGGTGCTGCGCGCCGCCGTCACCGCGCACGCCCGCAGCGAGGAGCGCTACGAGTTCGCCAAGCTGCGGGCCGAGACCAGCCCCGCCGAGCGCCGCGCGATGTCCGCCGGGGTCAAGGCCGCCGAGGCGATGGCGCCCACCCATCCGCATCCGGGCGTCGAGTCGGTCACCAAGAACATCCTGGTCGGGACGCCCACCGCGATGATGGACCGCATCCGCGACGTCATCCGGCAGGCGAAGAAATGACCTTCCCGCCCGGTACGCGCGCCCCGGCCCGCGGTGCGGCTCCCGGGGCGAGCGGGGCCGAGACCGGGCCCGTGGTGCTCGGGGCCGGCGCCGTCCCCGACCGGGGCACGGCGGCACTGGCCCGGGCGCACGGGCTGTTCAACGTGGTGGGCGGGCTCTGGCCGCTGCTGCACATGCCGAGCTTCGAGCGGGTCTTCGGCCCGAAGACCGACCGCTGGCTGGTCCGTACGGTGGCCGGGCTGCTGGTCGGCGTCGGCTGGACCCAGCTCCGGGGCGCCTCGACCGTGGCGGGGGCCGAGCAGGCGCGCCGCGTCGGCCGGGCCACGGCTGCCACGCTGCTGGCCGTCGACCTGGTGTACGTGCCGAAGGGCCGCATCTCGCCCACGTACCTGCTGGACGCGGCCGCGGAGGGCTTCTGGCTCCTCGCCTGGCTGCGCCGCCCGCGGCCACGCGTCGATCGGAGGTGAGGCGGGCGCGCCGTCCGAGCGGCGACGGTAGGGCTGTCCCTACCCCGGACCGGCCTGCGGGCGGCATCGTTCCGGGCCGTCCGCGTCCGTAGCGTTCTCCTCATGACGACCCTCCGGCATCGCATCGCCTCCGACACCCGCTACACGCTCCTGGGCCTGCCGACCGCTCTCGCCTCGTTCGCCCTGGTCGTGACCGGTGTCGCGGCCGGGCTGGGTAGCGCGGTCGCCGTGGTCGGCCTGCTCGTGCTCGCCGCCACCGCCCTCCTGGCGCGCAACGTCGCCGACAGCGAGCGCGCCGCCCTCGCCGACGTCCTGCGCCGGCCCGTCACCCGTCCCGTGTACGCCCGGCCGCCGGTGGGGGCCGGGTGGTGGCGGCGGACGCTGAACCCGTTGACGAGCGCCCAGACCTGGATGGACCTGCTGTACGGCATCCTGGCGCTGCCGTTCGCCATCGTCTCCTTTGTCGTCACCACCGTCTGGTGGGCGGTGGCGATCGCCGGTCTGACGTTCCCGCTCTACGGGTGGATCATCGCGGGGATCCCCGGCGTCGACGGCGGGCTGCCGCAGCTGCTCGGCCTGGGCAGCGGCACGACGACGTTCGTGCTGTTCAACACCGCTGTGGGCGCGCTGTTCGCGCTGACGCTCGCGCCCGCGGTGCGGGGGGCCGCGCTGTTCAGGGCGGTGCCCGCGCAGATCCTGCTGGGCCGCCCCGTCGCGGACGGCCCGTACGAGGCGGCCGCGTACGGGCCCTCGCACCCGGCCTTCCGCGCCACCGCCCACCTGTGAAACCGAGCGGCCGCGAACCGGGGCAAGGCAGAACGAAAGGGGCCGGCCGCCACAGAATCCCTCCCGGTCAGCGGCGGCCGGCCCCCTCCCCCCTCCATGTCAAAGCTTGACGGTTACCGCGCTGACCAGGAAGGATGCGGCGTTCCGAGGAACGGTTTTCCCCGGTGAAAGCTCCGCATAGATGCCATAATCCCGGTGATGCAAGCACCGGACGCGAGCCCGAGAGGGCAGCTGGGCGACTTCCTGAGCACGCGGCGATCTCTGATCACCGCGGCGGACGTGGGCCTGCCGGAGACCGGCCACCCGCGACGCGTGCCGGGTCTGCGCCGGGAAGAGGTGGCCCAGCTCGCCGGCATCAGCATCGACTACTACACGCGCCTGGAGCAGGGCCGCGTGCGCACCGCCTCCCGCCCGGTGCTGCACGCCATCGGCCGCGCCCTGCTGCTCAACGACGACCAGCAGCGCCATCTCATCCAGCTCGCGCACCCCGACGACGCCGTCGAGCGGCGCGGCGGCCCGACGGCCCGGGTGAGCCCCCAGGTGGAGCGCCTGCTCGCCAACCTCGCCGACACCCCGGCCCTGGTCATGGGCCGCTACTTCGACATCCTCGCCTGGAACCGGCTGGCCGCCGCGCTGCTCGGCGACCTGGCCGCCATGGAGCCCCGGCACCGCAACTACGTGCGGATGACGTTCCTCGACCCCCACGTCCGGGCGATGCTCGTCGACTGGCGTGAACGCGCCCAGGAGGCCGTGTCCGCGCTGCGGCTGGCGGCGGGGGTGGCCTGCGACGCGCCCCGGCTGCGGGAGCTGGTGGGCGAGCTGTCCCTGCGCGACCAGGACTTCCGCACCTGGTGGACCCAGCACCTGGTGACCACGCGCACCTCGGGGAGCAGCCGGCTGGACCACCCGGTGGCCGGCCGGTTCAGCGTGGACTGGCAGGTCCTCACCTGCGCGGACGACGGCGCCCAGGCGATCGTGCTCATGAGCGCCCCCGCCGGCGGCCCCGACCACGCCGCCATCAGGACGCTCGACGCCTGGGCCGAGCGACAGGGCCTCGCCCACGGCGCCACCTCCCTCCCATCGGCCTGAGAGCCCCGCGCACCACCCGCGGCCGTCGGGGCGCCCTCTTGACCAGCGCGAGGGAATAGCCGCTCACAGACAGGGGCAAATCCCCGGCATTCCGCTCTTTATCAGAGGTGTTGCCATGGTTTCCGCGCGTCGGCTGATCAGCCGGATGATCTACGGTTCCCGCTACGATCGCGTGCCCCTGCCCCAGCGTGCCTACGTCCGTCCCGGCGAACGCCTGGTGCGCGAGGCCCGATGGCAGTGGCGGCTGCGGCGCGCCCCGGTGGTGCCGCTCGCGGACTACGCGGCGGCCATGCCGCTCGGCGACATCGAGGAGTTCGTCACCTGCACGATGTGCGGGGAGTCGCGCCAGCAGCCGCTGTTCGAGCCGGCCAACGGCGACGGATGGAGCTACCACGTGGTCCGCTGCCCCTCGTGCGGCTTCCTCTACCGCAACCCGAACATCCGCCCCGAGCACCTGGGCGACCTGTACGCCACCGGCTACAGCGGCTTCCTGAGCGGCGCGTACGCGGCCAACCGGCAGCGCCGCTACCGGCTGACCATGGACGCGTTCGCCCCGGTGTTCAGCGACGGGCGCGGCCGGCGGCTGCTCGACTTCGGCTGCGGCGCCGGGCTGTTCCTCGAACTGGCCGAGCAGCGCGGCTTCGAGGCGTACGGCGTGGACCTGTCGCCCGACTCGGTGGAGCAGGCGAACGCGCGGCTGACCCGGGCGCGGGCGTACTTCGGTGCGCCGCGGGACGTGCCGGAGGTCGCGGAGGGCGGCTTCGACGTGATCACACTCTGGTCGGTGCTCGCGCACCTGCCGAGGCCGTTGTCGGACTTCACGGAGTTCAGGCGGCTGCTGGCGCCGGGGGGCGTGCTGCTCGTGCTTACGGTCAACGCCCGGTCGCTGCTGCTGAAGACGCACGGCCCGGCGTGGAGCGGCTTCACCAAGAACCATCTGATGTTCTACGCGCCCGAGACGCTGCGGACGCTGCTGAGCCGTACCGGCTTCGGGGGCGTGTCCTACGCGCCGCACTACGGCGACCCGGTCGAGGCGGGCACCGACCGGCTGACGGCGCCGCAGCGGCGGCGGTTGCGGCGCACGATCCTGACCTCCTACGCCGGCAACATGATGCGCGCGCTGGCCTTCGCCGACGAGGAGGCGATCAACCGCTGGGGCGGCGACCGGCGGATCCACCGGCTGACAGGGAGCACGGCGACGCGGCCGGTCCCGGCCGTCGACTGACCGTTTCACCGGGAGAGATCCGCGTACGGCCGGGACCCCCGGCCCGGCCGGGGGTCCCGAACGGCGGACGGCGCGTCAGGTGCGGCGCCAGCGCGACTCGCCGAAGCAGTAGCCCGCGAACAGCAGCAGCCCGACGGCCACCACCATCAGCAGCCACGGCCCCACCGGCGTGTCGGCGAAGGCCCGCAGGGTGGCGTCGATGCCGCCGGCCTTGTCGGGGTCGTAGGTGATGGCCGCCTGCACCACGAAGACGCCTGCGAGGGCGGCGATGGCGCCGCGCGCCAGGTAGCCGGCGGTGCCGAGCCGGTCCATCGCCTTGCGGGCCGTGGGTGACATGCGGCTCTGGTCCAGCTCCTTGCGGAACTTCTTCTTCCATCCCTGGTACATCCAGTAGACGCCGAGCCCGATGATGCCGAGCCCGATCAGCCCCACGATGAACTGCCCGCCCGGCAGGTCGAGCAGCTTGCCGGTCACGTCCTGCGACTTCTTGTCGTCCGACGAGGACCGCC
This sequence comes from Nonomuraea sp. NPDC050383, assembly GCF_044459125.1. Classification (NCBI taxonomy): domain Bacteria; kingdom Bacillati; phylum Actinomycetota; class Actinomycetes; order Streptosporangiales; family Streptosporangiaceae; genus Nonomuraea; species Nonomuraea sp. NPDC050383. Next base: position 204,913 of record NZ_JBITIP010000003.1, read on the forward strand.
CGGCCAGCAGCAGGGTCAGCAGGGAGCCGACGATCAGCACGTACACGGCGGTGCGGAACGCCGCCTCGACGCGGTCCTTCGCCTTGAGCCCGCCGAACAGCGCCTCCGACGCCTGCCACAGGGCCAGTCCGGCGAAGCCGACGACCATCACCCACAGCAGCACCGCGCCGAACGGCAGGCTCGCGATCGTGGTCATCGCGCCGCCCTTGTCGGCCTGCTTGCCTCCATGGCCGAGGGCGATCTGCACCGCCAGCACTCCGATCAGGGCGTACAGGATGCCGCGGCAGGCCAGGCCGATCCTGGCGAGCCGGTCGAGCATCGGATGGTCGGCCGCCCGCCGCGCCATCGCCTGAGCCTGACGCCCGGCGTTCTCCACAGTGGTCACCGGATCCTCCTCACATCGCCCGAAGACGACCTTCCGAGTGCCCTGGAACGCGGCGTCCAAGCCTGTGGAGAACATGTGGCCAGGTCAGCGGGGTGTGAGAACCCAGCGCCAGGAGCCCGCGCCCTCGCTCTTGCCGGTGGCGGCGAGCTGCGTGGTCCTGTCGCCGTCCACGCTGACGAGCACGAGCCCGTTGTCGAACTCGTCGTCGCACTTCCCGGCGCAGCCCAGCGCGATCACGTTGTCGTCATCGGCCCAGGCGAGAAGCTGGAGCACCTTCTGCCGGCCGGCGACCTGTCCCGTTCGCGCGTCCGTGATCTCCGTGGGCAGCCCGGACTGCCGGGGACCGATGACCAGCTTGCCGTTGGGGGACAGGGCGGTGCGGCCGGTGTAGGGGATGTACCGGTCGGCGGGCGGGTCGTGGCGCTCGCCGTCCGGGGTGTAGAAGAGGCGGTCCGGCATGGTGTCGGTGGGTGCCCAGACCAGGGAGCCGTCCACGCTCCAGCCCATGTCCTGCCGGGAGTTGCCGTTCCCCGGGGCGGTGCCCTCCCCCTTCGGGGGCGAGGTGAACGCCGGCAGCTCGTGATACTCCTTCTCGCCCGTGGTCACATCGACGACGTAGTAGCCCGTACGGGTGCCGATCTTCGTGTTGGCGTCGTACGTGATCATGTTGTTCTTCATGGGCGGCTGCTCGTCGGGATAGCCGGAGTACGTCGTGACGAGCAGCCTGGTGCCGTCCGGCGACCAGACGACCGAGCCGGCGTCGTGGTCCAGGGCGATGACCGAGCGGACCTCGCGCGTCGCCATGTCCACGATCGCGATCCGCCTGCCCAGCAGGTCGCCCTGGATCGCGGCGGCGGTCTGGAGCCCCGGGGCGACGTCCACCCAGGCCCAGTCGGTCTTCTCGTAGCCGTCGTTCCTCGGGTCGTACAGCCACCACGTCCGCCTGAAGCGCTCCAGCTTCTCGGACACCTTCTCCGTGGCGGTGGTCCAGTAGGCGGAGACCGCGACGTTACCGGCCGCGATGAGCGTGCGCGGCGGCCGGCCCTCGGTGTACGTCCGCACGTCCGTGGGCGCGGGCGACGGCCGGGCGGGGAGCGTGACGCCCGTCGCCGGCCGTACCGTGGCCTGCCGGTGGTCCACGCCCAGCCCGGACACGGTGACGGCGACGGCGACCGCCAGCCCCGCGGCCAGGATGCCCACGCCGGCCGGGAGTACCCATCGCCGGCGCCGGCCTCCGAGCGCCCGGTCGGCCAGGTCGTGCGGCACCCGGGCCTCGCCGGCCCAGTCCTCCAGGGTGTCGCGCAGCAGTCGGGTCATCGGACGGCCTCCAGTTCCTCGGCGAGCTCGGGGGCGATCTCGCGCAGCCGGGCGAGGGATCGGTGGGCGGTGCTGCGGACCGTGCCGACGGAGCAGCCGAGCTCCCGGGCGACCTGGTGGTCGGGCAGGTCCTCGAAGTAGCGGAGCACGAGCACGGTGCGTTGCCGCGCGGTCAGCCGGGCCAGCGCGCCGCGCAGCACCATGCGCAGCTCGCTCTGGTGGGTGCGGTCCTCGCCGGGCAGCTCGGGCGGCACGGCCTGGACGACCTCGCCGCGGCGGGCCGTCGTGCGCCACCAGCTGATGTGCTGGCGGTACATGATCTGCCTGACGTACGCCTCGGGCGCCTCGACCCGCCGCCACCGGGACGCCAGCTTCGCCAGCGCGCTCTGCACCAGGTCCTCGGCCGCGTACTGGTCACCGCCGGTGATCAGGTAGCCGAGGCGCATGAGCGCGGGCGAGCGGGCGGAAACGAACTCGCGGAAACCTCGCTCGTCTGCGGGGTCCACGGTCACCTCCAAGAGATGTGGATGTCACCCTCTCAGACGCCACGTCCCCCGCCCCGCTATGCGTGGGACCCCTCGCTTGCACGCGAAGGGCGGCCGCCCTCCCGGCGACCGCCCTCCGGCCCATCGTGGGGAGGCCCGCTATCGGTTCGTGGTGCGCGCAGCGAGGCGGGACGCCCCCGCGGTGTCGCCGCGCTCCGGGATCGAGCTCAGGTTGAAGGCGTACCTGATGGTCGAGTCGGCGATCGCGTCGGCGTTGACGTCGAGCGCGGTCGCGTCGATGTTGGCCGTGCTGTCGCACGCCTGGTGGTAGCAGGCGTCGTAGGCGACCCCGGCCGTGCCGCCGAACACGGCGGCCTCCTCGGCCGTCTTGATGTCCTCGGCCCCCGTGAAGATCCCGCCGGACGGGATACCCGCCGCGATGAACGGCCCGTAGTCGGAGCGGCCGTCGAAGTCGGTGCCCACGTGACCGAGGCTCCGGGCGTCGTAGAAGGCTTCGAGCTGCTGCTCGATCTGCGCCGAGCCGGGCGGGCCCGCCGGCGAGCCCTCGGCGTCGGAGTCGTCGCCGTCGTACAGCTTGTAGGCGTAGTTGGGCGAGGCGACCATGTCGAAGTTCAGGTACAGCCGGATCCGGTCGCGCTGCTCGTCCGTCAGTCCCTCCACGTACTGCTCGGAGCCGAGCAGGCCGATCTCCTCGGCCGCCCAGAACCCGAAGCGCACCTTGTTGCGGACCGGGTAGTGGGCCATCCGCAGGGCGGTCTCCAGGATGGCCGCGCTGCCGGAGCCGTTGTCGTTGATGCCCGGCCCGGCCGTCACGCTGTCGAGGTGGGCGCCGGCCATGACGACGTTCCGCGGGTCGCCGAGGCGCGTCTCCGCGATCACGTTGTGGTCGGTGCCGAGCTTGAGCGTGGCGTCCACCTTGAGGTGGACGGTCGCGCCGGGAGCGGCGGCCAGCGCCTGGCCGACCGCGAAGTCGGCGAAGACCATGGGCACGCCGGCCCGCCACTCGCCGATGTCCAGCGGGAACGCGTCGGTGCGGCCCGGCTGGCCCTCGTTGAAGACGATGATGCCGGACGCCCCGGCGGACCCGGCATTGCGGATCTTGGTGGCGAACGCGCATGTGCCGCGCTGGATGAGCGCGATCCGGCCGGCCACGAACCCGTCGAAGTCGGAGGTCTCGCAGCCGCTGGTGGAGGTGGGCGCGGGCGTCGGCGGCAGCGTCAGGTCCACCCCCTGGACCTGCGCGGTGACCTCACCGGCGGGTGACGGCTGGAAGGTGAAGAAGTCCTCGTCCGGGGTGTACGTCTGCGGGTCGGGAGCGGTCAGCTCCAGGGTCGGCGGGCCGTTCTGGGTCCAGCTCTCGACGAAGTGGACGGGGTCGAGCGTGACCCGGTAGCCGGCCTTGCGCAGCTTGCCCGCCACGTAGTCGCGGGAGGCGGCGTAGCCGGGCGTGCCCGCGGCCCGGGTGCCGCCGTTGGCGTCGGCGATGGCCTGGAGCGCGTCCAGGTGCTTGCGCACGTTCGCCCCCGTGACCTGCCTGGTCAGCAGTCCGGCGAAGGAGTCGTCCAGCCCCTTGGCCTGCGCCGGGCCGGTCGCGACCACGGGCAGGGCGAGGGCCGCGACGACGGCGGTGACTCTTTTGATGATGGATACGCGCATATGGCTCCCCCACAGCGAGATGAATGACCGGATTCACGAACGAGGTAGGGCCGTAACCGGCCGTCCCGTGTGGCTTCCGGCTCGTTCGCCGACATGAGCGCGCCCATCGCGGGCAGGGACCCGATGTCCGCCGCCCGCCGGCCCGCGGCCAGGGGTGGTCCATCCGATCGCAGGAGGAGCCATGTCGCAGCCCGACGAGCGGCCGCTCGCCGACCGGCGGGAGAATCCCGAGGTGTACGACGACGCGGACTTCGCCGAGGAGTTCGACCCGTCCCCCACCGACCCGGCCAACCAGCCGGAGCAGGACCCGCACCGCAAGGTCTACGGCGGGTCCGAAGGCTACGACCGGCCCACCGAGGCCTGAGCCTCGCCGGACGCCGAGGTCCCATGGGCTTTCCCCTCGCTCCCGCGAACACGCACCGAATCGACCGGTGAGATCATCAGAACGGGAAAGGCGAGGAAAGTCCACTCGCACACGCGCGCCATGAGGAGCTGCTGAACCACGGCTGGACCATGGGTTGGATCACGGGTCTCGGGAGAAGGGCCGGTCCCGGCCGGGCCCCGCCGCCCAGCCGGAACCGGCACACCTGGTGACTCCGGTCGTGACTCAGTGGCCCTGGTGCCCGGCGTGCTGACGGGGCTTGGCCTCCACCCACTCCCTGGCCGTGTCGGCGCGGTCGCGCAGCGCCGTCAGCAGCGTGGCGAGGTTGGCGTGGTCCATGTAGGCGGTCTCCTGGATGGCCGTGGAGTGCGCGGCCAGCTGGTCGGCCAGTGCGCGGATCTCGCTCAGGGACTCCAGGACGTCACGGCTTTCCCGTGGGTTCAGATCGCACATGACTCGAACGTAGGGGCGCCGTCGCGCACCGTACATACACGTGATCGCGCCAAAGACCTACCCGTAAGGACAGGGCCCGTAAGGACAGGGCCCGTCAGGACCGGGCGAGTCAGGCGAGGGCGCGGTAGTGGGTGGTGAGCACCCCGTCGTCGTCGAGCACGTGGAAGGCCAGCGACACGGGGGCGTCGTAGTCGACGCAGGTCGCCATGGCGTCCGCGCCCTCCTCCCACGGCAGCACGAGGGCGGAGACGACGCCCGGCGCGGCCCGCAGGGGGCGCCCCGCGAAGGTCGAGGCGACCGCCATGTGGCAGTGCCCGCACAGCACGGCCGCGACCCTGGGATGCCGGGACACCAGGGCGGCCAGCCGGTCCGGCTCGGCCAGGCCCATGGTGTCGGCCACGGCGTGGCGCAGCGGGATCGGCTGGTGGTGGAAGGCGACGAACACCGGCGCGTCGGCCTCGTCGAGCACTCCTTCGAGCCAGTCGAGCGTCTCTCCGGCCAGCAGGCCGCCGTCCTCGCCGGGGATGGTCGAGTCGCACAGCGCGTAGACGGCCCCCGCGGTCCGGTGCACCTGGTTCACGGGGCCGGTCGTGGGCGGCTCGCCGAGCAGCACCCGGCGGAACTCGGCCCGGTCGTCGTGGTTGCCCGGGCAGAGGAACGTGGGGTGACGCAGGTCCAGCAGCTTGCGCGCCTCCTCGTACTCCTCCGCCCGCCCGTGGTCGGCGATGTCGCCGGTGACCAGCACCGCGTCCAGCTCGTACGGCAGGCGGTCCACGAACTCGGCGACCTTGCGGGTGCGCTCGGCGGCACGCGGCGTCCCGTCGAGGTGGGTGTCACTGAGATGCGCGATCACGATCATGACCGGTTTCCTTTCACAGGGATCCACAGGACGCTACCGGCAGGCCGTGACCGTCCTGTAGATCCAGTCACGGCCCGAACCCGAAAGCCAGTTCCGCGTCTACGGACGCTCACCCGGGCGATCCACGATGCCGGACACCAGCTCGGCCCAGGCGTCCGACTGCCCGGCGGAGCGGATCAGGTCTCCGCCCGCCCGCTCGTCCCGCAGCCACAGCATCCGGTCGCCCAGGTACCGGTACGTGCCGGGCTGCAGGATCAGGTACTGCCGGGCGGCCCAGTGCGGGTCGTCCCGGAAGACGCCCAGCCCCCTGCGCCCGGCGCCGTCCAGGACGTCCGCCTGCACCCCGACGCCGGGGATCAGGGCCAGCGCCCGGTACATCGCGGCCTCCAGCCTCGGCGGCATGAACGCCTGCTGCTGCAGGTAGAGCGACAGCACCCGGAACGCCCGCGCGTCCGGGTCCTCCTGCCCCGCCTCCTCCGTGGGCAGCCGCTGCCAGTGCTCGTCGCCCCGGACCCGGGCCAGCAGCTCGGCCGGGTCGGTCGGGAGCGCGCGCAGCTTGCGGTGGTACTCCTGCGGCGTCAGGTCGTCGTCGCCGGGGTCGGGCTCCTGGTTCTCGACGCGCAGCCGTCCCCAGGGGTCGAAGCCCGCCGTCTGGGTCCCGTCGTAACGGGTCCAGCTCTCCATGACCGTGCCCTTGCCGGGCGCCTCGTCGTGGCCGGTGGACATGGTCCTGCGGTACTGCCACTGGTCGGGCCGCGGCAACGAGCCGGTGGAGCGGGTGGAGCGGGTCGAGGCGACGAGCGCCGCCTGTTCGAGCACCACCGACGGGCTCTCGTACCTGGGCGGCTCCGCCGGGCGGGAGGGTCCCTGGCGTTGCACGACGACGACGGCCACGGCCGCCACCATGCACGCGACCGCGACGGCCAGCATGGGCCGCACCCTCGGCACGGACCGTGATCGCAAGCCCAGCCGTGACCGGAAGGCCCGTGGCCGGAAGGCCCGGCGGGACGCGGACTCCGGCTCGCCGCGCGCCTCCGCGAGCAGGCGGGCGCGGGCGGGCGCGAGACGTCCCGCGTCTCCCGCCGGGGCGTCGGAGCGCAGCTCGCGCAGTGTGTCCAGGTCATCCACGGTCCAGCTCCTCCTCGATGGCGGTGGGGTCGCCGCCGAGCGCGGCCCGCGTCCTCTTCCTGGCCCGGTGCAGCCGCGAGCGCACCGTCCCCACGGGGACGCCGAGCGCGGCGGCGGTCTCGTCGTAGCTGAGGTCGGCCCAGGCGACCAGCAGCAGCACGTCCCGCTCGGCCGCCGGCAGCGCCGCGAGCGCCCCCGCCAGCTCGCGCTGCGCGGCCGAGGCCGTGACCCGGGCCTCCACCCGGTCGGCGTACGACTCGGCGACCTCGTCCACGCCCGACCGGGCCAGCGCCCGGTAGAACCTGACCTCGCTACGGCGGTGCTTGCCGATGAGGTTGGCCGCGATGCCGTACAGCCAGGGCCGGGCGTCCAGGCGGGTCAGGTCGTAGCGGGCGCGCTGCCGGAAGGCGTCCAGGAACGTGTCGGCGACGATGTCGTCGGCCAGGGCGTCGCCCAACCGGCGCAGGACATAGCGGTGCAACTCCGGCGCGTGGCGGTCGAACAGCGCCGCGAACGCCTCCGGATCGTCGCGGGAGCGCCGGACGAGCTCCGCGTCGTCGAGATGGTCGGCCATCTGGCGGCTCTCCGTGTCGGGGGTCAAACGTGGCTCCGCTCGGTTCAAGCCTCTCCTGAGCAAGGTGAGGCCCTTGCAAGGTGAGGGTCGTCATCCCTACTCACCCGAACCGCCCCGCCGGGTTCTCCCCATGCCTTCCGCCACCGCCGTCATGCCGTTGACTAGGGGCGTTGCCAGGGAATTGCCAGGAACGCTGGGTAGCCTTCAACGGCATGACATGGCAGCGAAGGCTCAACGAGGCGCTCAGGAGGTATGCCGGCGTCCGGTTCGAACGCGTCAGTGCCGCACTACCGGACGGCCCGTCGGACGGCCCGTCCGACGGTGCGGCGGAGACGTCCCCGGAGACTCCCCGGCCCCCCGCGGACCCCGCGCACGACCGGTTGCTGACGGCGCCCGTGTTCATCCTGTCCCCCGTCAGGTCGGGCTCCACCCTGCTGCGCGCGATGCTCGACGCGCACCCCCTGCTGCACGCACCGCACGAGCTGCACGTGCGGCGGCTGAGCGTCGGCTACGGCACCTCGCTGGCGCGCAGGGCGATGGAGGAGCTCGGCCACAACCAGGCCGACCTGGAGCACCTGCTGTGGGACCGGGTGCTGCACCGGGAGCTGGCCCGCAGCGGCAAGCGCTACATCGTGGACAAGACTCCCGCCAACGCCTTCGCCTACCAGCGGATCGCCACCTGCTGGCCGGACGCGCGCTTCGTCTTCCTGCTGCGTCACCCCGCCTCCATCGCCTCCTCCTGGTACGAGGCGGGCGCCGGGAAACGCACCCCGGAGGAGGCCGCGGCCGACGCGCTGCGCTACATGAAGGCGGTCCGCCGGGCCCGCAAGGGACTCACCGGCCTGACCGTCCGTTACGAGGACCTGACCGCCGACCCGGAGCGGGAGACCAGGGCGATCTGTGCGTTCCTGGACGTGCCGTGGGCGCCCGAGATGCTCTCGTACGGCACGCCCGGCGTGATCCGCAAGGGCCTGGGCGACTGGCAGGACAAGATCCGCTCGGGCACCGTCCAGCCGGGCCGCAACCTGCCCGCCCCCGAGGACGTCCCCGAGCCGTTGAGACCCATGTGCCGCGACTGGGGATACCTGTGAAGATCCGCTACGTGCTGCTGCACGCCTACGGGGTGGGCGGGACCATCCGGACGGTGTTCAACCAGGCCGGCGCGATGGCCGCCCTCGGTCACGAGGTGGAGATCGTCAGCGTGGTGCGCCGCCGCGACAACCCCCAGTTCGCCCTCGACCCCCGGGTCCGGCTGGTCCCGCTGGTGGACCAGCGGGCGGAGGTGCCGGCCGACTCGCTGGGCCGCAAGGTGTGGCGGCGGCTGCGCGGCAAGCTGGTGCCGCGCGGCGAGTTCGCCGCCGAGTACTTCACGGAGCGGGTGGAGAAGGCGGTCATCGACCACGTCTCCGGGCTCGACGACGGCATCCTCGTCACCACGCGTCCCGCGTTGAACCTCATCGCCGCCCGCCGCGCGTCCAAGGGCGTCGTCCTCGTGGCGCAGGACCACATGAACCTCCGCGCCTACCCGGAGCCGGTGCGCGCCGACATCGCCCGTTACTACGACCGTTTCGACGCCGTGGTGGTGCTGACCCGGAGCAACCAGCTCGCCTACCGGGAGCAGCTGCCGCGCACGCCGATCGTGCGCATCCCCAACGCGGTCCACCCGGCGCGCCGGACGTCGGCGCAGGAGCACCCTGTCGTGGTCGCGGCCGGCCGGCTGGTCCGGCAGAAGGGGTTCGACCTGCTCATCCCCGCGTTCGGGCAGGCGGCGCGACGGCACCCGGAGTGGCGGCTGCGGATCTTCGGCTCCGGGCCGAAGAAGGAGCGGCTCGCGCAGCTCATCGAGAGCGAGGGCCTGTCCGGGCGGGTCAGGCTCATGGGCCGCACCAGCCGGATGGACGAGGAGCTGGCCGACGCCTCGATCTACGCGCTGTCCTCCCGCTTCGAGGGGCTGCCGATGGTGATGATCGAGGCCATGGGGCACGCGCTGCCGGTCGCGGCGTTCGACTGCCCGACCGGTCCGGGCGACGTGGTCACGCCCGGCGTGGACGGGCTGCTCGTGCCGCCGGAGGACACCGGCGCGCTGGCCGCGGCGCTCGACCGCCTCATGGGCGACCGTGAGCTGCGGCTGCGGATCGGCGAGCGCGCGGCCCGCACCGCCCGCGGCTACGCGCCCGAGGCGGTCATGCCGCTGTGGGAGGACCTGTTCAGCGAGCTGATGGCGCACGAGCCCATCAACGACACCTACTGGACCCGCTGACCCGGCTCGCCGGGCATCACTCGGCCGGCTCCCCCGGTATCACGCGGTCGATGACGAAGCCGCTGACGGGCAGCGCCGGCGCGCGCCAGCGCGGGATGCTCAGGTCCTGCTCCGGCACGACGCCGTACGACATGCGGCGGGTGAGCGCGGTCACCGCCACCTTCATCAGGTCGATGGTGATCCACTCGCCGGGGCAGCGGTGGCCGCCGTACGGGTCGCCCCCGCCCTGCGGCACGAAGTCGAAGGCGCCGCCGTCCCACTCGGCGAACCGCTCGGGATGGAACTCCTCCGGCCGATCCCACAGCCGCGGGTCGTGGTCGATGCCGTGCAGGTCGAGCAGGACGCGCCGGCCCTTCGGGAAGCGGTGGCCGCGCCACTCGAACGGCTCGGCCACCTTCGCGGCGACCATCGGGAAGAACGGGTAGAACCTGCGCACCTCCTGGACGAAGTGCTCCAGGTAGGCGTCGTCGCCGGACCGCAGCCGTTCCCGGCAGTCCGGGTTGGCGTGCAGAGCCAGGGCGGCGAACGTGACGAACCGGCCGACGGCCACGATCGGCCGCAGCAGGTTCAGCACCTCCACGGCGGCGACACGCGGGTCGAGCAGCGCGCCGTCCGGGTCGCGGTGCAGCGCGACCGTCTCCAGCGCGGTGCCCGCGAACGGCTCGGACCGCTCGCGCACCCGCTTGACCAGCTCGGCGATGGCCTTCTCGGCCCTGATCCGGGCCGTGCGGCCCCGCAGGTAACGGGGGCCGGCGGCGGCGGGCGCGTCGATCATGGCGAGGAGCCGCGCGGTCGCGTGCGGGATGCTCCGGCGGTCGAGCCGGACACCCGTCCACGCGCACGCCACCTCGCACAACAGCTCGCTGACCTCGTCGAACAGCGTGACGCTCGGCCTGCGCGCCCAATGCTCGATCCGCTCGCCCCAGGCCGCCTCGGCCAGCCCGCGCAGCCGCTCCCGGGCCTCCGGCGTCATGAGCGACATGAACATCGCCTTGCGCGAGCGGTGCGCCCCGCCGTCCAGCGACTGCACCCCGCCCCGGCCGAACAGCGTCAGCAGCAGCCGCCGCGGCGCCGCACCGTGCCGGACGAAGCGCCGCTCGTCGTAGAAGACCTTCGCCGCCTCGGCTCCGGTCATGCATGTGGTCGGCCGCAGCAGCAGCCGCGTGTCGAAGACGTCGGTGCCGAGCTCCCCGGCCCGCTCGGCGATGAACGTGTACGGGTTGAGCCGCAGTGCCGGGGTGTCGTCCACACCCAGGACAGGCGACGCCGACACCTCGGCGCCTGTCCGGGGGCACCGCGTCGGCGGCTCCTGCTCGCGCGAAGGCGACTCCAGAGTGCTCATGGCCAGGCAACTATCCCGGGCCCGGCTCCGGAAACCTCCCTCGTCAGCCCTTGGCGGCGGGCAGGTCGGGGCGCTCGCCGGTCCAGCCGAGGTTCCGGTACGCGGTTCTCTGCCGGAGCACGGTCGGATCGCCGTCCGCAGGGGCGTCAGGCGTCCAGTCCCTCCCCAGGGGGAGGCCGGTCCTCGTGTCCACCACCAGCCGCTCCTCACCTGCCCCCAAGCGGTAGACGACCGCCTGGCCCCTGCGCCCGAGCACATCGGTGACCTCCCCCTCGGCCCGCAGCCCCGGCATGGACGCGAGCAGCCGGTAGGCCGACGCGCGCACCTCGGGCGACGTCGCCACCCGGGCGCACACGATCCGCACGACGGCGTCGCGCAGCCGATCGTCCGACTCGGTGGGCGAGGCCGTCCGCTCGCGGATGCCCGCCTCCAGGTACTCACGCAGCTTCGCCGGTCCGGCGGGGATCGCCGCCAGATCCTCCCAGGTCATGAGGCCTTTCAGCAGGTCGCCGCCCGACCCCTTCCACTTGCCGCGCAGCTCGGAGACGTGCGGTTGTCCGGGAGCCGCCTCGACCGCCTCACCGGTCGTGGCGCGCCACGAGCCGGGTGATCCCGCCGCGCGCCAGGCGGCCTCGTCGGCCGGGGTGACCGGCCTGGCGCCGAGATACCGCCTGACCTTCCAGCTCTTGTCGCCCGGGCGCCGCGCCAGCCACTGGTCCTCCTCAAGGCCCAGTTCGAAGACGTAGCCCCTCGTCTTGTCGGACAGCTGCCACCGGGTCACCGTCGTCGTCCGCCAGTAGGCGCCCGCGGCGGGCGCCCCGGCCACCGCGTCGGCGGCGGCGAGCAGCACCTCGCGCGCATCCGCCGTACCCGCCGGGGACGCGACCGGCGTGCCCCTCGCCGTGCTCGCGGCCGAGGGGGGCGTGCCCGGACGGGCCCCGATGACCGGACCGCCGGGTGCGGCCACGGTCGCCGCCACCAGGATCGTCGCCGCCACGGCGAGCCCCGCCCCCGCGGCGGCCAGCCGTCCTCCGACGCGTCCGCCCGTACGGGACCGGCGGCCGGCGGTGCGTCCCGGGGCCCTCGGAACGAGCCCGCCGTGGACGATCCGCGGCTCGGCGGGCCCCCTGTCCTGCGCCCCGGCGGCGGAGGCGTCCGTCCCGGCGTCGGCGTCGCCGGAATCGCGCGCCAGCGCGGCGAGCAGGCGCGTCCGCCCCTCCAAGACGGTGTCGAGCGACGGCTCGGGCGTGCCGAGCAGCGCGCGCACCGCGTCGAGATCGTCCCGGTCGTCCGGCAGGCCGGGGAACGGGTGGCCGTTCAGATCAGGCATCGGTTTCTCCGATCGCGGGGGCGGCACCGCCGAGGGCCGCGCGCAGTCTCTTGCGCACCCGGTTCAGCCTGGAGCCGACGGTGCCGGGCGGGATGTCCAGGGTTTGCGCGACCTCCTCGTAGCTGAGGTCCGCGAGTGCGACGAGGAGCAGCACGTCCCGGTCGCGGTCGGGCAGCCGCCCCAGCTCCGCCGCGAGCCGCCCCCGCGAGCCCGCCGCGAGGAGGCGCGCGGCCACCCGGTCCTCGTGTCCGCCGTCCGCACCGCCCTCGGCCGGCACCCGCTGCAACGCCTCCAGCCTGCGCATCTCCCTCCTGCGGTGCTCGGCCACGAGGTTGGTGGCGATCCCGAAGAGCCAGGCGCGCACGACACCGCGCCCCGGGTCGTACGAGCGGCGCTTGCCGTAGGCCACGAGGAAGGTCTCCGCGGCGAGATCGTCGGCGACCTGCGGGCCGACCCGCCCGGCGACGTACCGGTAGACATCGCCGAAGTAGCGGTCGTAGAGCACCGCGAAGGCGTCGGGGCGCCGCCGCGACTGCTCGATGAGCGCGGCGTCGTCGATCCTCACGGGCACTCCGGAGGGAGCGGTCATCCGGCTGGTGTCCCTTCATCGGGGTTACACCGGTACTCCGTCGAAACGGCGATCCGTCTTCACGCCCGATCTTTTGGGGAGCGTGACTCCTTGGGAGGTTTGTTATCGATAGGGCGGAAGTAGCGCAGGTTGACAAGTAAACTTCGTGCGTCCTCGAAAGAGAAAACGGTGACGCGAGTACATGACGGCAACGTTGACCGACCCCGATGTCGAGACCACGCGGCTCGAAGCTCTGCGCCGCTGCCAGATTCTCGACACGCAGCCTGAGGGGGCGTTCGACCGTGTCGTCGCGCTCGCGGCCCGCGTCCTGGACACACCGATCGCCTCGGTGACGTTCGTGGACACGGACCGCGTCTGGGTCAAGGCCCAGACCGGCCTGCCGGACGGTCTCCACGAGCTGGGGCGCGATCCCGGCCTGTGCGCGTCGGCGATCCTGCGCTCGGACCCGTACGTGGTGAGCGACACTCTCGACGACCCGCTCGCGGGCGACCACCCGCTGGTACGGGGCGAGCCGGGCGTGCGGTTCTACGCCGCCGCGCCGATCGTGACGACCGACGGCCACCGCCTGGGTACCGTCAACGTGATGGACGTCAAGCCGCGTGAGGTCACCGAGGCCGCACTGAGCTCCCTGGCCGACCTGGCCGCCCTGGTGGCGAGCCAGCTGGAGACGCGCCTGTCCGCCCGCTCCGCGGTCACGCTCGAACGCCGGCTGCGCCAGCAGGCCGAGGCGGAGCGCGGGCGGCTGGAGCTGCTGACCTCCACGCTGCGCAAGGTGCTGCTTCCGCCCTCCCCTCCGAAGGTGCCGGGGCTGGACATCGCCACGCACTACCACGTGGCCTCCGCCGACCAGGTGGGCGGCGACTTCTTCGACGTCTTCCGCCTGGACGAGGACAACTGGGCGTTCTTCCTCGGCGACGTGTGCGGCAAGGGCGCCGACGCCGCCGTGGTCACCGCCCTGGCCCGACATACCCTGCGCGCCGCCGCCGTCTACGCGGGCGACCCGGAGGCGGTGCTGGCCAACCTCAACATGGTGCTGATGGACGAGTTCCTGGGCGCGGACCCGTGCTACTGCACGGTCCTGTACGGGGTGCTCACTCCCACCGGCGAGGGCGTGACCGTCAACGTCGCGGGGGGCGGCCATCCTCCGGCGCTGGTCGTCCGCGCCGACGGCTCCGTGGAGGCCCTGCACACCCACGGCGGCATGCTCGTCGGGCTGCTGCCGGAGGCCCGCTTCGCCGTGGCCGGCACCACCCTCGGCCCCGGCGACGGCCTGCTCCTCTACACCGATGGCCTCACCGAGGCCCGCACACCGGCGGGGCACATGTACGGTGAGGACCGCCTGCGAAACCTGGCCGCGACCCTGGCCGGACAGCCCGCCCAGGCCGTGGTGACGCGGCTGGAGGAGACCCTGTCCGCGTTCGGGCCCGGCCTGACCGACGACACGGCCATCCTGTCCATGACCGTTCCTCCGAGCGTGAAAAGGCACTCACGGTGACCACACCCGTTCAGTTGACGCAGATCTCGGCCGACCCCACCACGGGCACGTGCGTCCTGGCTCTGGTCGGTGAGCTCGACTACATCAGCGCGGCTCAGCTACGGGCCGACATGGAGAGCACCCTCCGGCCCGAGGACCGCCACCTCGTGCTCGACCTGAGCGGGCTGGACTTCTGCGACTCGACCGGCATCCGCCTCTTCCTGGTCTTCCGCAAGCTCACCCTGGAGCGCGGCGGGTCGATCGCGCTGGCCGGCCTGACCAGCCGGCTGGAACGCGTCTTCCACATGACCGGGCTGTCGCAGGCCTTCCACCTCTATCCCGACGCCGACCAGGCCAAGGCCGCCATCACGGCCGGCGCCTGACCCGCTCCGGCCGGGAGGCCGGAGCGCGGGCATCTGGGAGCGGGCGGAGGGGATATCGTTCACTCATGGTGACCTCCCTCGGACGGCCCTCCGGTCGGCGGATTCCCTGATGTCCCGGCTCGACCTCGCCTGCGAGCACCTTCCCGGCGCCACCGTCATCTCCGTGGGCGGTGAGATCGACTCCACCAACGCCGCCCGCCTGGAGTCGTTCATCGCCGCCTCGCGCCGGGGGCCCGGCGAGCATCTCGTGTTCGACCTGGCCGAGGTGCGCTTCATGGACAGCGCGGGCCTGCGCACCCTGCTCAACGCCTACCTGTACGCGGAGGACCACGGCGGCGGCGTCCGCCTGGCGGCGTTGCAGTCCATGCCGGCCCGGCTGATCGCGATCACCCGCGTCGGCGACCATCTGCCCGTCCACGCGACGGTCGAGGACGCGCTGACCGCCGTCCTCACCCCGCCGGAGCCCCCGTACCGCCCGGTCAGCGGGGACGGCACGAGCACCGGCGCGGCCTGAGCCGTCCGCCTCCCCGGCTAGGGGCGTCCGCCGACCCCGGTCGTGGTCTCCTTGAGCCGCCCGGCCGGTCCCTCGTCCGGCGCCAGGGGCGCGGTGTCCATCCCGGCGCCCTCGTGCATGCCCTCGACGACCTCCCGCACCGCCTCGGCCGACGAGCGCGCGGGCGTCCAGCTGAGCACCTCCCGCGCCCGGGTCACGTCCATGAGCGGGATCTGCAGCAGCATCTCGAACAGTCCCGGCGCGGCCGGCAGCAGCCGCAGGTGCCAGCCCGCCGCCATCGCCGTCCGGGCCAGCCACGGCGCGACCGTCATCGTCCGGGTGCCGAGCAGCCGGGCCAGGTCCTGCGGGTCGAGCACCGGCTCGGCGGCCAGGTTGAACGGGCCGCTGACCTCCCGGGTGACGGCCAGCCGGTACGCCTGCGCGGCGTCGTCCGCGTGCAGGGCCTGCAGCCGCAGCCCCGGCATGTCGGGCACGAACGGGATCAGCCCCGGCCGTACCAGCCGACGCGGCACGAACGGCCCGCCGAACAGGCGGCGCTGCTCCGTGGCGGACTCCCGCTTGAAGATGAAGCCGGGCCGCATCCGCACCACGCGGATGTCGGGATGGTCGTGCTCGAAGACGTCCAGCACCCGCTCGACGTACGCCTTCTCCCGCCCGTACGCGGCGCCCGGCCAGCCGTGCGTGGGCCAGCTCTCGTCCACCGGCCGGTCCTTGGGCCCCGGCGAGTAGGCGCCCACCGAGGAGGCGTACACCAGGGCGGGGACCCCAGCCTCGGCCACGGCGCGGAAGATCCGCATGCTGCCCAGCACGTTGGCCCGCCACGTCACGGTGGCGTCCCTGGTCGGCTGGAACAGCCACTCCAGGTGGACGACCGCGTCGGCGCCCTCGAAGACCGGCGCCAGGTCGTCGGTCACCACGTCGGCCCGCCGCCACTCGACACCCTCGGGACGCCACCCGGGCGCCCTGCGGGCCACGCCCACGATCGACCTCACCCGGTCGTCGGCCCGCAGCGCCTCCACCACGCTGGTGCCCACATTGCCGGTCGCCCCTACAACCACCACTCTCATGCCGCTCCGGCTGCCCCCCGGCCAGGGGCCGAAACCCTACGGCTGGAGCAGCACCTTGATGGCGCCGTCCTGCTTCTTCTGGAAGATCTCGTAGGCGTGCGGCGCCTGGTCCAGCGGCAGCCGGTGGGTGGCCAGGTCCATCACGCCGAGGGGGTCGGCGTCGTCGGTGACCAGCGGCATCAGGTCGTCGATCCAGCGCCTGACGTGGGCCTGCCCCATGCGCAGCGTGACGCCCTTGTCGAACAGGCGGAGCATGGGCAGCGGATCGGCCATGCCGCCGTAGACGCCGATGATCGAGATGACCCCGCAGCGCCGCACGGAGTCGATGGCCTGGTTGAGCGCGGCCAGGCGGTCGACGCCCGCCTGCGTCATGAGCGGCGCGGCCACCTTGTCCGGCAGGAGACCGGTGAGCGTCTGCGCCAGCTTGGCGCCGGGCGAGCCGTGCGCCTCCATGCCGACGGCGTCGATGACGGAGTCGGTGCCGCGCCCGGCCGTCAGCCCGCGCACCGCGTCGGGCACGTCGTCCGCATGGCGCGAGTCGATCACCTCGACGCCGTGGCGGCGCGCCATCTCCAGCCGCTCCGGCACCCCGTCCACCGCGATCACCCGGTAGCCCCGGTGGCGCGCGATGCGGGCGCACATCTGCCCGATCGGCCCGAGGCCGAAGACGGTGACGCTGCCGCCCTCGGGCACCTCCGCGTACTCCACGGCCTGCCAGGCGGTGGGCAGCACGTCCGACAGGTAGACGAACCGCTCGTCGGCGGGGCCCTCCGGCACCTTGATCGGGCCGAAGTGGGCCTGCGGCACCCGGAGGTACTCCGCCTGCCCGCCGGGCACCTGCCCGTACAGCTTGGTGTAGCCGAACAGCGCGGCGCCCATGCCGTGCTCGCGTACCTGGGTCGTCTCGCACTGGGCGTACAGCTTCAGGCCGCACATCTGGCAGCGGCCGCAGGAGATGTTGAACGGCACGACCACGCGGTCGCCCGGCCTGATGTGCTCGACGTCGGCGCCCACCTCCTCGACCACGCCCATCGGCTCGTGCCCGAGGATGTCGCCCTGGGTCATGAACGGCCCGAGGACCTCGTACAGGTGCAGGTCGGAACCGCAGATGGCGGTGGTGGTGATCTTGATCACCGCGTCGGTCGGCTCCTTGATCGCCGGATCGGCGACCTCCTCGACCCGCACGTCCCGCTTGCCGTGCCAGGTGACGGCCTTCATGGCTGCTCCTCCCGCCGGTGTCGTGCTCGTGGCGGCCGGCGCCGCCGGACCGGCCCGGCGGCCGGGCGGCTGCGCGCCGGCGACGATGCCGACCGGCGCCTCATACCCTCACCACCGGCGCCAAACGGCTCCGGCCGGACGCGGCCCGTGCTCCGGCCGGAAGCCGCCGTGCGACGGCCCCGGGGTCAGGAGCCGTCGACCTCGCGCAGCATGGCCATGTGGCTCTCCAGGGACGGGAGCGTGGTCTTGGCCAGCGAGACGATCTCGGGGGCGGAGCCCTTCTTGATCTCCCGCTTGGTGGCGGTGATGGCCTGCTTGTGCGCCTGGGCCGTCGCCTTGAGGAAGCGGCTGTCGAACCGGGCGCGCGCGGCCTCCTCCAGCGCGGCGGCCTTCTTCTGCTGGGCGGTGGACAGCTCGGCGGGCAGGTGGACGCCGTGCCTCTCGGCGGCGTGCACGAGCTGGTCGTCCAGGCTGTCGTAGTCCTTGACGAACGTGCCGCCGAGCGACTTGACCACCTCCGTCGAGCCCTTGTCCTGGGCCAGCCTGGCCGCGTGGATCTCGGCCAGACCGCCCATGTGGATCTTCCGCATCCAGGCCCGGTCCTGGCCGGAGGCCTGCGCGGCCGGAGCTGACGCGGACGACGACGCCTCGCTGGAGGCAGCGGAATCGGTGGCGCCGCCACCGCAACCGGCGGATGCGGTTACGGCCACAGCGGCGAGGAGCAGGCTCAGATGTGAGCGGCGCATGGACATGGAATCCCCACTTGTTTGGAAACGCACTGCGTGTAATTACAAGTAGACACCTTTCAGATGCGCTCCGTAGTCATGCGCGCAGCGTGTCGCCCGAGTTCTCCCAGCTCAGAGCGCTCTGACGGGTTCACGGCCGAGTTGCGGCCCACCTGGAGCCGCAGGAGTCCCTTTACACACTCCGTGTTCGATGAATAACTACATGTAGTGTGGCCTTGGCGGAAGGGGCCTTCAGTAATGACAGTCGGCTTCACTCACAACCTTGTCGGACCACGCGTTGACCAGCGCTTGACCGGCTTCCTCGAAGCCTGGCGGGCACCGGTGTCCGACCCCGACGTGGTCGCGGCGTACGAGCTGCTGACCGACTTCATCCTCAGCGGCGGCAAGAGGGTGCGACCCCAGCTGTGCTACTGGGGCTGGCGCGGGGCCGGCGGCGACGACTGCGACGAGATCATCAGCGCCGCGGCGGCGCTGGAGCTGTGCCACGCCGGCCTGCTCATCCACGACGACATCATGGACGGCAGCGAGCTGCGCCGCGGCCACGCGACCGTCCACCGGCGCCTGTCCCAGCTCCACTCCGGTCCCGGCGCCGAG
The DNA here is from genome assembly GCF_044459125.1 of Nonomuraea sp. NPDC050383. Classification (NCBI taxonomy): domain Bacteria; kingdom Bacillati; phylum Actinomycetota; class Actinomycetes; order Streptosporangiales; family Streptosporangiaceae; genus Nonomuraea; species Nonomuraea sp. NPDC050383. The sequence goes on from NZ_JBITIP010000003.1 coordinate 223,690, forward strand.
ACCTTCGGCCAGGCGGGCGGCATCCTGCTCGGCACGCTCAGCCTGGCCTGGGCCGACGCGCTGCTGTCGTCGTGCGGGGTGGAGCCCGGCCGGCTGCGCGTGGCCCACCACCTGTTCGACGCCATGCGCAGCGAGGTCATCAGCGGCCAGTACCTCGACATCCTGGCCCAGCTGCGCTCGGGCGCCACCGTCCCCGAGACCCTCACCGTGATCCGCTACAAGACGGCCAAGTACACCGTGGAGCGCCCGATGCAGATCGGCGGCGCGCTCGCGGGCGCGCCGCCCGAGCTGCTGGAGTCCTACTCCCGCTTCGGCCTGCCGCTCGGCGAGGCGTTCCAGCTCCGCGACGACGTGCTCGGCACGTTCGGCTCCTCCGCGGAGACGGGCAAGTCGGCGCTCGACGACCTGCGCGACGGCAAGCACACCGTGCTGTTCGCGCACGCCGTGCAGCGGGCCACGCCGGCCCAGCGCGCCTACCTGCGCACCTGGCACGGCCACCCTGAGCTGACCGAGGAGCAGGCCGACGAGCTGCGGCAGATCATCATCTCCACCGGCGCGCTCGCCGAGGTCGAGGACATGATCGTCGAGCGGGTCCGGGAGGCCGACGCCGAGCTGCGGGCCGCCCCCATGACCAGCGAGGCGCGCGAGGCCCTGGCCGTCCTGGCCGGGCAGCTCGCGCACCGCGACCGGTAGCGTCCGGCGGCCCCACGGGGCCGCCTCGCCCGGATCTGGAACGTTCCATCCCCCCGAAGCCGGTTCTCCGGCGTCGTCACCCATGAAGATTGGTGGTGCAGTATGACCGAATCACCCGAGTCGGCCGCTCCCAACGGGCAGAACCAGCAGCTCAGCCTCAGCACCGAGGCCGCCCGTAATCTGGCGACGACCACCAAGACCGTCCCCCAGATGCAGGAGATCACCTCCCGCTGGCTGCTGAAGCTGCTCCCCTGGGTGCAGACCTCCGGCGGCGTCTTCCGGGTGAACCGCCGGCTCACCTACACCTTGGGCGACGGGCGCATCACCTTCACGACGACGGGCGCCGAGGTGCGGGTCATCCCGGCCGAGCTCACAGAGCTGGCGCCGCTGCGCGGCTTCGGCGACATGGAGGTGCTGGAGGCGCTGGCCGCCCGGTTCAGCCAGCGCGAGTACGAAACCGGCCAGGCGATCGTCACCGAGGGCAGCCCCGTCGACCAGCTCGTGCTGATCGCCCACGGCCGGGTCACCAAGAGCGGCCACGGCGCCTACGGCGACGAGCAGGCCCTCGGCGTGCTGGCCGACGGCGACCACCTCGGCGAGCAGCTGCTGACCGAGGCGGGCCGCTTCCCCTTCACCGCCAAGGCCGCCACCACCTGCACCGTGCTCGTCCTCTCCCAGCACGACTTCCAGCAGATCTACGACCAGTCGCCCGAGCTGCGCGAGCACCTCGCGGCCATCCGCGACGTCGAGAGCCGCTCCCGCAACGACTACGGCGAGGCCGCGATCGACATGTCGTCCGGCCACACCGGCGAGCCGACGCTGCCCGGCACGTTCGTCGACTACGACCTCGCCCCGCGCGAGTACGAGCTGAGCGTGGCCCAGACCATCCTGCGCGTCCACACCCGCGTCTCCGACCTGTACAACCAGCCGATGAGCCAGCTCGACCAGCAGCTGCGGCTCACCATCGAGGCGCTGCGCGAGCGCCAGGAGCACGAGCTGGTCAACAACCGCAGCTTCGGCCTGCTGCACAACGCCGACTTCTCCCAGCGCATCCGCACCCGCGCCGGCGCGCCCACCCCCGACGACCTCGACGAGCTGCTCGCCAAGGTGTGGAAGGAGCCGGCCTTCTTCCTCGCCCATCCGCAGGCCATCGCCGCGTTCGGCAGGGAGTGCTCCAAGCGCGGCCTGTACCCGCAGGCCGCCGAGGTCGGCGGGCACCGGGTGCCGGCCTGGCGCGGCGTTCCCATCTTCCCGTGCAACAAGATCCCGGTGACCGACACCCGCACCACCTCGATCATGCTCATGCGCACCGGCCAGGAGAGCCAGGGGGTCGTGGGCCTGCACCAGACCGGCATCCCGGACGAGTACCAGCCGGGCCTGTCGGTCCGCTTCATGAACATCAACGAGAAGGCCGTCATCTCCTACCTCGTCACCGCCTACTACTCCGCCGCCGTCCTGGTGCCCGACTCGCTCGCCGTCCTGGAGGACGTCGAGCTCGGGCACGAGCACTAGCAGGTCATCGGTCGGGTCAGCAGTCAGATCATCAGTCAGGTCATCAGGCAGGTCGAGGGATGGATGGTGCCGGTTTGACGGAGCAGCAGCGGGAAGCAGAGCGCCAGAGCCTCGACACCCAGGCGGCGCGGCTGCTGGCCACGACGACCAAGACACCGCCGCAGACCCGCGAGATCACACCTCGCTGGCTGACGCGGGTCCTGCCCTGGGTGGAGGTGGCCGGCGCCGTCTACCGGGTCAACCGCCGGCTCACCTACCCCGTGGGCGGCGGCCGGGTGGGCTTCACCCACGAGGGGGCGCGGGTCAGGGTGATCCCGCCGAGCCTGGCCGAGCTGCCGCCGCTGAGCGGGCTCGGCGACGCCTCCGTCCTGGAGAGGCTCGCCGGCCTGTTCGAGCAGCGCGAGTACGCGCCGGGCGAGGCGATCGCGCGGGCCGGCGAGCCCGCCGGCGGCCTGGTGCTGCTCGCGTCCGGCAAGGCCGCCCGGCTCCAGCCCGGCCCGTACGGCGACGACCTCGTCCGGGCGACGCTGTCGGCCGGCGACCACGCCGGGTTCGAGCGGTCCGGGCCCGACGCCCGCTGGCCGTACACGCTGGCGGCCCGCACGCCGTGCACGGTGCTGTACCTGCCGTGGGAGGCGTTCGAGGCGCTGGCCGCCCGGTCGCCGTCGCTGCGGGAGCGGCTCGACCGGCACCGCGCCGACCTGGCCAGGCCGCACAACAAGCACGGCGAGGCCGCCATCGCCGTGGCGGCCGGCCATCGGGGTGAGCCGGTCCTGCCGGGCACGTTCGCCGACTACGACCCCGGCCCGCGCGAGTACGAGCTGAGCGTCTCCCAGGCCGTGCTCCGGGTCCACACCCGGGTCGCCGACCTGTACAGCGAGCCGATGGACCAGACGGAGCAGCAGCTCCGGCTGACCATCGAGACGGTCCTGGAGGCGCAGGAGCGCGCGCTGGTCAACGACCCGGGCTTCGGGCTGCTGCACAACGTGGACCCCCGCCAGCGGATCCCCACGCGCGGCGGCCCGCCCACCCCCGACGACCTCGACGAGCTGCTCAGCCGCCGCAAGAAGACGCGTTACCTCCTCGCCCACCCCCGGGCGATCGCCGCGTTCGGCCGGCAGTGCAACCACCTCGGCGTCCACCCCGAGCCGGTCACCGTCGAGGGGCGGACGCTGCCGGCCTGGCGCGGGGTGCCGATCCTGCCCTGCGACAAGCTGCCCGTCAGCCAGGCGGGCACGACCGCGATCCTCGCCTTCCGCACCGGGGAGGACGACCAGGGCGTGGTGGGGCTGCGGCAGACCGGCCTGCCGGGCGAGCGCCTGCCCGGGCTGAGCGTGCGGTGCACCGGCATCGACGACCGGGCCATCGCCTCCTACCTGGTCAGCGCCCATTACTCGGCCGCCGTCCTGGTGCCCGACGCGCTCGGCATGCTCACCGACGTCGAGGTTCACGAGCAGAGGTCCACGAGCCAGAACGGAGTGACCCCATGACCGACCAGCCGTTCGAGCTGCCGGACTTCTACCTGCCGTATCCCGCCCGGCTCAACCCGCACCTGGAGGAGGCCCGTCACCACTCCCGGCAGTGGGCGCGCTCCATGGGCATGCTGGAGGGCTCCGGCGTCTGGGAGCAGCGCGACCTCGACGCCCACGACTACGCCCTGCTGTGCGCCTACACCCATCCTGACTGCGACGGGCCCGAGCTCAGCCTGATCACCAACTGGTACGTGTGGGTGTTCTTCTTCGACGACCACTTCCTGGAGCTGTTCAAGCGCACCGGCGACCGCCGGGCCGGCAAGGAGCACCTCGACCGGCTGGCCGCGTTCATGCCGCTGGACCTCTCCGGCGGCCTGCCCGAGCCGGCCAACCCGGTGGAGGCCGGCCTGGCCGACCTGTGGGCCCGCACGGTGCCCAGCCGCTCGCCGCAGTGGCGCGAGCGGTTCGCCGAGAGCACCCGCAACCTGCTGAACGAGTCGCTCTGGGAGCTGTCCAACATCAACATCGGGCGGGTGCCCAACCCGGTCGAGTACATCGAGATGCGCCGCAAGGTCGGCGGCGCACCCTGGTCGGCCGGCCTGGTCGAGCACGCGGTGGGGGCCGAGGTCCCGGCGGTCGTCGCGGCCTCCCGGCCCATGAGGGTGCTGCGCGACGCGTTCTCCGACGGCGTCCACCTGCGCAACGACCTGTTCTCCTACCAGCGGGAGGTCGAGGAGGAGGGCGAGCTGAGCAACGGCGTGCTGGTGCTGGAGACGTTCCTCGGCTGCACCACCCAGGAGGCCGCCGACGCGGTCAACGACCTGCTCACCTCGCGGCTCCAGCAGTTCGAGCACACGGTCGCCACCGAGCTGGGCCCGATGTTCGTGGAGCACGGCCTCGACCCGTTGTCCTGCGCCGGCGTGCTCGCGTACGTCAAGGGGCTGCAGGACTGGCAGTCGGGCGGCCACGAGTGGCACATGCGCTCCAGCCGCTACATGAACCAGCGCGCCTCCCGCGGCGCCGGGCTCGGCATGCGCTCGGCCGTCGACATCCTCGGCGCCAAACGGTTCCGCTCGCACGCGCATGTCCCCCACCGGCGGGTCGGGCCGTCGGTGATCCCCGAGCTCGCCATGCCGTTCGAGCCCCGCCTGTCGCCCCACCTCGGCTCCGCCCGCGTCAACGTCGTCACCTGGGCCCGCGAGATGGGCATCCTCGAAGCGCAGCCGGGCGTGGTCGGCTCGGCCGTGTGGGACGCGGACAAGCTGGTCGACTACGACCTGCCGCTGTGCGCGGCGGGCATCCACCCCGACGCCTCACCCGAGCAGCTCGACCTGTCGTCGGCCTGGCTGGCCTGGGGCACCTACGGCGACGACTACTTCCCCGTCGTGTTCGGCCGCACCCGCAACCTGCCCGCCGCCAAGGTGTGCGTCGAGCGGCTGTCGGCGTTCATGCCGCTCGACGGGCCGCCGCTCACGGAGCCGGTGAACGCTCTCGAACGCAGCCTGGCCGACCTGTGGGCCCGCACGGCCGGGCCGATGCGGCCGCCGGCGCGCCGCAGGTTCCGCGGGGCCATCGAGGACATGGTCCAGAGCTGGCTGTGGGAGCTGGCCAACCAGATCGCCAACCGGGTGCCCGACCCCGTCGACTACGTGGAGATGCGGCGGATGACGTTCGGCTCGGAGCTCACGATGAGCCTGTGCCGCCTGGCCCACGGCGACCGGGTGCCGCCGGAGATCTACGCGAGCGGGCCGATGCGGTCGCTGGAGAACTCCGCCATGGACTACGCGGCGCTGCTCAACGACGTGTTCTCGTACCAGAAGGAGATCGAGTTCGAGGGCGAGACGCACAACGTCGTCCTGGTCACGCAGACCTTCTTCGGCTGCGGCTACCCCGAGGCGCTCGGCATCGCCGCCGACCTCGTCAATTCCCGGATGCGGCAGTTCCAGCACGTCGCCGAGCACGAGCTGCCGGTGCTGTACGACGACGCCGAGCTGGGCGAGGAGGCGCGTGAGGTGCTGCGCGGGTACGTGAGGGACCTGGAGAACTGGATGTCGGGCATCCTCGTGTGGCACCGCGACTGCCGCCGCTACGACGAGGGCTCCCTGCGCCGCCACCACCAGCCGCCCCGGTGGCGGCTGGCCGGGCCCACGGGCCTCGGCACCTCGGCCGCGATGATGTGGGGCTCGGCGGTCTAGTGCGCTCAGGGCGCGGTCTGCGGAGTCGCGCTGTCCGGCTCGGGGTTCAGCTCGTAGAACCAGCCGATCAGGCGCAACAGCCGCTGCTGGTACGGCGTGACGTTGCGCAGGCGCACCCAGCGCTGCGAGGCGGGCAGCGCCGGCATGAGCAGCGCCCGCAGGCCCGCCAGGTCGATGAAGGTGATGCGGCTGGTGTCGACGGTCACGTGCCCGCCGGCGACGCGGCAGCCGGCCAGCACCCGGGACAGCGCCTCGCAGTTGCTCACGTCGATCTCGCCCACGACGGCGAGCAGAGGGTCCGCTGTCCCGAGCGGGAAGCCGAGATGGTGGGGCGCGTTCCGCGGATCCCGTGCGGGTCCTCGCAGGGAGATCCGGACGAGCCGGTCCGCGTACAGCAACCGCTCGCTCATGTCCGTGTCACCGCTCATCGGCCGCGCACCCCCATCTCCTTGAGCGTGGGGGTCGTGTCCGGCCCCTGCGCACAGGGGGACGGACCGGCGTCGCGTCTCCGCCGATCCGGAACCAGATTACACGAAATGTCTTTCGTTAAGTGATATCCATGCTAAAGAGGCGGTATGCCTGTGGGGTATGAGCGGACCCGGAGCTCTGCGGGTCCGTCCTCTGCTGTCTACCCGTTCCACGGCGCCTGAAGTGTGCCCGTCTCACGGCGGCGACCTGTGCCTGTCTCACGGCGAGCGGCGAGTGGCCTGTGCCGTTTCACGGCGATGTCCGCCGGCTGGGGCGTGGGCTCCCTGTACCAGGTCGCCATCTCCCGCCCACGCCTGCCGGCGGATCACGCCATTTCTCTGAGGACCGACTCTTCTGAGGACGGCTTCATGACGGCCTCCTCAGCGAGTCAGGCAGGCCCGACCCTGTCGGTCGTCGTCGCCGTCGCCCTGCTGGCTCGCGAATCCCGGCTCCTACGACCGCCGGTCGTCAACGGCTTCGTACTCGTGACCGCGCACCTACCGGCCCGGGTTCACCTGGGAGTGCACTGTCCCACCGGCACCCGTCGCCTCGATCCCGGTGAGCACCGCCGCCATCCGGCCGGCGCTCCCCGCCTTCGAGTCTCTTCGCGTACGAGCCACTCGGGGTGGCCCCACACGGGCGCCGACCGGCCCAGGCCGTCTGAGAACGCGGGCCCCCGATCATGCGAGCACGAAGCACATACATCCGGCCGGGGGGGACGGGCCTTACCGTGCCCAGCCGTGCTTACCCGTGCTTACCCCTCGTTCCCCGTGGTTCAGCAGGGGGCGAGCACGGAGGTGGACGACGCCTGGTGGTTGTTCAGCACGCCGACGTTGACCTTGTGCAGCTGGCCGACGTTCAGAACGTTGATGTTCTTGACCGAGTCGTTGGCCACGTCGTTCAGCAGGACGAGGTCGTTGGCCGCGGCCCACTGGCTGGCGACCTGGGTGCCGGTGTTCGCCACGCCGGCCGGCACGTAGCTGGTCGAGCTGGTGGCGGTGGAGCTCGTGGCCGTGGAGCTCGTGGTGTGGTTGGTGGTGCACTGCGTCGTGCAGCTGGTGCACTGCGTGGTGGTGGTCGTGACGACCTTCGTGGCGCAGGGAAGCGCGATGACCGGCTTGGGGGCGCAGTCGGTCGCGACGGTCGGCTTGGGGGTGCAGTACGCGCTGGTGCCGCTGTCCGCGTAGGCGCTCACGGTTGAGAGGCCGAAGACGGCACCGGCGAGGGCTGCACCGACGAGAATGCGACGCATCATTTCGAGTTCTCCTTCGTGGGAATCAGCGCGGAAGGGGATGCGCTTCATCTGAATCGCTCTCTCACAGGACTGGAAGAGGCCGGATAACGATCCCGCGCCATGGCGGTTCACCGCAACTCGAATTCGCTAAGCCCAAGTCAAATGCAACCCTCAATTGCTTGGCGCTTGATTATGCGTCGCCCGGATATGGGCCGATATTCGGGGTTCGACGGATTGCTATGAGGCGTTATTGGCGGGCTTATCTTGATATGCCCCAACCGATTTGTCCTGACGCCCAGGCCGGCGCGATCCGCCTCTCGGGGTACTGGTGCGGCGCCGGCCCTGCGCTCAGTCCTCAGCGACCTCGACCAGTCACCTTGGTCACCTCGGCCGGCCGCCCCCATCTCGGCGGCACCCGCCGGCCGTTTCGGGCCGGCTCGCGAGGAGGCGGTGGGCAAGGGGTGGCCCGGGAAGCGTCACGGCGCGTGGCATGAGGATGCGGGCCGCCACGTAGAGCCGGAAGGCATGCAACGCGACGGCGCGAAACGGAACGCAGCGCTGCAGGAAGCGGCGCCCCAGGAAGCGGCGCTCCAGGACACAGCCGAGCGGACCGGGATGACGCCGAGCGGACCGGGACGACGCCGGGCCCGAGGGCGGCCGGAAGCAAGGGGCGCCAAGACTCGGGAGAAGCGGAGTTTCCCCGGAAGACGCGCATCCGGGGGCGCACAGACGTATGGCGCACAGACCCGAGGAGCCCAGGCGAGGAGGCGCAGACCAGAGACGCGCAGACCGAAGGGCACGGCCGAAGGCGCAGAAGGACGGACGAACCAGCCCTGCAGCAAGCCGCCCATGAGGCGGAGGGGTCGGAGCCCTGAAGTGGAAAGGACCGGTGCGGTGAGGGACCGGTGCAGGGAGGAGCCCGGTGCAGGGAGGAGCCCGGTGCGGGCAGGAGCCCGGTGCGGGGAGAAGCCCGGTGCGGGGAGAAGCCCGGTGCGGGGAGAAGCCCGGTGCGGGGAGGGTGGTCGGCGGGGGGAATGCGGATGGGGGGTAGGTGTGGCGTAGCAGGCGGCGGCGGCCCGGGGCGTGCCGCTTGGAAGCGTACGTCCCGGGCCGTCGGCACATCAGGCCCAGCCGGCGCGTCAGGCGCGGCGGGCTCGACCGGACTGACCGGCTCGACCGGCCTGGCTGGTTCGGCGGGCCGGGTGGATCCCGTGTATCGGTTGGATCGTGTGGTCCCGTGGGGAGCCACGGGCGTTGTCGAGGGCGCTGGGTCGCGCGGGGATGGCGGCCGCCGGCCGACCGGCGCGGAGCCGGAGGACTGGCGAGGGAACCGCGGGCCGGCGCCTCGCGACAGTGCGTCAGCCGTTGTTGAGGACCGCGACGTCGACCTGGTCGAGCTGGCCGATGTTGAGGACGTTCACGTCCTTGACGGAGTCGTTGAGCACGCCGTTCAGCACGGTGGCGTTGTTCAGGGCGCTCCACTGGCTCAGCCAGCTCTGGCCGCTGTTGTACGGGTTGGAGTCGGCCGAGGCGGCGGCGGCGGAGAAACCGAGCGCGATGCCCGCGATGGCAGCACCGGCGAGAATACGACGGATCATGTTTGTTTCCTCCATTGATCGGCGCGGAAATCACCAGCGCCATAGTCGTTTGTGCAGGGCGGTGAAGGTGCCGTCAATAACGATCCCGGCACCGGGCGGGTGCCGCAACCCAAGAACGCCTCCTGGCGGTCAAGGAGCCGCCTCGTTTTCTTGGCACACACGCTTTCCACGGCACGCGCGAATCACCGGCATATACAGAATGGCGCGGCTCCGGGACATCGTTGTTTAAGCACGATCATCCAAAACTTGAGCGCACCATTCGCTCAGGAGGACAACTCGTCGAGAACGGCGGGCAGGTGGCGCATTGTCCGCAGGCAGTCCCGCGTGTCCGCTTCGCCCAGTCGAGCCGCCAGGCGCTCGGCGAAGCGCCGGTGTCCCCGGGGTGATCCGCGCGATCGCGTCGCGGCCGGCCGGGGTGGGCTGGAGGAGCTTGGCGCCGCGGTGGGCCGGGTCGGCCCGGTATTCGGCGAGGCCCTTCTCCACCAGCAGGTCCGCGATCCGCTGCACTCCCCTGCCGGGTCATGCCCAGCACACGGGCGGCGCCGGCCACGGGCAGCGGCTCGGGCAGGACAACATCCTGTCAATCCGTATGCGTGCGAGGATATGTGCATGGCACAGATCGTCGGCGGGGGACGTCCGGTCAACGACGCGGAGCGGCGTGTGATCGCCTATCTGCGCGACCAGGGCCCGGCCGACTGGCTGCTGCTCCACAACGTCGAGGTGCCCCGCGGCGAGGACGTGTTCGAGGTGGACCTGCTGGTCCTGACCGGCCACTCCCTGGTGGTCGTCGACGTCAAGGGCACCCGTGGCCGCATCCAGGTGTCGGGCCCGCGGTGGTTCCCGCCGCGCCGGGAGGCGTACGGCTCGCCGGTGACGAAGCTGAGGGGCACCGCGCGAGCGCTCAAGGGCCTGCTGGTCTCCCGCGCCACCCAGCTCGAACGTGTCTACGTCGACAGCCTCGTGGTGCTCACCTCGCCCGACGCCGAGCTGGTCGATCCCACCGGGCGCGACGCGGCCCACGTCACCGACCTGGACGGCCTGGTGCCGATGCTGGCCGACGCGTCGCGGGTCAAGCGCGGGTGCAGCCCCGACGCCCGGCCTTACCTGAGCGCGATCCTCGACGCGCTCCACCAGACCGTACGGCGGAGCACCGCGCCCCCCAGGTACGGCAACTGGGAGGTCGAGGAGCAGCTCGGCGGCGACACCAGGGTCACCGAGTACCGCGCGTTCAACGCGACGTTGCCCGGCAGCGAGACCGTGCTGCTGCGCGTCTACCAGGCCGATCCCCTCGCCGACGAGGCCGCGCGGGCCGCCGAGCGGCAGCGCATCGCCAACGCCTACCAGTCGCTGGCCCGGATCCCGCCCCACCCCTGCGTGGTCCGCTCGCGCGACTTCTTCGCCATCGACGACGAGAGCCGGTTCGTGCTGGTGCTCGACGACGTCCACGGCGAGGCGCTGCACCTGAGCCCGGGCCGGGGCGCCGGGTCGCCGTTCGTGATCCAGGACCTGCTGAGCGGCCTGGCGCACGCGCACGCCCACGGCGTCATCCACCGCGCGCTGAGCCCCGCGTGCGTGCTCGTCACCGACGACGGTCACGCCGTGCTGACCGGTTTCGACTACTCCAAGCCCGGCCCGCGCAACTTCACGGTGGCGCACGAGCTGACCAACGTGCTCGACGGCCACTACGTGGCGCCCGAGTGCCAGGACCAGCCCGACCGCATGACGGCCGCCTCCGACGTCTACGCGGCCGGCGTGATCGCCTACCAGCTCCTCACGGGCGGGCTGCCGGCGGGCCCCGACGCCCTGGGCCCGGAGGTGCCGGACGTGGTGCGGCGGATGCTCGACCACTCGCCGGCCAAGCGCCCCTCGGCGGCCGAGGCGCTCGACGCCCTCCGCGGGATCCCGCAGCGATCCCGCCTCAGACGACTGGTCCGCCGCATCGTTCCCGGTTCATGACGATCACCTAGGAGCCGGCCGCCCCGGACGCGCCGAAACGGCCGAGTTCAGTCAGGCGCGCGGCGGCGGAAGCGCGGGACGGCTAGACGGGCAGCCGGCGGCGCAGGTCGCTGGCGTGCTTGAGGTAGTCGAGCGCCAGCCCCGTACGGCCGGCCGTGCGGTGCAGCTCGCCCAGGAGCTGCGTGGTCGACGCCTCGCCACTGCGGTCCCCCAGCTCCTGGAAGACCCCGAGGGAGCGTTCGAGGCCGGCGGAGGCGGGGGCGAGCTCGCCGCGGCGCACCTGGAGCCGGGCCAGGCTCTGCAGCGCGTACGCCCCGCAGTGCCGGTCGCCGAGCGACTCGAAGATGTCCAGCGCGTGGTGGTGGAAGGACACGGCCTCGTGCAGCTGCCCCATCTGCAGGCACACGCAACCCTCGCGGTGGGAGTCGCCCAGCTCCTGGGCCAGCCGCATGGCCTGGTTCAGCGACTCGGACGCCTGGGTCAGGTCGCCGGACTTGAGGCAGACCCGGCCGATGGCCTGCCGGGCGAGCGCCTCGCCCTGGGGGTCGCCGGCGGCCAGGAACATGGCCAGGGCGCGCTTGAAGTGGCCGAGCGACTGCGCCGGCAGGCCGCGGAACTGGCTGACCGCGCCGAGCCCGCAGATCGTGGTGGCCTCGGCCCGCACGTCGCCGACCTCGTGGAAGAGCTGCCGGGAGCGGACGAACCCGTCGACGGCCTCCTCGTAGCGGTCCTGGTAGAGGGCGACCTGGGCGAGCCCGCGCAGCATGGCGGCCTCGCCGTACGTGTCGCCGTTGGCGCGGGCGGCCTCCAGGGCGACGCCGTGGGTGCGTTGCCAGGTGTCGAGCCGGCAGTGCAGGTCCAGGTACGGGACCATGGCGGCGGCCAGGCCCCACGCCGACTCGGCGAGCCCGGCCTCGGCGGCCACGCCGACGGCGGCGACGAGCGAGTCGTGCTCGGCCTCGAACCAGCCCAGCGGGTTGGACGTCAGCCGGTTCAGGGTCTGCTCGGGCAGGCGCCAGCGCGGGGTCCGGGGCGCGATGAGGCTGAAGACGGTGGTGGGCAGCCGGGCCATGGCGTGCTCGGTGGTCGCGGTCCAGGCGGCGAGCACGCGGGCCAGGGCGTCGCGGTCGGGGGTCCGTTCGAGGGCGTGGCGGCGGATGAGGTCGGGCACGCGGTAGCGCGGCTGGCCGACGGGGTCGGTGCCGACGAGCTCCAGCAGGTTCACGTCGACGAGGAGATCGGTCACATCGTCGGCGCGATGCCGGTCGAGCGCCGCGTCGACCACCCAGCCGGGCTGCGCGAGGGCGCCGAGCCGGCCGAAGGTGCCGAGCGTGCGCGCGGCCTCGTCGGGCAGGTCGCGGTAGCTGCGGTCGAGGCGGACGCGGACCTCCTGCAGCTCGTTGAGCCGGTCGTCCTCCAGCCGTTGCCGCAGCACGGCGAGGGACCAGCCGGGCCGGCCGGCGAGCCTGGCGCCGGCGCTGCGCACGGCCAGGGGCAGCCGGCCGCACGCCTCGACGATGGCGCGGGCGTCCTCCTGCTCGCGGGCCACCCTGTCGCCGCCGACGATCCGGGCGAGGAGCTCGAACGCCTCGTCGGCCGGCAGCTCGCCGAGGTCCACGTGCCGGGTGCCGGGCAGCTCGGTGATGCGTCGCCTGCTGGTGACGATGACCGTGGAGTCGTTGCCCGGCAGCAGCGGCCGTACCTGTGAGGCGTCGAGGGCGTCGTCCAGCAGGACGAGCATGGGCCGATCGGCGAGCAGCGAGCGGAAGAGCGCGGAGCGCTCGTGCAGCGTGGGCGGGGGCGTGTCGGTGCCGAGCGCCCGCAGCGCCTCGGCGAGGAGGTCGGCCGGCTCCCGGCCGTCGAGGGCGAGGTAGAGCTGTCCTGCGGGGAAACCCTCGCGCAGGGTGTGCGCGGCGTGCACGGCCAGCGCGGTCTTGCCCGCTCCGGGCGGCCCGGAGACCACGGCGACCTGGAACGGCTCGGCCAGCGCGGCGAGGGCGTCGGCCCGGCCCGTGAAGTCGGGGACGTCGGGCGGGAGCTGGCGGGGCGCGGCGGGCGGCGGCTCGTCGGCGAGGATCGACTCGTACGCGGACCGCAGACCGGTGCCGGGCTCGACGCCGAGCTCGTCGACGAGGAGCTGCCGCACCGTGGCGTAGGCGCGCAGCGCCTCGGCCTTCCTGCCGCCCCGGTGCAGGGCGAGCAGTAATCGCCCCCACAAATCCTCCCGGTACGGGTGCTCGGCGAGCAGGCCGCGCAGCTCGGTGACCGCGCCGGTGTGGTCGCCCTGGTCCATCCTCCGGCTGATCAGCTCTTCGGCGGCGCGCAGGCGCAGCTCGTGGAGGGGGTCGAGGCGGCGGTCCCAGAGCGGGCTGCCCGGCAGGTCGGCGAGCGGGGCGCCGCGCCACAGGGACAGCGCCTCCTCGTAGCGGGCCTGGCCCACCAGCTCCTCGAACACCAGGAGGTCCAGCGCGTCGTCCGGCACGTCGATGGCGTAGCCGGAGCCGTTGCCCCGCAGGCATCCGCCGGCCTCGCCCAAGTCGGTCCGGAGAGAGCTGACGTAGGTGCGCAGGTTGGCCTGCGCGGAGCGGGGCGGGCGCTCCGGCCAGAGCACCTCGACCAGCTGGTCGGCGCCGACGACCCCGCCCGCTTCCAGCAACAACGTGGCCAGCAGCAGGCGTGGCTTCTTGCCGGAGATCCGGACCGGCAGACCCGATGTCCGGAGCTCCAGCGGTCCTAGCACATGGAAAGTGACCGTCATGACCGCATCTGCTCCTTATGGAGGCGTGACAGCTCTTTGTACCGGGTCTGGACGTTTCTTGTGCGCCATATGCCGACGCTTGTCTCAGAGATCCCAGCAGAAAGGATCACCCGATGAAGCCTGACGGAGCGCTGATCACGTGTTTCTCGCGCTCAGTCAGCGTGGGACGGCACCGGGTTTCCAACCGCCGTTCCCGTGCGGCCGGAGCCGGATGGGTGACTCCAGCGACTTTGCGTACCCGGCGACGGCCGCCCCCAGTGCGTCAAGTGGGGCGGCAAGGCCGGAAGCACGACTTACAACAGTCCCTCTGAGCATTGCGGATGATGAAAACTACAACTTTTGTGATCGCCGGGCTCATCGCCCTGTCCGGCCAGCAGGTGGCCTACGCCGCCACCGCGACCAACTCCGCGACCGCCTCCGTCGCGGCCACTCCCCTCGGCGATGCCTTCACCAAGGCCGCCGGCACCTACGAGATACCCCGTGACCTGCTGGTCGCCCTGGGCTACGCCGAGACCCACCTCGACGGCCACGACGGCGAGCCGAGCGCCAGTGGCGGCTACGGCGTGATGCACCTGGTCAGCAACCCCCAGACCAAGGCTCTGGAGGAGGCGGCCAAGCTCACCTCCATCCCCGTCGCCAAGCTGAAGACCGACGACGCGTCCAACGTCCTGGGCGGCGCCGCCGTGCTGCGCGCCAAGGCCGACGCACTCGGGCTGGACGCCACCGCCCGCAAGGACCCCGCCAAGTGGTACGGCGCGGTGGCCGCGTACGGCAACCTGGCCGATGACACCACGGCGCGCATCTACGCCGACGCCGTCTACGAGGCCCTCGCCTCCGGCATCGACGCGGCGGGCGTGCAGACCGAGGCCGCCCAGGTGACGCCGGAGCGCGGGAAGTACGCCGACGACGCGCCCCGCACGCTCGCCTCGGCCACCGACTACCCCGGCGCGGTGTGGAAGGCGGCCAGCACCTCCAACTACGCGGTCTCCAACCGGCCGACCAGCAACAAGATCGACCGCATCATCATCCACGTGACGCAGGGCTCCTACGCCGGCTCCATCTCGTGGTTCCAGAACCCGGCGGCCAAGGTGTCGGCCCACTACGTGGTGCGCTCGTCCGACGGCCAGGTCACGCAGATGGTGCGGGAGAAGAACCGCGCGTGGCACGCGGGCAACAGCAGCTACAACCAGCGCTCCATCGGCATCGAGCACGAGGGCTACATCAGCGACGCGTCCTGGTTCACCGACCAGATGTACCGGGGCTCGGCCGCGCTGACCCGCAACATCGCCGACCGGTACGGCATCCCCAAGGACCGCACCCACATCATCGGCCACGTCCAGGTGCCCGGCTCCGACCACACCGACCCGGGCTCGCACTGGAACTGGACCAAGTACATGAGCTACGTGACCGGCGGCACCGGCGGCGGCGGGACCACCAACCCGCACACCGCCGAGGAGGTCTGCGGCACCGGCTACAAGGTCATCGACTCGCAGGCCCTGGGCACCAACGGCACGGTCTACCTGCTCTACAGCACCTCTGCCGGCAAGAACTGCGTGGCCACGATCAAGAAGACCTCGATCGGCAAGGCCAGCGCGACCAGCGCCTTCCTGGAGGTGCAGGGCTCCGCGCGGAAGACCGACACGGGCCAGTTCACCTACTACGCGGGTCCGGTCGCGGCCGCCGCGGCGGACAAGTGCGTCAAGTGGGGCGGCTCGGTAGGCACCTCCACGTACACGAGCTCGTTCGAGCACTGCGCCTGATCCAAGCCATTTCCTTCCCCCCTCCCGGCGGCCCGGCGTCCTCTTGGACACCGGGCCGCCGCCCTTCGTCCCCCCTCAGCGGTACGGGTCAGAGCGGCTGGAGGGCGTCGATGATGTCGATGACGTACACGGTCCGGCCGCCGTCCGGCCCGCCGGGTCCGGGCTCGGGCACGGCCATGCGGGCGCCCACGTGCCCGCCCACGAGCCCGGCCAGCCAGGCGGCAGGCGCCGACCCGGGCGCGAGCGTGACGGCGCTCGGCCCGCCGCGCCGGAAGGACGAGTCGACGATCCGGCGCCCGGGCACCCGCATCGCCAGGTACTGCACCACCAGCCTCGCCCCCTCGCGGATCTCCGGGCCGGAGCCGTCGATGAGCGTGCTGGCCCTGTCCAGCGGCAGGCCGGCGGGCACGGTCGGCAGCGGCCGGCCCACCCGGCGCGCGTCCGGCGGGTAGCCGCCGAGGACGTCGAAGACCACGACCACCACCGCCTCCGGATCGACGCCGTCGAGCGGCACGCCCGGCCCGGCGGCCTCGGCCGCGGGGCTGACGAGCACGACGCGGCTGCCGGCCGGCCGGTCCATGAGCGCCTCATGCCAGGCTCGGGGGACCGTGCGGCCGTCGAAGACGACCGAGACGGGCTGCCGGGCCTCGTACGTGCCGGCCTGTCTGCTGCCGTCCGACCACAGGCGTACGGACACGTCCGCGAGCACGACGTCGCCAGGGGCCGTGCGGCGGCCCTGCCCGGCGGAGAGCACGGCCACGCGCGGCAGGCGCCCCGGCGCGCCGTCCGGGATGGCGACGGCCGGCTCGGCCCCGAACGCGCCGGTCACCACCGGCAGCCCGCTGTCGGCGACTCCGCACGACGTGGCGAGCACGAGAACGGCCGGCCAGAACAGGCGCACGATCCCCTCCTGAATGCCGGACATCACCGGAGGCGCGAGGAGTCTCCGGAGTTGGCCGATCCGGCGCGCCGGATCCGCCTGCATCCTTGCCGGGATCGGCCCAAGCGAAGCCGATCGGAGGTCAAAGAGGCGGCACACTGGGTGCGTGAGCAAGCCGAACCTGTCCCGCCGGGTCGCCGAGGCGGCCGGGATCGCCCTGACCAACCGGAAGTACGTGACGTTCGTGGACGTGGTCACCGGACTGCGGTGGCTGCACTCGCGGCACGTCGACACCTGGCGGCAGGGCCGGGCCGCCACGCTGGCCGAGCTGGCGGCGGTCGACGACGACCGGCTGCTCGCCGCCGCCGCGCTGCTGCGCGACTGGGCCGAGGGGCAGGGGCTGCGCCCGGTGGAGGCGTCGTACGTGTCCGGCAGCCGTGACCGGCGCGAGCTGCGGTTCACGGCCGGCGACCATCCGCAGGAGGCGTTCCGCGTCCACTGGGTGTCGCCGGAGCTGAGCGAGGCCCGGGTGCGGCGGCTCGCCGAGCGCCAGAGCAAGGCGCCCGACCTGACGGTCGTCGTGCCGCAGCAGCCGTGGACGTGCGCCTCGTGCGGCGACACCGGGCCGTACCTGATCATGGAGGACGACCGGCCGCACTGCCTGACGTGCGCGGACATGGATCATCTGGTGTTCCTGCCGTCGGGTGACGCGGCGCTCAGCCGGCGGGCCAAGCAGGAGAGCGGCCTGGCGGCCGTGGTCGTCGAGTACAACCGCCGGCGCAAGGTCTACCAGCGCAGGGGCCTGCTGGTGGAGGAGCGGGCGCTGACGCTGGCCGAGGAGCGCTGCCTGGCCGACGAGGAGGCCCGGCTGCGCCGCCGCGAGCGCGACAGGGAGCGCCGGGCCGAGCAGGACGACGACTTCCGGGCCCGGATGGCGGCCGAGATCCGGACCCTGTTCCCGGGCTGCCCCGCCGAGCGGGCCGAGGAGATCGCCGCGCACGCCGCCCTGCGCGGCAGCGGGCGGGTGGGCCGCACGGCGGCGGCCAGGGCACTCGACGCGAACGCGATCACGCTCGCCGTGGTCGCGTCGATCCGCCACCTCGACACCGACTACGACAAGCTGCTGATGGCGGGCGTCCCCCGGACCGAGGCACGCGACCGGATCCGCGACGCCATCGACGCCAGGCTGGCCGACTTCAGGAGGAGGACGACATGAACGACCCGGCTGCGTGGTCCCGGGTGCGCGACGAGCTGCGGGACTTCGCGCTCGGCCTGCCCGAGACCCGCGAGGACCACCCGTGGGGCGAGACCGTCGTCAAGGTCGGCAAGAAGGTCTTCCTCTTCCTCGGCCTGGACGAGGCGACGGAGAAGTGGGCGCCGACCTTCGGGGTGAAGCTGCTGTCGGAGGCGCACGGCCATGCGCTGACCGTCGAGGGCGCCAGGCCCAGCGGCTACGGGCTGGGCAAGGCCGGCTGGGTGACGGTCCCGTTCATGGCCGAGCTGCCGGAGACCGAGGTCCTCCTCGACTGGGTCGAGGAGAGCTACCGGGCCATCGCCACCAAGCGGGCGATCAAGGCCCTGGACGAGCGGGCATAGCGGCGAGGCCGGTCCCGTCCGGGACCGGCCTGGTGCGCGGGTGCGGGTCCTACTTGGCGAAGGCGGCCAGCGCGACGCCCAGCCCGCGCTCGTTCTGGCCCTGCGCCTTGGCGTCGGTGGAGTTGACCGAGTAGACCAGGGTGCGGCTCAGGTCGCGGGTGGCGCCCACGCCGGTGGAGGAGCCGTAGCGCGCGCCGGTCTTGCCGAAGGCCACGACGCCGCCCGGCAGCTCGATCCGCGACAGGCCGGAGGTGTAGACGGCGGGCTTGTCCGTGCCGTACAGCTTGACGTCGGGGACCGTGAACATCGGCTCCAGCTGCGCCGCCGGCACGACCTTGCCGGAGAACAGGGCCTTGACGAACTTCTCCAGGTCGGCGGTCGTGGAGATGAGGTCGCCCGAGGCCCAGGTGGAGGTGACGCTCATGTCGGTCATGTCCACCAGGTACGTGTCGCCGTACGCGAAGGAGTCGGGGAAGCCCTTGGGCACCGTCTGGTAGCCGTGGTTGTGCCGGCCCTTGATCTTGACCGAGTCGCCGGGCAGGTAGCTGTCGCGCATGCCGACCGGGCGCAGGATTCTCGTGGTGACCTCGTGCTCGTACGAGCGGCCCGTGACCTTCTCGATGAGCATGCCGGCGACGAACGTGTTGGTGTTCAGGTAGTGCTGCCGGGTGCCGGGAGCGAACTCGATCGGGTTCTCCACGGCCTTGGCGACGTACTCCTCCGGGTTCCACTGCTGGAAGCGGGTCTTGTAGACCCACGCCAGGTCGCCCGGCACCTTCGGCGACGGCAGCCCGCTGGTGTGGTTGAGGAGCTCGGCGACGCTGATCGCCGGGTAGCCCGCCGGGAGGAGGCCGGGCAGGTACTCCTGGACGGTGCCGTCGAGCGAGAGCTTCCCCTCGGCGACGAGCTGGAGCACGACCGCCGTGGTGAAGATCTTCGTGACGCTCCCGGCGCGGAACCGCGCGCCCTCGCGGGCGGGCCGCTTGGTACGCAGGTCCGTCACGCCGGTGACGCCCTTCCAGGAGCCCCGGGAGCCGCTGACGCGGACCTCGGCGGCGGTGGCGTCGGCCGCGGGAAGGCCGGCGATGCTCGCCTTGAGCGCCGCTTCGTTGATCGGCGGCAGCCCCGCGGCCGTGGCCGTCGCGGTCACCGCGGTGGGGGCGGCGGCGAGTGCGGCCGGGCCGGCGGCGACGGTCGTGAGGGCGGCGGCGGCGAGTGCGGCGGCGGCGAGGCGGGTGCGGTTCATGAGGGCGTATCTCCAGGTCGGAAGGGGTTCTCCTTGATGGCTCCATCCTGTCGATCACGCGCTCCCATCGGATCGCCGAGACCGGCGATCTTCCGGCTCCCTCTCACGAGGGAACCGGCCTCGCCCCCTCGGGCGAGCGATCCCCCGTCAGCCCGTGGGCGGGATGGTGGCGATGACCCGGTTGACCCCGTCCTCGTACCGCAGGGCGTACCAGGTCTGCACCGGGCTGTGCGTCACCGGATCGAGCCGGAACGTGCCCCGCGGGCTGTCCACCTCCCGCACCCGGCCGAGCGCCCGCGTCAGGTCGCCGCTCTCCGCCCCGCCCTCCGACACCGCCAGGTCGATCAGCCGCATGGCGTCCCAGCCCTGCACGGCCACCGTCGAGGGGTCACGCCGGGTCGCCGCCCGCCACCTGGCCACGAACGCGGTGTTGGCCGGGTTGGCCAGCGCCGGTGAGTAGAGGCCCACGCTGGTCGTCCCCTCGCCGTCGGCGCCGACGGCCGCCATCACGTCCTCGTCGGTGAGCTGCTGGCAGGCCAGCAGCTCCACCTTCCGGTCGTAGCCGAGCTGCTTGTACGTCCTGGCGAAGGAGACGGCCTCGGCCCCGGCGTAGAAGGCGTACAGCAGCTGGGCGTCCGCCGGGATCCGCCCCAGGTACGGCCCGAGGTCGGTGGCGCCGCCGAACGGCGTGAGCACGCGCTTGAGCGGCTCGGCCCCGTAGCCCTCGGCGAAGCCGTCGAGGGTCTGGACGCCCCCGGAGTAGTCGGACGCCATCGCCACCACCCGCACCCGGCCGTGGCTGCGGGCCGCGTACCTGCCGGCCGCCTGGCCCTGCTCCCGGTTGGTGAACGACACCCGGAACACCCCCGGGCCGCCCAGCTCGTCCGCGCCCGCGTTGGCGATCACCACCGGGGTGCCCGCCACCTCGCGCACCACCTCGACCGCCACCGGGGAGGCGACCAGGCCGGTCACCACGCTCACGCCCTCGCCCGACACCAGCCGCCGGGCCTGCTGCCGCCCCTGGTCGGGGCTGCCCGAGTCGTCGGCGACCAGCAGCCGCGCCGGCCGGCCGCCCAGCATGCCGTCATGGGCGTCCAGGTAGAGGCGCATGGCGGTCTCCATGTCCTTGCCCAGCTTCGCGTACACACCGGTCCGGGAGACGATCGCGCCCACCTTGACCACGGGGTCGTGCCGCACCTGCATGGCCGGCGAGGCGCCGCACCCGGCCAGCAGCAGCACCACCGCCGCCGCGGCGGCCGCTCTCACGCGGCGAACACGGCGCACACGGACCCCAGGCCCTCGATCGACGCCTCGAACACATCGCCGGGCGCCACCGGGACCACCGGCCCCAGCGCGCCGGTCAGCACGACGTCGCCGGCGCGCAGCGGCCGGTCGGTGCGGCCCAGCGCCCCGGCGACCCAGGCGGCCGCGTTGAGCGGGTGGCCCAGGCAGTCCGCGCCCGAGCCGGCCGACACCTGCGTGCCCGCCCGGGTCATCGTCATCGCCGCCGTCCGCAGGTCGAGCCCGGACAGCGGCACGGGGGCGCCGCCCAGCACGAACGCGCCACCGGAGGCGTTGTCCGCGATCGTGTCGACCGGCGTGATGTCCCAGCCGGCCACGCGCGAGTCGGCGATCTCGATCGCGGGCAGCGCGAAGTCCACCGCCCGGATCACCTCCGCCACCGTGAACGGCCCGCCCACCAGGTCATGGCCCAGCACCAGGGCGACCTCGGCCTCCGCCATCGGCTGGAGGAACCGCTCCACCGGCACCGGCACTCCCTCGGGGAGGGCCATGTCGGCGAACAGGGCGCCGTGGGAGCACTCGCGAGCGCCGAACCGCTCCCGCATGAGCGCGTTGGTCAGCCCCGCCTTCCGTCCGACGAGCCGCCGGCCCTCCCCCAGCGCCCGCCGGGTGCCGATCTCCTGGACGGCGTAGGCGTCGTCCACCGTGCCGATGAGATCCCTGACCGGCGGGCACGGCTTGCCCGAGCGGGCGGCCTCGGCCAGCCGCCCGGCCGCCTGCGCCCGGATGTCCACCGCGTCCGACCAGGGGTCCGCCGCCGGCCAGGGGTCCACCGCGTCCGACCGGGTGTCCACCGCGTCCGACCATTCGTCCTGCATGCCGCACCGTCCTGTCCGCGTCGACTGCCATCTGCCAGCTTCGCACCGCCGGCGGCCGCGCGGCAGCGGTCATCTCACGCGGCTCTCGTCCGTGATGCGCCATCCTGGGGAGCATGGACAAGCGCATCGACCAGGTGACCGCCCACGACGGCTCGTTCGACGTCCACGTCTGGCTGCCCGAGGGCGGCAGCGGGCCGGGGATCCTCCTGGTCCAGGAGATCTACGGCGTCGGACCGTACATCGCCAAGGTCGCCGAGGAGCTCGCCGGGCGCGGCTACGTGGTGGCGGCGCCCGACCTGTTCTGGCGCCTGCGGCCCGGCTGGGTCGGCGAGCACACCCCGGAGGGGACCGCGGCGTCGATCGAGCTGGCCGCCGGCTTCGACCTGCCGCAGGGCGTCGCCGACTGCGCGCTGACACTCGTCCACCTGCGCGGGCTGCCCGAGGTGACGGGCGGGCTCGGGGCGCTCGGGTTCTGCCTGGGCGGGTCGGTGGACTTCATGCTCGCCACGCAGACGGAGCTCGACGCCGTCCTGTCCTTCTACGGCTCCGCCGTGCCGGAGGCGACCGGGCTGATGGAGCGGATCTCCTCACCGCTGCTGCTGGTCTTCGGCGGCAGCGACCCGTACATCCCGCGTGAGCAGGTGGCGAAGGTCGAGGAGGCGGCGCAGGGGCGGCCGAACGTGCGGGTGTACGTGGACGAGGAGGCGGGACACGCCTTCCACAACAGCGAGTCGCCGATGTTCCACCACCCGGAGGCGGCGGAGCGCGCGTGGCGCATCGCCCTCGACTTCCTCGGCACCCATCTGCCCGTCTCCTGACGCCGTGCCGGGGCTGTCCTGGAGGACAGGTTCTCGTACCCCCGGTCCGGCCCTCATGATGGGCTGGTGGGGCGGACTTGGGAGCTGTGGGGAAATATCATCATCGCTGGGGTTCTGGCGCTTCCGCTGGCAGCGGCCCTGACGTACCTCCTGGGCCGGCGCCGCGCCCGCGCCGGCCACCCCGCGCCCGCCCGCACCGCCCTCGCCGACGTCGGCATCCTGACCGGCACGCTTCCCTGGCTGTGGATGATCCTCACCCCGGCCACCGGTCAGGAAGGAGTCAGTCTCGTCCCGTTCACCGACCTCGTCACTCTCGCCGGCGCGCCGCCGGGCGCGGTGTTGACGCAGGTCGGAGGCAACCTGCTGGTCTTCGCCGCGCTGGGCGCGCTGCTGCCCGTGCGCGGGCCGCGCTTCGCCTCCACGGCGGGGGTGGCCGCCGCCGGGGCCGCCGCCTCGGTCACGGTCGAGGCCCTCCAGTACGTCCTGCGGCTCGGCCGCTACTCGTCGATCGACGACGTTCTCCTCAACACCACGGGCGCCGTGCTGGCCGCGCTGGTTACTCGCCGCTGGTGGGCCACCCGGATAACGACGCGCACGGTTCCCCGATAAAGGGCGGCGGAAACCGGTTTCGGCTCGCCACATGGGCACGATCCGCTCAAAAGAAGCACGCGACCAACCTGCGTATCTGTGCGATCGTGGACAAGACGGGGCAAGTTCTCTGGAGACGCCAAACCCGGTTGGTGACAGAGGGTGGTATCAAACGTGACTGAATCCCCGGTACCCCACGATCTCCCCATCTACCGCCGCATCGCCGACGGCCTCCGCTCCCGGATCCTCGCCGGCGAACTGAGAGACGGGGACCGGCTACCGGGCGAGAACGCGCTGATGGCCGACTACTCGATCGCCCGTGCCACCGCGAGGCAGGCGCTGGCCGTCCTCATCAACGAAGGTCTGGCCGTCCCCAAACGAGGGTCGGGGGTCTATGTGCGCCTGTTCAAGCCGATACGCAGGCACGGCTCACGCCGCCTGGCGCGTGACCAGTGGGGTGAGGGGCACTCCATCTGGGACGCCGACGTGCGCGGCCGGCCGTTCACCGTGGACGAGGTGGAGGTGCTCAACGAGGAGGCGCCCGAGGACGTGGCCGAGGTGCTGGACAGCCGCCAGGCGTGGATCAGGCGGCGGCGCTACTCGGTCGACGGGCGGCCGGTGCAGCTCGCCACCTCGTACTTCCCCGCGCGGGCGGTCGAGGGCAGCGCCATCACGCTGGCCGACACCGGGGCGGGGGGCGTCTACGCCAGGCTGCGCGACCTCGGGCTCGCGCCGGCGCACTTCACCGAGGAGATCCGGGCCCGCATGCCCGCGCCGAGGGAGAGCGAGCTGCTGGGCCTGCCGGCCGGCACACCCGTGATCGTGATCGCCCGCACGGCGTACACGTCGAGCGGCGTGCCGGTCGAGTACAACGAGATGGTCCTGGACTCCGCCGCCTACGTACTCCAGTACGACTTCGACGCCTAGGGCGAACCAGGTTGTCGAGCGATAGGTTCACCTGTCCTTTGCGATCATTTACTTCTCTAGAGAACACGCGCACCCTTCAAGGAGATGGAACCTCGCAGGAGGCCCCGGAGGGATGACGCGCATGTCCTTTGACCGGCACCTCGCCGACATCGCCCGGGAGTTCTCCCAGTGGACCATCTGGCGGAGCGACGCGGGCCGCTGGTGGGCGACACGCCACCAGCCACTCAGCGACGCGCAGCGCGACGCCGGATGCGCGATGACCATCGACGCGGACGACCCGGACGACCTGCGCGAGCGGATCCGGGAGCAGGAGATCAGGGCCGGTGACCCGCAGGGCGCGGCCGGGGACCCGGGGCGGCGCGCCGGGCCCGCGACCTTCTGACGCGCGCCCCGGCCGCACACCGGCCGGGGGCGCACGCTAGCACCCGGTGCCGGGTCCAGCGTCTCGGCGGCCCCGGCACCGGGCCACCAACGGGGCCATGTGCGCGGAAGCCTCCGACCCGATCGGGGGCGGAGGCTTCCGCTCTTCATGGCCGCGACCTCAGGGCCGCGCACGGCTTACCGGCCTCTGACTTACCGGCCTCTGACTTACTGGCGCAGGTCGGACAAACGGCCCAGGTTCACGTCGGTGTCGTCGGAGACCCGGGGCGCGTTCGGCGTTCCCGGTCGCGGCTCGTCATCCTGCACGATGACGCGGACGTCGTCCTGGTCCACGGGCTCCCGCGGGGCGCCGAGCAGCGGACCGACCGCCTCCGGCTCCTGCTGGGCCGGCACGTGCTCGACCGGCGCCTGCCCGACCGGTGCGTGCTCGACCGGTGCGTGCTCGACCGGCGCGGACTCGACCGGCGCGGACTCGACCGCCGTCGACTCGACCGGCGCGGGCTCGCGCGACTCCTCCGGTGCCGGGACCGGCTCGCGCGCCGGGCCCGCCTGCTCCAGAACCAGCGCTCCGGCCGCGCTCTCGGTCCGCATCAGGTCCCCCAGCACCGAGCCGATCTCGCTGAGCCGGCGCACGACCTCGGAGTGCGTGTTGGTGAGGTACTCGACGCGCCGGCCCGCGTGCTCGTCCAGCGCGGCCACGCGCCGGTTGGCGTCCGCGAGCGTCGACTCGGCCTCGCCGCGGGCGGCGGCCAGGGTCCGGTCGGCCTCGGCGCTCGCCGACTCCAGCAGCCGGGCCGCCTCCTGCTCGGCGCCCGTGACCAGCCGCTCGGCCTCGGCCCGCGCGGACCGCAGGGTCTCGTCGGCCTCCGTGCGGGCGGTGGTGAGCTGCTCCTCGGCGTCGGAGCCGGCCTGCGCCAGCATGCCCTCGGCCGCCGCCGTGGCGTCGGTCACCCGCCGCTCGGCCTCGGCCTGGGCGGAGGTCAGGATCTCGTCGGCGGTCGCGCGGGCCGACGACACGAGCCGCTCGGCCTCCTCCGCGGCCTGCTCACGCAGCTGGGTGGACTCGGCCTCGGCGTCGGCCCGCTTGGCGGCGGCCTCCTCCTCGCCCAGCTTGAGGATCTGCGCGAGCCGGGGGCTGAGGTCCTCGTAGCTCTGCGGCGCCTCGACCATGCGCCGCCTGGCCTCGGCCAGCTCGACACGGCCCTGCTCGGCCTGCTCGATCGCCCTGGCCAGCCGTTCCTCGAGATCCCGTATCTGGTTGCGGGTGCGCGTCATGTAGTCGTGGACCTGACGGCGGTTGTAGCCGCGCATCACGACCTCGAAGGTGTCCTCTTGCATCAGATCGGGAATGCTCTCGTGCTGGTTTGTCATGGGGGTTACCTAAAGGTTTGCGTGAGCCGGGGGAAAACTGCGGGTTGTGAGGGTCTGGCAGCGAGACGTCAGGAAACGACTCTCCTGCCATCTGCCCACGTCCGCAAGCGGAACGCCTGACGTGGAGCGGGAATTACGATGGGCCGGGTGTACATCGCAGCGCTGGACGGCGGGGCCGTCCCCGACATTCACCCCGAGGCGTACATAGCGCCTGGTGCCGTCGTCGTCGGACAGGTGCGCGTCGGACGCGCGTCCAGCATCTGGTACGGCTCGGTCCTGCGCGGGGACGACGAGCGGATCGAGATCGCCGAGGAGTGCAACGTCCAGGACCTGTGCTGCCTGCACGCCGACGCGGGCCAGCCGGCCATCCTGGAGCCGCGCGTGAGCCTGGGCCACAAGGCCATGGTCCACGGCGCCCACGTGGAGAGCGGCGCGCTCGTCGGCATCGGCGCGATCGTGCTCGGCGGCGCCCGCATCGGCGCCGGCACTCTGGTCGCGGCCGGGGCCGTGATCGGCCCGGGCAAGCGCATCCCGGCCGGCGTGCTCGTCGCGGGAGTGCCGGGCCGCGTGGTCCGCGAGCTCACCGACGACGACCGTGCCTCCTTCGCCCGCACGCCCGACAACTACATGGCCAAGGCGGTCAGGCACCGGCAGGCGTCAACGTCTTGATCAGCGCCGCGTCCGACACCGACGCGGTGTTGAGCGGGTCGGCGTACTCCGGCAGCTCGGGGCGCAGGAAGTGGACGAAGTCGACGGTCAGCTTCAGGTCGGGCAGGCCCTGGATCTGTTTGGCGTTGCCCTTCGCCGCGTCCTTCTTGAGCGCCGCGTAGCTGTCCCAGTCGGTGTACGCGGTGAGGCCCCACTGGAGCACCTCGGGCAGCTCCGACGGCCAGCGCCGGGCGACCTTCCAGGCACCGCCCTCCTCCCGGTACAACGCCGCGGCGAGTCGGCCGGCCCGGGCCAGGACGAGATCGACCCAGCCCGCCTTGACGGGGACCTCCATCGGCTTGGATCCGCCGTTCAGCGTGTACTTCGCCTCGACCTGGCCGCTCTTCTCGGCGGTGCCCGTGGTCACCGACACCCAGGTCGGCTTGTCGTACGTGCCGGGCACCCGGGCCATCAGCCCGCCGAGCGAGAACTTCCGCTTCGGCTTGGCGCCCTTCTTGCCCTCGACCTTGACCCGGGCGTACATGACGATGTCGCCGGCCAGTTCCTGGTACACGAACGGGCCGCGGAAGCCGTCGAACCAGGTCGAGGTCTTGGGCTCCAGGTAAAGCGAGCCCTTGGCCGTGGTGTTCACGTCGAGCTTGGCGATGCGGTCGACGTCCTTCTCGGTGTCGCTCAGCTTGACCCAGGCGGCCAGGTCGGCAGCCGCGGCGAACTCGGTGGACGCACCGCCCACCTCGCCTCCGGGCTCGGGCGGGGCGGCCCTGGCCACGTCGAGCACGCCGGGGCCGGTCGGGGAGGGCTGCGCCGCGGTGGTCGACCCGCATCCCGCGAGCCCCATCGCCACCATCGCTATCACAGTCCTCTTCAACCTCATAGGGGGACATTCTGCCGTGTATGGGCGGTCGATGATCCACGGACGGCAAGTACGATGGCCGCCGTGCGCCCCTGGGATGCGTTCGCCGCCACGGAAGCGGACGTCCGCGCGATGGTCGCGGACCCCCGCTGGCAGGACCTTCCCGTACCCGTGCGCGCGGAGGCGATCGCCTCGCGGACGCTGGTGACGCCCGACGGCGACCGGTGGCTGTTCGGGGCGCACGCGCGCTGGCACCTGCACGACCCGGCCGACGGCCGCTGGCACCCGGCTCCGCCGCCGCGGGGAGCGCGGGTGCGGCCGGCCGGGCACGCCGCCGCGGTGCTGCCGGCCCGGGTTATCCCCCGCGGGCCGGACTTCGCCGCCGAGCCGGGCTCCACGCAGGCCTTCGTCGGACCGGACGTGCCCGACCATCTCACGGAGCAGGTCCGGGTGCTCGTACGGGCGGCCGGGCGCCGGTCGGAGAAGGACTTCCCGCTGACGGCGTTCGACGAGATCCTCGCCGGTGACGTGCCGAGCACGGTCGCGGCCGTCTGGGGCACGGTGATGTGGTGCGCGTACGCGCCGGCCTTCGACGGCAACGAGCGGCTGCTGACCATCTTCGGCGAGTACCTGCGCCGGCCCCTGCCCGGCGACGAGTGGGTGCGCTGGCTGCCGGCGCCGCCGCTGCTGCACCTGGTCCGGCTCGTGGCCGAGCGGCTGCGGGCGGGCCGCTCGCGCGAGGCGCTCCGGCTGACGGCGATCATGGCCGACACGGCGCAGATCCTGCTGTCCGACACGCGCTTCCGGCCACGCGCTCTGGCACTGCTCACGATGGTGGAGCCGGCGCTGTCACGGCCCGGCCTCGACGACCGCGCCGCGCTGCGCTCCGACGAGTCGGTACGGCTGGCGTGGCTCGACCGCTGCCCGGCCCGGCTGGCGCGGGCGATCCTGCCGGAGACGGACCCGGAGGCGCACTTCGCGCACACGGTGTACGACCTGATGGAGGCGCTGTCCTTCACCCGCGACCCGGCCCGTGCGGCCGCCACGCTGCTGGCCGACCTGTCCGACTCCCGGGGACTGCTGCCGGGGCGGCTGGACCATCGGCTGCGGCATGCGTACGAGGAGCTGGCCGGCGCGGGGCTCACGGGCACGTCGGCGGCGGAGACGACGCATCCGGACGGCTTCGCGGTCCTGGGCCCCTCCCAGCCGCTCCCGGGCCCTCCCGGCGCCCTGGGCACCCCCACGGGCGCCTGGGCCCCGCCGCACCCGCCGGACACCACGGGAGCATGGTCCCCGGGCGGCCCCGGCGGGAGGCGGGACGGACCGGACGAAGCCGGGGAGCCCACCGGCGCCTGGACCCCCGCCGACGAAACCGGCGCGTGGACGCCGGGCGGGCCGGCGAGCACCGGCTCGGGCCGCTTCAGCCGGTCCGGCCGCCTCAGCCGTACCGGCGGCAAGGACACGCCCGGACCCGGCGCACAGGACTCGCACAGGACCGGTGGGCAGGACCCGCACAGATCAGGCGCGCAGGACCCGCGCAGAACCGGTGGGCAGGACGCGCGCCGGACCGGCGACACGGGAGCGGGCGATCGGAGCGGCCCCATGACGAACGGCGGAGAGGGGACGCGCTCCGGGCGGCTGGCGGCGGCGGTGGCGAGGCGGGTGCTGTCACGGATGCCGCGTCAGCGCGTCACGTCGGGCTTCGAGATCGAGCCGCCCGACCGGGCCACCGCGGCGGGCGTGCTGGGGGCGGCCTACGCGGCGGGGCTGGCATGGCAGGCCGTGTCGGGGGCAAGAGTGCCGGAGCGCGGGTTCGCCGGACAGGCCGCGCTGGTGCGCAGGATCGTCCACGAACGCGATGATCTTCCCTCCTAAACCCACTAATACCGTTATTTCTCTCTTACCTCGCCTATATCGTTCTAAGACGCCAAGCACCAGCCATTCGCTGAATTGTGATCTCTGATTGGGGAAATGACCCTCGTGGGGCCCCGGCGGCGCGCAAAGGAATGACTCCGATGGGCCATGTCGCCCGAAGGGCCCCGGCCGTAACCTCGTAGAGGGTGTGGGCTGCGGAAGGAAGGACGACGCGGTGGGGCACGACGACCTGGACTCTCGGGTCCACGACCGTGTCGCGTTGGACGAGATTGCGCTCTACGCCGAGGTACTCACCGCTGTTGCCATCAGCGAGCGGCGGCTGACCTTGGATGAGCTCGACGACGCGCTCGGATTGCGGACTTCAGCGAGTCATTGACGAACGATCACCATGACATGGTCCCGGACTCCTGAGGGGTCCGGGACGGTGATGCGGAGGGTGGCTCACCTCCCACGACATGACTAGTCAGTCGCGCCGGCCACCCTCCTACGAACGGACGAGTCGTGCGATCGCCGCCGACGCCTCC
Organism: Nonomuraea sp. NPDC050383; assembly: GCF_044459125.1. Lineage (NCBI taxonomy): Bacteria > Bacillati > Actinomycetota > Actinomycetes > Streptosporangiales > Streptosporangiaceae > Nonomuraea > Nonomuraea sp. NPDC050383. Next base: position 253,184 of record NZ_JBITIP010000003.1, read on the forward strand.
TTGACCTTCGCCTCTGCCTCGGGGCCGCCGCTGTTGATGGCGTCGGCCACACAGTGAGCGAGGTGGTCCTCCAGCAGACCCAGCGCCACCGCCTGGAGCGCCCGGGTCGCCGCCGAGACCTGCGTGAGCACGTCGATGCAGTACGCGTCGTCGTCGACCATCCGCTGCAGGCCCCTGATCTGTCCCTCGATGCGCCTGAGCCGCGTCAGATATGCCTGCTTGTCACCGGTGTAGCCGTGCATGGTCACCACGATATCCGTATCCCTGTCGCTCATCTGAGGTCCGCGATCAACTTCTCCCACTGCACGGCCACCTCGGCGGCCGAGTGGCGCAGGGCGGTGTCGAGCGCCCCGGCGGCCAGCGACCGGCGCCTGCGTTCCTCGTCGATGAGGGCGAGCAGCGCGGCCGCGAACATCTCCAGCCCGGCGTCGCCGTCGTCCGCCGGCACCAGCACCCCGTTGTAGCCGGTCGCCACGAACTCCATCGGCCCCCGCGAGCCCTCGAAGGCCACCACGGGCACCCCGCAGCCCATGGCCTCCAGCACGGTCATCCCGAGGTCGCCGTTGCGGGAGGTGTTGGCCACGATCGACGCCTTGGCGAACTCCCCCGCGAGGTCGGGGGTGACGCCCATGAAGTAGACGTGGTTGTGCAGGTCGAGGTCGCGCACCAGCGCGCGTAGCCGCCGCTCCTCGGGGCCGCCGCCGTACAGCCGCAGCCGCCAGTCGGGCCGCTTGTCCGCCACGGTGGCGAACGCCCTGATCAGCCGGTCGTACCCCTTGACCGGGACCCACCGCCCGCCGGCGGCGACGATGCGGTTGTCCATGCGCGAGCGCGGCCACGGGCCGGTCGGCAGCGCGTCGGGCACGGTGTGGACGGCGGGAGACCCTTCGAGCAGCCGGGTCCACTCCTCACCGGCCGTGTCGGTGGCGGTGGCGACCGCGTGCAGCCGGGGGTAGAACCGCTTGACCGGTCCGGGAACGGCCGGCCTGCCCCACTCGCGGGCGATCTTGAGCAGCTCGCGCGGGGCGTGCCGGGCGGCCTGGACGCCGAGCGCCGGCCGCGTCGTGATCAGCACGTCGGACTTGAGGCTGCGCAGCAGCCGCCAGAGCGCGACCTCCGCGCGCACCTGCCCGCGCGGCAGGAGACGCCTGCCGCCCGGCCTGGCGTCGATCACCGAGCGCATGACCACGTCCGGCCCGACGGGGAAGAACGGCCGGTCCTTGTGCCGCCTGACGCTGATCACCTCGACGTCGTGGCGTTCGGACAGCGCGGTGGCGAGGTTGAGGGTGGAGCGCACGTCGCCGCGCATGCCGTACGCGGAGGAGACCAGCAGGGTGATCCTCATCCGCCCACCTCGATCCGCAGCTCGTCGTCGGCGGTGTAGCGGGGGCGGATGGGGACCCCGTCGATCCGGGCCGAGGGGTAGTGCAGGCGGCGGCGTTTGCCGTCGACGTCGTCGAGCCGCGAGCCGAGCTTCAGCGGCGTGGCCACGCCCTCCACCTCCAGCGAGGGCTCCCAGGTGCCGGCCCCGTCGGGATCGGCCGCGAGCACGTCCACCAGGGAGAACGCGGCGTGGAAGCGCACGCCCTGCACGGTCGCCGAGGTGCGCCGCATCTGATCGCCGGACTGCCTGCGCTGAAGGGCGAGCCTGGCCTCGTGGCGGGCGTCGTCGTCCTCCAGCCCGGTGAAGGCCAGCAGGCCCATCACCTCGAAGCGGCCCTCCCTGAACCAGATCGAGCGCACCTCCGCGATCGGCTCGGCGTCGGCGATCTTCAGCGCGAGGTAACCGTTGCGCGTCCGGTAGGAGCGGTAGGCGAGGGTCCGTTTGCACAGCGCGTACGTGTCGAGATGGTCCAGCGAGAAGCCCGGGTCGACGCTGCGCAGCCGCACGCGCTTGCCGTCGCGCCGCAGGTAGGCGTCCCAGCGCCCGGCCGTCAGCATGAGCGGGGCCAGCGAGACCGCCAGGGTGGCCTCCCCGGCGCGCGCCCCCGGCGTGCCGAGCAGGACCTCACGTTCGACCCCCGTCGTCCGGTGCCTGAGGACGAGCTCCGTCCCGTCGCTCAGGGACTCCTCCATGGCCAGGCGGAGGGAGAGCACATCGGCGAGCGTGACTTCCGCGTCTGTGACCACGACGCGCATCGCGAGCCCCCTCCCCGTCGAATGAAGCCATGCGACGTTGAGGTTACCGTGATTTTCCCGTTATGTGGATGGCGGATTTCTTCCGGGGGTGTCCCCTGACATGCGGAACTCCTCCACATTACCTGTGGAGGAGTCCGACTTTCCGGTGTCAGGTAGGGGTTTTCACGGATTTGATCAGGAGCTGGGCGACGTCCACGACTTCCAGCGACTCCTTGGCCTCTCCGTTGTTCTTCTTCTCGTTGATCGCGTCACCGAGCATCACCATGCAGAACGGGCACGCGGTGGAGACGGTGTCGGGATTCGTGGTCAGCGCCTCGTCCACGCGCTCGGTGTTGATGCGCTTGCCGATGCGCTCCTCCATCCACATACGCGCGCCGCCGGCGCCGCAGCAGAAGCCGCGGTCCTTGTGGCGGTGCATCTCCTGGGTCTGCACGCCGGGCACCTTGGACATGATGTCGCGGGGCTGGGAGTAGACCTTGTTGTGGCGGCCGAGGAAGCACGGGTCGTGGTAGGTGATCTTCTCCTCGATCGGGGTGATCGGGGTCAGCTTGCCCTCGTCCACGAGCTTGGCCAGCAGCTGCGTGTGGTGCACGACCTCGTACGTGCCGCCGAGCTGCGGGTACTCGTTGGCCAGGGTGTTGAAGCAGTGCGGGCAGGTGGCGACGATCTTCTTGACGCCGGCCTCGTTGAGCGTCTCGATGTTCTGCTGGGCCAGCATGTTGAACAGGTACTCCATGCCGAGGCGCCGGGCCGGGTCGCCGCTGCACGCCTCCATGGGGCCGAGCACGGCGAACTTGACGCCCGCGATGTGCAGCAGCTCCGCGACCGCCTTGGTGGTCTTCTTGGCCCGGTCCTCCAGGGCTCCGGCGCAGCCCACCCAGAACAGGTACTCGGCGTCCTCGGGCATCTTCTCGTCGACGACCTCGACCTCGAAGTCCAGCTCCCCGATCCAGTCGGCCCGCTTCATCTCGGACATGCCCCAGGGGTTGCCCTTGTTCTCCAGGTTCTTCACCATCACGCCCGCCTCGGACGGGAACGACGACTCCACCATCACCTGGTAGCGGCGCATGTCGAGGATGTGGTCGATGTGCTCGATGTCCACCGGGCACTGCTCGACGCAGGCGCCGCAGTTGGTGCACGACCACAGCACGTCGGGGTGGATGACGCCGTCCTCGCCGACCAGCGGCTTCTCCAGCAGCGCGAGCACGTCGGTGTCGGCGTGCTCGGTGGAGGCCCCGGCCAGCAGGTACGGGGCCACCTTGAAGGCGTGGTCACGCTGGTCCAGGATGAGCATCTTCGGCGACAGCGGCTTGTCGGTGTTCCACGCCGGGCACTGCGACTGGCAGCGCCCGCACTCGGTGCAGGAGTAGAAGTCGAGGAAGCCCTTCCAGGTGGTGTCGCCGATCTTGCCGCGGCCCAGCCGTTCGGGGTCGAGGTCCTCGTCCTCGAAGTCCACCGGCTTGCCGTCCACGCGCAGCTCCGGCGCGCCGCCCAGGCCGTCGGGGCGGCGGGAGAACAGCACGTTGAGCGGCGCGGTGAAGATGTGCAGGTGCTTGGAGTTGACCACGATCACCAGGAACACCAGCATGAAGCCGATGTGCAGGAGCAGCGCGATCTCCTCCAGCAGCGCGCTGTCCGGCAGCACGTTCCCCAGGCCCAGCGAGACGAACGCGCCCGAGGAGTAGGGGAAGTTGCCGTTGGCCGCCGATGCGCCGCGGGCCAGGAACAGCGTCCAGATGATGTTGAAGATCATGAACAGGACGAGCCACGCCCCGCTCAGGTGCGAGCCGGAGAAGCGCGAGCCGCGTCCCAGTGCCTTGGGCGAGTTCTTGATCCGGATGACGGCGAACGCCACCAGGCCCAGGAGACACGCCACCGCGATGAAGTCCTGCAGGAACCCGAGCACCGCCCACTGGCCGATGAGCGGGATGTGGAAGTCGGGGCGGCCGGTGATCGCGCCCTGCACGATCGCGCCGTACGCCTCGATGTAGACGGTCAGCAGGATGAAGAACGCCCACATCACGAAGAAGTGCGCGACGCCGGACGGCGTCCACTTCAGCAGCTTCTTCTGGCCGAACACCTCGACGAGCTGCGCCTTGACCTCCTCGCCCGCGTGCGCCTTGGCGTACTCGAGGCGTTCGGGGGCGGGCGGACCCACGGTGGCGAGCTTGTAGAGGAACAGCGCCCGACGGCCCGCCACGGCCACCGCCAGGACGGTCATGACGAGTCCGATGATGGCTACCCAGAGCACGGGTCCTCCCACAGACGACGTTGGCTGCCAGCGTACGAGCGCCGGTCGAGCACGCGACGACCAGGCTGTCCCCAGAATCCTACCCATCGGTAACATTTCTGGGGTAACGCGACCCACCCTACGGCCACGGGCCGTTACAGAACAATGCTCTACGCTGTGAAGTAACGCTGGATCGTCGGCGCCAGCAGCTCCACCAGCTCCTCCGGGTCGGCCCCGGCCATCGGCTCCAGCTTGAGCACGTACCGGGCCATCAGCACGCCGAACATCTGCGCGAACGCCGCCTCGATCCGCAGGTGCGGAACCCCCAGCGTGTCGGCCACCCTGAACAGCAGCGCGTTCGTGACGAACTCCCGGAACATCGTCACGGCGTGCTCGTGCGTCATCGCCGAGCGGATGATGGCGATCAGCGGCTCCCGGGTCTCCGGCGTGGCGGTCACCGTGAGGATCAACCGGACCAGCCGCTCCCCGATCTCCTCGCGCGGGCCTTCGAGCAGCGACGGCAGCACCTGCTCGGGTGTCAGCGGCAGCCGCATCGCCGCCGCGAACATGCCCTCCTTGGTGTCGAAGTAGTGGTGCACGAGCGCGGGATCGACCTCCGCCTCGCGGGCGATGCCGCGCACGGTCGCCTTGTCGAACCCCTTCTCGGCGAACACCCGCCGGGCCGCCGTCAGGATCTCGCCCCGGGTGTCGGCCGAGCCCGGTCTGCGGCCGGGGCCCTTCCTGACCGTCATGCCGAGGCCGCGAGGTGGAGGCGGGCGAACGCCAGTGCCTCGGCGAGGTCGTCGATCCGCTCCGTGCGGCTGGACGCCTTGCGCGTGTTGATCTCCAGCACCACCAGCCCGGTGTAGCCGTTGCCGGCCAGCCGCTCCAAAATCGGCGCGCACGGCTGGCTGCCGCGCCCCGGCACCAGGTGCTCGTCCTTGTTCGTCACGCCCAGGCCGTCGGCCAGGTGCAGGTGCGCCAGGCGGTCACCGAGCTTGGTGGCCATCTCCATCGCGTCGGAGCCCGACACGGCCGTGTGCGACAGGTCCAGCGTGACGTGCGGGAAGTCGTAGTCGATCGGGTTCCAGTCCGGGGAGTACGGGACGACGTCGTTGTTCCTGGCGCGCAGCGGGAACATGTTCTCCACCGCGAAGACCACGTCAGTCTCGTCGCGCATGCGGGCCAGCCCGGTCTCGAAGTCGCGGGCGTACTCGCGCTGCCAGCGAAACGGCGGATGCACCACGACCGCCGACGCGCCGAGCCGCTCGGCCGCCTGCCGGGCCCTGACCAGCTTGGCCCACGGGTCGCGCCCCCACACGCGCTGCGTGACCAGCAGGCACGGGGCGTGGATGGCCAGCACGGGCACGTGATAGTGGTCCGACAGCCGCTCGATCACGTCGATGTCCTGGCTCACGGGGTCGGCGCCGACCATGATCTCGACGCCGTCGTAGCCCAGGCGCGCGGCGAGCTCGAACGCGTCAGGAGTGCGTTCCGGATATACCGAGGCGGTGGACAATGCGATCTTCGCATTGGGCACGCGGATGACATCAGCCACGTTGCCAGCCTAAGCCGGTGACGGGATTCTGGCGCGCGCCCCCTACGGTTGGGTCATGCCCCGGATCGCAAAAGGAGCCATTCCCAGCCCCAACATCTGGAACACCCCGCAGCTGTACGAGCTGGAGAACCGCGCCGTGGACCCCGACGGCGCGGCCGAGACGGCCATGCGGGCGATCCGGCCGTGGGACGGCGCGACCGTGCTCGACATCGGCTGCGGCACCGGCTACCACCTGCCCGGCCTGTCGGCCGCGGCGGCCCGGGTGATCGGGGTCGAGCCGCACGGCGACCTGGTGACGCTGGCCCGCCGCCGCTGCGCCGGGCTGCCCGGCGTGGAGGTGCACGCCGCCACCGCGCAGGACCTGCCGCTGCCGGACATGTCGGTGGACGTGGCCATCGCGCGGTGGGCGTACTTCTTCGGCCCGGGCTGCGAGCCGGGGCTGCGCGAGCTCTCCCGGGTGGTGCGGCGCGGCGGCGCGGCCTTCGTCATCGACCTCGACGCGGGCCGCGGGGCGTTCGGCCGCTGGTTCTCGCGCACGGTTCCGGCGTACTCGGCGCGGGAGGTGGAGGCGTTCTGGACGCGGCACGGCTGGCAGCGGCAGGAACTCGACCTGCGCATGGTGTTCGAGCGGCGGGCGGACCTGGAAGCGGTGCTGCGCATCGAGTTCGCCCCGGCCGTGGCCGAGCAGGCGATCGCGGAGACGCCCGGCGTGGAGCTGGCCTACCCCAACGTGCTGCGCTGGCGCCTGTTCTGACCCCTGACCTCGACCCCTCGACCTCGACCCCTTGACCTTGACACCGGCGTCAACGTTTACCGTGTCATCATGCGCATCGGAGAGCTGGCCGGACGTACCGGTGCGAGCACCCGCTCGCTCCGCTACTACGAGCAGAACGGGCTGATCACCTCCCGGCGGAGCGTCAACGGCTACCGCGAGTACGCCGAGGACGACGTCCGCCTGGTGTCGGAGATCCGCACGCTGCTGTCGGTCGGCTTCACGCTGGAGGACACCCGGCCGTTCGTCGACTGTCTGCGCGCCGGCCACGCCACAGGCGGCTCCTGCCAGGAGTCCGCCGAGGTCTACCGACGCAAGCTGGCCCAGATCGACGACGACATCCGCACCCTGCTCGCCCGCCGCGCCGAGGTCGCGGCCCAGCTCGGCGAGTCCTGCTCCGGCTGCATCACCCGAGGAGAGAAATGATCACCCTGACCACCGAGAACTTCGACGAGCAGGTACTGAGCAGCGACAAGCCCGTCCTGGTCGACTTCTGGGCCGAGTGGTGCGGGCCGTGCCGCATGGTCGCGCCGGTGCTGGAGCAGATCGAGGCCGAGTACGGCCTGACCATCGGCAAGCTCAACACCGACGAGAACCCCGACATCATGAACCGGTACGGCGTGCTCAGCCTGCCCACGCTGCTGCTGTTCGAGAACGGCGAGCCGGTGCGGCAGGTCATCGGCGCCCGCCCCAAGCGCATGCTGGTCAACGACCTCGGCCTGGCGTGACGGTCCGCCTGCCCGCGAATGTCGGTGGGGGCCGCTAGCCTGCTCCGCATGGCCAAGACTGCCCCCAAGCCCGGATACCGCTGCGCCGAATGCGGCTGGCGCACCACCAAGTGGGTGGGCCGGTGCGGCGAGTGCCAGGCGTGGGGCACGGTCGACGAGGAGGGCGCCCGCGCCGGCGTCCACGTCGTCCAGGCCGGCGCCACCACCGGCCCCGCGATGCCGATCGGCCACGTCAAGGCCGAGGTGGCGGCCGCCCGCACCACCGGGGTGAGCGAGCTCGACCGGGTGCTCGGCGGCGGCCTGGTGCCCGGCGCGGTGATCCTGCTGGCCGGCGAGCCGGGCATCGGCAAGTCCACGCTGCTGCTGGAGGCCGCCGCCCGGATGGCCGAGCGCGACACTGTCCTCTACGTCACCGGCGAGGAGTCGGCCGCGCAGGTCCGCCTGCGCGGCGACCGCATCGGCGCCATCCGCGACCAGCTCTACCTCGCCGCCGAGACCGAGCTGTCGGCCCTGGTGGCCCACGTCGAGAAGGTCCAGCCCAGGCTGCTCGTGGTCGACTCGGTGCAGACCGTCGGCTCCGCCCAGACCACGGGCGTGCCCGGCGGGGTCACCCAGGTCCGCGAGGTCGCCGCCAACCTCGTGCGCCTGGCCAAGGAGCGCAACATGGCGACCGTCCTCGTGGGCCACGTCACCAAGGACGGCTCCATCGCCGGCCCCCGCACCCTGGAGCACCTGGTCGACGTCGTCCTCAACTTCGAGGGCGACCGCCACTCCAGGCTGCGCATGGTCCGCGCGATCAAGAACCGGTTCGGCCCGACCGACGAGGTCGGCTGCTTCGACCTGCACGAGCGCGGCATCGAGGGCATCACCGACCCCAGCGGGCTGTTCGTCTCCCGGCGCAGCAGGCCCGTGCCGGGCACCTGCGTGACCGTGACCGTCGAGGGCACCCGCCCGCTACCGGCCGAGGTGCAGGCCCTGGTCGCCCGCACCGAGGCGCAGCAGCCCCGGCGCACCTCCTCCGGCCTCGACACCTACCGCGTGCAGATGGTCCTCGCCGTGCTGGAGCGCCGCCTCAACGCCAAGCTCGGCGGCTGCGACGTGTTCACCGCCACCGTGGGCGGCATCAAGCTGGCCGACCCGGCCGTCGATCTGTCCGTGATGCTCGCCGTGGCCAGCGCCGCCGGCGACAAGCCGCTCCCGGCGGGGCTCGTCGCCCTGGGCGAGGTGGGTCTCGCGGGCGAGCTGCGGCCGGTCAAGGACGTGCGGCGGCGGCTCAGCGAGGCCGCCAGGCTGGGCTTCCGCCGGGGCCTGGTGCCCGCCGGCTCCCTCGAAGAAGGCGGCCGGAAGCGCGACGGGCAGCGCTCTCTCGTGCCCGTCGGGCCGGTCACGTTCGCCCCCGGATTCGAGGTGGTGGAGGCGGAGAACGTCTGGGACGCTCTCACACACGTCACATAGCGCCGCTAAGCTGGACTTGACTATTTCGACACGGGGGTCTGGTGCCAAACGACAGGAGTCTGGACGACCGCCGTCGCGAAGCCCTGGCCGCGGTGGCCCCGGGCACACCGCTGCGCGACGGCTTGGAGCGGATCCTGCGCGGGCAGACCGGCGGGTTGATCGTGCTCGGCTACAACCGCGAGGTCGATCAGCTCTGCAGCGGCGGCTTCGAGCTCGACGTCGAGTTCTCCGCCACCCGCCTGCGCGAGCTGGCCAAGATGGACGGCGCGATCGTGGTGAGCGGCGACCAGAAGATCGTGCGCGCCGCGGTCCACCTCGTCCCCGACCCGGCCATCCCCACCGACGAGTCCGGCACCCGCCACCGCACCGCCCAGCGCGTGGCCCGGCAGACCGGCCTGCCGATCATCGCGATCAGCAAGTCGATGCGGATCATCGCCCTCTACCTCGACGGCATCCGCTACGTCCTGGAGGAGTCGGCGGCGATCCTGTCCAAGGCCAATCAGGCCCTGGCCACCCTGGAGCGCTACAAGCACCGCCTCGACGAGGTGTCCGGCACGCTGTCGGCCCTGGAGATCGAGGACCTGGTGACCGTTCGCGACGTGGCCGCCGTCGCCCAGCGGCTGGAGATGGTCCGGCGCATCTCCGACGAGATCAAGGGCTACGTGGTCGAGCTGGGCACCGACGGCCGGCTGCTGTCGCTCCAGCTCGACGAGCTGGTGGCCGGCGTCGACTCCGAGCGGGAGCTGGTCGTGCGCGACTACCTCCCGGCCCCGTCGGGGCGGCGCACCCGGCACCTGTCGGAGGCCATGCACGACCTCGACGAGCTGTCCGGCAGCGCGCTGCTCGACCTGCCGGCGGTGTCCCGCATCCTCGGCCACGACGGCGGCGAGACGCTCGACACGCCGGTCAGCCCGCGCGGCTTCCGCCTGCTGGCCAAGGTCCCCCGGCTGCCGGCCACGGTGGTCGACCGCCTGGTCAACCACTTCGGCGGGCTGCAGAAGCTGCTCGCGGCCAGCATCGACGACCTGCAGGCCGTCGGAGGCGTCGGCGAGTCACGGGCCCGCAGCGTCCGCGAGGGCCTGTCCCGCCTGGCCGAGTCGTCCATCCTCGAACGCTACGTCTGACACGCCCGTCCCCCCTCCAGCGATCGCCCACCCACCTGCGAGATCCCGCTTTCGCGACCCTGCCTCCGAGATCCCGCCTTCCAGACGCGCCTTCGCGACCCACCTTGGAGATCCCACCTTCGCGACCCCCACCTTGGAGATCCCGCCTTCGCGGCCCCGCCTTCGGTCACCTGAGGTGGAAGACCCCCTTGGGGCTTCGCAGCTTCCCCATGCGCGCCACCGCCACGTACGTGCCCGGCAAGGCCGCGGCCGGCGTGGTCCGGCAGTCCTCGCTGGAGCGGCGCCGGTCCCAGTCGAGGGTGCGGACGTACGGGATGCCGCGCTCCAGCTCCCGCACCTCGGCGGCGGGCCCGCTCACGCAGTCGGCCGTGGACCAGATGCGGTCCTCGCCCGAGGTGATGCGGATCTCCAGGGCGCGCGGCCCCACGTCGGCGCGGCACATGGCGGGGCCGGTGTTGACCAGCGTGACCAGGAAGTTGGGCCACGCGCTACCGGTGTAGACGTCCTGCTTGCCCTGCAGGCTCAGCACCAGGTCGCCCTCGGCGCACAGCTGTCCCGGCCGGTCCGGCTTGTTCGCCCCCGCCCCCGCCGCCGCTGACGCCGACGGGGTGGTCATGCCGGGACTCGGCTGGGGCGTCGGGGTTGCCGTGCCGAGCGCGAGGGTGCGCAATCCGGCCAGCAGGGGGTCGACTGAAGGCGAGGCGCTCGCGGAGGACTCGGCGCTGGAAGTGCGCTGCGGCCCGCTGGAGCCGCTGGAGCACGCCCATGCCACCACGGCGACGACCACCAGCACCGCGATGAGCACGCTCATCCGCCGCCGCCAGTAGACGTCACCGCCACCGTCGCCGCCGTCGCCACGCATCGTTTCCGGGTCCATGCACACAGCATGGTAATGGTACGGCTACGAAGCGTGACGACACGCCGATGGGTTCAGTCTCGGCATACGCTGGGGCGCGTGGTTGAGCCGAACCTCCTGCACGTACCCATTCTGGAATGGTACGAGTCCAACGCCCGGGATCTCCCGTGGCGCGCCGCCGACGCCACCCCCTGGGGCGTGCTCGTCAGCGAGATCATGCTCCAGCAGACCCCGGTCGTACGCGTGCTGCCGATCTGGCACGAGTGGATGGAGCGCTGGCCCACCCCTGAGGCCCTGGCCGCCGAGCCACCGGGCGAGGCCGTGCGCCACTGGGGCAGGCTGGGCTATCCGCGCCGTGCGCTGCGGCTGCACGCCTGCGCCCGCGCCATCACCGAGGAGCACGGCGGCGAGGTGCCGTCCGACCACGCCACGCTGCTGTCACTGCCGGGCATCGGCGAGTACACCGCCGCCGCGGTCGCCAGCTTCGCGTACGGGGGCCGCCACGCGGTCCTGGACACCAACGTACGCCGCGTGTTCGCCCGGGCCGTGCGGGGCGAGGAGTACCCTCCGGTGGCCACGTCGGCGGCCGAGCGGCGGCTGGCCGAAGCGCTCCTGCCCGAACTGGGGGCGGCCCGGTGGGGGGTGGCGGTCATGGAGCTGGGGGCGCTGGTGTGCACGGCCCGCGGCCCCCGCTGCGCCGACTGTCCGATCACACAGGTCTGCGCCTGGCGGCTGACCGGCAAGCCGCCGCACGCGGGGCCGGCCCGCAAGGGGCAGACGTACGCGGGCACGGACCGGCAGTGCCGGGGCCGCCTGCTCGCGGTGCTGCGCGCGGCGCACGGCCCGGTGCCGAAGGAGGCGCTGGACGTGGTGTGGGACGACGCGGTGCAGCGCGAACGCGCCCTGGACGGCCTCATCGCCGACGGCCTGGCCGAGCACCTCGACGACGGCACCTACCGCCTCCCCCACACCTGACCTCCCCGTCCCACCGGTGGATCGGGCGTCCCAGGCGGCCAGGCGCAGGAGCCCAGGCGTACGGGAAGGCCCGGCGCCCAGGCGTACGGAACGGGCCGGGCTCAGGCGGACGGAACGGGCCCGGACTCAGACGTACGGAAAGGGGCCGGGGCTCACGCGTACGGAAAGGGGCCGGGGCTCACGCGTACGGAACGGGCCGGGGCTCACGCGTACGGAACGGGCCGGGGCTCACGCGTACGGAACGGGCCGGGGCTCACGCGTACGGAACGGGCCGGGGCTCAGGCGATCCACGGGGGGACGCCGAAGTCGGCGCCGTCGGCTGTGATGGCGCGGGCGCCGGCCTCCGCCGTGACGATCGCGGCATAGCCCTCGGCGGCGCCGGCCAGGACCCGCCGACGCGTGTGCGGAGGCATCACCACCGTGTCCCCGGCCTCCACGGTGAACGTCTCCTCCCCCAGCTCCACCGTCGCCGCCCCGGACAGCCACGTCCACACCTGCTCGACGTCGAAGTCGTGCACCGGTCCCTCGGCGCCCGGCTTGGCGTCCACGCGCCAGATCGACCGCGTGGCGTCGCCCTGCGTGGGCGAGGCCAGCGTGGTCATCACGCCGCCCGGCGTCTCGGATCGGCGGGCCTGCGCGTCACGAATGACAGCCATCGGTCACTCCACTAAGATAGACAATGTCGTTGTCCATATAGTTAACCAGGTTGTCTATCGTGTCAAGTGATGTCCCGGGCTTCGAGCTTCCCCTGCGCCTCCTGCTGGGCTTCAGGGTGCTCATCGACGAGCTGCACGCCGAGCTGGCCAGGCAGGGGCATCCGCATGCCCGGCCCCTGCACGGGTTCGTCCTGCAGGCCATCGGCGCCGGCGGCACCACCGCCGTGGAGCTCGGCCGTCTCCTCGGCGTCTCCAAGCAGGCCGCGGGCAAGACCGTCGAGACGCTCGAACGCGTCGGCTACGTGGAGCGCACCGTGGACCCGGACGACACCCGGCGCAAGATCATCCGCCTCACGCCGTACGGGATGGACGTCCTCGCCCGCTCGGCGCGCATCTTCGCCGACCTGCGGGCGCGATGGGCCGCGGAGCTGGGAGAGGAGCGCCTGCGGGCGCTGGAGGCGGACCTGCGGAAGGTCACGCCGCCCGACATGTTCCGCCTGGACATGCCGGGCTGGTTCGGCTCCCTCTGACGTCCTCGCGCTGACGTCCTCGCGCTGACGTCCTCGCGGCGAGCCGCGACGTCAGGCGGCGAGCTGGAGGCCCAGGCCCGTGAGGTTCGTGCGGGCCCAGTCGAGCTCCTGCGCCAGCATCGACACCAGCGCGCCGGGGCCCTTGGCGCGGCCGGGGACCGCGAGGTTGTGGGTCTCCACCTCGATGTGGGCGCTGCCGCTGACCGCGCCCGACAGCATGGCCGTAAGCGTGTCGTGCAGGACCGCGCCCGTGCTGGGCGTCTCACCCGTGTGGTTGTGCACGTGCCCGAGCTTGACCACCGGCGCCCCGGCGGCGGCCAGGCCGCGCAGCGCCGCCCCGGCCTCCTCGGAGCCGCAGGCCAGGTGGCAGGCGTCGAGGCAGACCCCCAGGTGCTCGGAGTCGATGCCGCACACCCGCTCCAGCGCCTGCTCGGTGGTCTCCAGGACGCAGCCCGGCCACGGCTCGAAGCCGACGCGGATGGTCTTGCCGGTGACGCTGTAGATGCCGCGCAGCTCGCGGGCCAGCCGCTCGAGGCGGCGCGTGGCGATGGAGTGCAGGTCGGCCGGCCAGTCGCGCCGCCAGCCGATCGGGATGGTGGAGATGCTGCCGAACCGGACGTCCTCCGGCAGCAGGAAGGCGAGGATCTTGGCCAGCGCCATCGTGTAGCGGTAGCGCTCGGGCTTGGCCCAGTCAGGGCCGGGGACCTCCTGGTTGCGGCCGCCCGTTCCGTTCAGGCTCACGACCTCCAGGCCGCGCTCCTCCAGGGAGCGGCGCAGCCGGACGAGCTCGATGCGGTCGGCCGTGAGGTGGTCGGCCACGCTCGGCGACAGCCACAGACCGATGCCCATCCGCTCGACGCCCAACCGCTTGCGCACCGGCACCGCGTAGCGGGTCAGGTGGGCGATCAGGTTCTCCAGGTCCTCGGCGGGGTGGACGCCCGCGTTGTAGGCGAGGTGCACGAGCGTTCCGTCGTCGTGACGCAGGCGCATCGGTTTCCTCCACGGCTTGGCATTGATCGTTGGCATCACCCGGTCAGGGGGCGCGCGGACCCTGCCGAGCATGCCTGCTCCGGATGACGCGCGCGTCCGCCCTGGGTTGACTGCCTCGTACTCCCCAGGGAGCAGTCCCACCCTAGGTAAACGATCTTGCGGCTTACTTGGGGGGGACTTGGTGCTGCTCTACACACAGTAGTACTACTCGGCGTCGCGGGCACACTTTCGGGCCAACAATTCCGCAACGAGCCATGAAACAGCCGCGCCGCAGCTCCGGACGCCGCGCCTGACCGGCGGGACAGGGCCCGCAGAGCCGGCCGCCGCACGAGACTCCGCCAGAGACACCGCCAGAGACACCGCCAGAGACGGCCGGAGAAGCAGACAGCCGGAAAGGGGGCAGCCGGAAAGGGGGCAGCCGGCCGGGAGACGGCCGGGAAAAAGGAGAAGCCCCCGTGTGAGCGAGTCACACGGGGGCTTCGGTGCGCCCCTGGGGGCGTCAGTTCTGGATCGAACCGGCGATCGCGGCGGCCGAGTCCGGAACGTGGGCCGGCGCGTTCTCACCCACGAAGGTGAACTTCGCGTTGTCGCCCTCGCCCTCGATGGCCACCTTGATGACCTGCCCCGGACGGAGCTCGCCGTACAGGATCTTCTCCGACAGCGAGTCCTCCAGCTCGCGCTGGATGGTGCGCCGCAGCGGACGGGCGCCCATGACCGGGTCGTAACCGCGGTCGGCCAGCAGCTGCTTGGCCTCGGGCGAGACCTCGAGCCCCATGTCGCGGTCCTTCAGCCGGGCCTCGACCTGCGCGAGCATCAGATCCACGATCTGGATGATCTCGAGCGGCGTCAGCTGGTGGAAGACCACGATGTCGTCGACACGGTTGAGGAACTCGGGCCGGAAGTGCTGCTTGAGCTCCTCCTGGACCTTGCCCTTCATCCGCTCGTAGTTGGACTCGGTGTCGTTGGACTTGGCGAACCCGACCCCGATGCCCTTGGAGATGTCCCGGGTGCCGAGGTTGGTGGTCATGATGATGACCGTGTTCTTGAAGTCCACCACGCGGCCCTGGGCGTCGGTCAGGCGACCGTCCTCCAGGATCTGCAGCAGCGAGTTGAAGATGTCGGGGTGGGCCTTCTCGATCTCGTCGAACAGGACCACGGAGAACGGCTTGCGCCGCACCTTCTCGGTGAGCTGGCCGCCCTCCTCGTACCCGACGTAGCCGGGAGGCGAGCCGAACAGCCGCGAGACGGTGTGCTTCTCCATGAACTCCGACATGTCCAAGCTGATCAGCGCGTCCTCGTCGCCGAACAGGAACTCCGCCAGAGCCTTGGACAGCTCGGTCTTACCGACACCGGACGGGCCGGCGAAGATGAACGAGCCGCCGGGACGCCGCGGGTCCTTCAGACCGGCGCGGGTACGCCGGATGGACCGCGACAGGCCCTTGATGGCGTCGTCCTGGCCGATGATCCGCTTGTGGAGCTCGTCCTCCATGCGGAGCAGGCGCTGCGACTCCTCCTCGGTCAGCTTGAAGACCGGGATGCCGGTGGCCGTGGCGAGGACCTCGGCGATGAGCTCCTCGGTGACCTCGGCGACGACGTCCATGTCGCCGGCCTTCCACTCCTTCTCGCGCCGCTCACGCTTGAGCTGGAGCTGCTTCTCCTGGTCACGGAGGGCAGCCGCCTTCTCGAAGTCCTGCGCGTCGATCGCGGACTCCTTGTCGCGGCGGACATTGGCGATCTTCTCGTCGTACTCGCGCAGGTCCGGCGGAGCGGTCATCCGGCGGATGCGCATCCGCGAGCCGGCCTCGTCGATGAGGTCGATCGCCTTGTCGGGAAGGTAGCGGTCGCTGATGTAGCGGTCGGCCAGCTGCGCGGCGGCCACCAGCGCGCCATCGGTGATGGACACCCGGTGGTGCGCCTCGTAGCGGTCGCGCAGACCCTTGAGGATCTCGATCGTGTGGCTGAGCGAGGGCTCGGCCACCTGGATCGGCTGGAAGCGCCGCTCCAGCGCCGCGTCCTTCTCGAGGTACTTGCGGTACTCGTCGAGGGTCGTGGCACCGATGGTCTGCAGCTCACCGCGGGCCAGCATCGGCTTGAGGATGCTGGCGGCGTCGATCGCGCCCTCGGCGGCGCCCGCACCCACGAGCGTGTGCAGCTCGTCGATGAACAGGATGATGTCGCCGCGCGTGCGGATCTCCTTGAGCACCTTCTTCAGGCGCTCCTCGAAGTCACCGCGGTAGCGCGAGCCGGCGACCAGAGCGCCGAGGTCAAGCGTGTAGAGCTGCTTGTCCTTCAGCGTCTCGGGCACCTCGCCCCTGACGATCTTCTGCGACAGGCCCTCGACGACGGCGGTCTTGCCGACGCCGGGCTCGCCGATGAGAACGGGGTTGTTCTTGGTCCTCCGGGAGAGGACCTGCATGACCCGCTCGATCTCCTTCTCACGGCCGATGACCGGATCCAGCTTGCCCTCGCGGGCGGCCTGGGTCAGGTTGCGGCCGAACTGGTCGAGCACCAGGGAGGTCGACGGGGCCGACTCCTGCGGGCCGCCCGCGGCGGCCGGCTCCTTGCCCTGGTAGCCGTGGAGCAACTGGATGACCTGCTGCCTGACACGGTTGAGATCGGCTCCAAGCTTGACCAGCACCTGAGCCGCCACACCTTCACCCTCGCGGATGAGCCCGAGCAGGATGTGCTCGGTGCCGATGTAGTTGTGGCCCAGCTGCAGAGCCTCACGGAGCGACAGCTCAAGAACCTTCTTGGCCCGCGGGGTGAACGGAATGTGCCCCGACGGAGCCGACTGGCCCTGGCCGATGATCTCCTCGACCTGCTGGCGCACTCCTTCAAGGCTGATGCCCAGGCTCTCCAGAGCCTTGGCGGCTACGCCTTCTCCTTCGTGGATCAAACCAAGAAGAATGTGCTCAGTGCCGATGTAGTTGTGGTTGAGCATCCTGGCTTCTTCTTGCGCCAGGACGACAACCCGCCTCGCTCGGTCGGTGAACCTCTCGAACATCTCGTCGCTCCTCACAGAGCGGTCAGTCAGGCCGGTTTAGTCCGGTCCCGTCATCCCGCATGCTAGCCCTGGCTCGGCGAACCGTGCCCACTGCCGCTGACACGCTCTATAGCAGAGACGTTCCCCGAGAGCAGGGCGTTCACCCTCTATCCAACTACCGTTCGGGGGTGACATGTTCCCGATACGCCGCAAGCGAACGATGTTTAGGGGACTCGGGGAAGCGACTCCAATTCGCCGCTCCTGCAGGGGATGGATCCGCGCGGACGGTCGTCCGATCACCTTGTCATCGGACGCCGCCGGACGCCGTGTGGTAACCGGCCCGGGAGTGGCCGTCGCCCGCACATGACGTCAGCCGTGTCCGAAACCCCTGCGTCAACATCCTACGTGCCGCGTCAAAGGGCCGCCAATCGTTCATGAACAGGCCCGCCGGCGGTGAAATCCATGGTCTGGTCAGCCCGGTTACCGAGGGCCGGAAGACCGCCCGCCGGGCCTGTCACCAGGCGGCCGGGCGGGCGGGCGGGATTTGCGCGGGAGGACGGCCCGGGCGGATGGGACGGGCCACGGCGAAGAAACAGCGTCCGGAGAGCGCCCGGGCAAAAGGGCTTACGCCGGCGGCATTCGGCGACGGGAAGGAGAACGGGGGTCAGGCCCCAAATACCGGCTCACCCGGCGATACCAAGATCCATAAGGGCGCGGGACGTCCAGTATTTGAGAAGCACAGAAATGATCATGCGCTTATGGCGTTCGCCGGGGTCCTGGGCGAGCGCCATAAGCGCATGGTCCGCGGTCGCTCAGTGGGCCCGCTCGTACTGCTCGACGACGGTGGAGGCGATACGGCCACGCTCACTGACCGGCAGGCCATGAGCCTTCGCCCACTGACGGATCTCCGAGCTCTTCTCGCGGCTCATCGCCCGCTGGCCGCCGCGCCCGCGCCGCCGCGTCGACACGGCGCCTGACCGGCGAGCGTGCTGAACGAAAGGCGAGAGGGCGTCCCGGAGCTTCTTGGCGTTCAGGTCGCTGAGGTCAATCTCATAGGAGGAGCCGTCAATGGCGAAGCTGACCGTCTCATTGGCCTCGCCCCCATCGAGGTCATCGATGAGAATCTCCTGGATCTGCTTGGCCATCTACGCAATCCTTTCCCGGAGCATTGTTTCATTCGCTGGCCCAAACATATACCCGGAAAGGCGCTAAGACAATTCAGAGGTGCGGAGATTCGGCTGACTAGCCGCTCAGTGTGGATCAGTTGCCGTTCTCGGCCTCATCCGGCCGGTTTGACCTGCGCCCGGCCGCCTCCGACCGCACCAACTTCACGACGCCAAAGATGAAGGCGCCGCCGACCACCACCGGGGGGATGAGCGCCGACAATACGTCTGTAACGGCTTGCATTCGTCCTCGCCTCCACAGCGGACGGGGGTTTCAGGGAGCTCCCTTTATGCACCACGGGCGCGGGGAGCATGAGCGGGCCTCATGCCGCTCCAGGTCTCAGGCATCCGCTCACGACCATAGCGGTACGCGAGCGCTCCACGCCTGACAGGGCCACCGACATCGGGCCGCCCTGGTTGCCCCATAGCCTAATGCCAGTCTCTCCAGGCTCCTTACCGGATCAAGGGAAAATTTTGCTGAATGGCATCGCCGCAGGTACGAACCCTCAACGAAGATCTTTGACGACGAACGTTCCGGCCAGCCGGTCATGCGGCCCACGCTGCAGTGGCTTGTCGATCAAGATGATCATCCCCACGGCGAACACGTAGATTCCGCCCAGCAGATTGACCAGCGGAATACCCATCAGCATGACCGGGCCGGGATACACCAGGGCGCGTTTCAGCAGTGCGGCCCGCGGAAGGTCGCGCGGCGTCACCCGAATCTTCATGATCGCCTTGCCGAACGTCCGGCCGGCGCCGGAAAGAGCCACCCACTCATAGGCGGTATATCCCAGCCCGGCCAGGAACCAGGCCGCCACCCCGGGCAGGCGGCCGGCCGTCGCCTCGGACACGCCGACAGTCCGGAAGGCGGCCCATAGGACGATGAACAGAATGTAATAGAAGACCCCGAACACGAGGCCCTCAATGAGGCGCGTGGCAAGCCGTTCCCACCATTCAGCGGGCGTCCCGCCCGGCCGCGCACCCGCCATAACCCACCTCGGCGCCGAACTCGTGGCCTCATATTGCCACGGCCCGGTCCCTCACGTACCCGGGTACAAAACAGAGGCCGGCACGGAGCCGGCCTCTGCTGGGGTTCGCGATTACTTGATCTTGACCACCACGGTGCCGGCCACCTTGTCGGCGAACGTCTGCTGCAGCGGCTTGTCCCAGAGTTGCGACGCGCCGTTCACGGCCACCAGAAGCCAGCCGATGAACGACGAGAGCGGGATGGGGAAGGCGGCGAGAATATAGCCGCCCCATGTCACGCCGGCCCGCTTGAGCGCGACGTCGGTGGGCAGGCCGCCCTGCGGCACGGGGCCGCCGACAGGAGCGATCTTGATGCCCATGACCATCTTGCCGAGGGTCTGGCCCCTCATCTTGGTCATGAGGAATTCGTAGCCGACGTACAGGGCGGTCAGGATGAGGCCGACCAGGATGCCGACCGCCGTTCCGCTGAGCAGGCCGGACGAACTGCCGGTGGACCAGTCGTAGCTGACCGCGAGGAGCGCCACGAGGATGCCCGAGACGATCAGGCCCACCACGAAGAAGATCACCCAGTCGATGAGCCGGGCCACCAGCCGCTGCCACCACTCGGCGAGCGGCGCCGGGGCGCCCGGAGGCTGCACGCCCACCGGCTGGCCGTAGGGCTGGCCGTATCCCGGCTGACCGTAGCCGGGCTGGCCGTACTGCTGCCCCGGGCCGTAGCCCTGCTGCGGCTGCCCGTACCCGGGCTCACCGTAACCGGGCTGGCCGTAGCCCTGCTGACCGTAGCCCTGCTGGGGCTGGCCGTAGCCGGGCTGCGACTGCCCCTGGGGCCCGTAGCCCTGCTGCGGCTGGCCGTAGCCGGGCTGCGAGGGCGGCTGCTGCCCGTACTGCTGCTGGCCTGGCTGGCCGTAGCCCTGCTGCTGGTAGCCCTGCTGCGGCGGGGGCGCGTAGCCGGGCTGGCCGTACTGCTGACCCGAGGGCGGCTGCTGGCCGTACTGCTGCTGCCCGTAGTCGGGTTGGGAGGGCTGCTGCTGGCCGTACTGCGGCTGGCCGGGCTGCCCATAGCCCTGCTGCGGCTGGCCGTAGCCCTGCTGGGGCTGGCCGTAGCCGGGCTGCGACTGACCCTGGGGCCCGTAGCCCTGCTGCGGCTGCCCGTAGCCCGGCTGGGACTGGCCCTGCTGCCCGTAGCCCGGCTGCCCGTACTGCGGCTGGCCGGGCTGACCGGGCTGGCCGTAGCCCTGCTGGGGCTGGCCGTAGCCGGGCTGACCGTAGTCCTCGGCGCGGTAACCCACCACCGTCGCGTCGGGGTCGGCCTCACCGTGGGGACGGTTCGGAGTGTGTTGTCCGTACTCGGGATTCCCGGCAGCGTTCTCGCCGGATTCGTCCTGTGGATACGGCGGCTGTCCGGTGCTCACCGTGTCACCTCGCTTCGAGAGTGCATGTAGCACATGTCAGGACACATGCCTGTGCTGCCCAACGTATCGACATAGGTATCAACAATCACCTTTCTCAGCGGTCAAGGTCGGCGTCACCGGATGTCAGATGGAGCAGCATGCGGGTGTTGCCCAGGGTGTTAGGCTTGACGTGCTCAAGGTCGAGGAACTCCGCCACACCCTCGTCGTACGAGGCCAGCAGCTCGGCGTAGACCTCCGGGGAGACCGGGGTGCCCTGGATCGGGCGGAACCCGTGGCGGGCGAAGAAGTCCACCTCGAACGTCAGGCAGAACACCCGGCTGAGCCCGAGATCCACCGCCGTGCGGGTCAGCGCGGCGACGATCCGGTGGCCGATGCCCAGCCCGCGGAAGGCGGGGTCCACGGCGACGGTCCGGATCTCGGCCAGATCCTCCCAGAGCACATGGAGGGCGCCACAGCCGACGACCTGGCCGCCGCGCTCGGCGACCCAGAACTCCTGCACGTCCTCGTACAGGGTGACCGTGGCCTTCTCCAGAAGGCGAGGACCGGCACCGGCGTAGGTGTCGACCAGGCGCCTGATCGTCCTGACATCCGACGTGCGGGCGCGGCGCACCACGATCTCGGTGTCAGGCACGGTGACTTCGGCGACCTGTTCCATGGGCATCCAGAGTACAGATCCCATTACGGCTCGTACCAAAATCCGCTCCGCCTACGGCATCCGACATGTCACTACCGTGCGCTCCCTTCGGGCAACGTACTGCTCAAGGCATGGCAAAGTAGACATAAAGTCGGACCGGCATCGGGTGACGCATCGTCCACTCGTGACCCTTCGGTAGCGATACCTCTACAGAGTTGGCAGTTCTGGTTGAGCACGAACCCGAGGTGCACTAATGTCCAGCGACGATGTCACCCGCGCGACCCCCGCGCGGAGACGCGCCCAATCCCCGCAGGGGAGCCGGGGACCCGCCGGTGGCGAGCTCTCAGTGCCACCACATGGGGTGAATCCGAGCATCACGCTCGGTAGGGCTGCTCCGGCCCGAACCCGTCAGCTAACCCGGTAGGCGTCGAAGAGAGGAGCTGGTCGGTGAAGCGCACGCGCCGCCGCGGAAGGACGAGAGCGGGCCTGGATGCCCGCCCTCCGAAACAGGCGCTCCTGCGCCGTTTCGCCGTCCTGAGCGCCGCCGTCGTGGCGCTGGCGTTCGCGTTCCCGCCCGGGTCCGCCGCCGCCGACCCCGAGCCCTCCCTGAAGGAGCTGTCCAAGCGGGTCGAGGCGATGCACACCCAGATCGAGACCCTCAGCGAGCAGTACAACGGCTCGCGGGAGAAGCTCAAGACCGCCCGCAAGACCGCCGAGCAGGCCAGGAAGGTCCTGGCGACCAGCCAGGCCGACCTCGACGCCAAGCGCGCCAAGACGAGGCTGCTGGCCCAGCAGGAGTACATGACCGGCGGCTTCAGCCGCGCCATCGCCCTGATGGACGACGGCGACCCCGGCGCGTTCCTCAACCGGGCCGCCACCACCTACGCGCTGGCCCAGGAGGCCGGCGACGAGGTCAACCAGGTCGTCAAGGCCATGGAGACGGCCAAGCGGGCCCAGTCCGAGGCGAAGGCCCACATCGACGAGGTGGAGAAGCTCGTCACCGACCTCGACACGAAGCGCGACAAGATCGTGAAGCTGGTCGCCAAGGTGGAGAGCAACCTGTTCAGGCGGGCGATCGGCGAGGCGGGCCGCCCGGGCACGCCGGCCGTCCGCGTCGCCCTGCCGATCTCGGGCGCCGGCAAGGCCGCCGAGGCGGCCAGGTGGGCGCTCACACAGCAGCTCAAGCCGTACGTCTGGGGGGCCGAGGGGCCGAGCTCGTACGACTGCTCCGGTCTCGTCATGGCCGCCTACCAGCGGGTCGGCATCTCGCTGCCGCACTACACCGGCAGCCAGTGGACCGCCGGCCGGCACATCTCCAGGGAGGAGCTGCGCCCCGGCGACCTGGTCTTCTTCTACGGCGACCTGCACCACGTCGGCATCTACATCGGCGGCAACATGATGGTCCACGCGCCACGCACGGGTGACGTCGTCAGGGTGGCGTCGCTGGCCAACCGGCCGTTCGTGGGCGCCGTCCGCGTCGCCGACTGAACCCTCGACGGGCCGCTCAGATGAGCTGGCGGCGGGCGGCCCAGGCGACTGCCTCGATGGCCGTGGCGACCCCGATGCGGTCGCAGATGCCGCGCAGCCGACGGCGCACGGTGCGCCCGCTGATGTCGAGGCGCCTGCCCACCCGATCGACGGTGACTCCCCTGGCAAGCTCCGCCAGCAAGGCTAGATCGGCGTGGCTAAGCTCAACCTGATCGGTGAGCACATCCATCGGGAGCCCTCCCCCCAACAGCAGTCTCGGAGTCGTCGTCGGCCCGTGCAAAGCTGTTCGCTCCGCAGACGTTAAACGCATACGGGAAAGGCCGTCAAGCGCGATATCCGTGGCACTTGACGGCCGTCATTGACTTGATCCGTCGTATGTGGGGGACTCGGCGAGTGTCGGCACTTCGGGGCACGCTGCGCGATCACAGCGGCCCTTACAGGCCCTCACCGGGAATCCTGACGCGGGCGCCCACCGGCGCATTTGGTCCGGCACGATCCCGCAATTGCGCATGACCCGTTCTCAGGGCCCTTCGCCGTGCCGCCGGTGCGGCGGCACGGCCGGGGCTCAGTGGGCCGGCTTGACGAGCGGGAAGAGGATCGTCTCGCGGATGTTCTTGCCGGTGAACGCCATGATCATCCGGTCGATGCCGGCGCCCATGCCGCCGGTGGGCGGCATCGCGTACTCCAGGGCCTGCAGGAAGTCCTCGTCGAGCTGCATGGCCTCCGGGTCGCCGCCCGCCGCCAGCAGCGACTGCTCGACCAGGCGGCGGCGCTGCTCGACCGGATCGATGAGCTCGGAGTAGGCGGTGCCCAGCTCCGTGCCGAACCCGATGAGGTCCCACTTCTCCGTCAGCAGCGGGTTGTCGCGGTGCTGACGGGTCAGCGGCGAGGTCTCCAGCGGGTAGTCCATGACGAACGTCGGCTGGATGAGCGTGTGCTCCACGAGCGCCTCGAACAGCTCCTGGACCAGCTTGCCGGGACCCCACTTGGGGTCGTGGTGGACGTCGTGCTTGTCCGCCAGGTCGCGCAGGCGCTCGATCGGCGTCTCGGTGGTGATCTCCTCGCCCACCGCCTCCGACACGGCGCCGTACAGCGTGACGCGCGGCCACTCGGGGATGCCCAGGTCCACCTCGACGCCGTCGTGCACGACCACCGAGGTGCCCAGCGCCGCGACCACGGCCTTCTGGTACATCCGCTGGGTCAGGTCGGCCATGTCGTTGTAGTCGAGGTAGGTGCCGTACGCCTCGAGCATGGTGAACTCGGGGTTGTGCGTGGAGTCCGCGCCCTCGTTGCGGAAGTTGCGGTTGATCTCGAAGACCTTCTCGATGCCGCCGACGACGAGCCGCTTGAGGTAGAGCTCGATCGCGATGCGAAGGTAGAGCTCCATGCTGTAGGCGTTGATGTGGGTCTTGAACGGCCGGGCCGTCGCGCCGCCGTGGATCGGCTGGAGCATGGGCGTCTCGACCTCGAGGTAGCCCTCCTCGTGCCAGAAGTCGCGCACCGCGCGCACGGTGGCGCTGCGGATGCGGGCCATCTCCCGCGCCTCGTCGTTGACGATGAGGTCGACGTAGCGCTGGCGGACCCGCGCCTCCGGGTCGGTGAGGCCGATGTGCTTCTCCGGGAGCGGGCGCAGGCACTTGGAGGTGATCTGCCAGCTCTCGGCCATGATCGACAGCTCGCCACGCCGGGAGGTGATGACCTCGCCGATCACGCCCACGTGGTCGCCCAGGTCGACGTCGCGCTTCCAGGCTGCCAGGGACTCCTCGCCCACCCGGTCGAGGGAGATCATGACCTGCAGGTCGCCGGTGCCGTCGCGGAGCGTGGCGAAGCAGAGTTTCCCACCGATCCGGTTGAGCATGACGCGGCCCGCGACCGCGACCTGCTCACCGGTCGCGGTGTCGGGCTCCAGGCCCTCGTGTGTCGCTCTGACCTCGGCGTTGGTCGCCGTGCGCGGGAAGCTCACCGGGTAGGGGTCGACGCCTTCGCTGCGAAGGCGGTCGAGCTTCTCCCTCCGGATGCGCATCTGCTCGGGAAGTTCGTCGCTCACAGCATCAAAGAGTAGGGGATATGGCGAACTGCAAGGGCTCGTCGGTTCGTTGCAGGGTCGTCGCAACGCCCCCGCAAGACCTCCGCGTTACCCATGACCCAAGAGCTCAGGGGGGTTCGGCAGGGAGCCGGCCCAGGGAGAGAGCTCAAGGAGAGATCATGATCAAGCAGATCGCGACCGGTGTCCTGGCCGCCGCTGCGACCACCGCCCTGGCGCTGTCGCTGCCGACGGCCGCCGGTGCCACCACCGCGACCGCGTCCTCCGCGTCCTCGGCGGCCCACTACGACAGCGACTCCTGGGGCCCGGTGTTCTCGCGCCAGCACCTCGCCAAGGCCGACGGCCGGATCAGCGTCGACTGGGACGACGAGCAGGAGTCCAACTCCGTCGACGTCCGGGGCCGGCTGTTCGACCTGGACGACCGTGACTACGACGAGGGCGGCAAGTGCGCGTACGTGAAGTTCGAGGCGAGCGACTTCGACCACGAGTGGTCCCAGGTCTACAGCAAGAAGTACTGCGGCTTCCCCGGCTACAAGAGGTTCCACTTCGAGACCGAGGACGCCACCAGCGTGCGGGTGAAGGTCTGCCAGACCGGCCAGCACGGCTCGTACCCGACGAAGTGCGGTCCCTGGGAGTACATCTACACCGCCGAGAGCGAGTAGCCGTCGCCCGCCACCGTCCCGAGCGGCCCCCTTCCCGAGCGGGGGCCGCTCGTCCGTGTTCGGGGGGCGTCAGCTCGTGTTGCGGTTGTAGATGAGCCGCAGGCCGATGAGCGTCAGCCAGGGCTCGTGCACGTCGATGGAGCGGGACTCGCTGACCACGAGCGCCGCGTGCCCGCCGGTGGCGACCACGGTCACGTCGTCGGGATCGTCGGCCAGCTCGGCGACCATCCGCTCGACGATGCCGTCCACCTGGCCGGCGAAGCCGTAGATGATGCCGGCCTGCAGGGCCTCGACGGTGTTCTTGGCGATGACCGACCGGGGGCGGACCAGCTCGACCTTGTGGAGCTGGGCGCCGGCCGCCGCGAGCGCGTCCACGGAGATCTCGATGCCGGGGGCGGTGACGGCTCCCACGTACTCGCCCTTGGCCGACACCGCGTCGAACGAGGTCGCGGTGCCGAAGTCGACGATGATGCACGGGCCGCCGTACTGGTCGATGGCCGCGAGCGCGTTGACGATGCGGTCGCTGCCGACCTCCTTGGGGTTGTCCATGCGCACCGGCACGCCCGTGCGCACTCCGGGCTCCACGATCACCGCGGTCACGTCGCCGTAGTAGCGGCGGCACATCTCGCGCATCTCGTTGAGCACGCTCGGGACCGTGGAGCAGATCGCGATGCCGCTCACGTCGGCGCCCTTCAGCAGGGGCGACTGGGCGAGCAGCCCCTGCAGGACGACCGCGATCTCGTCGGCGGTGCGGCGCGCGTCGGTGGCGAGCCGCCAGTGCTCGATGACCTCATCGCCCTCGAACAGACCGAGCACCGTGTGCGTGTTGCCGACGTCGATCGTGAGCAGCATCCGTTTACCCCCGTAGGTCCAGTGCGATGTCCAGGGCCGGCGCCGAATGGGTGAGCGCTCCCACCGCAAGGTAGTCGACGCCAGTTTCGGCCACAGGACGCGCCGAATCCAACGTCAGGCCGCCGCTCGCCTCCAGCTTCACCAGATCGTTCCTTCTCGCCGTGTTTTCCGCACTCGTCCGATTTTGGGCCATGCTCGTACGATTTTGAACCATTTGTACGGCAATGGCGATCTCTTCGACAGTGAAGTTGTCCAGCAGGATCTCCTCGGCCCCCTCCTGCAGCACGGGGCCGAGCTGGTCCAGGCGGTCCACCTCCACCTCGATCGGCAGGTCCGGGTACCTCTCGCGGACCGCACGGAACGCCTCGGCGACCCCGCCCGCGGCCACCACGTGGTTGTCCTTGATCAGGGCGGCGTCCGAGAGGGACATCCGGTGGTTGACGCCGCCGCCGCAGCGCACCGCGTACTTCTCCAGCGCGCGCAGGCCCGGCAGCGTCTTGCGGCTGTCACGCACGCGCGCCTTGGTGCCGCTGACCGCCTCCACCCACCTCGCGGTGAGCGTGGCGATCCCGGACAGGTGGGTGAGCAGGTTCAGCGCGGTGCGCTCCGCCGTCAGCAGGCCCCTCGTCGAGCCCTCCACGGTCATCAGCACGTCGCCCGCGCGCACCCGCTCGCCGTCCTTGGCCCGCCGCTCCGCGTGGGTGGCGCCCAGCCGTACGAACACGGCCTCGGCGGCGGCCAGACCCGCCACGACGCCGTCGGCGCGGGCCACCACGTCGGCCACGGCGCGGGCCTCCGCCGGGATCGTCGCCAGGCTCGTCACGTCGCCGGCCTCCTGGAGGTCCTCGGCCAGCGCCCGGTCGATCAGCGCGTCCACCTCGGCGGGGTCGAGCCCGGCGGCGCCCAGCTCCTGCGCCAGGCGCGGCGGCAGCCCGTCGGCGTGCGGGGTGTAGGTCATCCTCAGGCCCTCCTCGGTCAGGGTCACGTCCAGGTGGCCCAGCCATTCGTCGTCGTCCCGCTCGGGGAAGTCCTCACGCCAGTGGGACCCGCGCGTCTCCAGCCGGGCCGCGGCGGCGGCGGTGAGCACGGTGGCGACCGTGAGCAGGTTCGTCGCCTCCCACGACTCGGTGCAGGGAGCCACCTGGACCGGGGTCCAGCGGGCGTCGCGCAGCGCCCGCGCCGTGGCGGCCAGCGCCTCGCGCTCGCGCAGCACACCGGAGCCACGGCTCATGTGGGCCTGGATCCGCGCCCGCACCCGCGGGTCCACCAGCCCGCCCCGGTCGGCGCCGCTTCCCTCTGCCGGGTCGGCGGCGGTCCGGCGGGCGCGGGAGGCGGCGTGGACGTCCTCGGCGATGCGCTCGGCGAAGACCAGGCCCTCCAGCAGCGAGTTGGAGGCCAGCCGGTTCGCGCCGTGCACGCCCGTGCAGGCCACCTCGCCGCACGCGTACAGACCCTCGATGGACGTACGGCCTGACAGGTCCGTACGGACGCCGCCGCTGGCGTAGTGCGCCGCCGGGGCGACGGGGATCAGCTCGGTGGCCGGGTCGATCCCGTGCTCACGGCAGAGCGCGTCGATGGTGGGGAAGCGCGTGGCCCACTTGTCCGCGCCGAAGTGCCGGCCGTCCAGGTACACGTGGTCGCGGCCCGTCTCGCGCATCGTCCGCGTGATGGCCTTGGCGACGACGTCGCGCGGCGCCAGGTCGGCCAGCTCGTGGACGCCCCGCATGAACGCGTTGCCCTCGTGGTCGACCAGGAACGCCCCCTCCCCGCGCACCGCCTCGGAGATCAGCGGCTGCTGGCCCGTCGAGCCCTCGCCGAGCCAGAGCACCGTCGGGTGGAACTGGACGAACTCCAGGTCGCGGAGCACGGCCCCGGCCCGGAGCGCGAGCGCCACGCCGTCGCCCGTGGAGACGGCGGGGTTCGTCGTGGCCGCGTACACCTGGCCCATGCCGCCGGTGGCCAGCACCACGGCCCGGGCCCGCACGGCGCCCACCCCGTCGCGGGCGCCCTCACCCATGACGTGCAACGTCAACCCGGCGGCGCGCCCCCGCGCGTCCTTGATCAGGTCCAGCACCAGGGCGTGCTCGATGATCTCGATCGAGGCGGCGCGGACCGCCTCGGCCAGGGCCCGCTGCACCTCGGCGCCGGTGGCGTCGCCGCCCGCGTGGACGATGCGGTCGCGCCGGTGGCCGCCCTCGCGGGTGAGCTGGAGCTCGCCGTCCGGGGTGCGGTCGAACCGCGCGCCGCGCCCCATCAGGCGCCGCAGCGCGCCGGGGCCCTCGGTCACGAGCGTCCGGACGGCCCGCGCGTCGCACAGGCCGACGCCGGCCAGCAGGGTGTCGCTCAGGTGCTCCTCGGGGGTGTCGGCGGGATCGAGCACGGCCGCGATGCCACCCTGCGCCCACCGGGTGGAGCCGGAGGACAGGACGTCCTTGGTGACGACGAGGACCTTGGCGGCGGGGTCGAGCTCGGTGTGGCGCAGGGCCACGGTGAGGCCGGCGACGCCGGAGCCGACGACGACCACGTCCGCCTCGACCTCCCAACCGGGAGCCGGAGCCGTCAACCGCAGGGGAATCGGCGGGGTACTCATGGGGTCTCCTCGTTCGAGGTGCTTTCGTCAGAATGACGATAACCCCTCCCCGTCGATGCGCCGCCCACGGGGGTACCCCTTCCGGGGGCGGCGGTCAGGGCCGCCGGTTCGCCCGTACCCGGTCCTCCAGCCCGGCCAGCTGGCCGGGCTGGGCCTCGCCGCGTCCGGCGGCGTCGGCCATGGCGGCGCGGAAGTGGCGTTGCAGCTCGGGCGCGGCGTCGGCCTGCTCGGCGAGGAGGCAGGCCGCCCGCGCGGCGTCCTCGCCCACCTGCGAGATCAGCGGCCAGCCCTGGCTGCTGACCACGGACATGAGCCACACCGTGTTGTCCTCGTCCACGGCGGCGCACCGGTCGGCCCAGCCGGGGTCGGACACGTGGCGGGGGTCACGCGCCTCCCGGTCGACGCGCGTCCGGCGGAGAAGTTCGTCCCGTAGCTCGTCGTCGGTCATCCCATGACGCTACGAGTCGGTGATCTGATCCTCAAGGGGGTCGAGCGTGAGAATCACGTTGTCGATCAGGCGGGTGTTCCCGACCTTGGCGGCCACGGCGAGCACGGCCTCGCCGCTGTACGACTCGTCCACGGGGGTGAACGTGGCCGGGTCCACCAGGACGACATAGTCCAGCGCGAGCTCGGAGGCGGCGGCGTCGAGCACGGCCCGCGCGGCCGCGAGCACCTTCGACGGCGCGGTCTCGGCGGCGCCCGCCCGCAGCGCCCGGGACAGGGCCAGCGCCGAGCCCCGCTCGACGGCCGACAGGTAGCGGTTGCGGCTGGACAGAGCCAGGCCGTCGGGCTCGCGGACCGTCGGCGCGCCCACGATCTCGACCGGCACGTCGAGGTCGCGCACCATCCGCCGGATGAGGGCGAGCTGCTGGGCGTCCTTCTGCCCGAAGACGGCGAGGTCGGGCTGGACGAGGTTGAACAGCTTGAGCACGACGGTGAGCATGCCGTCGAAGTGACCGGGCCGGCTGGCGCCCTCGACGACCTCGCCCATGGCCCCCGACGAGACCCCGACCTGGCGCTCGGGGTCGTACATGGACTCGACGGACGGCGCGAACACCACGGCGGCGCCCTCGGCCCGGCACACCTCCAGGTCCGCATCGAATGTACGGGGATAACGCGAAAAATCCTCGTTAGGGCCGAATTGGAGCGGATTGACGAAGATGCTGACCACGACTCGGTCCGCCCTCGCCCTGGCCTCCCGGATGAGCGAGCGGTGCCCCGCGTGCAGCGCGCCCATGGTCGGCACCAGGGCCACGCTCTCCCCGCCGTCCCAGTCGCTCCGGGCCTTGACCAGGTCGAGGCGGTCCTTGGCGACGATCAGGTCCATATGTTCCCTCCGAGCGCGTCGAGCAGGCGCTCGGCCTCCTCGGGCTTCAGCAGTCCGGCGGCGAGTGCGCGGTCGGCGGTGAGCCTGGCCAGCGCGACGTAGGCGTCGGCGGCCTCGGGCGCCGCCAGGATGAGCGCGTCGACGTGCCGACGCACGGTGCCCGCGTCGCCGCGGACGACCGGCCCGGTCAGGCCGGAGATGCCGAGCCGGAGCACGTTGTCGAGGGCCGCTCCGAGCAGCGGCCCGAGCATCCTGCCGGGGTGGTCGACGCCGATGCGCCCGAGCAGCTCCGACGACTCGGCGATGAGCGTGACCATGTGGTTGGCGGCTCCGGCCAGGGCCGCGTGGTAGAGGGGCCGGTCGGCGTCGGCGATCCAGACGGGCTCGCCGCCCATCTCGATGACCAGCGCCTCCGCGATGGGCCGGAGCGTGTCGGGCGCGGTCACGCCGAACGAGCAGCCGGTGATGCGGCTGAGGTCGTCGTCGCGGCCGGTGAAGGTCATCACGGGATGCAGCGCGAGCGGCAGCGCGCCGGCCCGGGAGGCCGGCTCCAGCACGGACAGCCCGTACGCGCCGCTGGTGTGGACGAGCAGCTTGCCGCGCAGGTCGACGCCCGCCTGGGCGAGGCCGGCCACGAGGTCGGGCAGCGTGTCGTCGGGCACCGTGAGCAGGATCAGCTCGCCGGCGGCGACGACCTCGTCGGGCGGCGACGGGCTGAGCCCCAGCCGCTCGGCGGCCCAGCGCTGCGAGGTGTCGGAGACCCCGCTGGCGGCGACGATCCGGTGTCCGGCGTGCGCGAGCGCGGCGCCGAGCGCGGAGCCCACCTTTCCTGCCCCCAGCACGCCCACGGCCAGCCGTGCCGGGCGATCGCCTGCGTTCATGCGTTCCCACCCCTGTCGACCTGATGGCCTGCCGCCCAGCGTAACGGCCGTGCGGGACTGCCTACGTGATCGGGGTTTTGCCGCATGTTGAGTTAGCGACAAATGGGACAAGGGAAGCAAAAGGAGGCGTACTTCCTGTCGGAAGAGATGAGGAGAGGGTCCACCCGCACGGTCACGGGCGCCGGATCACCGACCGGACCCGGCACCCGCGCCGGTGTGCGAGCCCCTTGGAGGTGCGCGCTCCTGGCCGCCCATCCGCCGACTGGCCGGCCGGGGAACTGGAGCTCGGGCAGGCCGCCATTGGCCGCCCGAGCTCCGCGTCACCCGGCGCCGCCACGCGCTTCCGACCCCTCCTCCGTGCCGGCCGCGCCCGGCGGCACGCCGTGCCCCGCCGCGAACGTGTCGCGGATTTGTACGGCTGCCCTGGCGACGGGCAAAGGTTAGCGCAAGGCGGTGACAAACGGTAGCGTGACGATGACCGTCCGTGCCACGGCTGGATCATGAGATAGTCCAGTCATGTGGCTCACCTGGCGTGCGGCGACGGAGCGCGCGCTCTACGGCGAGGACGGCTTCTACCTCCGCGAGCGCCCTTCGGGTCACTTCCGCACCTCGGTCAGCGCCACCCCCGCCTTCGCCGACGCGGTTCTCGCGCTGCTGACGGAGACCGACGCCGGGCTGGGCCACCCGCCCGTCCTCGACCTCGTCGACATCGGGGCCGGCGAGGGCCTGCTGGTGCGGCACGTGCTGGAAGCGGCGGACCCGTCGCTGCGCCGGCGGCTGCGGGTCACGGCCGTCGACCTCTCCCCCAGGCCCTACGGCCTGCCACTCACTGTCACCTGGACCTCCGCCCTGCCGGACGTCATCACGGGCGTGGCGATCGCCAACGAGTGGCTCGACAACATCCCGGTGGACGTGGCCGAGCGGACCTCGGAGGGGACGCGGCTGGTCATGGTGGACACCCGTACCGGCGAGGAGCGGCTTGGCGGCCCCGTGAGCCCCGAGGACGAGGCGTGGCTGGCACGCTGGTGGCCGCTGCCGTGCGTGGGGTGGCGGGCCGAGATCGGCCACCCGCGTGACGCCGCCTGGGCGGCGGTCGTCGGGCGCCTCGCCGGGGGTCTGGCGGTGGCCGTTGATTATGCACACCCTGTGGATAACCGTCCGCCCCGGGGGACGCTGACCGGCTACCGCGACGGCGCCGCCGTGGCCCCCATCCCCGACGGCACATGCGACATCACCGCGCACGTCGCGCTCGACGCGTGCGCCGAGGCCGGCCTGCGGGCCGGTGCGATATCCACAACCTTGTCCACACAACGCGCCGCGTTGCGGGCATTGGGGATCACTGGGACACGTCCGCCGATGGACCTGGCGCGGCGCGATCCGCGTGCCTACCTCCGGGCGCTGGCGCGCGCCTCGGAGGAGGCCGAGCTGATCGATCCCGGAGGGCTCGGTGGCTTCGGCTGGCTCGCCCAGCGCCGCTGACCGGGTCGTCCGCACGTGCCCGGGAGGGGAAGGCTCAGGCGGCGCGGAGGTCCAGGGAGCGCAGCCCCCGGATGACGTACCCGGGCTTCCAGGACGGCTCGCTGACCAGCTCCAGCTCGGTCGTGCGGTCCAGCAGCGCGCCGAACGACTCCACCATCTCGATGCGGGCCAGCGGAGCCCCCAGGCAGAAGTGGATGCCCGCGCCGAACGAGATGTGCGGGTTGTCGGCCCGTCCCAGGTCCAGCCGGTCCGGGTCGTCGAACACGTCAGGGTCCCGGTTGGCCGAGCCGAACAGCAGCGCCACCTCCGACCCGCGCGGGATGCGCGTGCCATGGACCTTGATGTCCTCCAGCACCCAGCGCTCGAAGAGCTGGAGCGGCGTGTCGTAGCGCAGCAGCTCCTCGACCGCCGTGGGCAGCAGGGACCGGTCCGCGCGCAGCCGGGCGAGCTGGTCCGGGTGCCGGAACAGCGACCACCAGCCGTTGCCCGTGCCGTTCACGGTGGCCTCGTGGCCGGCGTTGAGCAGGAGCACGCAGGTGCCGGCCAGCTCGTCCTCGGTCAGCTCGTCGATGCCGGCCAGCGCGCTGATCAGGTCGTCGCCGGGGTCGGCGGCGCGCTCGCGGGCCAGCGCCTTGAGGTAGCCCTCGAACTCCTCGGCCGCGCGCACCGCCGCGTGCTGCGCCTCCGGCGTGGGGTTGAGCTCGTACATGCCGCACATGTCGGCCGACCAGGGGCGCAGCAGGTGACGGTCCGACTCGGGGATGCCCAGCATCTCCGCGATGACCGTCACCGGCAGCGGCTCGGCGACCTCGGCGATGAGGTCGCCGCCGCCCTTCTCCACGAACGCGTCCACCAGGCTCCCGGCGACCGCCCGCACGCGGGGCCGCAGCGACTCCACCATGCGCGGCGTGAACGCCTTGGACACGAGCCGCCGCAGCCGGGTGTGCAGCGGCGGCTCGACTTCGAGCATGCCGTTCCGGCTGACCCTCCAGAACGGCTCCTGGAAGTCCGGCTCGGGCGTCCTGCCGAACTCCTCGTGCGTCGCCACGTGAAGGTAGGTCCGGCCCAGGCGACGGTCTCTGAGCAGGGCGTTCACGTCGGCGTGCCGGGAGATCAGCCACTGGTCGGTGGGCTCGTAGTAGGTCACCGGGTCCGTACGGCGCAGCTCGTCGTAGACGCCGTACGGGTGGGCGACGAAATCCGGATTCCGGGGGTCAAAGCGCACTACTGCATCTTAGGAGGCTCCTCCGAGGTCGCGAGCTGCTTGGAGTGGCGGCCGCGCATCCTGATGTTCAGGAGCTCCACGATGACGGAGAAGGCCATGGCGAAGTAGATGTAGCCCTTCGGGATGTGCTGACCGAGCCCCTCGGCGACGAGGACCACCCCGATCAGCACGAGGAACGCCAGGGCCAGCATCTTGATGCTCGGGTGCAGGTCCACGAACCTGCTGATCGGTCCCGAGGCGAACAGCATCACCAGCACCGCCACGATGACGGCCGCGATCATGACGCCCAGCTCGTCCACCATGCCGACGGCGGTGATGACCGAGTCCAGCGAGAACACCACGTCGAGCACCATGATCTGCAGGATGACCGAGACGAACGAGGTGGCCACGCGCTTCTTGCCGTCCTCCTCCTTCAGCTCCATGCTGTGCCCGATCTCGGTGACGCTCTTGGCGAGCAGGAACAGCCCGCCCAGCAGCAGGATCAGGTCGCGCCCGGATATCTCCTGGCCGAAGACCTCGAACAGCGGAGCCGTCAGCCGAACCACCCACGACAGCGCCAGCAGCAGGAGCAGCCGGCTGACCAGGGCCGCCCCGAGACCGAGCACGCGGGCCCTGTCACGCTGCTCGGGCGGCAGCTTGCCGGCCAGGATGGAGATGAAGATGATGTTGTCGATGCCTAGGACGATCTCCAGAGCGACAAGGGTGAAGAACCCTATCCAGATCTGAGGGTCGGTCACCCAATCCAGCATCTGCTTACCTCCACATTTCGGTCGGGGACGGCCGGTTTCCCAGGTCCAACGAGTCGGGTGCCGAGGAAGTTCGCGAGGTTGCGATTCATCGGGGACTGTCGGTTATAGTTCGGACGTAGGTCATGAGTGCCAGCACGAAGCCCCGGCTAGCTGGCCGGCAACCCTCGCGTCCGCGGCGGGGTGCCCCGGGTGAAGACCTGGTCCGTCACGAGGTGTGGCGGGCAAGCGCGGGCTCCGAGGTTGCTCCAGGGGTCCGATGGCCCTGCAGGAGGTTCGCCTTGTCCACGTTGAGCATCTTCGGCTCCGCCCCCGCCCAGTCCGCCGCCGGCGCGTCCGCCGGTACGTCGCATCCGCGTGGCCACCGGCCGATCCCGGCCGTGCTCGGCGCCGATCTGGAGGTGCCGGTCAGGGGCGGGCGGCTCGTGGGGTACGCCAACCTGGACTACGCCGCCAGTGCTCCCTGTCTGGAGCCGGTCAGCGCCGCGGTCACCGCCGCGCTCCCGGCCTACTCCAGCGTCCACCGCGGCGCCGGCTACGCCTCCCAGCTCACCACCGCCCGGTACGAGCAGGCGCGCCACACGGTCCGCGCCTTCGCCGGCGCCCGTCCCGACGACGCGGTCATCTTCACGCGCAACACCACGGACGCCACGAACCTGCTGGCCGGCTGCCTGCCCGCCGGCACCACGACTGTCGTGTTCGACACCGAGCACCACGCCTCGCTGCTGCCGTGGAAGAGGGTCGTGCGGCTCGCCGCGCCCGCGTTCCCCGGTGAGGCCGTCCGCGCGGCCGACGAGGCGCTGGCCGCCGTGGACGGACCCAAGCTGCTCGTGGTGACCGCCGCGTCGAACGTCACCGGCGAGCTGTGGCCGATCGCGGCGCTGGCGCACATCGCGCACCGCCACGGGGCGCGCATCCTCGTGGACGCCGCCCAGCTCGTGCCGCACCGTCGGCTCAACCTGACGGCGCTCGACCTCGACTACGTGGCCTTCTCGGGCCACAAGCTGTACGCGCCGTTCGGGGCCGGGGTGCTGATCGGGCGCCGCGACTGGCTGGCCGCGGGCGAGCCGTACCTGAAGGGCGGCGGAGCCGTGCGGTCCGTCGCGCCGGGCGAGGACGGGATCACCGAGTGGCACGACGACCCCGAGCCGCGCCACGAGGCCGGCACACCGAACGTGCTGGGCGCCATCGCGCTGGCCGCCGCCTGCGACGCGCTCACCGCCACGGGCTGGACGGCGCTGGTGCGCGAGGAGGAGCGGCTGATCGCGCGGCTGCGCACCGGACTCGCCTCCATCGAGGGCGTACGGGAGCTGTCGCTGTGGGGGCCGGACCACCCGCGTGTGGGCATCGTGTCGTTCACCGTGGACGGGCTCACGGCGCGCGAGGTCGCCGAGGCCCTGTCGGGTGACTACGGCATCGGGGTGCGCGACGGCAAGTTCTGCGCGCACCCGTTCGTCCGGCACCTGCTGGGAGAGACCGATGGCGGCTGCGAGGACGGCACGGCGTCGGCGGTGCGGGCCTCGATCGGCATCGGGACGACCGAGGAGCACGTGGACCGCCTCGTCGGCGCCCTGCGCGACCTCGCCGCCCGCCGCCCCGCCTGACCGTCACCGGTTGGGTGGCTTGCGGTGCTCGTCGTTGAAGAGCGCGTCCAGGTCGCTCATGTCCTGGTCGCTGAGGTTGCCGGGCCGGTGTGAGCCGTCGTCCGGAAGGTGCTGCCGGGGCGCCGTCGTGTCCTCCGCGGGCGTGCTCCTGGGCATGGGCTGCGTCGGCGGCGCGGGCTGGGATTCGGCAGGCGGGGCAGGCGCCGCCCTGGTGGGTTCGGCAGGCGCCGCCCTGGTGGGTGCGGCAGGCGCGGCTCCTGCGGACGCGCCGGCCGTCTCCTGCGCGGCGTGACGGTGCTCGGCCTTGCGCCGGTACCAGTGGGTGAGCACCTGGTCGACGCTCGCCCGCCCGCCTCCCAGCACGAGCAGCAGCAGGCACACCGACCCCAGTGCCCCGACGAGCTCCCAGCCCCCGCTGGAGCTCAGGATCCCATGCCCGCGGTGGACGAACACGAAGGCGCCGCCGAGCACGACGAGCAGCGCCACCGCCGCCGGCCGCACCAGCAGGCCGATGATCAGCAGGATGCCCCCCACGGTCTCCACGGTGGCCGTGAACGCGGCGGCGAGCTGCGGCAGCGGCACTCCGCTCTGGCCCATCATCTTCGACACGGCCCCCAGACCACCCTGCCACTTCTGCAATCCGTGAGCCACGAAGATCACGCCGATCACGATCCGCACAATGAGCGCGGCCAGATCGAACATCACTCTCTTCATGGTGATTCTCCCCCCATTTGCTGCTATATCTCCCCGCCGTCCGGTTTGGCGATGCGCGTCCATACCGTTCCTTGACCGACCCCGACCGGACGGGGCCGTCCACCCCGCGCTGGATCACCACGGCGACCGGTGGCAGCATGGGCCCTATGACGGAACGCGTGGTCGGCATCGGCGCGGGCGCGAAGGAGCTGGCGACCGAGGACATGATCCTCAACATCGGCCCGCAGCACCCGTCGACCCATGGCGTCCTGCGGCTGCGCCTCACCCTGGACGGCGAGCGCATCGCCACGGCCGAGCCGATCATCGGCTACATGCACCGGGGCGCCGAGAAGCTGTTCGAGGTCCGCGACTTCCGGCAGATCATCATGCTGGCCAACCGGCACGACTGGCTGTCCGGCTTCGCCAACGAGCTGGGCGTGGTCATCGCGGCCGAGCGCCTGCTCGGCATGGAGCCGCCCGTCCGCGCCGTCTGGGCCCGCACGCTGCTGGCCGAGCTCAACCGGGTGCTCAGCCACCTGATGTTCCTCGGCTCCTATCCGCTGGAGCTCGGCGCGATCACCCCCGTCTTCTACGCCTTCAACGAGCGCGAACGCATCCAGGGCGTCATGGAGGAGATCTCCGGCGGCCGCATGCACTACATGTTCAACCGGGTCGGCGGCCTCAAGGAGGATCTCCCGTACGGATGGCTCGACCGGGTGTCGGAGGCGGTGGCCGAGACCCGGCGCCGCGTCCCCGACATCGAGGACCTCATCCTCGGCAACGAGATCTTCCTGGCCCGCACCAAGGGCGTGGGCGTGCTCGGACGCGAGCAGATCATGCAGTACGGCGTCAGCGGCCCCATCGCCCGCGCCTCCGGCGTGGACTTCGACCTGCGGCGCGACCAGCCGTACCTCGCCTACCCCGAGCTGCCCGTGAAGGTCGTCACGCGTGGCGCGGGCGACTGCCACTCCCGCTTCGAGGTGCTGCTGGAGCAGCTCAAGGTCTCCCTCGACCTGGCCGACGCCTGCGTGGAGCGGCTCCGCTCGCTGCCGCCCGGCCCCATCAACCAGCGCCTGCCCAAGGTGCTGAAGGTCCCCGAGGGCCACACGTACGCCTGGACGGAGAATCCCCTGGGCATCAACGGCTACTACCTCGTCTCCAAGGGCGACAAGACGCCGTGGCGGCTCAAGCTCCGCTCCGCCTCGTACAACAACATCCAGGTGCTGCGCGAGATGCTGCCCGGCCAGCTCGTGGCCGACATGGTGGCCATCCTCGGCTCGATGTTCTTCGTCGTGGGCGACATCGACAAGTGACCACCCCCGAATCCCCGGCTCCCCCGGCCGCCCCCCGCGACAAGTACGTCGACTTCCTGCGCGCGCTCAGTCTCATCGTCGTCGTTCTGTGGCACTGGGCGTTCACGATCCTGCAGTGGGAGCCCGGCGGGCCGGAGCCCACCAGCCCGCTCGGGTTCACCTCGGGGCTGTGGATCCTGACCTGGCTGCTCCAGGTGCTGCCGCTGTTCTTCTACATCGGCGGGCACGTCCACCTGCTGTCCTGGAACCGGGCCAGGCAGCGCGGCGTCGGCATCGGGGCGTTCGTGTGGCGGCGTATCCGCGCGCTGGCCGTCCCGGCGCTGGTCCTGTCGGGCGTGTGGACGGTCGCCGGCGCCGTCGTGACGTGGGCGTTCGGCGTCGACTGGATGTGGCGGGTCGTGCTGCTCGTGCTCAGCCCGCTGTGGTTCCTCGGCGTCTACCTGGTGCTCATCGCGCTGCTGCCGGTGGCGCTGTGGTTGCACCGGCGCTACGACGTGCTGGCGCTGATCTGGCTCGGCGGCGCCGCGCTGATCGTCGACGTGGTCCGCTTCCGGTACGGCGTGGAGTGGGCGGGCTGGCTCAACATGATCGTGGTCTGGGGGCTCGCCCACCAGGCCGGGTTCTTCTACGACCGGATCGTCATCCTGCCCCGCCGCTACGACGTGGGCGTGCTGTGGACCGGGCTGTTCGCCCTGTTCGGACTGGTCTACTCCGGCATCTACCCCGGGTCCATGGTCGGCGTGCCGGGCGACAAGTGGTCGAACATGGCGCCGCCCACGTTCGTCATCGTCGCCCTGCTGATCTTCCAGATCGGGCTGGTCGAGGTGCTGCGGCCGTCGATGGAGCGGGTGCTGGAGCGGCCGGGCTGGCGGCACGTCAACGCCACGATCAACCGCTTCGCGCTGCCGCTGTTCCTCTTCCACACCACTGGGATGGCGATCGCGCTGGGGGTGTCGTGGTGGCTGTTCGGGACGCTGGGCGCCAAGGTGCCGCCGGACCTCAAGTGGTGGCTGGAACGCCCCATCGCCATCCTGGGACCGCTGGTCTGCACCCTCCCGGTCCTCTTCCTCTACAACCGCCGTCCCCGCGCCGAACAATTGCAGGACAAAAGTTCAACACGGCGGCATTCTTGAGGCATGGCCAACATCGGCTTTCGGGCCACCCCTGAGGACGAACGCATCATCAAGGCCGCCATGGAAGAGGGCGAGCGGACCAGCGACGTGATCCGTCGCGCCCTCCGCCTCCTGGAGCGGGAGGTCTGGCTCCAGCGGGCACGCGCCGACGCGGAACGACTCGCCGGCGAGGATCTGTCCGTCGAAGAGGACGCCTGGTGATCCGCGGCGCGATCTACCGTGTCGATCTGGGTGACGCCAAGAGAGGCCATGAGCAGCGAGGGCGGCGCTTCGGCCTCGTGCTCAGCCCGGCCGGGATGTCATGGACCGTCGCCACCGTCATCCCGGCCTCCACCAGCGCGCAGCCTTCGGTCTTCAGGCCGGAAGTGGAGTTCGGCGGACGCCGGACCCGCCTCCTCGTGGACCAGATCCGCACGATCGACACCTCGTTCGTCCACGGCGAGCCGGTCTACTACCTGGGCAGGAACGAGATGGGCGAAGTGGAGCACGCCCTCGGGCTCTACCTCGGGCTCTGATCCTCCGGGCCGTCCGGGATGCGGCAGGAGTGCTCCAGGAACAGGGCCGCGCCGATCAGCGCGACGAACGCCAGGAACGAACCCGTCGCGATGAAGAACTCCGTGCGCGGCGTCTCCCGCGTCAGGAGCTGGACCGTGTGCAGCGCGAACCCGGCGAACACCCCGCCGAACACCGCGCCGGCGTAGGACGACGCCTTGGCCAGGGCGACCAGCCGCGCCACCGCCAGAGGCTCGACCGGCTTGGTGCCCGGCTTGTGGTCGATGCGGGCCTTGGTCATCCACGCGCTGTACGCCTCGCCGAGGGCCAGCAGCAGCACGGTGGGGATCGCGGTCCACGGCACGATGGGCAGCTCGGCATAGAACTGCCTGACCACCATCCAGGTGAGCAGGGCGACGACGACGACGAGACCGACGAGCACGCCGGGACGGGTCGGCCTCAATCGGGCCTCTGCAGCTTGAGCTCGTCGCGCAACCGCACGCCCCCCTGGTCGACGCCCGGGAGCAGGTCGGCCACCGCGCCGTGACCGGGCAGCACCGCCTCAGGGTCGGCCCGCCACCACGGCACCAGCACGAACGCCCGCTCGTGCGCCCGCGGATGCGGCAGCGTCAGGTCGGGCTCGTCGGAGACCGTCTCGCCCACCACGACGAGATCGATGTCCAGTGTGCGGGGGCCCCACCGCTCCAGCCGCTCCCGCCCGAAGGCGTTCTCGACGCTCTGCGCCCGCTCCAGCAGCGCGCGCGGCGGCAGCGACGTCTCGGCGATCACGATCGCGTTGAGGTAGGGGCGCTGGCCCGGCGGACCGCCCACCGGATCGGTCTCGTACACCGGTGACGCCGCGACGAACTCCAGCCCCGGAGCGTCGAACAGCGTGTCGACGGCCCCCTGCAACGTGTCGAAGCGCCGGCCGAGGTTGCTGCCGAGGGAGAGGACACATCTCATGGGCGACTCCGCTCGATCGTCACGATCACATCGTCGAAGGGCGCGGGGATCGGCGCGGCCGGCTTGTGCACGCTCACCTCGACCGAGCGCACCCGGTCATCGGCCAGGCATACGTCGGCCAGGCGCTGCGCCAGCGTCTCGATCAGTTGCACCGGCTCGCCCTCCACGACCTTGACCAGCGCCTGGGCCAGCTCGCCGTAGTGGACCGTGAGGGTGAGGTCGTCGGCCGCCGCGGCGGGCCGGGTGTCCAGGAACAGCGTCGCGTCGACCACGAACTCCTGCCCCAGCTCCCGCTCGGCGGGCAGCACCCCGTGCCGCCCCCGGGCGCGCAGGCCCTTCAGCGCGATCCGGTCAGCGCTCAAGCTCGCCGTCCTCCTCCTCGTCGTCATCACCCTGGAGCACCGGCGAGCCGTGGTGCATCCACAGCCGCCAGCCCTGAGAGGTACGGACATAGACGTTGCTCGCCACAACCTTGCCCGCGGCGAAGCTCGACTCACCTTCGTCGCCCGCCGTGAGGATGTTCTCCACGCACGTGAGGACCGCCACGTCACCCAGCACGGTCGTGCTCACGTCGGTCAGCACGAACTGGATGTAGGTGGTGTTGGCCATGATGAGCGCCCAGGAGCGCAGCACCTCGGACCGCCCCGTCAGCAGCGACCAACCCGGGTGGACGCAGCTGACCTGCTCGTCCGCGGAGTCCTCGGCCCAGATCTCCGTCATCCGGTCGAGGTCGGCGTCCTCGATCGCGGTGTAGAAGTCCTGGTTGACGGTCTCGATGGCGGCAGTGTCGACGCTCATGTATCGGCTCCGGCTCTCTCCCATGCGGCTGCCACGCGGACGGCGTCGGCGTTGGGCGCCACCTTGTGAACCCTGACGCACCAGGCGCCGGCGCGTGCGGCCAGCGCCGTCACGGCCACCGTGGCGTCGTCACTACGGCTGAACGGGCGCGGGGCGCCGTCGTCACCGGCGAGCAGCCGCCCCAGGAACCTCTTGCGCGAGGCGCCGATGAGCAGCGGAAAGCCCAGCTCTGCCAGGCGCGGCATGCCGGCCAGCACCGCCCAGTTGTGGGCGGCGTTCTTCGCGAAGCCGAGGCCGGGGTCGAGCACGACCTGCTCCTCCGACACGCCCTCGGCCAGCACCAGGTCCACCCGCTTGGCGAGCTCCTCGCGCACCTCGGTCACCACGTCGGAGTAGACGGCCCTGCTCTGCATGTCGGCGCTGTGGCCGCGCCAGTGCATCACCACGTAGGGGACGCCGGTGTCGGCCACCACGCGCGGCATCTCGGGGTCGGCCAGACCGCCGCTCACGTCGTTGACGAGGCGCGCCCCGGCCTCCACGGCCGCCCTGGCGACCTCGGCCCGCATCGTGTCGACGCTGACGGCCACGCCCCGGGCGCTGAGCTCCCTGATGACCGGCACCACCCGCGCCAGCTCCTCCTCCAGGGACACCCGCGCCGCGCCGGGCCGGGTCGACTCACCGCCCACGTCGACGATGTCGGCCCCCTCCTCGACCAGCTCCAGCCCGTGCCGGATGGCCACCTCCTCGTCGAACCACAGACCGCCGTCGGAGAAGGAGTCGGGCGTCACGTTGACCACGCCCATGACGAGGCACCGCTCCTCTGCTGCCAGTCCTGGCACGCTTGTCGGCCCGCTTGTCATGGCCCAAGCCTAGGCGCTTGCCCAGACCTGTTGATGTCATGGGTACCCCATTGTGGATAACGAATCCCACCCAGGCCCACTTGCCGCCGGTCCTCTCGTTTTTGGCCCCTTTTTACGCCCCTCCCGGCAAGCCCCCACGGCCACGACACACCTCTCGGGCACCCGGCGGAAGTGACGAGAACGTCTGTCTCGCCGGGCCGGACATGCCACCGGTCGAGGGCTTGCGGGAGGTGGTGCCGGGCGGCCGGAGATAGCCGTGGGCGGCCTCGGCTGGAGGAGTCATCTTCGGGGTCGGGTGAGGCGGCCCAGGTCACCAAGAGGGGCCTGAGGGCACCGGGCGGCCGTGAGGGAACCGGGCCGCCGTAAGGGAGCCGGGCGGCCGTGAGGGAGGCCGTGGCCGGCGTCGCGCGCGTAGCGGCGGCCGGCCACGTGCGGGCTCAGCGGGCGTCTCCCTGGAGGCCCTCAGCCACGTACGGCGACTGGGGCCCAGATGGCTTTGCCGTAACAGAGACTGACTCGTCCTCGCCGCGTCAGAGGCGGCCGAGGATGAGCGCCATCGCCTCCGCGCGGGTCTTGTCGCTGGTGCGGAAGTCGCCGCGGACCGCCGAGGTGACGGTCTTGGCGCCCGGCTTGCGCACCCCCCGCATCGTCATGCACAGGTGCTCGCACTCCACCACCACGATCACCCCGCGCGGCTCCAGCACCCGCATCAGCGCGTCCGCGATCTGCGACGTCATCCGCTCCTGCACCTGCGGGCGCCGGGCGAACACGTCGACCAGGCGCGCCAGCTTGGACAGGCCCGTCACCTGCCCGCGGTCGTTCGGGATGTAGCCCACGTGAGCGAAGCCGTGGAACGGCACCAGGTGGTGCTCGCAGGTGGAGTAGACCTCGATGTCCTTGACCAGCACCATCTCGTCGTGGTCGACGTCGAAGACCTTGTTCAGCACGTCCTCGGGCGTCTGGCCCAGGCCCGAGAACTGCTCGGCGTAGGCCCGGGCGACCCGGGCCGGGGTGTCGAGCAGGCCGTCACGGTCCGGGTCCTCGCCGATGGCGTAGAGGATCTCGCGGACGGCCTTCTCGATCCGGCCCAGGTCTACGTCGTGCGACTTCACGCACCGTCTCCCGAGGGCAGCGCGTCCTGGTGGCCCGGGGTGAGCGAGCCGTTGGCCGACTGCTCCTTCGGGGTCAGGATGGGCGGGCGGTCGGACGGGAGCCGCTTGCCGTAACCGGCGTAGGAGGGGCGGTGCGCCCTGACCACGACCGGCGCGAAGATCTGGAGCACCTGGTCGCGGGAGAGCGTCTCCTTCTCCATCAGCTCCAGCACGAGGTTGTCGAGCACGTCGCGGTACTCGACCAGGATGTCCCACGCCTGGTCGTGCGCCGTCTCGATCATGCGGCGGACCTCCTCGTCGATCGTCGAAGCGATCTTCTCGGAGTAGTCGCGCTCGTGGCCCATCTCGCGGCCCAGGAACACCTCGGCCTGCCCGGTGCCGAACTTGCGGGCGCCGAGCTGCTCGCTCATGCCGTACTCGGTCACCATGCGCCGGGCGACGGCCGTGGCCTTCTCGATGTCGTTGGAGGCGCCGGTG
Organism: Nonomuraea sp. NPDC050383; assembly: GCF_044459125.1. Lineage (NCBI taxonomy): Bacteria > Bacillati > Actinomycetota > Actinomycetes > Streptosporangiales > Streptosporangiaceae > Nonomuraea > Nonomuraea sp. NPDC050383. The sequence goes on from NZ_JBITIP010000003.1 coordinate 297,115, forward strand.
GTGGGCTCGTGGAACACGAGCTCCTCCGCCGCGCGGCCGCCGAGCAGCATCGCGAGCTGGTCCATCATCTCGGAGCGGGTGGCGAGGAACTTGTCCTCCATGGGCAGCGTCATCGTGTAACCGAGCGCGCGGCCCCGGGACAAGATCGTGATCTTGTGGACCGGGTCGGAGTTCGGCAGCGCGTGCGCCACCAGCGCGTGACCGCCCTCGTGGTAGGCGATCATCTTCTTTTCCTTGTCGGACATGACCCGGGTCTTGCGCTCGGGCCCTGCCATGACGCGGTCGATCGCCTCTTCGAGGACCTCCATCGTGATCAGCTTCTGGTCGGCGCGTGCGGTGAGCAGCGCGGCCTCGTTGATCACGTTGGCCAGGTCGGCGCCGGTGAAGCCCGGCGTGCGGCGCGCGATGACGTCGAGGTCGACGTCCGGCGCGAACGGCTTGCCGCGGCCGTGGACCCGCAGGATGCCCTTGCGGCCCTCCAGGTCGGGCCGGTCGACGGTGACCTGGCGGTCGAAGCGGCCCGGGCGCAGCAGCGCCGGGTCGAGGATGTCGGGCCGGTTCGTCGCGGCGATGAGGATCACGCCGCCCTTGACGTCGAAGCCGTCCATCTCGACGAGCAGCTGGTTGAGGGTCTGCTCGCGCTCGTCGTGACCGCCGCCCAGGCCGGCGCCGCGGTGGCGGCCGACGGCGTCGATCTCGTCGATGAAGATGATTGACGGGGCGTTGGCCTTGGCCTGCTCGAACAGGTCACGGACCCGCGAGGCGCCGACGCCGACGAACATCTCGACGAAGTCGGAGCCGGAGATCGAGTAGAACGGCACCCCGGCCTCGCCCGCGACCGCGCGGGCCAGCAGGGTCTTGCCGGTGCCGGGCGGGCCGTACAGCAGCACGCCCTTGGGGATCTTGGCGCCGATCGCCTGGAACTTGGCCGGGGCCTGCAGGAACTCCTTGATCTCCTGGAGCTCCTCGATGGCCTCGTCGGCTCCCGCGACGTCGGCGAAGGTGGTCTTCGGGGTGTCCTTGGTGATCAGCTTGGCCTTGGACTTGCCGAAGCTCATCACCCGCGAGCCGCCGCCCTGCATCTGGTTCATGACGAACAGGAAGATGAGGACGATGATGACGAGCGGCAGGAAGCTCACCAGGATGCTGACGAGGAAGTTCTCCTGCGGCACCTCGGTGGTGTAGCTCTTGGTCTTGCCGGCCTGAACCTGGGCCTGCAGCTCCTCGGTCAGTTTGGGGCCGTAGCCGCCCACCCAGTCAGACTGGATCGTCTTGGTCGGGGTGTCGCCCGGCCGGACCGTGATCGGGCTGAAGAGCGTCAGCTCGATCCGCTGGTCTTTATCGACAATCTTCGCGTTACTAACATTTCCGGCGCGAATCTGCTGAAGGACCGTGGACGTGTCGGCCTGCTTGAAGTTTCCGCCGCCGCTCCAGAGCTGGGTGACGAGCAGGAGTAGCACGACGATGCCCAGGATCCACAGCAGTGGCCCACGTGTAAATCGCTTGAGATCCATCCGATGCGGAACCCCTTGCGGGCCCGTCCCTTCCTGACCATGGCCTTGAACCCCGGAACAGGTCCCGGGGCCGCGGCATCCGACACCGCGAGATTCTTCCGACTACCCGAAGAGGACACGCGGTCACCCTTCAGGAGTCAGAAGGTACACCGGCACAGCGCGCGGAGGGACCGCCCGCTACACCGGTCTTGCCCTACCAACGTACGTCAGGTCGGGTGGTGTTCCCGGCGGCTCATCGGATTGCTACTCGTAAACATGGGGAGCGAGCGTCCCGATGAAGGGCAGATTGCGGTAACGCTCCGCGTAGTCGAGGCCATATCCGATGACGAACTCGTTGGGAATGTCGAAACCCACGTACTTCACGTCGATCGGCACCTTGACCGCGTCGGGCTTGCGCAGCGCGGCGCAGATCTCCAGCGACGCGGGATCGCGCGACTTCAGGTTCTCCAGCAGCCAGTGAAGGGTCAGGCCGGAGTCGATGATGTCCTCGACGATCAGCACGTGGCGGCCCATGATGTCGGTGTCCAGGTCCTTCAGCACCCGTACGACACCCGATGACCTGGTGCCCGCGCCGTAGGACGACACCGCCATCCAGTCCATCTGCACGGGCACGTGCAACGCCCTGGCCAGGTCGGCCATCACCATGACGGCGCCCTTGAGCACCCCCACGAGCAGCACGTCCTTGCCCGCGTAGTCCTGGTCGATCCGCTCGGCGAGCTCTTTGATCTTCGCCTGGAGCTCGTCCTCCGGAATGAGGACTTTCTCCAGGTCCTGGCCCATGTCGGCAGCGTCCACCTGTGGTTCCTTACGGGATGGGACTGATGGCGAGTATCAGGGTGCCATACCGCCTCACCGCGGCCCGACCCCCGGGCAGGTCCACCGGCTTCTGCCCGCGCCAGTGCGTGACCAGGCGTTCCACGGCGCGTACGTGCGTCGCCGACAGCGCTCCAGCGGGCGTCCCGGCGGCGACCGCAGCGCGGCGCAGCACCCGCCCGCGCACCGCCCCCGGGAGGGCTTCCAGCGCCGGGACGGACAGGGTCACAGATCCGCCGATATCGCTAAGAGCGCAATCCTGATAAGCCTTCCCGGCCCACAGATCGAGGGCGTCGGCGTCCTCCCGGGCCAGCGCGGCGGTCCGGGCGAGCGCCTCGGCCACCCCCGGCCCGAGCTCCGACTCCAGCAACGGCAGGACCCGGGCGCGCACCCGCACCCGGGTGAAGCGGGGGTCGGCGTTGTGGGGATCGTCCCACGGGCTGAGCCCGAGCGCGCGGCACGCGGCGACCGTCGTCGCGCGGGGGATCTCCAGGAACGGCCTGAGGTAACGGCCGCTGCGCGGAGCCATTCCCGAGATCGACCGCAGCCCGCTCCCCCTGGCCAGCCCGAGCAGCACGGTCTCGGCCTGGTCGTCACGGGTGTGCCCCAGGAGCACGGCCTGCGCGCCGAGCCGGTCGGCGGCCCCGGCCAGGGCCCGGTAGCGCGCGTCCCTGGCGGCGGCCTCCGGCCCGCCCTCGGTCCCCACCTCGACGGTGAGGACCTCGGCCACGCCCAGCCCCAGCGACCCGGCGAGGGCGGCGACCTCCCCGGCCCGCTCGGCCGAGCCCGCCTGCAGCCCGTGGTCCACCGTGAGCAGCCCGGCCTCCAGACCGGCGCGGGGCGCGACGAAGCCGAGCGCGGCGGCCAGCGCCAGCGAGTCGGCGCCGCCGCTGCACGCCACGAGCACCGGCCCGTCCGGCGGCAGGCCGGCCAGGGCCTCCCGCACGGCCCGCCGGACGTCGGCCACGGCCGGATGCGGACCCACCGCAGACGGCTCGGTCAGGCCGGGAGCGCCGGAGCGCCGATGACGCGGCGGATCCAGGCGTCCGGGTCGGAGATCTCCTGCGTCGTCGGCAGCGTCTCGGGAGAGGTCCAGATCCGGTTGAACCCGTCCATGCCCACCTTGCCGACCACCGTGCGCACGAACGCCGAGCCCTCGGCGTACTGCTTCATCTTGAGCTCGATGCCGAGCAGGCGGCGGATCGTCCGGTCGAGCTTGGAGCCGCCCTCGCGCCGCTGGGCGAACTTGGCCCGGATGTCGGCCACCGACGGCACCACGGAGGGGCCCACGGCGTCCATCACATAGTCGCCGTGCCCCTCCACCAGCGTCATCACGGCCGTCAGCCGGTCGAGGATCTCCTTCTGGGCGGGCGTCTGGATGACGTCGATGAGGTTGCCCTCGCCGCCCCGCACCACGTCGGCCACGGTGTCGGCCGCACTGCGCAGCCGTTCGAGGACCGTGGTGAGATCGAGGTCGGAGGCGAGCAGGAACTCGGTCATCTGCGAGCGGATGTACTCGCGCAGCCAGGGCACGCCGGTGAACTGCACCCGGTGCGTCTCCTCGTGCAGGCACACCCACAGGCGGAAGTCGTGCGGGTCGACGTTCATCTCCCGCTCGGCGTGAACGATGTTGGGCGCCACCAGCGTCAGGCGGCCCGCCGGCTCCCGGCCCGACGGGTCCGGCGGCAGGAACAGCTCGTACTGGCCCAGCACCCGCGAGGCGAGGAAGGCCAGCACGGCGCCCACCTCGACGCCGGTGATGCGGGAGCCCACGGCGGCGACGATGGGTGGCGGCGGATTGGCGCCGCCGCCGATCCGCTGGGTGAGCGGCTCCAGCACGACGCGGAAGCCCTCGACGTTGGCCCTGATCCAGCCGGGCCGGTCCACGACGGTCGCCGTCTGCGGCGCGGCGTCGGCGTGGATCTTGGTGAACTCCCGCACGTGGCCCTCGGCCTCCCGCGAGAGAGTACGGAGCTCGGTGACGGCCTGCCTGGCCTCCTCACGGGTCACTTGGGGACCGGGGCGCACCAGGCGCGTGCCGGTCGAGACGGCCAGATCCCAGTCGATCACCTGCATACCGTCCACCGTACGTGGTCCTCTCCCAACCCGCGAAGAAGCGCCGGTGTCCGGACTGAGGAGCGACCATTTCGGCGTCAGGAACGGGAGACGATGGCGGCGAGGCGGTCGAGGACCGGCTCGGCGTTGAGGGGGACGCGGTCGGCCATGAAGGCGAACGTGACGAGCCGGCCGTCCTTGGTGGTCGCCATCCCCGCCAGCGTGTTGACGTTGTTGAGCGTGCCCGTCTTGGCGCGGACCAGCCCGACCTGGCCCCGGCTGTCGGCCTCGGTGAAGCGCCGGCCGTTGCCGAGCGTGCCGGAGAAGCCGGCGACCGGCATGCCGGAGGCGATCGCGCGCAGCTCCGGGTGGGTGGCGCCGCTCGCCGTGGCGATGACGCGGGCCAGCGCGTCGGCGCTGATGCGGTTGAACGGCGACAGGCCGCTGCCGTCGCGGATCTGGACCCCGTTCGAAAGGCCGAGCCGCTTGAGCACCTGCAGGGTCGCGGCGGCGCCGCCCTCGAAGGAGGCGGGCTGCCCCTCCTTGATCGCCACCTGGCGGGCCAGCGCCTCGGCCAGGTCGTCGTCGCTGAAGGTCAGGGTGTGCTCGACCAGGGCGTAGAGGGGCGGCGACTCGACGCGGGCCAGCTCGGCCGCGCCGGCGGCGGCCTTGGCCGGGCGTACGGACCGCGCCACGCCGATGCCCTGGCGGCCGAGGAGCCGGGCGAACGCGGCGGCGGCGTAGCGCGGCGGGTCGGAGACGCGCGGCGTGGACTGGCTGGGGGTGCGGCGGCCCTCGTCCATCGCCAGCGCGGACACGGGCGCGACCTCGCCGTCGGGGATGTAGTTCGGCTTCCAGCAGGAGCAGACGCCCGAGCCGGTGTAGAGCGACGCGTCGTACGAGAGCGTGACCTTGGTGACGCCCTTGGCCTTGAGCGCGGCGGCGGTGCGCGCGGCGAGCGTGGCCAGCGACGCCTGCCTGGGGTAGGAGCCCGGCCTGGCCGAGGGGCCCGCCAGCGTGGGGTCGCCGCCGCCGACCAGCACGACCGCGCCGGGCGACACGCCCTGCACGACCCGCGTGGCCAGGCGGGCGTCGGGACCGAGCGAGGCGAGCGCGGCGGTGCTGGTGACCAGCTTCGTGGTGGAGGCGGGGGTGATGCCCGTGTCCGCTCCGGCGGCGAAGATGCGCTCCCCGGTGGCCGCGTCCAGGACGACGGCGCCCACCCGGGCCCCCAGCTGTTTGTCCCCCAGCGCGTCGGTGAGCTGGCGGGTCAAAGTACTCTTAGTCGGGAGAGGTCCGTCTCCGGCCCTCGCCGGCAGCCCGGGCAGTACCGGGCCCGCGGTGACCACGGGGGCGGCGGGAGACCCCTCAGGAGACGCCGTCGGCTCGTCCGGTGACGACTGCCTCGTCAGGGCGTCCAGGTTCAGGTCGCTCGTCACGGCGTAGACGCCGATGACGATCGTCAGGACCTGGAGCAGGGCGAGCGTGGTCAGCATCACCCACCGCTCGTGCCGCGCCACGTCCCTGACCTCTCTCCTGGTGTTCGCCTACGAGACATTAACGCCCACCCGGGGGTGCCGGGGGGTATGAGCGGAGGAACCGCGGTGGAGTTCGACGTTGTCGTTGAGATTCCCAAGGGACAACGGAACAAGTATGAAGTGGACCACGAGACCGGGAAGATCAGGCTTGACCGGCTCCTGTTCACCTCCACGCAGTACCCCGCCGACTACGGCTTCATCGAGCACACGCTCGGCGAGGACGGCGACCCGCTCGACGCGCTGGTGCTGCTGCAGGAGCCGACGTTCCCGGGCTGCTACATCACCTGCCGCGCCGTCGGCATGTTCCGGATGACCGACGAGAAGGGCGGTGACGACAAGGTCCTCTGCGTCCCGTCCACCGACCCGCGCATGGAGCACATCCGCGACATCCATCACGTGCCCGAGTTCGACCGGCTGGAGATCCAGCACTTCTTCGAGGTCTACAAGGACCTGGAGCCCGGCAAGTCGGTCGAGGGCGCCAACTGGGTCGGCCGGATGGAGGCCGAGGTCGAGATCAAGCGCTCCTTCGAGCGGGCGCGCGAAGAGGGCCACGCTCACTGATTCCTCAGGCCGGCCTGGTGGCGCCCACCAGGTCCGGCCGCCACATCGAGGCGACCCGCACCACGTCGCCGGTCTGCGGGGCGTGGACCATCATGCCGTCGCCCACGTAGATGCCCACGTGGTGGATGGTGCCGGGATCTTCGCTCTCGTAGCCGAAGAACAGCAGGTCGCCGCGGTGGAGCTGGTCGAGCGGTACGTGCGGTCCGGAGGTCCACTGGGTGCCCGTCCAGTGGTCCAGCTGCACTCCCACCTGCTCCCAGGCCCGCATGGTCAGGCCGGAGCAGTCGTAGGTCGACGGCCCCGCGGCCGCCCAGACGTACGGCTTGCCGAGCTGGGTGAGCGCCCAGTTGGCGGCCAGGTCGCCGCCGGCCGAGCCCTTGGCGACCAGGCCGCCGCTGAGCCCGGCGAGCCGGGCCTGGCGGGCTGCCTCGCGCTCCCTGGCCAGCCGGTCTGCCCTGCTCCGGGCCGCGTCGACCCGGCGCTCCAGCCCGTGGAGCTCCCGGCGCAGGCTTCTGGTCTCCTCACGCTGCCGGGCCACGGCCCGGTCGGCCGCGATCTTGGCCTGCTCGGCGCGCCGTGACGCCGCCTGCTGCTCGGCGTAGGCGTCGGCGGCCTGGGCACGCATGATGCCGGCGACCGCCTGGGCGTCGCGCATCCGGTCGAGCACGAGGGCGCGCTCGCCGCTGATCTCCTCCAGCACGCTGGCCCGGTGCAGGTAGCCGTCGTAGTCGCCGGTGTCGCTCATCAGGAGGAGCAGGGGCCTGCTCAGGTCGAAGCCGCCGTAGCTCTCGGCGGCGAGCACGGCGACGGCCCGCCGCCCCGACTCGACCTCCGCGTCGGCCGAGGCGAGTCGCGCCCGTGCCTCGTCGTACGCCTGGTTCGCCTGGCGCATCCGGACCATCTCGCCGTTGTACGCCTCCACCAGCCGCTCGACGCTCGCGGTCAGCTCGTCGAGGCGTGAGCGGGCGTGGACGAGGGCGGCGCTGGCGACACCGAGCTCCTTGCTGCGCTGCCGTACGACCCGGCGGGCGCGGTGGACCTGCCGCGTGGACGGCGGGCGCGCGGCGGCGACGGGCGCGCCGGAATGAGCGGAGAGGCGGGCCGGCGCGGAGAGCGCGGCGGCTGGGCCGGCCGGTGGGCACAGGGCGACGACCAGGCAGGCGGCGAGGCCCGCCCTGACGGAGCGCATGGTTTTCCCCTCCTCTTTGGTGGCATTACGCACCACCTTTCCCAGAGGTTACTCTGCGCACACACGTAACTCACGGAGCGTGTTCAGCCGAGGCGGAACAGGCGCTGCATCCAGGGGCGGACGCCGAGCGGCGGCGGGGGCGCGCCGCGCGGGTAGGTGAAGACGGGCGTCTGGGTGCCGTAGCGGGCGCGCAGGGCGGCGGCCTGGCACCAGTCCGCGCCGACCCGGGCCGCCGCCCAGGCCGCGGTGATCGCCGGGCGTGTCTCGGGGTGCCGGTCGTAGGTCTGGTAGAGCGTCATGGTGGCGTCGGCGGCCTGGAAGCCGTCACTGGGGTACGCGGCTCCGGCCAGGTACGGGGCGGTGATCCGGCCGCCGTGGAGGCTGCCGAGCGCCCACGTCCAGTTGGCCAGCACCAGGGCGAGCACCGGGTCGGGCACGTCGGCGGCGGCCGCGTACATGCGCTCCTGGCGCGGGCCGGTCAGCCTGCGGGAGGCCCAGAACCAGTCGAGCTCGTCCTGCGGCTGGTCGGCGGCCAGCCAGGACAGGACGGCCAGGCCGCGCGCGGTGCGCAGGCGGCAGAGCTCCAGGACGTCGCGGAGCATGCGCGGCCCCCGGTCGAGCCAGGTGGGCCAGGCCGTCCGGTGGCTCCTGGTCACCAGGTCGGCCAGCTCCGGACGGACGGGCAGCGGGCAGACCCTGCAGCCGAGGTGCGGGTCCTCGCGGAGCTGGTAGGCCTGCACGAACGTTCTCAGGGGGCGGCCGTGAGGGACGGCGTGGGGGGCTGCTCGGCGGTCGGGGCCGGAGTGGGGGCGGGGGGCGGGGTGGGAGCGGGCACCGGGGTGGGGGCCGGCTTCCCGGTGGGCTTCCCGGTGGGCTTCCCGGTGGGATGCCCCTGGGGACAGGGGGTGGCGCCGGGGCCGTGGCTCTGGTGCTCTCTGGGCCCTCCGTCGCTCGGGTCGCCGGGGGTGCCCGGAGTGCCTGGGTTGCTTGGGGTGCCGGTATTACCCGGATTCGCCGGGGTGCCCGGGACGCCGGGCGGCGTGACGGGGCCGCCGGGGGTGCCGGGGGTGCCGGGCGGGCGGACCGGGGACGACGGGGGCGTCGCGGGCGCGTGGGTGGCGGCGGTGGTGCCCGGCAGGGAGCCCTGGGTGGGGACGGCGCCCGCGGTCGACGGCGGCGCGACCGGCGTGACCGAGTGGAACATCCCGTACGGGAACGTCGCCCGCGAGTCCACGATCGGCTCGACGATGGGCTCGACGTCGACCGCGGGCTCGCCCGGCGCGGGGCCCCACGGCAGCCGGGCGCCGGGCGGCTCGGCCGTCGCGGGCAGGGCGACGGGCGTGCCGCCGCCCTGCCGATGCAGGTCGCCGTCGAACTGGTGGAAGACGGCCGCTATCGCCACCATGGACGCGACCGCCGCCAGCGTGCCAGCCACCGCCTGAGGCCACCGGCGAGGCCGCCTGTCACCGGGTACGGGAAACCCGTCGGGGCCGAGTGCCCCCGATCGCCTCGCGACGTAACGCCGGTACGGCAGCAGCTCGGGGTCGGCGAAGCAGCTCAGCACCCTGACCCGGAGCGCGTCGGGCAGCGGCACCGGCGGCACCAGGTCGAAGACCTTGGCCTCCGACACCGGGCGGGTGCGGTGCGGCGCGCAGGTCTCGCACCGGGGCAGGTGCCGGACGAGCTGGTCGCGCATCTCGGGCGTCAGCTCACCGGCGAACCCGGTCAGGATCTGGGCCCGCCGGGCGCAGTCGTAGGGTCCCTTGCGGGCCAGGACCTCCGCCGTGATCGCGTCCCGCAGCCGCTCGCGGGCCTGCGCGTGAGCGGCCTCGACCTGGCGCGGGCGCACGCCGAGCACCGCGGCCACCTCGGGCAGCGTCAGGCCGTGCCGGGCCGTCAGCTCCAGCACCGCCCGGTCGGCGAGGGGCAGGTCGCGGACCGCATTGGCCGCCATGACGCGCAGGTCGGCGTCGGCGGGGTCGCCGGGCGAGCCGGGCGCGAAGAGCTCCTCGACCGGCGGACCGGCGACGGGAACGAGCGCCTCGGGCCATGCCTCAGGGCCCGTCCAAGGGCCCGTCGCAGACCCCGTCACAGGTCCCGTGGCGGGGTCGCCGGCGGCGGGCCGGTGGGCGGCCAGCCGCCGGCGCAGGCACTCGGCGTGGGCCAGCGCGTAGAGCCACGTCCGCAGCCGCCCCGGATCGGAAAGGGAGCCGGCGTGCGCCGCGGCCGAGATCAGGGTGTCGCGGAGCGCCACCTGCGCGCTGTCGGAGTGCGGAAGAAGGGACCAGCAGTATCTGTAGATGCCCTCGGCGTACGCGTCGTAGAGCGCGGCGAGGGCATCCGGGTCTCCGGCGCGGAGCGCTTCGACCAGGACGCGGTCATTCATATGACCGAATGTAATGGATTAGTAACTTGTAGTTCTACCCTTTCGGCGCGTACGGCGTCGCTCGTTCACCTTGGTTGTCAGAACGGCACCGGAATTGCCCTGCCAGAAGTATTCATTAGCCTTTTTAGAGTAAATTTCGTATTACCCGCCTGCCGCGTCCTGGGGGGAGACGGACGCGGCGGCGATCACTCCTTGTGCTCGGTATCGACCGTGCTGCCCCGGTCCACGGCGAACGGCGGCATGGACGGCTTGATCGTGTGCAGCGGCACCGCGCCGCCCAGTGCCAGCTCCTCGTACGGCCGCGCCGTCGAGCCCCACGTGCGGGCCGTCACCTCGGCCTCGGTCACCGTGCTCTTGTCGGGCAGCCCCTCCACGGTCAGCACGAAGCGCGGCGAGCGGCCCGGCTTGACGTCGTCGACGAACGTGCTGCCTCCCCCGAGCAGCTTGCCGTCCCGGCCGCGCAGCAGCGCGTTGACCACCAGGCTGCCCGCCGGGAGCCGGTACGGGTTGCCCACGTAACCGGTGATCACCACCGAGCCGTCCTTCTGCGGCAGGGTCTGGATCCGCGTCACCGGGAACGGCCGGAAGGCCGACGGGACGCGGGCGGCGATCCGCCACTGGGCGGGCCGGTACTCGATGGACACCTTCGCCGGCTTGTGCTCGGCGTTGGCGTGGCCGGTGAAGGCCAGGTCACCGTTGGGCGGCACGGCGTCGAGCGGCTGGTCCATCCTGACCACCTCATGCCCGGCGGCGTCCCGGCCGACGATCGTGGCGACCACGTGCTCGCCGAAGTGCCACGGGTTGTCGTTGGCGAGGACTCCCGCCCAGTTGACGACGTACCCGTCGGACGACTTCGAGACGTGCGACACCTGCTCCTTGAGCGTGAGCGGCTTGAGCTTGGGTTCTGAGGAGACCTCTGTCGAACACCCGGCGAGGCAGATCGCCCCGAGTGCGAGAAGGCTGACGGTTCGGCTACGCGGGATCACTTTGCCGTGATAGCCGCTTCATGGGTACGGCTGGCAGGGGACACGCGCCTGCCGTACCAACTCTTTAACGCGCCCGCACGACCCTGGTCTCGTCCCATACCGGGTGTGGCGACTCGTAGACGGTGCCGTCGGAGCCGAAGACCAGGAAACGGTCGAAGTCGGCGGCGAACCAGCGGTCGTGGGTGACCGCGAGGACCGTGCCGTCGAAGGCGTCGAGCCCCGCCTGGAGCGCCTCGGCACTGGCCAGGTCGAGGTTGTCGGTCGGCTCGTCGAGCAGCAGCAGCGTGGCGCCGGACAGCTCCAGCAGCAGGATCTGCAGCCGCGCCTGCTGGCCGCCGGAGAGCGTGTCGAAGCGCTGCTCGGCGACCATCCCGGCCAGCTCGTAGCGGGCCAGCGCCTTCATGGCCTGACTCTTGTCCTTGGCGTGCTCGGTCATGACGATCTCGACCGGCGAGCGGCCGAGCAGGTCGGGCCGGGCATGGGTCTGGGCGAAGTGGCCGGGTACGACACGGGCGCCGAGCCGGCCCGTGCCGGCGTGCCGTACCGGCTCGCCCGCGAGCAGCCGCAGGAAGTGGGACTTGCCCGAGCCGTTGGAGCCGAGGACCGCGACGCGCTCGCCGTACCAGACCTCCAGGTCGAACGGCCGCATCAGGCCGGTCAGCTCCAGCCCCTCGCAGATCACCGCCCGCTTGCCGGTGCGGCCGCCCTTGAGCCGCATGCTGATGTTCTGCTCGGCGGGCGGCACCTCGGGCGGCCCGGCCTCCACGAACCTGCGCAGCCGCGTCTGGGCCGCGTGGTAGGGGGCGGCCATGCCGTCGTTGTAGCGTGCCTTGTTCTTCAGCATGTTGACCAGGGCCTTGAGCTTGGCGTGCTCCTCGTCCCAGCGCCTGCGCAGCTCGTCGAGGCGCTCGTTGCGGGCCTTGCGCGCCTCGCCGTAGGTGGCGAAGCCGCCGCCGTGGATCCAGATGTTGCCGGCCTCGACGGTGACGATGCGGTCGGCGGCGTTGGCGAGGAGCTGGCGGTCGTGGCTGACCAGGAGGACCGTCTTGGGGGTCTCCCTGAGCTGCCGCTCCAGCCACTCCTTGCCGGGCACGTCGAGGTAGTTGTCGGGCTCGTCCAGCAGGAGCGTCTGGTCGGGGCCCCGCAGCAGCGCCTCCAGGACGAGCCGCTTCTGCTCGCCGCCCGACAGGGTCGACACGTCGCGGTACTTCACGTCGTCGTACGGGACGCCGAGCGCGGCGACGGTGCAGGTGTCCCAGAGGACCTCGATGTCGTAGCCGCCCGCGTCGGTGTAGTCGGTGATGGCCTGCGCGTAGCGGATCTGCGTCTTCTCGTCGTCGCGCTCCATCATGACCAGCTCGGCCGCCTCCAGCCGCTCGGCGGCCTGGCGCACCGCCGGCGGCGCGACGCTGAGCAGCAGGTCGTGGACGGTGCTGCCGTCCCTCACGCTGCCCACGAACTGGCGCATCACGCCGAGCCCGCCGGAGCTCGTCACGCCGCCCTCGACGGGCTGGAGGTCTCCGGCGACGATCCGCAGCAGGGTGGTCTTGCCGGCGCCGTTGGGGCCGACGAGCGCGGCCTTGACACCCTCGCCGACGCGGAAGGACACGTCGTTGAGCAGCGGCCGCCCGTCCGGCAGGACGTACGTCAGATGCCCGATCTCCACGTGGCCCACTGCGATTCCCTTCCTAGGTCCTCGCGCAGGGTACCCGCCGGCCGGCCTCCCGGACACTTCGATTTCCGCCGCCACGGCCTCGCCCGTTCGCCCCGAGCCGGACCACACAGCCGTCTCGGTGACCGGACGAGGTCAGACCCCTCCCAGGTCCCGGAGCGGCGCGGCCCTCTCCCCACCTGCGATCTGACGGGCCACGCGGCCCGCGTGCTCCAGGATGCGCGCGTTGACGAGGTCGGGCACGTCGAACGCGACCGAGTGCCCGCTGCCGGGCACCAGCTCCACCTCGGCGGACGGGACGAGCCGGGCCAGCCGCCGGGCCTCAGCGGCCGAGTCCTGCATGGTGCTGTGCGCGCCGAACACGAACCGGCTGGGCACGGTGACGGCGGCCAGCTCCTCGTCCGTCAGGGGCACCATCGGGGGCAGCCCCTGCTCGTACAGGTACGCGCCTGAGATGGCGACCATGAGCAGCTCGTCCGCCCGGTTGATCGAGTCGGTGTGGATCAGGCGGGCCAGGGGTCGCCTGATCCACGGCGGCGCGTGGAGGCCGAGCCCGCAGGCGAAGCCCCAGGCGTAGTGGCGCAGGCCGGCCACCCTGAAGGCGGCCGGGTCGAGCAGCGTCGTCCCGGCCACCCGCTCGGGCATGCGGATGGCCGCGTGCAGCGCCTGCCAGCCGCCGTAGGAGAAGCCCACGAGGTACGCGGCGGGCGCACCGATGCCGTCGAGGACCTCGGCGAGCCAGCCGGTCAGGTCGCCGGGGCCGTCGAAGGGCCGGGTCTGGACGCTGCGCCCGGCCGCTCCGACCGGGTCCACGAGGTAGACGGGATGGGCGGCGCCGACCGGGCCGCTGGTGTGGATCCAGCCCAGCGAGTTGCCGCCGTGGCCGGGCAGGAAGACCACCGGCAGGCCGTCCGCCACGCCGGTGCGGTAGAGGCGGGTGGTGCCGTAGGCGGTGGGGACGTCGAGCTGCTCCAGCGGCGCCGGCCAGTCGCGGATGGCCGCGTCGTAGCCGGCGAAGTAGCGCTCCTCCGCCTTCTCGTTGCGGAACCGGCCGATCCGGGGGCGATCTGCCATCGTTCACTCCATTCGACGGTCTTTGTTGATACATGTGTATCATGAAAAAATGCCGAAGCGAGTAGACCACGAGGAGCGCCGGAGCCAGATCGCCGCGGCGGTGGTCCGGATCGCCGCGTCGCGCGGCCTGGAGGCGGCCAGCATGCGGGAGGTGGCGGCCGAGGCCGGCGTCTCGCTGCGGCTGGTGCAGTACTACTTCCACACCAAGGAGGAGCTGCTGCGCGGCGTGCTCACCCATCTGGGCGGGCTGATCGCGCAGCGGGTGACCCGGGCCGTGGCGGCGCTCGGCGAGCCGATGACACCGCGCACGTTCCTGTACGGCGCGCTGACGGCGCTCATCCCCACCGACGACGAGAGCCGGCGGATCGTGCTGGCTTACCAGGCCCACTACACGCTCACGCTGACCCGGCCGGAGCTCGCCCCCGACGGCCTGACGTACGCGAACGCGCTGCGCGACCTGGTGGCCCGCCAGATCCGGGAGGCCCAGGAGGCCGGCCAGGTCGCCGGGAGCGCGGATCCGAAGGTCGCGGCGGCCATCGCGCTCGCCCTGGTGACGGGGCTGCAGTCCAGCGTGCTGGCCGGGCAGTACGACGGGCAGGAGGCCGTGGGCCTGCTGACGGCCCACCTGAACCGCCTCTTCACGCCGTGAGAATCTTCACGCCGTGAGAAGAGGAGTCAGGCCTTCGCGGGAGGGCAGATGGCGCCGGCTGCCACCTCGACGGCGGCGGCGACCAGCAGGGGGACGGCCGGATGCACGCCCAGCAGCAGCGTGCCCAGGACGGCGCCGGCGAAGGTCGCGGCGACCGTGGCGAAGCGCCGGCCCGCGGTCTCCAGCGACGACAGCATGAACAGCCCCGCCAGCGACCGGGTCACCACGGTCGTCGGCAGGTCGTGGGCCGCCACCCGCAGCACCGTGGCGTTGCGCGAGCCCATCGCCAGGGCCAGGGGGACGATGACGGCGAAGCGCTGCGGATCCTGCCCCAGGCGGTCGCCCAGGAGCAGCGCGAGCAGCGCCGCCACCAGGATGAGCACACCCTCGCCGGCGAGCGCGAACGCCAGCCACCGCCGCCCACGCCACCTGAGCAGCACGCCGTGCATCCAGTGCCCGCCGCCGGCGCCGGCCGCGAACGCCGCGAGGGCCGCGAGCGGCCCCGCCGCCTGGATGGAGCCGCCCGCCAGGCCGAACCCGGCGAACAGCACGTTGCCCGTCATCACCGCGGTGAACACGTGACCGAGCCCGAGGAAGCTCACCGCCTCGACCACGCCCGTGACCCCTGTCAGCAGGACCAGGATCACGGTCAGCCGCTCGGGCCGCCTCCCCGTCGCGAAGGGCATGTCCCCTTCATACGCGAAGGGCATGTCCGCTTCATATCCGCCGCACCGGTCACGGACGAAGCCGCCGCACCGGTCCCGGGACGCACGCGAGCAGGAGGAAGAGTGCCGCGACCAGGTACGGCCAGCGGCTCAGGTCGAGCAGGCAGGTCGCCGGGAACCCGTAGCCGGTGATCGGCTGGACGAGGAACGTCAGCCCCGCCACGGTGACGAGGGTCAGCACCCGGGCTCCACGCGCGCCGAGACCCGCGGCGGCGACCGCGGTGACGGCGAGCAGGCAGACGTTCACGCCGAAGGTGCCCATGGCCAGCATCTTGAAGAAGGACAGGTCGTCGATCGCCGTCGTCGCGTGGACGTACTCGCCGCACCGGGTGGCCGGGTCGGCGAGCGCGAGGCGCATCCGGAGCACCGGCCACAGCGCGACGACGAGCGCGACCGTCCACCCGGCAGCGGCTCTGCGACGATCCGCCGCACCGGTCCCGGGCCGGGCGACGGCGAGGAGGAGCGCCGCGGCCGCGAGGGCCGCTAGTTCGATCCCCCGGTTCGGATGGGAGGGGGTCCACGGGTAGCGCAGCGGGATCACCACGTCGGCCGCGATGACGAGCAGCGTGAGCGGGAGCCCGAGCCGGCGGGTCCACGCGGGCGCCCACAGCACCAGCAGGGCCAGCGCCACCGGCAACAGCATGTCCGCCCAGACCATGACCTCCCCCGCGACCGCGGCGGCGACGCTCGTCACCACCGGCCGGTACGCGAACCAGCCGAACGGTTCGCGGGGCAGGGCGAGGACGAGGGTCGGCACGGCGGCCAGGACGACCGCGCCAAGACGGGAGCCGAGGCGTAATCGGCGAGCCGTGGCTGGGGTCATCGGGGGGTCGTTCCTCCGGCTGGACGGGCCGCACAGCGTGAAGATGCGACAGTAGCGGATCTTCACCATGGGTCTGGACAGCAAGTGATCTAATGACTAGAACTGTAGGGAAATCCCCCTAAGGACGTGCCATGACGCGATTCCGCACTGCCCTTGTCCCCCTGGCCGCCACGATCCTCGGCCTCACCGCACTGCCCTCCCAGGCCACGGCCGCACCGCCGAAACCGGTGCCGACGGTCTCCGCCGAGCGGTCCGCCGCCCCGCTCGGCGCCGCCGCCGCGTGCGCGCCGTCCGTCAAGGGCGCCTCGATCGACGCCCGGCTGACGAGCCTGTTCACCGCGTACGGCAACGACAACAGCCGGCTCGACGACTGGACCGGCGCCGACGGCACCTACTCGCTGCGCCTGCCCAGCGGGCGCGAGCTGTGGATCTTCTCCGACACGTTCCTCGGCACGATCAACTCCGACGGCTCCCGGCCGCCGGTCGTCGAGGAGGGCGGCACCACCGTCTTCCTCAACAACAGCTTCGCCGTCGAGAACGGCGGCCGGCTGTCCACGATCCACGCCGGCACCCCCGACAAGCCCGTCGCGGTGATGCCGCCACGCGACGACAAGCACTGGTACTGGGCCGGTGACGCCACCCTGGCCGGGGGCGTCGTCGAGGTGACCTACCAGGAGTACGAGCGCTACGGCACCGGCGCGTGGGACTGGCGCTGGCACCGCAACGTGGTCGCCAGGTTCGCCCCCGGCCGGCTGGACCGGCCGCTCAGCGTCCACGACCTGCCCTCCGGGCACGGGGTCGCGTGGGCCTCGGCCACCCTCAAGGACGGCGGCTACACCTACGTCTACGGGGTGGAGGACCTCGGCTCGCCCAAGTACATGCACGTCGCCCGGGTCAAGGGGCAGAGCCTGCTCGGCGCCTGGGAGTACCTGAAGGCCGACGGCAGCTGGTCGGCAGACGAGAGCGACTCGGCCCGCGTCATGAGCGGCGTGGCCAACGAGTACAGCGTCACCAAGGTCGGCGACGGCTACGTGCTCATCACCCACGACACGACCGAGGCGCTGAGCGCGAACATCGTGGCCTACTCCTCGTGCTCGCCGGTCGGGCCGTTCACCGGCAAGCAGCACGTCTACACGACCCCCGAGACCGGCGGGAACATCTTCACCTACAACGCCCACGCCCACCCCGAGGTCTCGGGTAAGGGACTGGTCGTGTCCTACAACGTCAACAGCTTCGTGAACACCGACCATTACCGCGACTCGTCGATCTACCGGCCCCGCTTCATCGACGTGAGCTTCGGATGAGACGCAACTGGGCGGCGCGCCTGCGGTCCGTCACCCTCGACGGGCTGCGGGCGGTCGTGCTGGAGAACGAGCGGCTCCGCGTGACCGTGGTGCCCGGCAAGGGCGGTGACGTGGTGGAGTTCCTGCACAAGCCCACCGACACCGACTTCGTCTGGCTCTCGCCGCAGGGCCTGCGCGACCCGGCCCACCACCTCCAGGGTGCCGCCGACGACGTCGCCCAGTTCGTCGACCACTACGAGGGCGGATGGCAGGAGGTCTTCCCCAACGGCGGCGCGCCCTGCGAGTACCGGGGGGCGCGGCTGGCCCAGCACGGCGAGGTGGCCGGCCTGCCCTGGGACTGCGAGATCACGGCCGACTCCGAGGAGGAGGTCGCGGTGCGGCTGAGCGTGCGGACCCGGCGCCTGCCGTACCTGGTGGAGAAGACGTTCCGGCTGCGGGCCGGGACGGCCGCGCTGGAGACCGAGGGGCGCGTGACCAACGAGTCCGACGTGGAGCTGCACGCGATGTGGGGACAGCACATCGTGTACGGCCGGCCGTTCCTGCGGCCGGGCGCGCGGATCCGGCTGCCGGACGGCGTCACCGTGATCCCGCACGACAGCGCCATCAACCCCCTCGGACGCCGGGTCAAGCCGGGAGGGCCGTGGACGTGGCCGGTCGTGCCGGCCGACGGCGGCGGCGAGACCGACCTGAGCGTGGTGCCGGAGCGCGGGGCGCCCAGCGACATCGTGTACCTGACGGGGTTCGCCGAAGGATGGTACGAGATCGCCGGCGAGGTGGGGCTGCGCGTCGAGTGGGACGCGGAGGTTCTGCCGTACCTGTGGATGTGGCAGGAGGTCGGCGCGTCGGCCGGCTACCCCTGGTGGGGACGCGCCTACACCGTCGGGCTGGAGCCGTTCGCCGGCATGCCGACCGACGGGCTGGAGCGGGCCGTGGCCAACGGCACGGCGCTCACCCTGGGACCACGTGAGACGAGAACGCTGACGATGCGGGTGGAGGTCCTCGCGTGAGCGAGTTCAACGGGAAGGTGGCCCTGGTCACCGGCGGCTCGATGGGAATCGGGCGCGCGGTGGTGGACCGGCTGGCCGACGGCGGCGCGTCCGTGGTGTTCTGCGGCGCGGACAAGGACGCGGCACTCGACACCGAGCACGTGACGGGCGTCGTCGCCGACGTGCGCCGGGCCGGCGACATGCGTGACCTGGTGGACCTGGCGGTCGCCAGGTACGGCGGGCTGGACATCGTGGTGACGTGCGCGGGCGTGCAGAGGTACGGCACGGTCGAGGACACCCCGGAGGACGTCTGGGACGAGGTCCTGGACATCAACCTCAAGGGCGTCTACCTCACCTGCAAGGCGGCCGTCCCCCGGCTGCGGGCGCGCGGCGGCGGGTCGATCGTGGTGATGTCGTCGGTGCAGGCGTTCGCCTCGCAGGCGCAGGTGGCCGCCTACACCGCGAGCAAGGCCGCCCTGAACGGCCTGACCAGGGCGATGGCGCTCGATCACGCGGCCGACGGCATCCGGGCGAACGTGGTGTGCCCCGGCTCGGTGGACACGCCGATGCTGCGCTGGGCGGCCGACCTGTGGCGGGGACCGCTGTCGCAGGAGGAGCAGGTGGCCCAGTGGGGCCGCGCCCACCCTCTCGGCCGGGTGGCGCGGGCTGAGGAGGTGGCCGAGCTGGTGGCGTTCCTGGCGAGCCCCCGTTCGTCGTTCATCACCGGCGCGGAGCACCGGGTGGACGGCGGCCTGCTGGCGCGGAACCCGGCCGCCCTTCCTGACTGACCACGCCCGCGCGCCGCCGCCCCGGCGGCGCGGGCGTCAGCGTTCTAAGACCGCGCCGGCCGGGCCGGCGGCGAGGGCCAGGCGGGCGCGCAGGTCGTCGCGGAGGGCCGCGAACCGGGCGGGCTCGGCCGCGATGACGGCGCGCTGCGCCGCGGCGTCGGCGGCGTACCAGGCGCTCACCAGCCCCGAGGACCACTTGCAGGCCGTGTCGGCCGTCGCGGTCCGCCGCTCCGGCGCCGTGACGGCGTCGGAGCGCAGGTCCCAGCGGGGGTCGGCGATGGCCGCCTCCGGTGACGGGTAGGGATGGCCGGCGCGCTCCATGCAGGCCCTCCAGCGGGCGGCGGCCTCGATGACGGCGGGGTGCCGGGCGGCCTGCTCGACCGTCCGCGCGTCCTGGAGCGCCAGCCACTGCCAGTCCGCGGGTCCGGCGTCCGCCGTGGCGGGGTTCGCCGGTGCGGGCCCGGACAGCAGGGCCGTGGCGCGCTCGGCGCAGCCCGGGTGGCCCGGGGCACCGTCGAGGTCGCGGCGGGCGGAGCGGCTCAGGCCGGAGTCCCAGGCCGTGCCGGACGGCCCGGAGGGGGGCAGGTGGTAGCCGCGGCGGCGGGCCCGGCCGGGGTCCGCGACGCCGTACCGGCGGCTGTTGCCCGGGTCCGCGGCGGCGACGGCGGCGGCGTCCGGGCGGGGCGGTGAGACGGCGTGACCACGGCGGTGCATGCAGCGGGCGAGGAGCGCGGCACGGGTGCGCGCCATCAGGGCTCGCTGGCCCGGCGTGGGGCGGTAGGCGTCGAACGGCAGCACGAGGTCGGCGACCCGGGTCACCGGGTGCGCCGGCCCGTCAGCGCCCGCGACCGGCCCATCCCTGACCGGCTCATCCGTGACCGGCCGATCCACCACGGGCACACCGGGTGGCGGCGGTGGGGCGGCGGCGCAGGCCACGGTCGTGCAGGCCACGGCGCTCAGGAGCGCGCCGAGGGCCGCCGGGGCGCGGGAGGGTCCGCGGCGGCCGGTCTCCGGAGGCCCGATCCGGAAACCGGCCCCGCCCCATCCGGTCACACGCACCAGATGCTGAGGGAGCTCGCGGTGTTGTTGCCGACCTCGCTGCCGCCCAGGAAGGGGTCGGCGCGGCCGTCCGCGAACGTGCTGTGGGCGCCGGTGTAGAAGGGGTTCTGCCAGAGGACGACGTCGCAGCCGGCGTGGTTCTTGACGGAGCTGCTGTCGTCGTCCACCCGCCGCCCGCTCTCCAGCCCCTTCCTGCCCTCGGACCACAGATCGTCACCGAGGTACGGCTCGTCGGCGGCGAAGTCGCGCCACAGGTCGCGCGGGTAGGCCCCGTCGTAGTTGTAGCCGTAGTACGCGTACAGGCACACCACCCCCTTGCCGCAGCCTCCGTCCGGGCCCGCCAGCGCGGACGCCGCCGGCAGCGCGAGGGTGAACGTCGTGGCCGCGGCCAGGGCACCGGCCACGCGAGTGATCGTCCCCACAGCTGTCTCCCCGAGGACCTCGAAGGTGAGTCTCCTTGATCGGTAACTTATCGTGACCTGTAGCACACGGCCCGCTATGACATGCCGGATCGTGCAAGGGAGACAGCCGTGGGAGCGAGAGGCTAGAGGGGGACCTCCAGGGAGACGTCCGGGTCGGCGAAGCGGTCGTTGGGCACCTGGGCGTACCAGCCGGGCCGGCCCGGGTCCCGGTCGTAGGGGTAGCCGCCCAGCTCGCGGTAGAGCTCGGCGTAGCGCTGCACCTTCTCCCGGTCCAGCCGCACGCCGAGCCCCGGCCCGGTGGGCACCGCGATGGCGCCGTCCGCGTAGGGCAGCGGGCCGCCCTCGATGACGTCGTCGCGGAGCTGGTGGTAGTGGGCGTCGGCCGCGTACGTGAGGTTGGGCAGCACCGCGCCGAGGTGCAGCATGGTGGCGAGCTGGACGCCCAGCTCCCCGGAGGAGTGGACGGCGATGCCGAGCTGGAACGTCTCGCACACCCCGGCCGCCTTCACGCACGGCCGGATGCCGCCCCAGAAGGTGGTGTCGAGCAGGACCACGTCGGCGGCGCGGCGCAGCACGTTGGAGGCGAGCTGCTCGAAGTTGACGACGACGGTGTTCGTGGCGAGCGGCACCCGGACCTGCTCGCGCACGGCCCGCAGCCCCTCCAGGCCCCAGACGGGGTCCTCCAGGTAGTCGTTGTTCAGCCCCTCGATGGCCCGGCCGAAGCGCAGCCCCTCGGCCAGCGACAGCACCGCGTTGGGGTCGTAGCGCAGCCGGTCGCCGGGGAAGGCGTCGGCCAGCGCCCGGTAGCACTCCAGCTCGTGGTCCGGCGGGAACACGCCGCCCTTGAGCTTGTGGACGGTGAACCCGTGCGCCTCCTTCAGGTCCCGCGCGTGCGCGACGAGCTGGCCGGGCGTGCGAATCTCGGGGTGTCCCTCGGCCGCGTACCGGAAGAACAGGTACGACGCGAACGGCACGGCGTCGCGGATGCGGCCGCCCAGCAGCTCGCTGACCGGCACGCCGAGCCGCTGCCCGACGAGGTCGAGGCAGGCGAACTCGATGGCGGCGAGGAGCTGGGTGCGGTTGTTGTAGAGCGACGCCGTCGGATTAGCGATCTTGAAGCGGAGCGCTTCGAGCTGGAACGGGTCGTGACCCTTCAGGTACGGCAGGAGCGCCCGGAAGGCCGCCTCGGCGCTCTCGCCTCCCCCGCCCATCTCGCCCAGCCCGACGAGCCCGTCGTCGGCCTCGACCTCGACGAGCGTCCGGACGAACCGCCCCCAGTGGGCGCCGTTGCTGTGCCGCAGCGGCGCCTCCAGCGGTACGGCGACCGTGGTGGCCCGGATGTCAACGATCTTCACGCGCACGTCCCCCAGACCGCGGCCACCCCGCACGCGGGCAGCCGTACCTTGACCGATTCGCCCGCCACCTCGGCGGGTTCGCGCCCGCGCTCCAGCCCGGCGCTGACCCGTGCGGAGCGCAGCCCGGGCAGGGTGAGCGTGACCTCGACCGGCTCGGCGGCCAGCGACTGGAGCCGGACGACCCGCTCGGCCCCCGCCTGCCCGATCGAGGTGACCAGCACGTCGGGATGGTCCACCGACGCGTACGACCGGACGCTGTCGCCCGACGGGCCGGTGACCAGCACGCCCGCGAACGGCTCGGTCAGCCCGGAGGCCGCGAGCGCGCCCAGCCGCCTGCCCTCGGCGCCCGCCTCGGACATGACCGCGTAGCGGAACGTGGTCTCGCCCTGCTGCTGCGCCGGGAAGTTGGTGTCCCAGATGTTGTTGAGCGCCCAGGAGTACACCGTGCCGTCCTCCTGCTCCAGCGTCGGCGGGAACGGCGCGTACGGCATGTGGATGGTGCCGAGCTGCACCAGCGGCGCCTCCAGCGTGGCCCAGGCGACGGTCAGCTCGGGGTCGTCGAAGGCGATCCAGTGCCGGATGGGCAGCATGTACGCGGCCGAGCCGGGCACCTGGGGCACGTCCGGCCCGCCGACGCCGCCGGTCAGCTCCCAGGCGGTCGCCTTGCCGGCGGCGAACGGGAAGGCCAGGAAGACCGCCTCCTTCGCCGGGGTGCCCTGCTTGGCGAGCTGGTAGGTCAGGTCCAGCCGGGGGACGCCGCGGTGCAGCTCGATCGTGGTGCGCAGCCAGTCCACGCCCTTGCCCTGGAGCTCCACGACCAGCCGCTCGGTCACGGCGGTGCGCTGGGCCTTGACGACGGTGGCGTTCCGGCCGATGGCACGGTCGCCGAGCAGGGTGCGGTCGTGCGCGCCCACGTGCCCGGACAGGTGGTTGAAGTGCGGGGCGGTGGCGTAGCGGTCGTAGACGTACTGGCCGAACCCGGCAGCCGCGTCCCGGTTGACCAGCTCCCGGCCGGCGACCTTGTCGAAGATCGAGCCGATGTAGCCCTCGCGGACGTCGTACGTCACCCGGTAGAACTCGTTCTCGATGACCCCGCCCAGGTCAGGCTCGACCGGCTCGGCCGCCTGGCTCTCGCTCCTGACCACGTCGATCCGGGCGTAGCCGTGGCCGGGGACGTCGGGCACCACCGCATGCAGGTGCCGCCCGATCGGCCGGGTGGGCCAGTCGTCGGGGTGGACGTACTCCTCGTGGTGGGCGAGCGTCTCGCCGGTCCGGGCGTCCACCAGCGCGATCGGCACGTCGGCCGCGACCACGTCGCGCGGCAGGAACGCCCGGACGAGGTCGGTGCGGGCCCGCGTCGCCGGGTTGAACACCGCGAACGACGCCAGGGTGCCGTCCGGGAGGTCGCCCTCGCCGGACAGGGCCGCGCCGAAGCGGCGGACGGCGGCGTGCAGCAGGTCGGCCGCGTCGTCCTGGGCGTCGTAGGCGCCCGACGACTTGCGGGTCCACTGCAGGCCGCCGGAGTCGCCCGCCTCCTCGGCGTCCTCCCACGGGTTCGCGGCGCCCCAGGTGTGCTCGTTGAACAGCGCCACCTTGTCGTACGCCTCGTCGATGCTCGCGGTGGCGTCCGCCCCGGCGAGCGTGTGCAGGGTCTCGGCGGCGCGCAGCGCCGACTGCGCCCGCCGCACGTAGCCGAGCGGGCGCGCGCCCGAGCCGAGCCCGTCGGCCCACCAGTCGGTCCAGTCGCCCTCGTGGACGGCCAGCCGGTCGAGGTAGCGCTCCTCGACGTGCTCGAAGAAGTCGCTGTTGACCGCCGAGCGCAGGCGCGGGTACGCCCAGTTCTCGTTCCAGGTCCGGGCAATCGCGGCGGGCACGATCGACGGGCCGGCATTGTCGGCGTGCGCGCCCTGCACGCGCAGGTGCAGCACGTCCAGCTCGTACGGCTCCCGGGGCGCGTCCGGCCCCTGCCAGCCGAACGTGCCCGGCCCGTACGGGTACCCGCGCGAGGCCAGCGCGGCCAGGTAGCGCGGCAGCAGGTCGTCGGCCAGCTCGTAGGAGTCGGTCAGCCCGACCGTGTTGCCCTCCATGTAGGCCATGCCGTGGGGGGTGTCGGTGAACCAGACCAGCAGCTCGTTGCCGCTGGGCGCCCGCCACCGGAACGGCCGGGTCAGCTTGTCGCCGCCGTGCAGGTACGGCACGGACCGCCCGGCCCAGTTGTGGGCCGCGGCGAGGTAGCGCACCCCCGCCGCGTCGAGCGCGTCGACCAGGCCGACGACGGCGCCGGGGACGTCGGTGTGCATGGCCGAGCGCGTGGCGAAGCCGTACCGGTCGTGCAGCTCGGAGGTGAAGCGGAGCTGCCGGTAGAGCTCCTCGGTCGAGCACGCCTCGGTGTGGAGCTGGAACGGCAGGGCGGTCACCTCGATGATCCCCTCGCGGGCCAGCGCGGCGAACGCCTCGACCTGCTCGGCGGGCCGGGCGGCGAGCCACTTCAGCGCCGGCATCGACGACTCGACCGTCCAGCGGAACTTCGCGTCGTCGGGCCAGGAGGCGGTCTCGCCGGCCAGGCGGACCGCCGCGTCGAGGTATTCGAGGTGGTGGCGGAGCACCGTGCCCTGCGGGTCGGTGTAGCCGATGTCCAGGTGGGAGTGGTGGACGACGAACACGCTCCACTTGCGCTGCGGCGTCACGGTGATCAGCGCGGACCCGACGAGCCCCTCGTCGTCGCGTGACTCCAGCGTGAACGTGCGCGGCGCGGACACCTCGGGCACGAGCAGCGTGACGTCGGAGCCGGTGGCGCTGTCGGCCCCGACCAGCACGTGCGTCAGCGGCCGCGTGCTCGACACCCGGACCGCCTGGCGGCCGTCGTGCGTGAACAGCGGCAGGACCGCGACCCGCACCTCCAGCCCCCGCAGCTCGATGACGGGGGTCGAGGTGTCGTTGCGCAGCGCCTGCCTGATCCCGTCGTAGTCCGGGGAGCCCAGGCTCCGCTGCAGCAACCGGCTGGTCAATTCAGACACTCCCTAGGGACAGGCCTCGGGCGAAGAGGCGCTGGGTGGCGAGGAACAGCACGACCGTCGGCAGCGAGCACATGAGGCCCGCGGCCAGCCCCACGGGCACGGGGGTGCCCGCGTAGACGTCCGTCATCAGGCCGGCGAGCGCGGTCATCACGGGCCGCACGCTCTCGGTCGTGGACAGGGTCAGACCGAAGATCAGGTCGTTCCAGATGAAGGTGAACTCGAGGATGAACACGGCGGCGAGCGCGCTGGTCGAGATCGGCAGGTAGACGCGCCAGAAGATGCGGAAGGTGGACGCGCCGTCCATCCGGGCGGCCTCGAAGATCGAGAACGCCACGCCGCTGTAGTAGTTGCGCAGCACGAACGCGGCCAGGGGGACGTTGATGGCCGTGTAGATGAGGATCATGCCGGCCCGGCTGTCGTACAGGCCGGCGTCGCTGTAGCCGACGAAGAGCGGCACCAGCAGCATCTGCGACGGGAACACCGTCCCGCCGAAGATGAGCAGGAACCACCAGAACCCGTGACGCAGCCGGAGCACCACGATGGTGTACCCGGCCAGCGCCCCGATGACGACGCCGAGCAGCGGCGACACCACGCTGTAGAGCGCGGTGCTGGCCAGGCTCGCGCCCAGGTCCGCCTTGTCGAGCGCGGCCGCGAAGTTGGCGAACAGCGCGAAGTCGCCCGGCGGCGCCCAGGCCGTCGCCGGGTCGTACGACGCGGCCGGGCGGGAGGCGTTGACCAGCAGCAGGTACGTGGGGCCCAGCCAGATCAGCCCCAGCACGATGAGCACCGCCCGCCGGATCATCGGACCTGCCTTTTCAGGTAGAGGTACGAGGCCAGGCCGGTGACGACGGTCAGCATGACCGCCACCGCGGAGCCGTAGCCGTAGTCGCTGGCCACGAACGTCTCCTTGTACATGGTCACCGCGAGCGTCTCGGAGTTGCGCCCCGGCCCGCCCTGGGTCATCACCCAGACGATGTCGAACGTCTTCAGGCTGGCCACCAACGCCAGCCCCACGACCACGGCGGTCAGCGGGCGCATCAGCGGCCAGGTGATGTGCCGGAACAGCCGCCATCCCGACGCTCCGTCGAGCCGGGCCGCCTCGATCGGCTCCTTGGGGATCGACTGGAGGCCCACCACGAACAGCAGCGTGTTGACACCGAGCTGCTGCCAGGTCCACACCAGCAGCATGGCCAGCGTGTTGGCCGGCGCCTGCTGCAGGAACGCCGTGTCCACGCCGAGCAGCAGGTTGGCGACGCCGCCGTGGGACAGGATCGGGCTCCACACCAGGGCGAGCCCGGCGCCGCTGAGCGCGTACGGGAGCATGAACGGCACCCGGTACCACGCGCCGCCCCTGATGTCGTGGGACAGGACGGCCACCAGCAGGCCGAGGCCGACCGGCAGCACCATCGTGCCGAGCACCCACAGCAGCGTGTTGCGCAGCGAGGTCAGCAGCGCGGGGTCGTCGAAGAGCTTGGCGAAGTTGGCCGCGCCGACCCACTCGGGCGGCGCCAGGCCGTCGTAGCGGGTGAGGCTCAGGTACGCGGTCCACACGAACGGGGCGTAGAGCAGCCCCGCGACCAGCAGGGCCGCGGGCGCCACGTACCCGTGCCGGAACCGCCCGAGAATGGGAGCACGGGTGGTCACTGGTGGGTGCTCCAGTACTCGTCGGCCTCCTTCTGGATCGTCTCCAGCACCTCCTTGTACGTGCCGGGCTCGGTGACGAACTTGCCGAAGCCGTCGAGGGCGGCGGTCAGGACGGGCGGCGGCGTGGCCTCGAAGTAGCGGTTGACCAGGCGGTACTTGCCGCTGCCCGCGTCCTTGGTGATCTGCCCGAGCGCCTCGTCGTCGATCACGACCTTGGGGTTGGCGCTCACGTCGCCGCGGCTGCCGGCCCACTTCTGCTGGGCCTCGGGGGTGGTCCACCACCTGAGGTACTTCGTGCTGGCGTCGGGGTCGGCGGCCTTGGCCAGCGAGCAGAGCGGGCCGCTCTCGAAGATCACGGAGGTCTTGGGGAGGGAGGGGTTGACGTTGGGGATCACGAAGAAGCCGTAGTCGGTGCCCGCCTTCATGCTCCGCTGGGTCATGCTGGTGTTGAACCAGGTGCCGAACGAGATCATCGCGGCCTTGCCGTTCTTCATCACGTCGCCCGGGTCCGTCTTGTCACCGGGGTTCACGAAGTATCCGGCGTCGATGAGCTGCTTCCACTTCTCCATCACCTGGACCACACCGGGGTCGGTGTACTTGGCCTTGCCGGTGGACAGGCGGTCGTACAGGTCGGGGTCGCTGCCGGCCATGAGCTGCTCGAACCAGACGAAGGAGAACAGCACGCTGGTGTGGTAGAAGGGCGTGACGCCGGCCTTCTTCAGCGTGGCGGCGGCACCGACCAGCTCGTCCCACGTGGTCGGCGGCTTGAGGCCGTGCTGGTCGAAGAGCTTCTTGTTGTAGAACATCCCCCAGTAGGCGACGTTCATCGGCACGCAGTACTGCTTGCCGTCGATCGTGTAGTACGGCGCGAGGTCCTGCGACAGGTCGCCGGCCTTGATCGCCTCCTGCCAGACGGCCGTGGTGTCGGCCACCTGCTTCTGCTTGACGATCTCCTCCAGCATCCCCCCGGTCTGCCAGGTGAACAGGTCCGGCTTGACGTTGGTGCGGAACGACGCCTTGATGAACGCCTGGTACTGCGCCGAGTCGGTGTAGCCCGTCGGCTTCATGCCCAGGCCGATCTTCTGCTTCGACAGCGCGCCCATCTCGTCGAAGTACTTGCTCCAGGCGCCCTTGTCGTTGTACAGCGTCAGCTCGGTCTTCTTCTGCTGGGTCCCGGCGCCGGTGCCGCCACAGGCGGCGAGGAAGAGGGCGGCTACGCCGAGCGTGGCCATGCGTGACCGGATCATGCCCCGGCCTCCTTGTTTCACTTGGGGGGGTGGTGCAACCTCTGCTCAACTACGGTCTTGACGTCGACGAGGTGGGCCCGCATGCGCTCCTCGGCCGCCGCGGCGTCGCCGGCGACGATGGCCTCCAGGATCGCCCGGTGCTCCTCGTAGTCCCGGCGGCGGTCGTCGAAGATCTGCAGGATCGCCCGCTGCTCGGCCCCGTGGACCGTGAGCAGCGAGTCGACGATCTCGTGCAGCACGCCGTTGCCGGCCAGCCGCGCGGTCGCCCGGTGGAAGGTCATGTTGGTCTCGTGCAGCTCGGCGTCCTCACCGCGCAGATGCCGGGCGGCCTCGTCCAGCACGCGCTCCAGCACGGCCAGCTGGCCGCCGCGACCGCTCGCCGCCCGCCGGGCCGCCATGGCGGCCAGCGGCGGCTCGATGACGACGCGGGCGCCGAGCAGCTCCACGAGCTGCTCGCCGTCCAGCTCGCGCATGTTGGGGTTGGGCAGGACGACCCGCTCGATGTCGGCTCCGACGTAGATGCCGGAGCCGTGCCGCATCTCGACGGCCCCGGTGGCCTCAAGCCTGCGAAGCGCCTCACGCAGTGTCGGGGTGGTGACGGCGAAGCGCTGGGACAGCTCCCTGGTCGAGGGCAGCCGGTCGCCCGGCCGGAGCCCGCCGGTGTGGATGAGCTCCAGCATGCGCTCGGTCAGAGCGTCGGACAGGGTCGGCCGCACAACCTCGGACATATCAAGTGATCTAATCACTTAACGGCACTGGAGTCTATGAGGATTTTCGCTTCGTACCCACGCCGTGACTTCGCGAACCGGGTCAGCGGCGGAGCAGGTCCCTCATCTGGGCGATCTGGGCCCGGCGGGACTCGCGCACCCGCTCGGCCCAGCGCTTGACCTCGGGGTCCGCCCCACCGGCCACTTCCACCCCGGCCATCCGGACCGCGTCGTCCTGGTGGGCGATGAGCAGGGTGAGGAAGTCCCGCTCGAACGCGCGTGACCCCTCCAGCGCCGCGATCTGCCGGCGGTCGGTCGCGGGCAGCCCGCCGTGATGGTCGTGCGCCCCGGAGGGTGCGGCGAGCGGCTGCTCCCAGGCGTGCAGCCAGCGCAGCATCATCTCGACCTCGTCCTGCTGCGTGGCCGCGACGGCCGACGCCAGCGTGCGCAGCTCCGGCGTCCGGCCGCGGGCGGCGCCCAGCCTGGCGATCTCGATGCCCTGCCGGTGATGCGGGATCATCATCTGCGTGAACATCACATCCTGGGCGTTCACCGGATCACCGGCGGGCGGCGCGCTCCCGCACCCCGCGGGGCCCAGCACGGCGAGCGCGGCGAGCAGCGGGGCGAGCGCCCAGGCCAGGCTCCTCATCTGTGCGCTCCCTGGGAACGGGAAATAAATAAGTAAAGCTTCCTAAGAGTTGACCATCGCCGTCAGCCGGTGACAAGCCCCGTTCGAGGCACGCGCGCAATGCCCCGTCCGAGGCACGCGCAATGCGGAAGAGAATCAGCCGCGTTCCCTCCTAACCTCGGCGCCATGAACCACGACCTGACGCCGTTCCGCATCGACGTCCCCCAGTCCGCCCTCGACGAGCTCGCGCGCCGGCTCGACGCGGCCCGCTGGCCCGACGAGCTCCCGGACGCCGGCTGGGACTACGGCGTCGCCCCCGGCCACCTGCGGGAGCTGGCCGGGTACTGGCGTGACGGGTACGACTGGCGGAGGCAGGAGCGGCGGCTGAACGAGCTGCCGCAGTACACCACCGAGATCGACGGGCAGAACGTCCACTTCGCCCATGTACGCTCCCCCGACCCGGACGCCGTGCCGCTGCTCGTCACCCACGGCTGGCCGAGCACCGTCGCCGACTTCCTGGACATCGTCCGCCCGCTGACCGAGCCCGGCGAGGGCGGCGCGCCCGCCTTCCACCTGGTGCTGCCCTCCCTGCCCGGCTTCGGCTTCTCCGGCCCCACCCGCGAGCGCGGCTGGGACGTCACCCGGATCGCCCGCGCCTGGGCCGAGCTGATGCGCCGGCTCGGCCATGACCGCTACATCGTGCAGGGCGGCGACTTCGGGTCGCTGATCTCCCCCGAGGTGGCCAGGGTCGCGCCCGAGCACGTCATGGGCGTCCACCTCAACGCCATGGTGACCGCCTCCACGCCCGCCCCTGGAACGTCCGGACTCACCCAGGAGGAGCTGGCCAAGGCCCGGGTCACCGCCGAGAAGTGGCGCGAGCGGTCCGGGTACGCCACCATCCAGTCGACCCGGCCGCAGACCCTCGCCTACGCCCTCACCGACTCGCCTCTCGGCCTGCTCGCCTGGAACCTCGAATGGTTCGTCGACTACGACCCCGCCCGCGCCGTGCAGACCCCGGTCGACCGCGACGCGATCCTGACGAACGTCACCACGTTCTGGCTGACCCGCACCGCCGGGTCCTCGATGCGCCTCTACAAGGAGGCCGGCGCGGCCTTCGGCGGCGGCCCGCGCCCGGAGGCGCCGACCGCCGTCGCGCTCTTCCCCGGCGACAGCACCATCCGCACGCTCGCCGAGCGGCAGTACGCGATCGTCAGGTGGACCGAGTACGACCGGGGCGGTCACTTCGCCTCCCTGCAGGCGCCGGACCTCCTGGTCGATGACGTCCGGGCCTTCGCACGGGCCCTTCAGTAACCGACGGCCGTCAGCGCGCGGTGGTGCCGGGGGTTCTCGACCTCGTCGACCAGCGCCACCGCCAGATCGGCGTACGCGAACAGCCGCTCACCCGCGTCGGGGAGCACCGCCGAGCCGCCGATCCGGTACTGCCCGGTGCGCGGGGCGTCGGGGTCCAGCATGGTGGGCGGCGGGGCGAGCACCACCCAGTCGAGGGCGGCGTCCGCATCGCGCAGCGCCTCCACCGCGGCGAGGTGGCCGAGCGAGAACGCCCGGTGCTCCGCCGGGAAGCCGGGCACGTCATGGACCAGCACGCCGGGGGCGCTCTCCAGCGTGGTGCCGATGCCGACCAGCACCACCCGCTTCACTCCGGCCCGGGTCAGGCCGTCGATCAGCGCGGCTGTCGCGGCCGGGAGGAACTCCACCGACGGCACGTCGAGGCGTATCGCGGCGTTCACGGCCGCGTCGTGGCCCGCCGCCAGCCGCGCGACATCCTCCGCACGGGTGACGTCGCCGGCGACCACCGTCACACCGTCACCGCCGAGGTCGGGGTGGCGGGCCGGGTCGCGGACCACCGCGGTGACCCGATGGCCCCGACCGGCCGCCTCGGCCACCGTGGCCCGCCCCGCGCGGCCACCCGCGCCGAACACGACGATCTCGCTCATGGCACTCTCCGTTCGCACAGGCCGATGGGGTCATCGGCACTGTGCGGACGTTAACGGCCGCCCCCTTGGTTCCCGCAACGATAGTTACGTACGCTCGGCAAAGTGACCGACGCCCTCGATCCGGACATGTTCGCCCAGTGCGCGAACGTCACGCCGCTGATCCAGATCGGCGACAAGTGGACCGGTAAGATCATCCGATGCCTGGAGGACGGCCCCCGCCGCTTCTCCGAGCTGCAGGTGCCGCTGCGCGGCATCACGCCCAAGGTGCTGACCGCGACACTGCGGGCGATGGAGCGCGACGGGCTCGTCACGCGCACCGCGTACGCCGAGATCCCGCCCCGCGTCGAGTACGAGCTGACCCCGTTCGGCCGTACCGTGCTGGAGCCGATGGCGGCGATGTGCTCCTGGGCACAGGAGCACATGGCGACGCTCCTCGACGCCCGCGATCGCCATCTGGCCTGACCGAGCGTCCTCACAGCCTGGCAAGGTAGGCGTTCGTTAACGTTCCGCTTACTCTGCGTCGCCGTCAGGTTTGTCCGGATTTTGTGACACTCCCCTCCCTCGCGGGCCCAGGAAAGAACCACCAAACGGCCCTTCGCCGCAGCTCACGGCGCCTCCCGGCGCAGAGAGATCATGTCGCGACTTTGTGTAGTGACCTGACTGTTATGCCGACGTTTTGCTAAGTGCGAGGTTTGCGTGGATATTCTGCGGCTTGCGTGTCGTCCCCACATCTAGTGGTCCCAGTGGCGCACGACAGCTTTTCGTTGCGGGGGCCCTCCGGCTCGGACTTCGACCCCCGTGCACGGCGTACGGAGGGAAATGGGCAAGTTCCTGCTCCGCCGGCTGGCAACCAATCTGATCTTGATTGCCCTGGCGGCCAGTCTGGCGTACATGCTCGCTGCCACGACCATGAACCCTCGTGGCGCGTACGAGGGCCGCCAGCCGCCGGTCGCCGAGGAGGTCGTCGACGCGACCCTCGACGCCTACAACCTCAACGACAAGACCCCGGTCTTCGAGCGGTACCTGACCTGGGCCGGAGGCGTCGTGACCGGCGACTTCGGCAAGACCTGGAACGGCGGCTCGGTCAACGAGGAGATGGGCCGCCGGATCATGGTGAGCCTGCGGCTGCTGCTCATCGGCACGCTGCTCGGGTTCGCGCTGGGGGTCGGGGTGGGGGCCTACTCCGCCGTGCGGCAGTACAGATTCAGCGACCGGGCCATCGGCGTCAGCTCGTTCGTGGTCATGGCGATCCCGGTGTTCCTGCTGGCCACGCTGCTGGCGATCGCCACGTACAGCCTGAACCGCGGGCTCGGCTTCACGCTGATCGAGTACACCGGCGAGTACAACCCGCGGCTGGCGGGCCTGGACCTGTTCCTCAACCGGCTGAACCACCTGATCCTGCCGACCATCTCGCTCACGCTCGGCTCGGTCGCCTTCTACAGCCGCATCCAGCGCAACATGATGCTCGACGTGCTGAACCAGGACTTCGTCCGCACGGCCATGGCCAAGGGGCTGAGGCGCAGGACGGCGCTGTTCAAGCACGCGCTGCGGACCGCGCTGATCCCGTCGGCCACGTACTTCGCGTTCGCGTTCGGCACCATGCTCACCGGGGCGATCTTCACCGAGAAGATCTTCTCCTGGCACGGCATGGGCGCCTGGCTGATCGACGCGATCAACCAGAACGACGTCAACTCCGTCGCCGCGGTGAGCCTGTTCACCGCGGTCTGCGTGCTGTTCGCCGCGTTCCTGTCGGACCTGCTGGTGGCGGCCCTCGATCCTCGGGTGCGGGTGAGCTAGGTGCGTTCCAAGGTCGTACTCCGGCGGCTCCTGCGCAATCGGCAGGCCCGCTATGGCGGCATCGCCCTGATCCTGCTCATCGCGCTGGCCTACCTCGGCCCCTACGTCGGCGCCTACGACTGGACGGACAAGGACTTCCTGGCCTTCATGTCCGGGCCCTCGTCCGACCACTGGTGGGGCACCACCTCGATCGGCCAGGACATGTACGCGGTGACGCTGCGCGGCATGCAGAAGTCGATCGTCATCGGCCTGCTGGTGGCGCTGTTCGCCACGGGCCTGGCCGCGCTGGTCGGCGCCTTCGCCGGATATTTCGGTGGCTGGCTGGACAAGGTGCTGATGTGGGGCGTGGACCTGCTCCTCGTCCTGCCCAGCTTCCTCATCATCGCCATCATCTCCCCCCGGCTCCGGGGCGCCTCGTGGCTCTGGTTCGTGGTGCTGCTGGCGGCGTTCGCCTGGATGATCACCTCCAGGGTCGTGCGCAGCATGACGCTCTCCCTGCGCGAGCGGGAGTACGTCCAGGCCGCGCTCTACATGGGCATCCCCCGCTGGAAGATCATCCTGCGGCACATCGTGCCCAACCTGTCGTCCCTGCTGATCATCGACGCCACGCTCAACGTCAGCGGCGCCGTCATCGGTGAGGCCGCCCTGTCGTTCTTCGGCTTCGGCATCCAGCCGCCCGACGTGTCGCTCGGCACCCTCATCGCCGAGGGCGCCCGCAACGCCACCGGCTACCCCTGGCTGTTCGCCTTCCCCGCCGGCCTGCTGGTGCTCCTGGTGCTCAGCATCAACCTGATCGGCGACGGACTGCGCGACGCGCTCGATCCCGGGAGCAACTCATGAGCATCTTGGAGGTCCGCGACCTCACCGTCACCTTCCCCGGCGAGATCCAGGCCGTCCGCGGCGTCAGCTACGACGTCGCCCGCGGCGAGGTGCTCGGCATCGTCGGCGAGTCCGGCTCCGGCAAGTCCGTGACCTCGCTGGCCGTCATGGGCCTGCTGCCGCAGAACGCCGTCGTCAGCGGCTCGGTCAAGCTGCACGGCCAGGAGCTGCTCGGCATGGGCGAGGGCGAGCTGACCCGGGTCCGCGGCAAGGCCATCAGCATGATCTTCCAGGACCCGCTCTCGGCGTTCACCCCCGTCTACACGATCGGCGACCAGATCGCCGAGGCCGTCCGGGTCCACCAGAAGCTGGGCAAGGACAAGGCCGCCAAGCGCGCCGTCGAGCTGCTCGACCTGGTCGGCATCCCGCATCCGGCCGTGCGGGCCAAGGCGTTCCCGCACGAGTTCTCCGGCGGCATGCGGCAGCGCGCGATGATCGCCATGGCCATCGCCAACGACCCCGACCTGCTCATCTGCGACGAGCCCACCACGGCCCTCGACGTCACGATCCAGGCGCAGGTCCTGGAGGTGCTCAAGACCGCCCAGGCCGAGACGGGCGCCGGCATCGTGATGATCACCCACGACCTGGGCGTCATCGCGGGCATGGCCGACCGGGTGCTCGTCATGTACGCGGGCCGGCCCGTCGAGCAGGGCGTCGTGGACGACATCTACTACCGGCCGCGCATGCCGTACACGATGGGCCTGCTCGCGTCGATCCCCCGTGTCGACGGCGAGCAGGACACGCTCGTCCCGATCGAGGGCAACCCGCCCTCGCCGGCGGCGCTGCCGCCCGGCTGCCCGTTCGCGCCGCGCTGCCCCATGCACATCGACGCGTGCGACGACGAGGAGCCGCCGCTCACCGCGATCGGCGGCGGGCGGCACGTGGCCTGCATCCGCTCGCGCGAGATCGAGCACAAGGGCATGACCGGCGCCGACGTCTTCCCCGTGCCGGTCATCCCGCCGAGCGACGTGGCGCGGGTGCCGCGCGAGCAGCGGGCGACCGTGCTGGAGCTCGACGACCTCATCCGGCACTACCCGCTGATGAAGGGCGCGGTGTTCAAGCGCCGTGTCGGCACCGTCCACGCCGTGGACGGCATCAGCTTCGACATCGCCGAGGGCGAGACGCTGGCCCTGGTCGGCGAGTCGGGCTGCGGCAAGACGACCACCCTGCAGCAGATCATGCAGCTGGCGGCCCCGCAGCGCGGCCGGGTCGTCGTCCTGGGCAAGGACAGCTCGACGCTGGACAAGTCCGCGCGCAAGGCGCTCCGCGGCGACCTCCAGATCGTCTTCCAGGACCCGATGGCCGCGCTCGACCCGCGCATGCCGGTCGGCGACATCATCGCCGAGCCGCTGCGCGCCCACGGGCGCAAGAACGTGTCCCAGCGCGTCGCGGAGCTGCTGGAGCTCGTCGGGCTGGCGCCCGACCACGCCCAGCGCTACCCGCAGCAGTTCTCCGGCGGTCAGCGGCAGCGCATCGGCATCGCCCGCGCCCTCGCGCTGGAGCCCAAGCTCATCGTGCTGGACGAGCCGGTCTCCGCGCTCGACGTCTCCATCCAGGCCGGCGTCATCAACCTGCTGGAGGAGCTGAAGAACCGGCTCGGGCTGTCGTACCTGTTCGTGGCGCACGACCTGGCCGTGGTGCGGCACCTCGCCGACCGGGTCGCGGTCATGTACCTGGGACGGATCGCCGAGATCGGCGCCGTCGAGAACGTCTACGACCGGCCCGCCCACCCCTACACGCAGGCGCTGCTCTCGGCGATCCCGCTGCCCGACCCCGAGTTGGAGCGCAGCCGCAAGCGGATCCTGCTCGAAGGCGACCTGCCCAGCCCGGCCGATCCCCCGTCGGGATGCCGGTTCCGCACCCGCTGCCCGAAGTTCGCCCGCCTGAGCGAGGCGGAGCAGCGGCGGTGTGTGGACGAGGAGCCCTCGGTTGCCCGGCTCGCGAGCGCCAAGGATCACGGCGCCGCCTGCCATTTCGCGGAGGAGATCGAGGTCATCACGGCCTCGGAACACCAGGAGGAACAGTGAAGGTTGGATACCGGGCGGCAGCGGGACTTGCGCTCCTCGCCATGGCCGTCGCGGCCTGCGGCGGCGGCAGCGGCGGCGACGCCAAGAAGCCGAACGCCGAGCAGTCGCAGCAAGCTCAGAAGCAGATGTCCGAAACTCCGGCCATCAGCATCAACCCGGTCCCCTACGAGCAGGTCAAGGACGGCGGCACCCTGACCCTCGCGGTCGGGCAGTGGCCGACCCAGTGGAACGGCAACCACGTCGACGGCAACCAGGCCGACACCGCGGACATGCTCGACCCGATCATGCCGCAGCTGATGGTGTCCGACTCCGAGGCGAACTTCAAGCCGAACCCGGACTACCTGACCGACGCGAAGATGGACACGTCCTCCGGCAAGCAGGTCGTCACCTGGACCTTCAACGACAAGGCCACGTGGTCCGACGGCACCCCGATGGGGTGGAAGGACGTCGAGGCCATGTGGAAGGCCAACAACGGCAAGAACAAGAAGTACAAGCCGACCTCCACCGACGGCTGGGACCGGATCGAGTCGGTCACCAAGGGCTCCTCGGACAAGGTCGCCGTCATGACCTTCGCCAAGGAGTACCCGGACTGGCAGGGCCTGCTCTCCCGCTCGCCGAACCTCTACCCCGCCTCGGCTAACGAGACGCCGGAGGCCGAGGAGAAGAACTACCTGCAGAAGATCCCGGTCACCGCCGGGCCCTTCAAGGTGGAGAAGATCGACGAGGGCACCAAGACCCTCACCCTCGTCCGTGACGACAAGTGGTGGGGCAAGAAGGCCAAGCTCGACAAGATCATCTTCCGTACCATCGAGACGCCCGCCGCGCAGGTGAACGCCTTCGCCAACGGCGAGCTCGACGGCGTGGAGATCCCGCCGGGCAGCCCCGCCGACCTCAAGCGGGCCAAGGAAGTCCCGAACGTGGACATCCGCAAGGCGCTCAGCCCGAACTGGCGGCACATCACGGTCAACAACCAGAGCCCGTTCCTGAAGGACAAGTCGGTCCGCCAGGCCGTCGAGTACGCGATCAACCGTGACGTGATCACCCAGTCCGACCTCAAGGACATGGACTGGCCGCTGCAGACGCTCGGCAACCACGTCTTCATGAACAACCACAAGGGTTACGTCGACAACTCCGGCGACCTCGGCAAGTACAACGTGGACAAGGCCAAGCAGCTGCTCGACGCGGCCGGCTGGAAGCAGGAGGGCGAGTACCGCAAGAAGGACGGCAAGGAGTTCGCGCTGAGCTTCACCGTCCCCGCGGGCCTGCCGTACGCCAAGACGGAGGGCGAGCTCACCCAGGCCATGCTCAAGGAGGCCGGGATCAAGCTGACGATCCGCCCGGTCCCCGATGACAAGTTCTTCACCGACTACATCATCAAGGGCGACTTCGACCTGGTTC
Organism: Nonomuraea sp. NPDC050383; assembly: GCF_044459125.1. NCBI lineage: Bacteria > Bacillati > Actinomycetota > Actinomycetes > Streptosporangiales > Streptosporangiaceae > Nonomuraea > Nonomuraea sp. NPDC050383. Next base: position 334,313 of record NZ_JBITIP010000003.1, read on the forward strand.
CGTTCTCGTGGATCGGCACGCCGCTGCCGCTCGGCTCGCTGCCGCAGATCTACAAGACCGGCTCCGAGAGCAACTTCCCGAAGGGCAGTGACCCGGCCCTCGACGCCGCCATCGACGCCGCGGTGAGCGAGATGGACCCGGCCAAGGCCATCGAGAAGGCCAACGCCGCCGACAAGCTGATCTGGGACATGGTGCACACGATCCCGCTGTACCAGCGCCCCGACATCCAGGCGACCAAGAAGACCCTGGCGAACTGGGGCGCCAAGGGCTACCAGTCGCTGGACTACTCGATCGTCGGCTTCACCGGCTGATCCCGGTCCTTCGACCGGATCACGACGACCCCCGGCCCGCTTCGGCGGCCGGGGGTCGTCGCGTTGATCCCGGTTTCTCGCGTTCCCGGACTGCTACCCGCCTCGCCGGTGGTTGCCGGCCCGCAGCACCAGCATGAGCCCGGCCGTGTAGGCGAGGGCGTACACCAGGGGGAGCCAGGCCCCGGCCGCCGCGGCGGCGAGGCTGACGGCGGCCACCAGGGCGAGCAGCGTCGCGGCCACGACCAGGTCCCGCGCGGCCGTGGCCGCCACCGCGAGCCCGCCGAGTATCCCCACGGCGGCGAGCAGGTCGGCGACCAGCCAGGCGTCCAGCAGCCCCGCCTCCGCGACCAGGCGCAGCAGGGGCGCGGGGAGCGACGGCGTCCAGATCCAGGTAGGGCCCCCGCCGGCCAGGTTCACGGCCGACGGGGTCGCGACGAGCAGCAGCAGGACGCCCGTGGGAGACCTCAACGGAGGTTGGCCAGGCGGTAGCCGTCGCCGTTCCTCCACAGCAGCCAGTCGCCCGCCGCCAGCATGACGTCCGGGCTCTTGGAGCGCCGGCCGGTGACCGGGTCGAGCAGGAACGAGTAGGCCCCGGTGTTGTACGTGACGAGCCGGTTGCCCGCCGTCATCCACGGTGAGACACCCTTCTCCGGCGTCGGAACTCCGGGCAGCTCTGACACCGGCCCCCAGGAGTCACGCGGCACCCACCGCAGCGTGTCGCCGGCCACCCAGGCGAACCACTTCCCGGACGCCGCCGCGTACCACTCCTGGTCCGGCTCGGCCATGCTCTGCGCGCGGACGCCCTCCGGCAGCGGATGCTCGGCCGCCACCCTCCCCGTCTCGACGTCGACAATGCGCAGCACCTTGTCGTTCGCCGCCTCGGCGGTGAACAGGTAGGGGTAGGAGAACGCCACAGCCTCTCCGCTGGGCGGGTTCCCGTCCCTGACGACCGTGCCCACCCCCGCGCAGCCCTTGGCCACCCAGGGCTGCCGCATGACGTCGCTGCCGACGATCACGCCGCCGTCCACCCAGACCTGCGCGCGGGGGTCCGTGCCCTGCGGGCTGATCGTGCGCGTGGTCCCGTCCGCCGTGCGGCACCGCTGATCGGCCGCCGAGCCCTTCAGCTCCGTCCAGGTACGGAAGCCCGTGGCCGTCCCCAGCCCCGACCGCGCCGCGAAGCCGAGCTCCCTGGGCGTGCCGCCGCTCGCGCCCACCTCCGCCACCTGCCCGTCGGGCGTCGAGCCGAGGACCGTCCCGTCGCTGCCCAGCGCCGCGGGCACGAACCGCTCGCCCCGCTCAGTACGGCCCCCGACGTCCACGACGCTGGTCACGTTCATGAGCTCATGCAGGGCCCTTTCGAGGAGGACGCCGGCAGGGGCGGTGAGGTTCACCTGGTCCGGAGTCGGCGTCATGGTCACCGGCGGCTCGGAGGAGGCGGTCCGGCCACTGATCGACGCCGGGGTCGATGCGGGGGACGGGCTCAGCTTCGCCGTCGCCGTGGCGTCACCGTTCCCGCCGCGTACGGCCAGGGGCACGGCGACCAGCACGGCCGTCGCCCCGGCCGCGGCGGCCAGCACCAGCGCCCGCCTGTTCCTGCGGCGCGTGGCCACGGCCCGATGGATCCGATCGGCCAGGCCGGGCGGCGGATCGTCCGCGGACGGCTCGCTGAGCAGCGCGGCGAGGCGGCGCTCCAGGTCATCCATGCTCTACCTCCTCGGTCTTGACGGCCTCACGCAGCCTGGCGAGCCCCCGCGACGCCTGGCTCTTGACGGTCCCGCGGCTGCAGCCGAGCAACCGGGCGATCTCCTCGTCACCACGGGCCTCGACGTAACGCAGCACCAGCACGGCTCGCATGCGCGGAGGTAACGCGGCGACCCTGGAGCGCAGGCCGTCGTCGTCAAGGAGGCGCTGCAGCTCCAGGTCCTCCGCCATGGCCTCGGGCGGAGCCGCCATGCTCACCTCGCGCTTCGGCCGCCGCCAGCGATTGGCCATGATGCGGACCATGGCCGTGCGGACGTACCCTTCCGGGTCGTCCTTGCGCCTGATCGCGTGCCACCGGAGACCGGTACGGGTGAGCGCCTCCTGCACCAGGTCCTCGGCGTCGTGCCTGTTCTGGGTCAGGACCATGGCGTAGCGGTAGAGCGCCGGCAGCCGCTGCGCCGCGAAACTCTCAAACGTCGGGTCGTCCACTCGTACCTCCAGCCTCCAAGGACACGGCAGCCCGCCGAATGGTTGAGTGACCCGCGGAAAATACCGCGGCCCCGCGTCACCCCGGCGCCTACTCGGGGCCCGACCCTGCCCTTGGCCAAGACGACTCGTGACAGGAGACGGCTCCGCCGCGGTACTCCTCCGGGATCACGCCCGGATCGTGCTGGACGCCGCCCGCCGCCTGTCCGACACCGGGACCGCCCGCCGGCACCGAACAAAGGTGGACAAATGTGGACGCGGCCTGCGCTTATGCCCGATCATGGGGCAATGTCGCTCCGCATGCACGAGGCCGATCTGTTCGAGAGCTCAAGGGGCCGTTTGGAGGCGATCGCCTACCGGCTGCTGGGATCGGCCGGTGATGCGGAGGACGCGGTGCAGGACACGTACCTGCGCTGGCATGCGGCGGACCGGGAACGGATCGAGACGCCCGAAGCGTGGCTGACGAAGGTGCTCACCAATCTCTGCCTCAACCAGCTCACCTCGGCGCGGGCCAGGCGGGAGACCTACGTGGGGCAGTGGCTCCCTGAGCCGGTGCTGGACGGCGATCGGATGCTCGGCCCCGCCGACACTTTCGAGCAGCGTGAGTCGGTCTCCATGGCGATGCTCACCCTGATGGAGCGACTGTCCCCCAATGAGCGCGTGGTGTATGTGCTGCGCGAGGCGTTCGGGTACGGGCACCGCGAGATCAGCGAGATTCTGGACATCACCGAGTCGAACTGCCAGCAGATCTACCGGCGCGCCAGGCAGCATCTGGCGGTCGAACGATCCCGCACGGAGATCGATGCGGGCACCGCCCGGAGGATCGTCGAGGAGTTTCTCGCCGCGGCCCTCAGCGGCGACACCAAGCCACTGATCCGGCTGCTCACCGACGACGCGGTCAGCATGGCCGACGGCGGCGGCAAGGTTCATGCCCGCAGGACCCCGGTCCTCGGGGCGATGGACATCGCGAAGTACCTGCGTGCTCTGTTCCAGCCGAGCGATGCCAAGCGCGCCCTGGTCAGTGGCAGTCCCGCCTTCTACGCCGTCGTCGTCAACGGCGGTCCTGCCGTGCTGGTCGAGGTCGACGAGCAGGTCATCGGGGTGCTCTGCCTCGATGCGACCCCCGACGGCCTCGCCTCGGTCCACATCCAGGTCAATCCCGACAAGCTTCAGCGCATCGCGCGCCAGTGGGCGGCCGCTGGATCCCATCGCGCGCAGGTGGCGCGTTGGTGACCCAGATCACACTCATTACCTGTCAGGGATCGCGCGTCTGTCCGGTTCAGGAGGTGCAAGCAACCAGATAGGAGCAAGCCATGAAGCACCGCATCGTCGTCCTGGGGGCCGGGTACGCCGGAGCCAACGCCGCCGGCCGCCTCGCCAAGCGGCTGCACCGCGACGACGTCGAGATCACCCTGGTCAACGGCGACTCCGAGTTCGTCGAACGGGTGCGCATGCACCAGCTCGCGAGCGGGCAGGATCTGCGGCCTCGCCCCCTGCGCGACCTCTGCGCGGGCACCGGCGTACAGCTCCGGATCGCGCGGGTCACCGCCGTCGATGTGGAAGGCAAGACCGTCGACCTCGGCGGTGAGACCCTCGCCTATGACACCCTCGTGTACGCCCTGGGCAGCGCCGCCGCCGAACACGGCGTCCCTGGTGTCGCGGAGCACGCCCACAACGTGGCCGGCAAGCAGGCCGCTCTCCGACTGCGGGCGCGCCTGAGCGAGGCGAAGCCCGGTGAGACCGTGCTGATCGTGGGCGGCGGCCTGACCGGCATCGAGGCAGCCACCGAGATCGCCGAAGCCCACCCGGACCTTGAGGTCGCGATCGCCGCCCGCGGCCGCGTCGGCGGCTGGCTCAGCGACAAGGCCCAGCACCACTTGCGCGGCGCCTTGGACCGCCTCGGCATCACGGTCCACGACCATGCCGACATCACGCGCGTCGAAGCGGACGGCGTTGTCACCGGTGCGGACCGAAAGATCCGGGCCCAGGTGACCGTGTGGACCGCGGGTTTCAGCGTGCACCCGATCGCGGCCGCCACCACCCTTGAGGTGTCCGACACAGGCCGGATCGTCGTCGACGCCGGCATGCGGTCGGTCTCGCACCCCGATGTGTACGCCGTCGGCGACGCCGCGCTCGCCGAAGGAGCAGGTGGCAAGCCGCTGCGGATGTCCTGCGCCTCGGCGAACCCGATGGCGTGGCTGGCAGCCGACGTCATCGCCGCGCGCCTGACCGGTCGCAAGGTTCCCGAGACCACGATCGGCTACTCCGTGCAGTGCATCAGCCTCGGACGCCGCGATGGAATCATCCAGCGCGTGACCCCCGACGACCAGATCACGTCCACTGTCTTCACGGGCCGGACCGCCGCCCGCATCAAGGAGATGATCTGCGCCAGCGCGGCCTGGAGCATCTACCACCCGACCATGATGATGCCGAGCCGCCGCCGCCACCTCGCGGTCACCGGCGCAGTGGAGACCCGACCCCTCCCCCGGTCATGACGAAGAGCGTTGCCGGGCGAGCGTGGTTGCCCGCTCGCCCGGCCGCTGCAACTCCTCGAACTCGGTGCACAGGATGTGGACAAGTGGCTGGCGCATGATCAGGTCATACCCCAACCGGTCCGTGAAGCGTGAGATGACCCGTGACCCGGTGCAGTGGCACATGGCGGACCTCTGCTCAGTCCCGCGCGGCAAGGAAGGCCGCCCGTTCGAGGCGCTCACGCCGGTCTCAACGGTCACCCACACCCGTGCGATTCTCCGTCGCGCCTTCCGCGACGTCGTACCCGTCCACGAATACATCAGCAGCTCGCCCGTGGAGAAGGCCGAGCGCCCACGGGCGAACATCGACACACCCGGAACGATCTGGACGGCTGCCCAGCTCCGTACGTTCCTCGCGCCAGCCCGTTCACACCGCCTCCACGCCTTCTTCCACCTGGCCGCCTACACCGGCGCCCGTACTCCGCGAGCATCAGAAGGCGCAGGAAGCCGACGAGACCCGCGTCGGCGACTCCTGGAAGGGCAATGACGACACGGTGTTTCACGACGGCGCGGGGCGGCCCGAATGCCGCTCCAAAGTATGCGGCCCGGCGTAAGCCAGCCCTCTTCAGCATGAACTTCCCCATGCCGTCATCGTCACATGGAGCCTGTGCTGTGTGAAAACCTGACATCATCGATGCTGGAGCTTCATAGCCCGGCCTCCCGGGCCGGCCTGGATCACTGGTGTGCGAGGTGATCAGCCCCTCAGCCCGCCACCGACCTCAGACTCAGGCATATGCGCATTCTGCGGCACTCGCAGATCTCGGTGACCATGAACGTCTACACGCAGATCGCCGGCCCGGAGGTACGCCGGGACCCTCTGACCACATCGGTCCAGCCGGCGGCTGTCGCTCGACGGTCGGTCTGCGGGACGCCGGGCTCTCTCACCGTGTCCGCGCCGCGCTCATCACCTCACAGGGGGATGTGCCGGTGACGGAGAGCAGCTTCGACGATCTGCTCCGGGGTGGCGTCTCGCAGCTCTTCCGGAGGCCAGAAGATCAGGTCGCTGATCTCCCGATGCGGCACGTTGGCTTCGAGCAGCGTCAGGTAGTAGTCGCTCTCAGGGTCGGTCTCCACGATCCTGCGCACGACTTCTGCCAGTTCTACCCGGGTGATGTCTGCGACCTTCGCCGGAGGTGGTCGGGCGGCGTTCCTGGCAATGTCCTCCAGACGTTCCGACTCCCAGTAAGCGGCGAAATCGCGAGGCTCGTAGCTGTGGCCGGTCCGCTCATTGAACGCCGCCACTGCCTGGCGCGCCTCCGGCATCCTGCCTTCCTCCATGAGTTGCGCGATCCGGTCGATCTCGACGCCGAGTTGCTCCACGAGCTCCCGGGGCACCGGCGGGGGAAGCAGTTCCGGTCGTAGATCCATGCCAGACATTGTCCCCGTGAGATCCCATCGGACCACGACCACACAAGCCGGACAGGATCCCAACGGCTGAAGTCGATGGCAGTCCCAGTCTCGGCGCGACGATCTCTACCTCAGCCACTGACGTAGAGATAGCCATTGTCATCCCAGACGCTGACCTACGCGGACAGGGCCGCCGCCTCCCGTATCGCAGTGACGGCCGCCGTCGGGACGTAGTTCTCGGGCACGCCGTCGACCAGGATGAGGTCGGTCTCGATGTGCCGCGAGCGCAGCGGCGCGATCTCCCGGTACGCGGGAGAGTCCCACCATGCCCGTGCCTCGGCGATCCCTGGGAAGCCGAGCATCACGACATGTCCGGGCCAGTTGCCCTCCTTCACCTCGTGTTGGGTGGCGTGGACGAGGTAGCGACCGCCGTACGGCTCGAACGTGCTGGGGAGCCGTTCGATGTACTCGGCGATCTCCGGGTGCGGGGCTGCCTCCTGCAGGTGTGCGATGACGTAGGCCGGCATGGTGTCCTCCCGGTGGGGTCGAGTTCGGTGCGCTCACGATCCTGACACGCTCTTGGTAGGCAGGGCGATTACCTGACAGGTAGGCGATCTGCCTTCGCAGGCCGACTTGGCCCAAAATGGCTGCCAGACATGGCGAGGAGCGTCGATGACGCTCGGGCCTTCTTCGAGGATCTGCGGGCCGTGGAAAAGCCTCTGTACGCGGCCTACGTCCTCATGCTCGTCCTGGGCCTGCGCCGTGGGGAAGTCCCCGGGCCAACCCGGGACGCCATGTTCGCCAACCCCAAGAGCGGCAACCAGGGACGCGTCGCCCGGGACGGCGCCCTCGAAGCCTGGGATACGCATCCCGGCGGAGGCCGTGTCTCCCCGGACGACCCCGCCAAGGAGATCCTCGCCACCTACCTCTACCACTTCCGCGCCGTGGCCTACTGCTGTCCCGGCGCGGACTTGCGCCTGGCCGACGCCCGGCCAATCCTTGGCTCACCCGACATGTGGATGCGACTGCCCGAGCGCGACTACTGGGCCTGACGCACGGACCGTCCGCCCCAAGAGACCGGGCAGCCGTCTACACCCAGATCGCCGGCGCAGAGACCCGCAAGGCCCTCGACCAGCTCAACGCCAGCCTCGACGGTGAGAACCCGTAGCTGTACTTCGCTGCTGTACGCCCACACAAAAGGCCCTCTCGGACGAACCGGGAGGGCCTTTGACCTGGGAGCCGCCTTGGGGATTCGAACCCCAGACCCCTTCATTACGAGTGAAGTGCTCTGGCCGACTGAGCTAAGGCGGCGTGCCGTGCAGCGTGAAGAAGTCTACAGGAGCCCGAGGGGTATTCGCTCCCGCCCAGCCCGCGATCTTCCGCCGTTCCCCCGCCCGCTACGGGCACGTGGTGCCGTCCTTCGGAGGCGCGCCGGTGATCAGGTAGCGGTCCACGACCGTGTCCACGCACGTGTCCCCGCTGAAGTAGGCCGTGTGCCCGTCCCCTTCGTACGTGAGCAGGACCCCCGACTGCAGCTCGCCGGCCAGGGACCGGGCCCAGGCGTAAGGGGTGGCCGGGTCGCGTTCGGTGCCGACGACCAGGATCGGCGGTGCGCCCTTGGCCACGAGCGGGTGGTTCTGGAAGGTGGGGCGGGCCGGCCAGTACGCGCAGGGCAGGGAGCTCCAGGCGATGTACGGGCCGAAGCGGGGCGCCGTCCGGGCCAGGCCGGCGGCGGCCTTCGCGTAGGAGGCGACGTCCTTCGGGTACGCGCCGTCGATGCAGTTGACGGCCATGTTGGCCTCGGTCTGGTTCGAGTAACCGTCGGGTCCCCTGCCGAGGAGCAGGTCGGCGTTCTGGAGCAGCATCGTGCCGTCGCCCTTCATCGCCTGGGTGAGCGTCTCGGTCAGCGTGGGCCAGCTACCGCGGTTGTAGAGCGGCGTCAGCGCGCCCAGCAGGGCCAGCGTCTCGGTGACCTCACGGTCACCTCCGGGCAGGGGCCGCCTGTCCGTACGGCGGAGCAGCGCCGTGAGCTCGTCGAGGGCGCCGTCGGCGTCACGGCTCCGGAACGGGCAGTCGCCGCGGGAGAGGCAGTCGTCCACGTACGCCCGGAACGCGACCTCGAACCCGGCCGCCTGGTCGGTGTTGAACCGGAACCTCGACAGGGCCGGATCCACCGCTCCGTCCAGGACCAGTGCCCGCACCCGCCCCGGGAACAGGTCCGCGTACACCGCCCCCAGGAACGTGCCGTAGGACTTGCCGAGGTATGTCAGCTTCTCGTCGCCCAGCGCCTCGCGCAGCGCCTCCATGTCGCGGGCCGCGTCCACCGTGCCCACATGCTGGAGCAGCTTGCCCGCCCCGGCCCGGCAACCCTCGGCGAACTCCCGCGACCCGCGCTCCAGGGCCGCCTCCTCCGCCGCGTCGTCCGGGGTGGCGTCCAGCGCCAGGAACGCGTCGAGGCGGTCGTCGTCCAGGCACTCGATCGGCGCGGACGCCCCCACGCCGCGCGGGTCGAACCCGACGATGTCGAATCTCGCCCGTACGTCGGCGCTCACCACGGACTGCGCCGCCCTGGCGTAGTCCACCCCGGATCCCCCGGGTCCGCCCGGGTTGAGCACCAGCGACCCGATACGGTCTCCGGTGGCGGGCAGCCGGATGACGCTGATCTGGATCCGCTCACCGGCCGGGTCAGCGTGGTCGAGCGGCACCGCGAGCTTCGCGCACTGGAACCCGTCACCGCAGCCTGACCAGGCCAGGCCACCGTTTCCCGGCCCCGGCCGCTCCTCCCGGGTGCAGCCGGTGGCCAGGAGCGCGACCGCGGCGAGGACGGCCAGGGCACGGGACCACATGGGTGGGGATCTTACGCCCGACATGACCGTCGTCGCGCTGCGCCCGGGCCTGCCCTTCCCTCCTGCCTGAGGTCCGTGTGTGTACCGAGCACGGCCCTGGCGTGGTCACGGTTCCTGAGCGGGCGTGCCCGGCTCCGGGCTGTACATCTTCTCGTGCTGCTGGCGGGGGGAGCAGACCGAGGCCGACGGACAGGCGCAGCGGCGGCCCCCGTCGTCGAGGCGGACCGTCACCGTGTCGGACGGGACGTTGTGCCCCACCACGCTTCCCTCGCCCTGCGGAGTGCTGACCCGGCTGCCGACCCGGGGCATCCGCTGCCGGGTCTCCATGTACAGCGGGTGCTCGTACTTCAGGCAGCACATGAGCCGGCCGCACGCCCCCGCGATGCGCAACGGGTTGACCGGGAGGTCCTGGTCCTTGGCCATGCGCACCGACACCGGCTCGAAGTCCTTGAGGAACGTGGCACAGCACAGGTCGCGACCGCAGGGGCCGATCCCGCCCTGCAGACGCGCCTCGTCGCGCGGGCCGATCTGCCGCAGCTCCACCCTGGCCCGCAGGTTGCGGGCCAGGTCACGGACGAGCGCGCGGAAGTCGACCCGGTGCGGGGCCGAGAAGTAGACCGTGAAGACGTTGTCCTCGTCGAGGTAGTCGACGCCCACGACCTTCATCGGCAGCGCGTGCCGCTTGATCAGCCGTTTGGCCACGCTGCGCGTCTCGGCCCGGCGGCGTTTGTTGGTCTCGTCGCGGGTGAGCTGCTCCTCCCCCGCGATGCCCGCGCACACCGGCAATCCGTCGATGTCCTCGCTCACGTACTGCGGCGCCCACACGCACTCGGCCACCTCGGGACCCGCGTCGGTGGGCACCAGCACCTTGTCGCCCACCTTGGGCGTGTGCCCACCCGGATCGAGGTAGTAGAGCCTCCCGTAGCGTGTGAAGCTCACGGCCATGATCATGCCCATGGGCTGCAGCTCGCCTCCTGACGGCCTCGGGGGTCTTACGGCCTTCGGTTGCCACACTACGTGCGCGGGCCCGCTCGTGGTGAGGGTGTCAGCCGCAGGTGTTCGTGAGCGTTCGCGAAATACCGTGGTCCGTCATGAGCATGAACTGGGCGAGGGAGCATTTCTGGTCGACCACCTGTGCGACACCCGGCCGTGTCCGCAGGGTGGCGGCCACCTTGGCGGAATCGGTCCCGGTCGTCAGGCGGACGCGGAACGACATGGGCATGTCCGAGACCTCCGTGGCGGCGAGAAGGGCCTTGTTTTGGGTGTACGCCTTCTTGAATTTCTCGTATGCCTGCAGCTGATCCTCGAAGATGACCTTCTGGACCCCCGGCATCGCCCTGATCTCGCGCGCCAGCTTGTTCGTGTCCTCGGCGGTGATGCCCTTGCCGTGCTTCGAGGTCTTCCGGCTCGCCTCATAGCTCTTACAGGAGGGCAGGTTGGATGAGCCAACGCAGAGGAACACCGAGATGTCCACCGGCTTGTTGCGCAAGGCCGCGGCGGCGTCCGTCATGGTCCGATCGGAGACCAGCGCCACGCCGGGCAGCTTCTCGGCCGCAGCGGACACCGGCTGCGGCTTCGAACCCGATTCGAGCATGATCCGGTAGGACTCCGGCACGTCGTCCGCCTTCACCTTGGCGACGATGTCCGGTCGGTCGGCGAACGCCTTGCGGAAGCGCTCATAGGCGCTCCTGCGGTCCTCGAAGAAGACACTCGCGACCCCGGGAAGCCGGCTCAGCGACTCGGCCAGGGCCTTCGTCTGCTGCTCGGTGGCGGCCCGCCCCTGGCATACCTTCTTGTCCAACTCCAGCCCCGTGCACAGGAACACCGACACGTCGGCCTGGTCAGGAGTCTGCGCCCGGGCGGACGCCACGCTCGCCTCCTCCCCGGCACCCGAGAGCGTGAAGCCCGCGACGGTCGCCGCCCCCGCGACCACGACCGCCGCCGCCGCGGCGGCCAGCCGCACGTCCACCCGGAACCGCCGCCGATCCGGCACCACCAGCGGCCGCAGCGCGCCGGTGTCGACCTTGGCCCCCGCCTCGGTGAGTGCCTCACGCAGGCGGTCTTCCACAGGGCTGTTCATGATGCCTCCTCAAGAGCTCGGCCGAGAGCCGCCAGCCCTCGCGCGATCGTGGACCTCGCCGTACCGCCGCTGATCCCCATGGTCTCGGCGATCTCCTGGTCGGTGAGGTCGAGGTAGTAGCGCAACGTCAGCGCCTCGCGCTGCCTGGGCGGCAGCGTGGTCAGGGCCACCAGCACCTGGCGGCGCTCCTCGCCGACCAGGGCGGCGCTCTCCGCCGACCAGACCGGCGGTTCGTACGGCACGGCACGCCGGAACACCGTGGCGCGTCTGCGCAGCACCGACCGGCACCCGTTGAGCACCGCCGATCTGACGTAGACCAGCGCCTTGTCGGGGTCGCGCAGCCGGGATCGCCCCGCGTGGGTGCGGGCGAAGGCGTCCTGGACGACGTCTTCGGCGGTCGCCTGGTCACCGACCATGATCAGCGCCAGCCGTACGAGGCCCACGTGATGCTCGGCGAAGATCGCCGCGACATCGACGCGGTCCCGGGTCCGGGCCTCCCGTTGGGAGAGCAGTTCGACTTCCACATCACAGAGACGCATGGGGGGCTCGTTTGCTGCTCGGGCCTCCGATCCGGTTGCCGCGCACGGTGATCGGGGTGCCGGCATGTTCGCGCCGGGCGATCCCTCGTACGGGGCGCTGAGGGTGCTCTTCACGTGGGCGCGAGGGGCATCGAACACCGAAGAAGACGGCCGGCTATGCGCTCGTCACGGCGCGCAGCCCGTGAGCCTTCACCACCGGCCGTGACAGACAGCAACCCACGACGGCGGGTGGGGCAACTTGGCTGTGCCGTAAAAGCCTCGGAGCGGTGCGGCGTTCCGCTGCCCCACCACGTGCGCGGGCCCGCTCGTGGTGATGAGATGAGGTGTTCAGCCGCAGATGCCTTCTCGCTCCATCCCGTGGTCCGTCAAGAGTCTGGTGCCGGCGGCGAAGCACCTCATGTCCATCGCCTGGGCGACACCCGGCCGCTTCTCCAGAGTGGCGGCCACCTTGGAGGAGTCGGTATCGGATTTGAGCTGGATCCGGAACGACTCAGGCATGTCACTCGCGCTCGTGGCGGCCAGAAGAGCCTTGTTGTCGGCGAATTCCTTCCGGAAGCTGGCGTACGCCTCGGCTTGGTCCTCGAAGTCGACCTTCTTGACCTCGGGCATCGCCTTGATCTCACGCCCGAGCTTCTTCCTGTCATCGGCGGTGATGCCCTTGCCGCGCTTCAAGGTCTTGCTTCTCTCGTATTTCTTGCACGAGGGCTCCGGGGACGAGGCCCCGCAGAGGAACACCGTGACGTCGTCCGCTCCCTTGAAGCGGGCCGGGTTGTAGCCGTCGGTCATGGTCCGATCGGAAACCAGAGCCACGCCCGGCATCCTCTTCGCCGCTGCCACCACCTTCTCCAGTTTCGTACCGGGGAGCACCGTTACCTGGTACGACTCCGGTACGTCCGCCGCCCGCACCTTGGAGACGATGTCCGACTGGCCGGCGAACGCCGTGCGGAAGCGCTTAAAGGCGGTTCTGCGGTCCTCGAAGGTCACCTTGGCGACTCCGGGCACCTCGCGCAAGGACGCGGCCAGAGCCTTCTTCTGCTCCTCGGTGGCGGTCCGCCGGTGACAGAGCTCGTGGTCCTTCTCCCGTCCCGTGCAGAGAAACACCAACACATCGGCCCGTACGGGAACCCGTGTCCGAGCAGTCGCCACAGCCGCTCTTTCGTCGGCGTGGGAGGCCGTGACGTCCCACACGGTCCCCGCCCCGGCGACCACGACCGCCGCCGCGACCACTGCCAGCCTCATGGCCACGCGCATCCACCGGCCGTCCGGCACCACGAGCGGCCTCAGCGCACCGGCCTCCGACTCGGCTCCACCTTCGAGGAACGCCTCGCGCGGGCGGTCTTCCACAGGGCTGTTCACCACGCCTCCTCAAGAGTTCGGCCGAGAGCCGCCACCCGTCCCGCGATCGTGAGCCTCGCTGTGCCGGCAGAACCGCCGGCTTGAGCCCACGTGGACGCCAACCGAAGAAGACGGCCGGCTGTGCGCTCGTCACGGCGCTCGGCCCGTGAGCCTTCACGACCGGCCGTGACAGACGGCGACCCACGACGGCGGGTGGGGCAACTTGGCCTTGCCGTAGAAGATAGTGATCTTACGCCCCGCGGAGGGACAGCATCATCGCCTCGATGGCGATCTGCGGGTTGACGGCGGCCTCCAGCCGCTCCCGGCAGCGCATGATCGCGTCGATGCGCCGCAGCGTCTCCTCCGGTGTCGACTCCCGCGCCGTGCGGTCCAGGTCGAAGCGGATGTCGTCGTTGGCCAGCTCCACCGCCGCCCCGAACTGCATGGCCAGCACGTCACGGTAGAACGACACCAGCTCCAGCAGCGCGGCGTCCAGCGAGTCGCGTTTGATGCGCGTGGCCCGCGACTTCTGCCGGTCCTCCAGCTCCTTCAGCGCGCCCGCGCCGCCCCGCACCAGGCCCCGGTTGAGCCCCTTGCCCGTGGACCCCTCGCCGTACAGGCGCCGCAGGTCGGTCGTCTCCGCCTCGTTGAGCGTCGCCGTGGCCGCTGCGGCCTCCTCCTCCGCGGTCTTGACCAGGCGCTCGGCTGCCGACACGCACTCCCCCACGCCCGTGAGCGACCGGGGGATGCCGAGCACGGCCTCGCGCCGCCTGCGGACGTTCTCGTCCAGGGCGAGGGCGCGGGCCCGGCTGATGTGGCCCTGGGCGGCGCGGGCGGCGAACCGGGCCGTCTCCCACGGCACGCTGTCGCGCGTCGCCAGCACGTGCGCGACCGCCTCGGTGCCGGGAGTCGTCAGCGTGACCAGGCGGCAGCGCGACCGGATGGTGATCATCATGTCGTCGGGGGCCGGGGCGCACAGCAGCCACACCGTACGCGGCGGCGGCTCCTCGATGGCCTTGAGCAGGGCGTTCGCGGCGGACTCGGTGGCCCGGTCGGCGTCGTCGAACAGGATCACCCGCCACCTGCCCTGCGTGGGCGCGCCAGCGGCCCGCAGGATCAGCTCCCGCGTCTGCTTCACGCTGTAGGACAACCCGGCGGGGCGCACGGACTCCAGGTCGGGGTGGGAGCCGATCAGCACCTGGTGGCACTGGTCGCAGTGGCCGCAGCCGCCGTCGGGGCACAGCAGCGCCGCCGCGAACGCGCGCGCCGCGTCCTCCCGGCCCGCGCCGGGCGGGCCGGTGAACAGCCACGCGTGCGTCATGCCCGCGCCCCGCCCGCCGCCGACCGCCTCGCCCGCCGCCGCGGCGGCCCGCGAGAGCACGGCCACGGCCTGGTCCTGCCCGACGAGGTCGGCGAAGACGCCGGTGGAAACTGTCACGGACAAAGGCTAGTCGCGGATGGCCGGCATCGTGCCCGTCACGTCCTCGGCCTCATGGGGCACCGGGTCGGGCAGGATCTCGTGGACCCGATCCTGGATGGCGCGGGTGATCTGCTCGGGCGGAAGCGTGCCGTCCACCACGAAGTAGCGCCCGGGGTCGGCGGCGGCCAGCGCCCGGAACTCCTTGCGGACCCGCTCGTGGAAGTCCAGCGGCTCGGACTCGATGCGGTCGGCCGCGCCGCCCAGCCGGGTCAGCCCGACGGAGGGCGGCGTGTCGATGAGCACGGTCAGGTGCGGCACCAGCGCGCCGGTGGCCCAGGCGTTGACCTTGGCCACGTCCTGCCGGTCGAGCGAGCGGCCGGCGCCCTGGTAGGCCAGCGACGAGTCGACGTAGCGGTCGCAGACCACGATCGCGCCCCGCTGCAGGGCCGGCCGGATGACCTTCTCGACGTGCTCGGCCCGGTCCGCCGCGTACAACAGCGCCTCGGCGCGCGGCGACAGGCCACGCTCGGCCGCGTCGAGCAGGATCGCCCGCAACCGCATGCCGACCTTGGTGGAGCCCGGCTCGCGCGTCTGCACGACGTCGTAGCCCTGGTCGCGCAGCCAGATCGCGATCATGCGCGACTGGGTGGTCTTGCCCGAGCCCTCGCCGCCCTCGAACGCGACGAACAGCCCGGGCATGTCCTCGGCCCCCTCGGAGCGGAACCGCTCGCCCCGAACCGCGGCGATCAGGTCCTCCGACAGCGGCACGCCCTTGCGGTCGTCCATGTGGCGCAGCGCCAGGATGCCCACGGCCACGGCCAGCGCCCCGCCGAGCAGCAGCACCAGGTTGGACCCGTCGAACCGGTAGGACAGCTCCCCCGCGTCGAGGCGGTGCTCGCCGAACAGGGCCGCCAGCGGGTTGGCCGCGGCCACCACGAGCAGCAGCGTCACCCGCGCCGTGGACTGCAGGAACGAGAACGTGCGGCCGCGCAGCGCGTCCTCGACCTCCAGGCCGATCAGCGTGTAGCCGATGATCCAGGCGATGCCCGCGCACGCCCCCAGCGCCACGGTCAGCATGACCACGATCGCGAGGTTGTGGACCAGCGCGATCGCGACCAGCACCAGGCCCGCCACGGTGATGGCCAGTCCGAACAGCCGCCGCCTGGACAGCCCGCTCAGCAGCCGCAGCCCGAAGAACATGCCGAGCGCCATGCCGACGAAGACGGCCCCGAAGACGACGCCGTAGGCCGCGTCGCCGCCGCCGAGCGCCACCACGTAGATCTTCGCGACGCCCACGACCGCGCCGCCCGCCGCGAACGCGCCGAGCATGCCGATGATCAGCCCGCGCACCAGCCGGTCGCCGCCGACGAACCGCCAGCCCTCGACGACCTGCTTGAGCACCGACGGGGTGGAGATCGCGCCGTCGCGCCGCGGGATGTCGCGCAGCGTGAAGATCAGGAACGCCGACACCAGGTATGCCAGGGCGTTGAGGACGAGGGCCACGCTCGTCGGGTCCACTCCGGACAGCGGCGGCACGAGGCTGCGCAGCATGTCGCCCGCCACCGACAGCGCCGCGAACAGCAGGGCCGCGACGGGCGCGCTGCCGTAGGTGACCAGGAGGTTGAGCCGGTTGGCCGCCTCCAGCTGGTCCTTGGGCACCAGGTTGGGGACCGTGGCCTCCTTGGCCGGCACCCAGAACAGGTTGACGCACTCCACGAGCAGGGTCGCGACGATGATCCACTGGTAGCTGCCGATCAGCGGGATCGACAGCACCACGGCGAAGCGCGCCAGGTCGGAGACGAACATCGTCAGCCGCCGGTCGAACCGGTCGGCGAAGGCCCCGGCGAGCGGGCCGAGCAGGACGGCCGGCAGCATCTTGGCGATGAACACACCGCCGATGGCCAGCGACTGGATGCGGTAGTCGTCGCCCCGGGTGAGATTGCCGGCCAGGGCGGTGAGGGCCAGGATGTTGAGCCAGTCGCCCAGGCTGCACACCGACATGGCCGTCCACAGCCGGCGGAACGGTGCGTTTGCCAGCACGGTGGCGGGTCGGCGTCGGCCAGGGGCGGTCATGATGTCAGCGTATCCAGGTGCTCGCCGGGACGGGGAAGGCGTGAGACGGGCCGGGTAGGCCCGGTGGCTCGCCGCTGAGAGTATTACGTCGGCAGGGCGGCGCGCAGGTTTCGGACCGCGAACGGGCCCCCGAAACAGCCATTGTGGTCCCCCGTCCCGCTGCTCTCCGATGGTTTACGGCCTACGACCCTGACCCCGGCTCGCCCCGGGCCTCTCGTACGAGGGGCAGCCAGGCCGAGCGCACGGCGTCGGGCAGGGGCAGCTCGTCCCAGAGCTCGACGAGCAGCACCCCGTCGACGTGCGCCAGCAGGTCCTCCGGACCGCCTGCCCCGAGCAGCGCGGCGTACGCCTCCCGGCGCTGCCCGCGGTCGGCGAGATCGTACGCGCGCCCCAGCACGGTCACCCTGGCCAGCGCCCGTGACGGCGGTAACCGCGGCAACCGGCTCGGCACGTGGAACGGCCTGCCGTCGGCGGCGACGCCCCGGGTGAACTCGACCTTGGGCTCCAGCGCCAGCCGGAACCCGGCGGCGTCGAGAATCCGCCCGGCCGTCTCCAGCGTCGGCGACTTGCGGCCGTGCTCGTACGCCGACAGCGTCGTCCGTGACGTGCCGCTGGCGCTGGCCAGCGCCGCCTGCTTCATGCTCGCGGCGTGTCTGGCCTGCTTGAACAGCCAGCCGCCGCGCTGCGCCCAGAACGTGACGTCGGGAACGCCGCCCCGCTCGAACACGCTCCCGGCCGGTGTGGACGTCATCGCCACCTCCTGGGTATCCCGACGGATACTACGCCAGGACGGCTCCGGTGACCAGGGGATCGCGGAAAGTCACGATCGCAGCTCCAGCAGCGTGATCTCTGGAGGCGCTCCCACCCGTACCGGCGGCCCCCAGAACCCGGCGCCCCGCGTCACGTACACCTGCACCCCGTCCACCGTCGCGAGCCCCGAGACGACCGGCTGCTGCAGGGGCACGACCAGGTTGAACGGCGCGATCTGGCCGCCGTGCGTGTGCCCCGAGAGCTGCAGGTCCACGCCGTGCCGGGCGGCCTCGGTGACCTGGACGGGCTGGTGGGCGAGCAGGACCGTGGACCGGCTCGTGTCGCGCCCGCCGAGCGCCTTGGCGAAGTCGGGGCCGTCGTCCATGGTCGCGCCGTTGATGTCGTTGACCCCGGCGAGGTCGAGCACGCCGCCCTGGTGGCGGATCTCCACCCGCTCGTTGCGGAGGGACCGCACGCCCAGGTGGTCCAGCTCCTCGATCCACTCGGCCGGGCCCTTGGAGGTGTAGTACTCGTGGTTGCCCGTCACGAAGAAGGCCCCGTACCTGGACTCCAGATCGCGCAGGGGCCTCGCCAGTGGCCCCAGCTCGGCCACCGTGCCGTCCACCAGGTCGCCGACGATCGCGACCACGTCGGGACGCAGGGAGTTGATCATCCGGACGATCCGCTCGGTGTGGCCCCGGCCCGTGAGCGGCCCCAGGTGGATGTCGCTGACCACGGCGAACCGCAGGCCGCTCAGCCGCGAGTCGAGGTGGGGCAGCGTGACCCTGACCGGCTCGATGACGGGGTCACCCAGCGCGCTGCTCACGCCGTACCCGACCGTGCCCAGCGCGCCCACGCCCGCGACGGCGGCGGTCGCCCGCCCGAGGAACAGCCGCCGGCTCATGTCGGTCGCCTGCGCGGACCCGCCGGCCGGTACGGCGTCAGAGCCGGCCTCGGCGACCAGGGCGGTGTCGACGACCGGGGCGGTGTCAGAGCCGGCCTCGGCGACCGGGGCGGCGTCAGGAGCTGAGCCGGGAACGGACGCGCCGGCCGGGACCGTCTCCGGTACCCGCGCCCCGGCGTCCGCCCGCTTCCCGCCGCGCCGCATGAGCGCCCACGCGACCGCGCGCGGCACCTCCAGCACGACCAGGAACACCAGCAGGTAGAACATGACCGCCAGCCACAGGTACCCCGGCCAGGCCAGCCAGTGCCCCACCCCCAGCCGCGTGCCCGCGAACGTCACCACCACCAGGACGCCGAGCCCGGCCAGCACCCAGGTCAGCACCCGGCGCAGCCGCCCACGCCGGGTGGTGGAGCGCACCAGCCGATGCCACAGGTACACATGCACGGCGGCGACCGCCACGACCATCATGAAGACGAAGCCCAAGACCACGTCGTCATGCTACGAGCAGCGCCGCCCCGGGGCGGCGTCCGGCCTGAGAGCCCTCTCAGCGAGGAGCGGACTCTCAGGGCTTGGCCGCGGACTTCTTGGCCGCCGTGGTCTTGGCCGTCGTGCTCTTGGACGCTGTGCTCTTGGCCGTCGTGCTCTTGGACGCTGTGGTCTTGGACGCTGTCGTCTTGGACGTGGCGCTCTTGGCCGTCGTGCTCTTCGCCGCCGCGGGCTTCTTCGCGGCGGGCTTGCGGGCCGTCGTCTTCTTCGGCGCCGGGGCCCGCTCACGCCGCTCGGCCAGCAGCTCGGCGGCCCGGTCGATCGTGATGTCCTCGACCGTGTCGCCCTTGCGCAGCGACGCGTTGGTCTCGCCGTCGGTCACGTAAGGACCGAACCGGCCCTCCTTGACCACCACGGGCTTCTTGGAGTTGGGGTCGTCGCCCAGCTCCCGCAGCGGCGCCGCGGCGGCCGCCCGGCCCCTGCCGCGCTGCTTGGGCTGCGCGAACAGCTCCTTGGCCTGCTCGATCGTGACCGTCAGCAGGTCGTCCTCGGACGCCAGCGACCGCGAGTCGGTGCCCTTCTTCAGGTACGGGCCGAACTTGCCGTTGAACGCGACGACCTCCTCGCCCTCCAGCTCGCCGACCACCCGGGGGATCGACAGCAGCCTGAGCGCGTCCTCCAACGTCACCGTGTCGAGCGACATGGTCTTGAACAGGGAGCTCGTGCGCGGCTTGGCCGCGTCGGCCTTCTTGGTGCGCCGCTTCGGCGCGCCCTCCTCCTCCTGCGGAGCGGGCAGCACCTCCGTGACGTACGGCCCGAACCGCCCGTCCTTGGCCACGATCAGGTGCCCGGTCACCGGGTCCTGCCCCAGCTCCCGGTCGCCTGTCGGCCGCGAGAACAGCTCCTCGGCCTTCTCGGCGGTCAGCTCGTCGGGGGTCATGTCCTCGGGCACGTTGACGCGGGCGCCGTCGCGGTCGAGGTACGGGCCGTAGCGGCCGACCCGGATGACGATGTCGGTGCCCCGGATCGGGAAGGAGCTGATCTCCTTGGCGTCGATGTCGCCGAGGTCGGTGACCATCTCCTTCAGGCCCGCGTCGCCCTCGTGGCCGTAGTAGAAGCGCCGCAGCTCCGGCACCCGCTCGGCCCGGTCGTTGGCGATGTCGTCGAGGACCTTCTCCATCTCGGCGGTGAAGTCGTAGTCGACGAGGTTGCCGAAATGCTGCTCCAGCAGGTTGACCACGGCGAACGCCAGGAACGACGGCACCAGCGCCGTCCCCTTCTTGAACACGTAGCCGCGGTCGAGGATCGTGCCGATGATCGAGGCGTACGTGGACGGCCGCCCGATCTCGCGGTCCTCCAGCTCCTTGACCAGCGACGCCTCGGTGTAACGGGCCGGCGGCTTGGTGGAGTGGCCGGCGACGTCCAGCCGCGACAGGCCCAGCGCGTCGCCCTCGGCCAGGTTGGGCAGCCGCTTCTCGGAGTCGTCGCGGTCGGTCGACGGATCGTCGGCCCCCTCCACGTACGCCTTCAGGAAGCCGTAGAACGTGATCGTCCGGCCGGAGGCGCTGAACTCGACGTTCTCGCCCGACGACGAACGGCCGCCGACCTTCACCGAGATCGACTCGCCCACCGCGTCCTTCATCTGGGACGACACGGTGCGCTGCCAGATCAGCTCGTACAGCCGGAACATGTCGCCCGACAGCCCGGTCTCGCCCGGCGTGCGGAACTCCTCGCCCGAGGGCCGGATCGCCTCGTGCGCCTCCTGCGCGCTCTTGACCTTGCTGGTGTAGACGCGCGGCTTGTCGGGCACGTACGCCGAGCCGTACAGCTTGATCGCCTGCGAGCGCGCCGCGGCGATCGCCGTCTCCGACAGCGTGATGCTGTCGGTACGCATGTACGTGATGAAGCCCTGCTCGTACAGCCGCTGGGCGACCTGCATCGTGTACTTGGCGGAGAAGCCCAGCTTCCGGCTGGCCTCCTGCTGCAGAGTGGTCGTCCGGAACGGCGCGTACGGCTTGCGGGTGTACGGCCGGCGCTCGACGGAACGGACCGCGAACGAGGCGCCCTGAAGCCGGGCCGCCAGCTCACCGGCGGCGGCCTCCGACAGGTGCAGCACCTCGGACGACTTGAGGGTGCCCGTGCTGGCGAAGTCGCGGCCCTGCGCCACCCGCCTGCCGTCGACCCCAGTCAGCGTCGCGGTGAAGTCACGCGGACGCTCCTCGGGCTTGTTGCTGTCGAACAGCGCCTGCAGGTCCCAGTAGTGGGCGGGCGTGAACGCCAGCCGCTCCCGCTCGCGCTCCACGACCAGCCGCGTCGCGACCGACTGCACGCGCCCGGCGGACAGGCGGGGCTTGACCTTCTTCCACAGGACCGGGCTGACCTCGTAGCCGTAGAGGCGGTCGAGGATGCGGCGGGTCTCCTGGGCGTCGACGAGGCGCAGGTTGAGGTCGCGGGGGTTGGAGACCGCGTCTCGGATCGCCTGCGGGGTGATCTCGTGGAACACCATGCGGTGGACCGGCACCTCGGGCTTCAGGACCTCACGCAGGTGCCAGGCGATGGCCTCGCCCTCGCGGTCCTCGTCAGTGGCGAGGAAGAGCTCGTCGGCGTCACGCAGCAGCTGCTTCAGCTTGTTGACCTGCGCCCGCTTGTCGGGGTTCACGACGTACAGCGGCTCAAACCCATGATCGACGTTCACACCCAGGCGTGCCCACGGCTCCCCCTTCAACTTCTCGGGGATGTCGACGGCCTTCTCCGGCAGGTCGCGGATGTGGCCGATGCTGGACTCGACGATGTAGCCGCGCCCGAGGTACCCGGCGATCGTCTTCGCCTTGGCGGGCGACTCGACGATCACCAGGCGTGTTCCGCCGGCGCTGCCGTTGTTGGCTGGCACGCTGCTTCCTACCTCGCTGTTCGCTTGCAATTCCCCCTGCCGGGAGCCGGCACAGATCTGAAAGGTAACCCGACTCGCGGAATTTTCCTTCCCCCGGGGCTACCCACTAGCTTTCGGGTCCACCCACAAGCACGCAGAATAAGGCCCAACGAGCGGCACCGCGCCCTGACTCACCCTGGAGACTAATCGTTGTGCTCGACTACTCCTACATGGATATCTTCATTCCGCGCGATCTCTCCCGCGAAGCCGCACGTCAGCTGCTGACCGAGCACGCGGAGTACGGCCAGTGGGAGCTCTCGCGGGTGCGCCTGCACCCCGACGGGAGCAGGCAGGTGCGGCTGCGTCGCAAGGTCATGCGGGTCCGCAGCACTCTGTGACTTTTCTCAACGTACGCCCACCTCCTGGTACGCGCCCGTCCGGACGCGCACATGGCTTTGCCCGTCCCGGGCCGCGCCCCCGAGACGGGCAAAGCGTCTGTGGACCCGCCCGCCTCCTGGATGCGGAGACGGGCGGGGTTTTCGGTCCGGCCGCCCATGGCGTGGGGGCCTGACCGTACCTCTTCTTCTTCTGTGTTTCGGCTGCCGATCCGGATGCCCTTACCGTGGAGTGAGAGCCCCGGGACGTGTGGTGAGATCGGCCACGTATCCCAGGTCGAGGCCCGCGCGGGGACCGCCCACCTCCGGCACTTCAGGCCGGGCGCTCACTTCCCGCCGAAGGGGAGCGGCGGGTCGTTTGTGCCCGGCCGAAGCTGGAGCGGCGGAGCGCTCACTTCCGGCTAGGCGGAAGCAGCGGGGCGCTTACTTCCGGCCGAGGCGGAAGCGGCGGGTGGCCGCGAACAGCGTCGCCGAGGCGGCGCACATCCCGCCCATCAGCAGCGCGACAAGGGCGCCGAAGCTCATCCCCGTGACCCCGGCGGGCCGCGCGGCGCTCATCAGGCCGATGTCGCCGACGGGGAGGGAGCGCGCGGCCGAGGTGGCGGCGCCACCGACCGGCGTGGCCGCGACCAGCGAGGTCGCCGGGGCGACCGCGGACAGCGGGCCGGACGCGGCGGAGGCGTTGGACGCGACCTCCTTGGCGTGCTTGGCGCGCTTGACCGGCTTGGCGGGCTTGGCGGGCTTGACCGGCTGCACGGCGGGCCGGGCCGGGCGGTCGGGCAGGCCCGGCAGCGACGGCAGGACCGGCAGGCCCAGCGAGTCGGACATGTCACCCACGACCGGGAGGTTGCCGGCGCCCTGCATCTGACGCGTCACGTCCGCGGCGCCCTGAAGGCCGCCGACGGCGGGGAGGGCGGGCAGCATCCCGCCGCCCTGTGCGCCGGGAGCCGCGTACGGGTGACGGACAGAGCCGGGGTGGCCGGGGTGGCCGCCGTGGCCGTCGTCGGCCGGCTTGCCGACGTGCGCCCCGCCGAGGCACCCGGCGGCCGCGTCGCCCAGGACGGCGACCGCGTTGCCGCACACGTTGATCGGAGCGGTGATCGGCGCGACCACCTGGTTGCCGGCCAGCACGCCCGAACGCCCGGAAGTGGTGTTGCCACCCGCGCCGGAGCCCTGCTGCGGCGAGACGCTGGCGCCGCCCTTGCAGTGCGCCTCGGCGAGGCCGAGGGCCGCGACGGCGTTGCCGCAGGCGTTGATGGGAGCGGTGATCGGCGCGACCACCTGGTTGCCGCTGAGCACGCCCGAACGCCCGGAGGTGCGGTTGCCGCCCGCGCCCCGGCCGCCGTCGTTCTTCACCGACGCGCCGCCCTTGCACCCGGCGAAGGCCCCGCCGAGCACGGCGACCGCGTTGCCGCACACGTTGATCGGAGCGGTGATCGGCGCGACCACCTGGTTGCCGCTCAGCACGCCCGAACGCCCCGAGGTGGTGTTGCCACCGGCGCCCGTCCCGCGGCCGGTGTTCTCCACGGACGCGCCGCCCTTGCACCCGGCGGGCGCGTTGCCCACGGCGTTGCCGCAGGCGGTGATGGGCAGGCTGATCGGGGCGATGACCTGGTTGCCGCTGCCGGCGCCGAACCGCCCGTCGGTGTCGTTGCCGGAGGAGCCCGATCCGCCGTGCCCGCCGTGACCGCGGCCGTAACCGCCGCCGGGGTGCCCGCCCGGCCGCCCGGTCGTGACCGACGAGCCGCCCTTGCAGCCCGCGAACGCCTCACCCACCACCGCGACGGCGTTGCCGCAGACGTTGATCGGGGCGCTGACGGGCGCCAGGACCTGGTTGCCGCCGAGCACGGAGTTGCGGCCGGAGGTGGTGTTGCGGCCGGTGCCGGTGCCGCGGCCGGTGTTCTTGACCGAAGCGCCGCCCTTGCATCCGGCGGTCGCCTCGCCCACCACCGCGACGGCGTTGCCGCAGACGTTGATCGGCGCGGTGATGGGCGCCGTCACCTGGTTGCCGCCGAGGATGCTGTGGTCGCCGGAGTTACGGTTGCCGCCGGGGCCGCCGCGCCCGTTGTTCTTGACCGTGGCGCCGCCCTTGCAGCCGGCGTCGGACCTGCCGAACAGGGAGACGGCGTTGCCGCAGGCGTTGACCGGGGCGGTGATCGGCGCGTTGATCTGGTTGCCGCCGAGGATGCTGGAGTTTCCGGACGTCTTGCCGGGGATGCTGGAGCGGCCGGTGTTCTCCACCGACGCGCCGCCCTGGGAGCCGGCGTGGGACTCGCCGACCGCGGCGACGGAGTTGCCGCTGATGTCGATCGGCAGGGTGACGGGCAGGTTGACCTGGTTGCCGCCGCCGATGGAGTGGTCGCCGGAGGTGTCGGCCAGGGCGGTGCCGCTGCCGAACGACATGACCGCGACCGCGAGCAGAGCCGCGGGTGTGGAAGCCTTCGCCCACGTACGCATGATGAATGCTCCTATGACTTCTGGGGGGAATGAATTGCGCCTGACGGTTCGCGGCCGGCGAGGCCGTACGGGAGCGTGACGCGTCGCCGTACAGCGGGACCTCGCGACCGCGAACCAGTGATGACTGACGTGTCGCCCGCCGGCGGAGGGGCTCATGCCCCACCGATTCGTGAGAGCGGGCTTACTGCGCCGCCGGCCTGTCGCCGGCGGGCCCGGCCCGTCGTGGACGGGAACCGCGGCTCCCGTCCCTCGCCGACCCGTCGCGCACGCGAACCACGACTCCCGCCTCTCGCCGGCCCGTCGCGTGAGCGGCCGTCCGGCCTCTTCGGCCGGCCTCGCGCCTTCGTGACGGGTGCGGGCCGTGCGGCCCGGTGGCGAGTGGGGCCAGATGGGCCCCGGGCGGGTGCGGGCCATGGCCGCGCTCCGCCGCCGGCCCGTGAGGACCGGCATCAACGGCGGGGATCAGTCAGGTGAGAAAGAAGGGTCGTCCGCCGCTGTGCGGACGACGGGGGGAAGCACGCGCGCCACGACGGCGCGTCCAGCCTCGGGCCGCGGGTCGAGGAATGACCTCGCGACGTCCCCCATGCCTGGCCCGAACGGGCCGCCACCGCCGCCCGGCACCAGTCCGTCGGTGCCCAGGATCTTGCTCGCGGTGGAGGAAGGCGGCAGGCCGGGGTCGGACTGGCTGGTCAGCCCGTCGACCGTGCGCCCTGCCATCGCCTCGGCGTTGTCCGCCGCCGAGACTGCGCCGTCATCCGTGGGGAAACCATCCGTGAAGGACCCGGTGACGGCGTCGGGGGTGACGGAGTGGGAGCCACTGATTCCCGTGGCTGCTTCTGGCAGCGCCTCTGTCCTTGCCACTGTCGCGGCCGTCGTGGTCGCGCCGGTGGCGGTGGAGTCCGCCGTCCCGGTGCTCGCGGCGGCCGGAGCGGCGGAGAGAAGCGTCCCGAACAGGACGGCGAGCAACCAGCCGGCGGCGATCACGCCACCTGCGACTGCCGCTCGCGCGACCACCCGGCGGGCACCGGCCGCGAACCGCGCCATCCGGTGCGCCCGCTCGGTGATCGCCTCGCCTGCCGGAACGGACACGGGCACAGGCACGCGGAGCACGACCCGGGCCATCGCCCTCAGTCGTCGCACCGGCGTGCGTGTCACGTGACCTCCCCATATCCGGAACCGACCTCACGTCGTGAGGCCGGTCCCTGGACTCACCCCTCAACGATGCGTAACCGTAGCAGCACCCAAGGTGATCGCAAGCTGTTTTCACCGGAGACCCATAAATCAGTCAAGCTTCGGGCCCTGGGACCATCGCGCTCCCCCTGATGACCCGCGGTTCCCTCCCATGAACGGCGCCCGGCACGGAGACGGAGGCGGGGCGGAGGCTGGGGCGAGACGGAGCGGAGGGTGGCGCGGAAGCTGGGGCGGAGGCGGCCGGCCGGGGCGAGGCCGGTAGCTCCGGCAGGAAGGCGGGTCGGCAGCGGGACGGCTCCACAGGGAGGCGGACCCTCGCTACGCCTCTGAGCGACGGACGGCTCGCACATGTACGCGACCAGGACCTGAACGTGTACGCGACCAAGGAAGCCCGCCGCGACAGACTGTCCGGAACCGCGTCACCCGGGCCGGCGCAGGCCGTCGGACGCCGCGCCATCCGCTCTCGGGGATTCGCGGTATCACGCACCCCTCAGAGTTTGCTAACCTTACTGAGCCGACGCGGGATGACGGTCTCACGTGCAGGCACCAAGTCCGGGTGGCGGAATAGGCAGACGCGCTAGCTTGAGGTGCTAGTGCCCTTTGCGGGGCATGGGGGTTCAAGTCCCCCCTCGGACACAGACTGGTACCCCATATGGTCCTGGTCGCTGGAGACGGCGACCAGGACTTTGTGTTGTGAGGGGTGGTAGACCAGCTCCAGGCCGAGGCTGGCGTAGATCTTGGCTTTCCGGGTTGGGTCCGCTCTCCCCAGGACCTCCACGAGGCTCCCCAGACTGCGCAGGGACACGGCCAGGCTGTCGCCGGTCCAAGAGACGGGACCGGGCGACGGGGAGCCGGGTGAGCCCGTGTTGCAGCTCAGTCTTTCGACCTTGTTCCTCACCCATCCAGCTTGCGATGAGCACCGGTCGGCGCCCTCGTCGTGTCTTGCCGAGATCGTATGGCTTGAGGTGGAGGCGGATGTTCTTGTAGGTCGCCAAGGTGGAGGGTTCGAGCCTGAGCCCGGCCACCCACTCGTCGAGGTACGCACCCAGGGTCTGCTTACTCGGCTGGACGAACTTGCCCTTGTCCACCTTGCCGAGGGCGTCGCGCAGGGCCTTCTGCGCGTCCTTCTGGGTGAGCCACGGCTGGTTGTTCTCATCGCGGCGGCGCAGGACGGGCTTACGGCTTGCGTCAGGCAGCGCGGCCGTGAAAGCAGGGTCGTCTTGCCGGCGCGCCCGCCGGCAACCGCAAGGGGCCGAGGCCGGTGTCCCGTCGATCTCCTACCTGTCGATGGTAGCCGCGGGTCAGGAGGGCCTACCCGGCAGCGGACGGCCCGGCGGACGTGGCATTCGTACCGGAGGTGGCACCCGTACCGGACGTGGCATTCGTACCGGAGGTGGCCTGAGTAGTGGAGGTGGCCGAGGTCGCGGGTTCGCGGGAGAAGCGGGCGCGGATCCAGCCGATGACGGAGGGCCCGCCCGCGAAGCACCACAGCGCGATCACCGGGTCGCAGATGGCGCAGCCGAACGAGGAGTGCTCGGCGAAGGGAAGGATCGGGGCGCCCTTGAGGTGGTGGATGACGTCCCACACGGTGTGCAGCAGCCAGCCGACGCCGATCCAGGCATAGCTGGTCAGCCCCCGGTAGGCGACGTACGTCATGACGATCGGCAGCACGAACTCCGCGTAACCGAGCCCGCCGCCGCTGAGGTAGGCGGCGCCCGCGCCGGCCACGATCACGGCGTTGACCGTGCGCCGGTGCGGCTCGGGGATCAGGGAGATGAGGGTGACGGCGATCAGGCCGATCAGGATCGGCATGAGGATGGACATGAGAGGCGGCGTACCGTTCTGCGAAACGTGAAGGGAAGGAGAGGGGGCGGCGCCAGACTAGGACGACCGCCCCCGCCGCCCCATGGGCTGAATCGACAATTTCCCACGGGTTCCCGCCACCGGCCCTCTCGTAGGCGTCGGCTCTCACCTTCGGCACCGCCCGGCCGGCCACGAAGGCCCGGGCGGGGCGTCCGGGCCGTCCCCCTCGACAACGCGGCTTCGACTGGGGGCCGGCGGTCCCGACGCGCTGCTTCCGGCGGGGCGTCTGGGCGGTTCCCGACGTACAGCTTCGGGCGGGGCAGTGGCCGCTACGGTGTCCGTCATGCACACGATCGCCGTCTTGGCCCAGGACCACGTGGTGCCGGCCGACCTGGCCACGCCGGTCGAGGTGTTCGGGCGGGCCGCCCTCGCCGACGGGCGCCGCCCGTACCGGGTCCGGGTGTGCGCGCGGACGCCGCAGGTGACCAGCGAGGCGTTCACGATCGTCGCCCCGTACGGGCTGGAGGCGCTGCGCGAGGCCGACACCGTCATCGTGCCGGGCCGCTCGGAAGCGGCCGCGCCGCCCGACCCGGAGGTGCTCGCGGCCCTGCGCGCGGCGGCGGCCGGCGGCACCAGGATCGCCTCCATCTGCGTGGGCGCCTTCACCCTCGCCGCGGCCGGCCTGCTGGACGGGCTGAGCGCCACCACCCACTGGACGGCGGCGCGGTGGCTGGCCGAGGCGTACCCGCTGATCGACGTGCGGCCGGACGTGCTGTACGTCGACAACGGCCAGATCCTCACCTCGGCCGGGGCGGCGGCGGGGCTGGACCTGTGCCTGCATCTCATCCGCCGCGACTTCGGCTCAGCCGTGGCCGCCGACTCCGCCCGGCTGTCGGTGGTGCCGCTGGAACGGGAGGGCGGGCAGGCGCAGTTCGTCTCGCACGCCCTGCCGCCGGTGCCCCGGGGCTCGCTGCTGGAGCCGGTGCTGGCGTGGATCGAGGAGCACCTCGCCCAGGAGATCACGCTGGCGGATCTGGCCGCGCGCAGTGGGCTGAGCGAGCGTACGTTCAGCCGCCGCTTCCGCGAGCAGACCGGCACCACGCCGCTGCAGTGGCTGCTGCGGGCCCGGGTGCGCCGGGCGCAGTTCCTGCTGGAGAGCACCGACCACAGCGTGGAACGGGTCGCGGCGCAGTCCGGGTTCAGCTCGGCCACCGCCTTCCGCGAGCGCTTCAAGCGTGTCGTCGGGGTTGCGCCGCAGTCCTACCGCGCCTCTTTCAGATCCGCCGGTCCTCGTGCGGGCGGCGCCCGGAACTGAGGGAGGAGCAGACCGACACGTGGTGACCGTCGAGGCGCATGGCCGGCTGCTTGACGGCCGTACGAGCATGACCCGATACAAGGGCGCATGTGGCGCTCGACTGCGGGTAGTGAGTCCCGGGACTTCGCCCCGCTACCGGCGAGGAGCACCAATGGCCACCCGTGAACAGCATCGGCCGGAGATCGTCGTCGGACTCGTGGCGACCCCGCCGGACTATCCGGCGCAGGTGGTTGCGCGGCTCACCGCCGATCTGCCCGACCTGCTCACCGAGCGGGTGGACCCGGACGTGCGGTGGACCGTCCGGGAAGGCTGGGGCGACGTGGCTCCCCGCCGCGATGGCGGCGTTGAGGCACTACTCGACGATCTTGCCCACCGGCGTGCCCACGCCCGGTGGGACGTCGCGATCTGCCTGACCGACCTGCCGCTGCACATCGAGCGGGTGCCGCTGGTCGCGCAGACGTCCGCCCGGCGCCGAGTCGCGATGGTGTCCTTGCCCTCGCTGGGGCTGCGCCAGTTGCGAGCGGTCCGCGCAGCCGTTCCGGATCTCGTGGGCCGGCTACTCACTGACGCTTCCGAGGAGCGGGTACCGCCGGCCGGCGGGGCACCGGCTGAGCTGGTCGGCCGGATTGCCGCCATCCACCGGATGGTCGGCGAGGTTGATGCCGGGGAACTGGGCTACGTCGCCTCGCGGCTGATCGGCCGGGTTCGGCTGCTGACCGGAATGGTCCGGGCCAACCGCCCGGGGCGCGCCCTGCTGGGCCTGTCCAAATTGCTGGTCGGCGCCTTTGGTACGGCCGCGTTCGCGCTCACCACCAACACCATCTGGCAGATGGGCGATGCGCTCGGCGGACTCCGCCTCGCCGTGATCATGCTTCTCGGGCTGACCGCGTTGGTGGTCTGGCTGATCGTTGCGCACGACCTGTGGGAGAAACCGGACCGGGAGACACCGGCTGAGCTGGCCCGGCTGTTCAACCTGGGCACGATTCTCACCCTCACCCTGGCCGCAGCGGTGTCCTATCTGGTGCTGTTCGCCGGAACGATACTCGCCGCGGCGCTGCTGATCGACACATCCGTGCTGGAACAGATCTTGCAGCGGCCGGTCGATTTCACCGACTACCTGATCCTGGCCTGGATCATCAGCTCGCTGGCCACCGTCGGCGGCGCGATCGGCTCCGGGCTGGAGGACGAGGACACGGTGCGGGCCGCCGCTTACGGCTACCATCCCGAACCCGGCGGCTGGCAGGACGAGAAGGACGCGTAGTCCCCGCCCCGAGGCCGGCGCCCGGCCGGACCAGAGCGCTCGGCGACCTACCGTTGGATGCCGCTGTGGATGACCCTCAGGCGCTCGGCACGCGTCCTGGCTCAGGCGTCGGCGGGCGCGGTTGGGTCAGCCACTTGTGATCCCATTGGTCACACAGACCGCGGTATAACGCGAGTTGCGCCCGGTGGCGGAGGCGTTCGGCTGCAGGAGCGGCGAAACGCTACAAGTCGCCGAGCGCGCCGCGGTACGGAAACCGGTCGAGGTGGCCGCCGGCGAGGCACCAGCAACACGCCGAATCTCGTCATAGCAGCAGGTCGAAGACGCGGATGGTGCGTGTCCACTCCTCGCTCGCCGGGTTCTTGCGAGCAGGCTCCATGACTCGGCATCGCGCCGTCTTCCGCACGGCGAGTCTTCGCCCACTGCCAGGCGAGGCGTTGGACGACACGACGGCCGCCACGAGCGCGACCGTGGCCACGGCACCCAACGTCGTGTACCGGATCCACTTGCTCGGCGAAGGAAAGCGGCGACGCCGCGATGGACTACGTCGTCAGGACCGCGTCATGCGCTCCTGGCAAGGGGCTTGACCGGCACCTCAGCTGAATGGGTCCGTTCCCGCACTCACGAACAGCGATCAGGTCACCCGCACCCACACGAGCGATCGCGAATCATTGCCCAGCTATTCAGTGTTGCTAGATAGCGGTAGTCAGTGTTACTTTGTACCAGTAGTCAGCGACACCGAGTAGCTCTTCGGCGAAGACCCGTGAGTTCGTCGAGACGTTCATGGCCGGCTACCCCCTCGGCCAGTACAGGACCCGCGAGCGCGACCGATTCACCGGCGCCATCGCGCGCGCCGCCGGCGAAGACACCGGACGACAAGACAGGACGGACTTATGACGACACAGCACGCCCCGGCCATCCAGGTGCATGGTCTGGAGAAGTCGTACAAGGATCTGCGGGTGCTGCGCGGCGTGGACTTCACCGTGACCCGGGGCAGCATCTTCGCCCTCCTCGGCTCCAACGGAGCGGGCAAGACCACGGCCGTGAAGATCCTGTCCACGCTGCTCAAGGCCGACGCGGGCACGGCCAGGGTCAACGGCTTCGACGTCGCCACGCAGCCGGCGAACGTGCGGGAGTCGATCAGCCTGACGGGGCAGTTCGCGGCCGTCGATGAGATCCTCAGCGGGCGGGAGAACCTGGTGCTGGTCGCCCGGCTGCGGCATCTCAGGAACCCGGGCAAGATCGCCGATGACCTGCTGGAGCGTTTCTCGCTGACCGAGGCGGGTGCGCGGAAGGTGGGGACGTATTCGGGTGGCATGCGCCGCCGCCTCGACATCGCGATGAGTCTCATCGGGAACCCGCCGGTCGTCTTCCTCGACGAGCCGACGACCGGGCTCGACCCCCAGGCGCGTATCGAGGTGTGGCAGGCCGTCAAGGAGCTCGCCGCCCAGGGTACGACGGTGCTGCTCACCACGCAGTACCTGGACGAGGCCGAGCAACTCGCCGACCGGATCGCGATCCTGCACGAGGGCCGAATCATCGTGAACGGCACCCTGGCCGAGCTCAAGCAGCTGCTGCCGCCCGCCAAGGTCGAATACGTCGAGAAGCAGCCGACCCTCGAGGACGTCTTCCTCACCCTCGTCGGCGCCGACAGCAAGCACCGCAACGCCGCTACGAACGCGTAAGGAACCACGATGAGCAAGCACTTCTTCGGCGACACCGCCGTCCTGCTGGGACGGTCCCTGCGCCACATCACGCGCAGCCCCGACACCATCATCACGACCGCGATCATGCCGATCGCCATGATGCTGATGTTCGTGTACGTGTTCGGCGGCGCGATCAACACCGGGTCGGTGTCGTACGTGAACTATCAGCTGCCCGGCATCCTGCTCATCACAGTCGCCTCGGGCATCGCCTACACGGCGTACCGGCTGTTCATGGACATGAAGGGCGGCATCTTCGAGCGATTCCAGTCCATGCCGACCGCGCGGTCGTCGGTGCTGTGGGCGCACGTGCTGACCTCGCTGGTGGCCAATCTGATCTCGCTCGTGGTCGTCGTGCTCGTCGCCCTGCTCATGGGATTCCGCTCGGGGGCGGGAGTGCTGGCGTGGCTCTCGGTCTCCGGCATCCTGATCCTGTTCACCCTGGCCCTGACGTGGATCGCCGTCATCCCCGGTCTCACCGCCAAGACCATGGAAGGCGCGAGCGCATTCTCCTACCCGCTCATCTTCCTGCCCTTTCTCAGCTCGGCGTTCGTCCCCACCGAGACCATGCCCGGCCCGCTGCGCGTCTTCGCCGAGCACCAGCCGGTGACCTCTGTCGTCAACGCCATCCGTGCCCTGTTCGCCCAGCAGCCGGTGGGCACCGACATCTGGATCGCCCTGGCCTGGTGCGTCGGCATCCTCATCGTCGCGTACGGCTTCGCCATGAACACCTACCGTCGCAAGATCTCCTAGGCCGCACCGGCGCGGGCCGTCTTGATCCCGGTCGGCGTGGCGGCCCTCCTCACGACGTGCCCTTCGAGCTCCACACAACACGCCTTATTGCGAGAGAAGGAAAGCTGATGACCGACTCCCCCCACATCCTCCCGACGATGCCGACCGCGCGTCAGTCCGGCTGTCCGTTCGACCCGCCCAAGGAGCTGATCGAGGCCCGCGAGCAGAGCCCGATCAGCCGCTTCCCCTTCCCCGACGGGCACCAGGGCTGGCTGGTCACCGGCTACGACCTGGTCCGGTCGGTCCTGGCCGATCCGCGGTTCAGCTCGCGCAGGGAGCTCATGAGCCACCATCCGACCATCGACTACGGCGGCATCGAGGTTCCGCCGGCGCCGCCCGGCGAGTTCCTCCTCATGGACGAGCCCCAGCACAGCCGCTATCGCAAGCCGCTGGTGGGCAAGTTCACCGTCCGGCGGATGCGGCTGCTCACCGAGCGCGTCGAGCAGATCACCGCCGACCACCTGGACGCCATGGAGAAGGCCGGGCCGACGGTGGACCTGGTGACCGCGTTCGCCAAGCCCATCCCCGCCATCGTGATCTGCGAGCTGCTGGGGGTGCCGGACGAGGACCGGGGCTTCTTCCAGGACAACATCGACAAGTTCCTCGGCGGGGAGGTCGGCGACGAGGAGCTGATGGCGGCCTACACCGCGACCCAGCAGTACCTCGCCGAGCTGGTGGTGGCCAAGCGCGCCCACCCCACCGACGACGTGCTCAGCGACCTGCTCGACAGCGACCTGACCGACGAGGAGCTGCAGGGGATGGCCCTGATCCTGCTGTCGGCCGGGTTCGACACCACCGCGAACATGCTGGCGCTGGGCACCTTCGCCCTGCTGCAGAACCCGGAGCAGCTGGCCGCGCTGCGCGCCGACCCCGCGCTCACCGACATGGCCGTGGAAGAGCTGCTGCGGTACCTGACCGTCGCCAAGCAGTTCCACCGGGTCGCGCTGGAGGACGTCGAGCTGGGCGGCCACACCATCACGGCCGGCACCACTGTCATCCTGTCCCTCCACACCGCCAACCGCGACCCTGAACGCTTCTCCAACCCCCACGTCCTCGACCTCCGGCGGCAGGACGGCGGCCACCTGGCCTTCAGCCACGGCATCCACCAGTGCCTGGGCCAGCAACTGGCCCGCGTCGAGCTGCGCGTCGCGTTCCCCGCACTGCTCAACCGCTTCCCCACGCTGCGCCTGGCCGTACCGGCCGAAGAGGTCGCCCTGCGCCCGGAGACCGCGGACATCTACGGGGTCAAGAGCCTCCCGGTCACCTGGGACGTGTGACCACGAACCCATGACAGGCGAGCCGGCGTACGGGCCACCCGCCACCGTCGTGGCTGCTGGCCTGCGGCCCCCATACTCGGTACTACGAAGTACCAGGAGAACCGAAGAGGACCCACGATGCACGACCTGACGGAGATGCTGAAGGGCACGCTTGAGGGCTGCGTGCTCGAGATCATCGGCAGCGAGGAGACCTACGGGTACGCCATCACGCGCCGGCTGAACGAACTCGGCTTCGCCGACGTCGTCGAAGGGACGGTTTACACCATCCTGCTGCGGCTGGAGAAGAACGGGCTCGTCCAGGTGACGAAACGACCGTCCGGACTGGGTCCGCCGCGCAAGTTCTATGCGCTCAACGACGCCGGGCGCAAAGAACTCGCGACGTTCTGGGCGAAATGGGAGTACATCACATCACGGATCGACAGGCTCAAGGAGGGCGGCAGATGAACTTCTGGGAGACCATAACCGGCAGCGATCTCACCAGGGAATGGAAGGCGTTCGAAGCCCGGGCCCAGGCATTGCCGGCCGACTACCGGGCGGCGTGGGAAGAGATCAAGGGTCATCTTTCTCTCTACTCGGACTTCACCGGCCGCAACCTGATGCCGATTCTCGACGGTGCTCTGGGGCTGCTCGAAGAGACAGCGTCCGAGGGGCAGAGCATTCACGAGGTGCTGGGTGACGACATCCAGGGTTTCTGCGCGGCGCTGGCCGGCGGAGAAGGGGCTCGGAGCTATCGCGACCGGTGGCGCGAGCAGCTGAACAGGAACGTCGCGAGGAAATTGGGCCGGCTAGGAGGCTGACGTGGGCATCCAGGACATCATCGAGGGCAAGAAGCAGTGGCGGGCGCACATGGCGCGGGTCAAGGCGCTCCCGCCCGACTACCAGATCGTCTACAAGGAGATCCAGAGGTACTTCTTCAAGGTCGGACCGATCGACTTGCATGACGGGACCCTGCTCTCCGGGATCGTCGACTTCTTCGAGGAGGGCGTCGCGGCCGGCAAGGGGGTCCTGGAGCTCATCGGCACCGACGTCGCCGCCTTCTGCGACGACCTGGTGAAGGACTCGCCCACCTACGCGGACATCTATCAGGAGTCCGTCAAGGGGCAACCCGGCACGGCCGAGACGTAATACCCGGAACATCGAACCCCTGACCGTCGAAAGCCTTTCCGGCATTACCGCGGCAAGCCGTGCGGTGCTGTGGATGCCAGTCGTGCCGCCGGTGGTAGTGGCGCGTGCTGAGGGCAGGCTTCGAACGCCTGGATCACCAACCCGGCGAAGCGCCGGGAGGCCGCGACCTGGGTGGTGGCCGATGTGGCGTGGATCCCCTTGTTGGCCATGAGTATGAGAATCAGGTCGTCCAGGACGAAGTCGGACCGCAGGCGTCCCGCTTCCTTGGCTCGCTGGGCCAGCTCGGCGACTGCTCGCACCGTGTACTCACGGCCCGCGGCGACATCGGTCACCCCCGGGAAGGTCGACAGGAAGGCCTCGGTGAAGCCCCGATCGCGGGCGTGCAGCTCACAGATCTTCTCGATCACCAGGCACAGGCCGCGCCACGGATCAGGGTCCGCGCACCCCTCGTCGACAATGGCGCGGCAGGCGTGCAGCTGGTCCGCGAAGGCATCGGCGACCAGCAGCTGCTTGGTCGGGAAGTGACGGTACAAGGTGGCGGGTCCCACCCCGGCGCGCCGCGCGATCTCCCGCATCGGCACGTCCAGGCCGCCGGCGGAGAACAGCGCCCGGGCCGCGTCGAGGATGCGTTCGCGATTGTCCAGCGCGTCGGAACGACGGGTGTGAGGCAAATGGTCGGCCACCACTCTCACTTTACCTAAACGGACGGGGGCGTCCGTTACCGTCCCAGGACGTAGGAGCTCGCCCAGCCCCTTCCCGCCAGGCGGCGATCGGTGGCGGATGTGGAGCAGGATCGCGCGTGAGCGGTCCGAGAACGTGGAGACGACATTGAAGGCAATCGCGATCCGGACGTACGGAGGTCCTGAAGGTCTGGCCGTTGTCGACCTGCCGGTTCCCGTACCCGCTGCCGGGCAGGTGCTGATCGCCACCGAGGCGGTGGGCGTCGGGGGCGTCGACACCGTGATCCGGAGCGGGGCTCTGGCCGCCTACGGTTTCAAGGAGGGCCACGTCCCCGGTGGCGAGGTGGCGGGCACCGTGACCGCCGTCGGTGACGGCGTCGACGCGTCGTGGATCGGCCGGCGGGTGTGGGGCTTCACCGGCACCGGCGGAGGCTACGCCGAACAGGCCGTCGCGCCGGTCGAGGAGATCCTTGCCCTGCCCGGTGGCCTGTCCGCCGTCGACGCGGTGACGCTCGGCAGTTCCGGTGCGGTGGCCCACTTCGGGCTGCGCCACGCCCGTTTCGCTCCCGGGGAGACGGTCTTGGTGCGTGGCGCGGCCGGCAGCATCGGGATCATGACGGTACAGCTCGCCGCTCGTGGTGGTGCCGCCGCGGTGGCGGTCACGACATCGTCGGCCGAGCGCGGCGAGCGGCTGCGCCGTCTCGGCGCGACCCACGTGCTGGACCGCTCCGGCGACGGAGGGGAGGGGGCTCCCGCGGGCTATGACGTCATCATCGACGTTGTGGCCGGTGAGCACATGCCGTCGTTCCTCGACCGGCTCAACCCGAACGGCCGCATGGTGGCCGTGGGCGCTGTCGCGGGTCAGCCGCCCGCGGACTTCGGCATGAAGATCATGGCGGCGTTCCAGAAGTCGATGTCCTTCGCCACGTTCAGCGCGGCCACCGTCAGCCCGGCCGATCGGGGTGCCGTGCGCGGCGAGCAGTTCGCCGCAGCCGGTCGCGGCGAGATCGAGACGGTGGTGCACGAGCTGCTGCCGCTGGACGGAGCCGTGCTGGCGCACCAGAAGATGGACGCGGGTGAGGTCTTCGGCAGGATCGTGCTGGCACCGTAGCCCCCGCGGCCCGG
The DNA here is from genome assembly GCF_044459125.1 of Nonomuraea sp. NPDC050383. Taxonomy (NCBI): domain Bacteria; kingdom Bacillati; phylum Actinomycetota; class Actinomycetes; order Streptosporangiales; family Streptosporangiaceae; genus Nonomuraea; species Nonomuraea sp. NPDC050383. Next base: position 371,112 of record NZ_JBITIP010000003.1, read on the forward strand.
AAGCGGGGCGACCCGAGGACATCTCGCCGACGCCACGCGCGATCGGAGGTCGTCAGCGATCGTCAAGGGTGCCCGCGCCTGGAAACGAAGATGCAGAAGGGGTGTCCAGCCAGGTCGGCGTACACACGCAGGGGCTCCTCGGCGTCGTCGATACGGTCCAGCAGGAGCCGGCCGCCGAGGCGCAGGACGCGTTCATGTTGTGCCCGCAGCTCCTCGACCGATGTCACGGTCAGGTCCAGGTGCAACTGCTGCGGCACCCGGCCCTGTGGCCATGTCGCTTCCGGCAGCTCGTCGACCTGCTGGAAGGCCAGCTGGGGAGCGCCGTCCGGGGTCCTCAGCACCAGCCAGTCGCGGCCCCGCTCGTCATCGCCCGTCGGTTCCGGCGGCTCATCGCCGGGCCGGTAGACCAGGCCCAGCAGGGACCGGTAGAACTCCGCCAGGGCCCTGGCATCGGTGCAGTCGAGCACCACCTGACACAGCCTGAGCCCGCTGTCCTGATCGGCCACTCGAACCCCGCTCCCTGTGGTCATTCCGGCCTCCGCCGTCCTGCCCTCTGCACGCGGCGCCAGGGGTTAAACGTGCGGAGCGGGTTCGCAGTGGTCGTCGATCCGTTCGCTTTCCGGTCCGTCCGCCGGCCCGCCTCTAGGCGGTGATCTGGACACGCCGTAGTGCGTCGGCCAGCCGCTCCGCATCCGGTTCGCCGTCGGCGAGCCAGGCGACGTAGCCGTCGGGGCGGACCAGGACGGCGGCCCTGCCGTAGCGCTCCGCCCAGCGGTTCTCGACGTCCGTCAGCTCGGCATCGGTCGCCCGGGGGCCGACCTGGTGGGCACGTACGCCGTCCACCTTCTGCGCGGCGCGCGCCCATGCCTCGCCGCCGGGCCCGCACAGCAACGTGAAGGCGTCATGGAACAGGTCGTGGACGCCGATGCGCCGCCCGTCACGGTCGAGCCAGAGGTGCGGGGCGCGGACACCGGGCCGGGCCTTCGGCTCGACCTCGTCGCCGAACACCGGGCCGGGTCCGGGGCCGATCATGGCGGCGGAGGTGTAGCGCTGGCCGAGGATGCAGATCACCGGGTCGACCGGGTCCTCCTCGGGGGTGGGGCCGAAGCGGGCGGCCTGGCTGCGCACGGTCAGGTCGGCGAGCTCCAGGGCGACGGGGCGGCGCTCGGCCTCGTAGGTGTCGAGCAGCGCGTCGGAGGCCCGCCCTTCGAGCACGGCGGCCAGCTTCCAGGCCAGGTTGTGCGCGTCCTGGACCGCCGAGTTGGCGCCCATCGCCTGGGCGGGCGGCCACACGTGGGCGGCGTCGCCGACCAGGAAGACGCGGCCGGAGCGGAAGCGGTCGGCGACGCCGACGGCCTCCGTCCATGACGCCTTGCTCACCACCTCCACGGGCACGTCGCGGCCGATGAGCCGCTTCGCGGCGGCGAGGCAGCGCTCGTCGGTGAAGTCGGCGGGCGATTCGGTGCGCGGGTCGTACGCGAGGGACAGGCCCCAGTGATCGCGGAGAGCGTGCGTGGTGAAGGCTCCCATGGCGCCGGCGCCGGGGTCGCCGATGATCCAGAACAGGGCGCGCCTGGTGAGGATGCCCGACAGGTCGGCGCGGATGACGAACGTGACATAGTGCCGCAGCTCGCGCAGGCCGGGGCGGGCGATGCCGAGTTGCTCCCTGATGCCGCTGTGGTAGCCGTCGGCGGCTATGACGTACTGCGCCCGGACCGTGTGCGGCTCGCCGGTGGCCAGGTCGCGCAGTTCGGCGGTGACGCCGCCGGCGTCGGCCGTGATCGACTCGCAGCGGGTGCCGAACCGCAGCTCGGCGCCCTTGCTCCGGGCGGCCTCGATCAGGATCGGCTCGACCGTGCTCTGGTCGGCCAGGCAGAACTCGCCCGCGGTGAGCTCGGGCAGCGCGCGGGGGAATTCCTCGTCGAAGATCCACTGCCAGTCGTCCGCCAGGCTCGCGCACCTGGCGACGCCGGCGTCGCCGTCGAAGGGGCGGCCCGCGTCCTTGATGAGCTGGTCCAGGCCCAGCGGGCGGTAGATCTCCAGCGTGCGGGTGTTGATGCCTCTGGCGCGGCCGAAGAGCGAGACACCGCTGTGGCGGTCGGCGAGCAGGCAGGGAACGCCCTGGTGGGCGAGGAAAAGCGCGGAGGCGAGGCCGGCGTACCCGCCGCCGACGATCAGTACGGGGGTTTCTCTCATGATGTTTATAGTTACAGCGACACTAGTTACGAGTCAACTAGTAACGCTGGGGATATTATCGGGCCATGGCTCTTGACCGCGGTTCTCCGCTCGCCCTCACAGTGCTCGCCCTGCTGCGCCAACAGCCGCTGCACCCGTACGGCATCCAGCGCCTGCTCAAGCAGTGGGGCAAGGACGTGGTGGTGAACGTGGGCCAGCGGGCGAGCCTCTACCGCACGATCGACCGGCTGCAGGAGGGCGGCCTGATCCAGGTCCGCGAGACCGGCCGCGACCAGCAGTACCCGGAGCGCACGGTCTACGAGATCACCGACGAGGGCGGCCGGACGCTGTACCGCTGGCTCGACGAGATGCTGAGCGCCCCAAGACAGGAGTTCCCGCAGTTCCCGGCGGCATTGGCCACCGCGCTCCTGCTCGCGCCCGACGACCTGGCCGAGGCGCTGGAGCGGCGCGAGCGGGCGGTCGCGAAGACGCTGGCCGGGCTGGAGGAGATGCTGACGGCCGAGGACGACCTGCCGCGGATCGCGGTGCTGGAGATCGAGTACCTGCGCGAGGTGACGGCGGCCGAGGCCCGGTGGCTGCGCGGGGTCGTCGAGGACCTGCGTGCCGGGCGGATCACCTGGTCACGGGAGTCTCTGGAGAAGGCGGCGGCGCGACGGGAGTGACCTTCCCGGCGGCGACACCCGCTTCGTCGCCGGCGGCCCCGGCCCGGCCCCTCGGTACAGCGGTGGACTCTCCCACCGCGGGAGAGTCCACCATGTTGGCGTGCGCCCGAGCAGGCACGCGATGCCCGGACCATCACCCTGACGACCCGGCTGATCATCCCCGTTGAGGAGAGCATGGCATGACGAAGGTGAGAGATGTCGATGCCCGCGGTACGCAGCACTGCGAGACGACGGCTCTGGGGGTGCTGCTGCGGCACCAAGGAGTCGATCTGTCCGAGCCCATGCTCTTCGGCCTGGGCTCCGGTCTGTCCTTCGTCTACTGGGACAGCAAGGGCATGGACTTCCCCTTCCTCGGCGGACGGGTCAAGCCTTTCGACCTCACCAGAAACCTGGCCACCAGGCTCGGGCTGGAGCTCGTGGTCCGGGAGACCGCCTCCCCTCGCAGGGCATGGGAGAACGTGGCGGCCCCCATCGACGCCGGCCACCCCGTCGGGCTGCAGCTCGACAGCTACCACCTGGACTACTTCGGGTCGAAGGTGCACTTCGGCGGTCATGTCGTCGCCATGTACGGCTACGACGACCACGACGCCTACCTGGTGGACACCGACCAGCAAGGCGGAGCGGTGTCCACCAGCCTGACCAGCCTCGCCCAGGCCAGGGCCGCGCGCGGCCCGATGACGGCCAAGCACCGGTCCTTCACCCTCACCGCTCCGACGAGCCTGCCTTCCCCGCGGGACCAGGTCATTCCCGCCATCACCGCCTGCGCCGACGCCTTCCTCGACCCGCCCATCGCCAACCTGGGTCACCGTGGGATCGACAAGGCCGGCAAGCTCGTACGCACATGGCTCCAGCGGGCCGGCGACCCGCAGCGGGATCTGCCGCAGGCCGCCCTCCTGATGGAGAAGGCCGGCACCGGCGGCGCCCTGTTCCGTAACCTCTACCGAGACTTCCTCGGCGAGTGCGTCCAACTCCTCGACAGCAGCCACCTGCGCACCGGCCACGGGCTGTACACCGAGGCGGCAACCCTGTGGACGGAAGCCGCGGCACTGATCGCGAAAGCCGGTGAAGCGGGCGATGCGCAGTACCTCGTACAGGCAGGCGACGTCCTGGGCGATATCGCACGCACAGAGCGCGCGGCGATGCAGGCGCTGAGCTGCCTGGGGAGATGACCTGACAGCCTCCTTCCGCAGCGCCCGCTCGGGAAGGGTCAGGCGATGGGGCCGAGGTAGGTTCCGCCGGAGACGTCGATGGTCTGGCCGGTCACCCAGCGGCCCTGCGGCCCGGCCAGGAAGGCGACGACGTCGGCGACGTCCTCCGGCTCGCCGAGCCGTCCGAGTGCGGTGATCGCCTCCAGTCCGGCGACCACCTCGGGGATGGAGGTGTAACCCGCGGTCATGTCGGTGCGCACCGCGCCGGGCGCGACCGTGTTCACGGTGATGCCGCGCCGGCCCAGCTCGTTGGCCAGCGAGGGGGCCATCGACTCCAGCGCGGCCTTGGTGATCGTGTAGCCGATCTGCGTGGATACCGCGAAGCGGCTGGCGGTCGAGCCCATGTTGACGATGCGGCCGCCGTCGTTCAGCAGCGGCAGGGCCCGCTGGATCACGAAGAACGGCGTGGTGACGTTGATCGCCAGCAGCAGGTCCAGCTCTTGCGGCGTGACCCGCGCGATCGGGTTGCCGGAGCCGATGCCCGCGTTGTTGACCACGATGTCCAGGCCGCGCCCCGCCAGCCCCGCGGTCAGGCCCTCGAAGAGCCGGTCCACCTCGCCGTCCTCGCCGAAGCGGGCCCGGACGGCGAACGCGCGGCCTCCTGCCTCCTCGATACGGGCCACGGTCTGCTCGGCCGCCTCCTCGTTGCCGCCGTAGTGGACGGCGACCTCGGCGCCCTCGGCGGCCAGCCGCAGCGCCACCGCCCGGCCGATGCCCCGCGAACCACCCGTGACCAGCGCCGTCTTGCCTGCCAGGAAACCCATGTCAGCTCCTCAGTTGCGGGGCCGGTCCTCGGTGCGGACCCGGCCATGGGTCAACCGTGGCGTGGGCGGCTCACCGCACGCTCACCAGCCGCTCACCGGCCACGCTGACCAGCCACGCTCACCAGCCGCTCACCGGCCACACCGCCGGGGCCGCCTGTGCGGCGGCTGCCCGGCTGTGGCGCCGGTACTCGGAGGGTGTCAGTCCGACCAGCGTCCGGAAGCGGCGGGCGAAGTACGTCGGGTCGTCCCAGCCGACGGCGGCGCCGACCCGGGCGGCCGGCAGGGTCGAGTGCGTCAGTAACGTGGCGGCGCGCTCGGCCCGCAGCCGAGCCAGGAAGCCCAGCGGCGTCAACCCGACGTACCGTCCGAACAGCCGGCCCAGATAGGCGGGATCCAGGTTGACCGCCCGGGCGAGATCGTCCAGCCGCCACGGCCGGGCCGGATCGGCCTCCAGGCGGGCGACGGTGGCGGCGACGGCGGGGTGGACGACGGGCTCGGCCGTCTTCCGTCCGGGGTCCCGGCCGTCGGCCAGGATGCCGAGCACGGTGACCAGCCGGCCCAGCACGCGGCCCGGCCGGCTCTCGGCGCCGGCGAGGTCCCGTTCGAGCAGGCTGATCTCCGTGATGGTCTCCTCGGCGGCGGCCGGATCGACGGTCGTGACCGCGACGCCGTGCGTGCCGGATGCCACCGGATCGGTCCACAGCATCCGGCGCAGCATCGGGATGTCGTACAGGGCCGCCAGCTCGGCTCGTAGCGCCTGGGCGGACAGGCAGCAGTTGGCGACGGTCAGGTCGCTGCAGTCCCGGAAGCCGTGCCAGGCGCCGGGGCGGAGCACGATGACCTGCCCGCGCCGCAGCGGGTGCTCGCCCTGGCTGGTCACGTGCCGGCCGTGACCGCTGCCGATCACCGCGATCTCGAGGAAGTCGTGCGCGTGCGACTCGATGTCGAGATCCACCTGGTGAACGCCTCCCAGGACCGGGCTCCCGGCGAACAGCGCGTGCTCGTGCAGCGTGGCAGGCATGTCGGGATCGTACGACTGCTCGCCGGGATCGGCCTAGCCCATGGCGGCACCCAACGGCGACGCTTGCGGTAGCCCAACGGCAGGACCATGGAGGTCATCGATGGACACGACCACGATCGAGCAGTCCGGCAGCGACGTCGACGCCGACGGCCGGGTGTCGGACGAGCTTGTGACGGCATACCGCGAATCCGGTTTCGTACGAGTACGAGGCGTCCTCGACCCGGGCGAGGTGGAGCGCTTCCGGGCGAGCGCCGAGGCGTTCCTGGAGGCGCATCGCGCGGAGAGTCTGGAGAAGCAGGGCGTCTTCAGCCAGCTGGTCAACGTCTGGCGGCGCGACCGCACGCTGCGGGAGCTCACGTTCCACCCGCGGCTCGGCCGGATCGCCGAGCAGCTCGCCGGGTTCTCGCTGCGGCTCTGGCACGACCAGATGCTGGTCAAGGAGCCGCACAACAACGCCGCGACCGAGTTCCACCAGGATCGGCCGTACTGGCCTCATGCGGGTGACCGGCTCCCGCTGTCGGCATGGATCGCGCTGGTCGACGTTCCGCCGGAGCGCGGCTGCATGACCTTCCTGCCGGGCACCCAGGATCGCACCGGCCTGCGCCCGCAGGACCTCCACCACGAGGAGGACCTGTTCACGATGGACCCGTCGCTGCGCTGGATCCCCTGCGTCACCGTGCCGCTCCGCGCCGGCGACTGCACCTTCCACAGCGGCTACACCGGCCACATGGCGCTGCCCAACCGCACCGACCAGGCCCGGCTCGCGCACGTCACCATCTACATGGACGAGGCGACCCGCTACAGCGGGGGCGAGCACATCGTGACCGACCCTCTCGGGCTCGCCGCGGGCGACCCGTTGGACGGCGGCACCTTCCCTCGTCCCTGGGCCTGAACCGGCCCGGAGGTGACCGCGCGCGCCGGCCGCGCAGGGTCGCCGCCGACGGCTCGATCACGCGGTGCGGACGGCCTCCTCCAGGAAGGCGCGGACCTCCTCGGCCTCCGGAACGCCGAGCTCCCCGTAAAGGCCGAGAGCGAGCCGGCCGTGCTCGCGAGCCTGCTCCGCGTGCCCGAGCGCGAGGTGGGCGCGCGCCAGCCCGTCGTGAGCGCGCGCTTGCTCCGGCCGGTTGCGGGTCCGGTCGGCGAGCGCGAGCGCGGCCGTGTGCTCCTCGACCGCCCGGGCCGGGTCGCCCGCCGCCTCGGCCAGCCCGTTGAGCGCGGCCGCCTCGTCGGCGGTGTTGCCGAGCCTGCGGTAGAGGGCCGCGGCCTGCTCGTGGCGGGTGCGTGCCTGGGCGAGCTCGCCCTGATGCCGGAGGACGACGCCGAGGTGGTTGAGGGTCACCGCCGCCCCGGCCGGGTTGGCGACCTTGCGGTGGAGCGCCAGCGCGAGGTCGAGATGGCGCCGGGCCTCCTCCGGACGGCCGGCGCGGTCCAGGACGAGGGCGAGGATGCCGAGCACGTGGGCCTCGCCCCAGGTGTCGGCGCCGATCCGAGTGAGGTCGAGCGCCTGCTTGAGGTACTGCTGCGCCTGCGCGTCCTGCCGCCGGCGCAGGGCCACGTTGCCCAGCGTGAGCAGGGCCCTGGCCTGTTCGTACGCGTCCTCGCAGGCGTCGAGCGCCTGGCGGGCGTGCTCCTCCGCGCGCTCGTACTCGCCGAGCCGCCAGTACGTCCACGCCAGGTCGGTGAGCGCTCGCGCCTCGAACTCGCGGCGGCCCAGCTTGCGGCTGCGCTGGAGCACCAGGGTGTGGAGGGTGATCGCGTCGTCGTGGTGCGCCTGCCGGTCGAGGTAGGGGCGCATCGCCAGGGCGAGCATGCCCAGGCAGATCTCGGGTCCGTGGACGGCGGTCGCGATGATGTTGGAGCGCTCGGCGTCGAGCCAGGCGATCGCCTCCGCGGCGTCGCGGATGGGGGCGATCGGGGAGTCCGGCTGGGGGATGCCCTCCCGCTGGCTGAGGCTGTCCGGGAACAGCCGGTCCACCGCCGCGCGGGAGCGGTGCAGGTAGTAGGTGAGCAGCCGCAGGACGGCGCCGTCGTCCTCGGCGATCGAGCGGGCGTGCTCGCGGAGCAGGTCGTGGAAGGTGTATCGGCCCGGTTCGAGCTGCAGGAGCATGTGGGCGTCGAGGAGGGCTTCGAGCAACTCCTCCGCCTCCTCCTCCGAGATCCCGGCCAGCGCGGCCGCGCCGTACGGGTCGATGTCGCGCCCCGGCACCAGCCCGAGCAGGCGGAACATGCGCTGCTCGGCCTCGTGGAGCTGCTCGTAGGAGAGGATGAAGGCCGCCGACACGCCGTCCAGGAGCCGGCGATGGTCCCGCAGCCGGTCCGCCAGGTAGGACACGGTCCAGCGCGGGCGGTGCTGGAGGCGGGCGGCCGAGATGCGGATGGCCAGCGGCAGGTGCCCGCACAGCCGCAGCACCTCGCGTACGGCGTCCGGCTCGTGGTGAGCGCGTTCGCCCACGATGCGCTCGAACAGCTCGACGGCGTCCTCCTCACCCAGCACGTCGACCGACAGGGCGTGGGCGCCGTCCAGGTCAACGAGCCGCCGCCTGCTGGTGACCAGGACGAGGGTGTCGGAGTGTCCCGGCAGCAGGGGACGTACGTGCTCGGCGTCGAAGGCGTTGTCCAGGACGGCCAGCACGCGGCGATCGGCCAGCTCGGCGCGCCAGAGGGCGCTCCGCTCGACCAGCGTGACCGGGATGCGGTCGGCGGGCACCCCGAGCTGGCGGAGGAGGGCCTCCAGCGCGGCGGCGGCGTCGACCGGCTCCCGGCCCGCGGTGTGGGCCTGCAGGTCGATGAACAGCCGGCCGTCCGGATAGCGGGCGGCCAGCCGGTGGGCCACGTGGACGGCGAGCGTGGTCTTGCCGATCCCGGCCATGCCGTCGATCGTGACGACCGCCGGCCCGCGGTAGTCGCCCACGAGCCGCGCCAGCTCGGCGGACCTTCCGGAGAAATCGGGAATGTCGTAGGGCAGGAAGGTGGAGCGACGCGGCGGCCCGGAGCCGACCGGCGGCGCGCCGGCCGGCCGCAGGGCCGGATCGTCCGCCAGGACCGCCCGCTCCAGCTCGATGAAGGCGCGCCCGGGGTCCAGCCCCTGCTCGTCCGCGAGAGCCGTCCGGTAGGCACGCGCCGCGGCCAGGGCGTCGGCCTGCCGTCCCGCCCGGTGCAGGGCCATGACGAGGTGGCCGTTGAGCTTCTCGCGGAGCGGCTCGGCGGTCACCTGGGCGGCGAGCTCGTCGAGCAGGTCGCCGTGCCGCCCGGCGGCCAGCTCGTCCTCCACCAGGCGCTCGTACGCCGACAGCCGCCGGTCGTTCCAGAGCTCGCGGACGCCGGTGACGTAATGCGCGTGCACGTCCTCCAGCGCCTCGCCGCTCCACAGGTCCAGGGCCGCGCGCAGCTCGCCGGCGGCCACCAGGTCGGTGAACTTCTGCGCGTCCACCTGCCCGGGCTCCGGTTGCGCGACGTAGCCGCCGGCACGTGTCTCCAGAAGGTGTACGGCTCCCGCGGCACGCAGCACCTTGCGGATCGCGGTGATCGAGGCGTGGATCTGCGACCGGGCGGTGTCGGGCCGGTCGTAGCCCCACATCGCGTCGATCAGCCGCTCGATGCTGATCACCCGGCCGGCGTTGAGCAGGAGGTAGGCCAGCACAGCCCGGTGACGTGGGGCGATGCCCGTCAGCGGCGCGCCGTCCACGATCATCTGGACGGGGCCGAGAAGGGTGAAGCGCAGCATCGTCCCCCCATCACCTTCGCATCGTGCGCGCATAGCGAATGTATCAATCCGGGCAGCCACTCTGGTCTCACACGAACCGAGCACGAACCCGCACGAACCCGCACTGACAAAGCCACGGAGGAACACGATGGAAGCCCGGATGAAGAACCCCGCCACGGTCATCCCCGCCGCGATGAAGCCGATCATGGAGTTGATGAAGGCCGCCCAGTCGCAGGGTCTGCCCCAGGAGCTCATGGAGATGATCCACCTGCGGGTCAGCCAGATCAACGGCTGCAGCTTCTGCGTGGACGCCGGCTGAAGAACCTGCGCAAGCTCGGCGCGAGCGACGATCGCATCGGGCTGGTCGCCGCCTGGCGCGAGGCTCCGTACTACACCGACGCCGAGCGGGCCGCGCTGGCGCTGGCCGAGGCCTCGACCCGGCTGGCGGACCACACCGACGCCGTCTCCGACGAGGTCTGGAACAACGCCGCCGACCACTTCGACGAGCAGCAGCTCGCCTCGATCCTGCTGATGACCGCCGTCACCAACCTCTTCAACCGCCTGAACGCCCCGATCCGGCAGGTCGCCGGCAGCTGGTGACCCCCACCCCCCTACATCCAGAAGGAGACACCGACATGTCCGTCGTCCGCTCGCACCGCTACTCCGTCGCCGAGGCCGACCTGGAGGAGTTCCTGGCCCGCCGCAGCTCGCTGATCGCGACCGTCCGGGAGGGCCACCCCGGGCTCACCCACACCGTGCTGATCCGCCTTGAGGACGGCAGCTACACCGACACCTGGCACTGGGAGACCGGCGCGCAGATGGGCGCCGCGCTCGCCGCCATCCCCACCTTCCCGGAGGCGCCGCTGACCATGGCGCTCACCAAGGACGGCACCGCCCTGAACGGCCAGGTCGTCGACGAGCGCTGAGACCCGATGCGACGGCGAACCGGGCACGATCGTCCCGTGACGGTCGTGCCCGTGACGGAGGCGACGACATATGCCGGCGGCGCGAGTCCAAGGGGCTAGCCGACCAGCTTGGCGACGACGCGGACGAGGGTCTCCCGGGTACTCCCAGGGCTTTCCGCCATGATGAGCCGGGCGAGCTGCGGAGTGGCGTACCACCATCCGGCCAGCGCGATCACCGCGTAGAGCAGCTCCCTGGGCGCGAACTCCGCGCTCAGAGCGCCCCTCTTCTGGGCCGCGGCCAGCGCTGCCAGCTTGGCGGCGTAGTGGGCACCGCGCTGCTCCCCCGCCGCGACCGGGCCGTCGCCACAGTGCAGGCCCTCCCAGTGCAGCAGGCGGATGAGCTGCGGATGCTCGCGGTGGTAGTCGTACACCCGGCCGGCGTACTCCGGCAGGTCGGCCGCCAGCCGGTCGTCCATCGGCACCGCCTCGGCCAGCCGCTCCAGCGCCGAGGTCAGCACGGCGGCGAACAACTGCTCCTTGTTGCCGAAGTACTGGTAGATGCGCTCCTTGTTGACGCCCGCGGTGCTCGCCACCCGGTCGAGCCTGGCGCCCGCGGGGCCGTGCTCGGCGAACTCCTGCACCGCCGCGTCCAGCAGGAGCTGCCGCGTCCGTTCCGTGTTCCACGCCATGGCCGTCAGCATAGCCAGAATTCCAACTCGACAGTTGGAGATCCGTCTGCCAGACTCCAACTATCCAGTTGGAAACTGCTCTGGAAAGGGATCGACCATGCTCTCCGCCCCCTCCGTCCACCGGCGCGCACTGCTCACCTGGCTGTCCGTCTACTCGATGATCATGCTGGTCCAGCTGCTGATCGGCTCGGCCCTGGCCTCGCTCCCGCTGCCCCTGCGCACTCTGGTGCTCACCGCGATCGTGGTCCCCGTGGTGGTGTACGCCCTCGTGCCCACCCTGCTGCGCGCCCACGAGCTCCTCCGCCGCCGTCAGCGGGCCCGCGCGCCGGAGCGGCTCCGGGATCTTTGAGCCACAGGTCATGGGACGTTGCCGAACCCGTCATTGATGCGGGATCGGCCCATTCGCACAGTTGATGTGCCCCATCGGCACACCTTGAAGGACGTGACACATGCGAAAGATCCTCAACACCGCCCACCTCTACATGATCATCGGCCTGGTCAGCGGCTTCTACTACCGCGAGCTCACCAAGCTGAACGACTTCACCGGCGACACGCAGCTCAGCGTCGTCCACACGCATGCGTTCGCGCTCGGCATGCTGGTGTTCCTCATCGTCCTGATACTGGAGAAGCAGTTCGCGCTGACCTCCAGCCGGCTGTTCGGCTGGTTCTTCTGGATCTACAACGCCGGTCTGGTGCTGAGCATGGCCATGATGACCCTCCACGGGACCTTGACGGTGCTGGGACGTCCCAGCGGCGAGGCCATCGCGCTGATCGCCGGGCTGGGTCACATCCTGCTCACCGTGGGTCTGGTCCTGCTGTTCGTCACCCTGGGCAAGCTCCTGCCGGCCAAGGCCCGGCCGGACGCCGAGCCGGCTCTCCCGGACGGCCGGGCAGGCGCGACGTCGGCTCCGGGCCTCCGATGAGGCCCTCCACGACGTGCGGTCCCTCTACCGGACCACCCGGTACGTCAGGTGGGTGACGAGGCGGGTGCCCGAGGGGGCGCCGAGGGGTTCGAGGGTGAGGTCGCCGACGTCGCGGAGCAGCCGCTCGCCTCCGCCGAGGATCACGGGCGCGACGTGCAGGCGCAGCTCGTCGATGAGCCCCGCCGCCAGGAACTGGTTCACCGTCGCGGCGCCGCCCGCGACGGCGACGTCACGGTCGCCGGCGGCCTCGCGCGCCTGGGCCAGCGCCGCCTCGATCCCGCCGGTGACGAAGGTGAACGTGGTGCCGCCCTTCATCGTCACCCGCTCGCGCGGGTGGTGGGTGAGGACGAAGACCGGCGCGTGGTAGGGCGGCTCGTCGCCCCACCAGCCGTTCCAGTCCAGGTCCCAGGCGCCGCGGCCGGGGCCGAACATGTTGCGGCCCATGATGAACGCGCCGGCCGCGGTGATGCCCTCGATCTCCGCGGCGTGCCGCTCGGGCTCGTCGAACATCCACTGGTGCAGGCACTCGCCCGCCCCCTCGCCGAGCGGGTTCTCCATGCTCTGGTGCGGTCCGGCCACGAAGCCGTCGAGGGACATCGCCATGTCGCACGTGACCTTGGTCATCTCGCTGCCTCCTGCGTCTGTGGCGCCCGTCCGGCGCCGCCTTCATGGGAAGGTCGGAGCCGTCCGCCCGTTCTTCACATCCGACCGGCATCCTTTTCGGCGGACGCGCCTGCCTGAGGCTCGGAGGCGGCGTGAGACGCCCGGCGGATGTGGCACGATCGAGTCAGCACCGCCAGGCGAGCACGCCGCGGTGGAGGCGCGGGAAACGAAGGACATGAACCGGGCACCAGGCATGGTGGATGTGGCACGCGAGGCCGGCGTGTCCCACGTCACCGTATCCCGCGTCCTCAACGACCACCCCTCGGTCCGGCCGGAGACCCGCGCCCGGGTCGAGGCCGCCATCGAGAAGCTCGGCTACCGCCGCAACAGCGTCGCCCGCGCGCTCAAGAGCCGCCGCTCCTCGACGATCGGCGTGGTCCTCGCCGGGGCCGAGTTGTTCGAGCTGCCCAGGATCCTGCGCGGCGTGCAGACCGCGGCGCAGCTGGCCGGGTACTGGGTCAACCTGGCCAGCTGGCAGGGCGGCAGCACCATGGACCTGGCCGAGACGCTGCAACGGCTCACCGACCAGTCGGTGGAGGCCATCGCCGTCATCGCGGACCGGCCCCTGGTGGCGGACGCGCTGGCCGACATCGTCACCGGCGTGCCGATGACGGTGGTCATGTCCGGCAACGTGCCCAACCCGGAGCTCGGCTTCGTCGAGCTCGACCAGGAGCTGGGCGCGCGGCTGGCCGTGCGGCACCTGCTGGAGCAGGGGCATCGCCATGTCGTCCACCTGACCGGGGCGTTGCGCACCTTCGACGCGCGGGCCCGCGTGGACGGCTGGCGGGCCGCGCTGGAGGGCACGCCGGGGGCCGGCGGAGAGCTGCTCGAAGGCGACTTCACCGGAAACAGCGGCTATCGGCTCGCCCATTACCTCGTCACCCGTCCGGAGCACGAGCTTCCGACGGCGATCTTCGCCGGCAACGACCAGATGGCCATGGGCGTGCTGGCGGCCTTCGCCGAGCTCGGCGTCAAGGTGCCGGCGGACGTCTCGCTCGTCGGGTTCGACGACACCGCCGGGGCCGCCTACCTGGTGCCCGCGCTGACCACGGTCCGTCAGGACTTCGTCGGTCTCGGACAGCGCTCGATCGAGCAGCTGCTGCGGATGATGCGCGGCGAGCCGGCCATGAGCGAGCGGATCGCTCCCGAGCTGGTGGTCCGGCGCAGCACCGCGCCGCCCCGGCCCCAGCGCTAGCCGCTCTGCCCCGCCGGCTCCGTCACGCGGGGCCGTCGGAGCCGGCGGGCCGGTAGTCGAACCAGTGGACGTGCGCCCGGCCGTGACCGGCCTGTCCGTTGCCGGTGGCGTAGAGCCCCAGGAAGACCCCCACGAACCCGCCCGCGCGCTCGGTGCTGAAGAAGGGCCGCTCGACACCGGCCAAGTCGATCCACTGGCCGGCGCCGGGCTCCTTGAGACGGAAGGTGTAGCCGGCCTCGTCTCCGTCGACGGCCAGCACCGCCTCGCCTGCCGACACCGGCACCGAGGCCAGGCGGGTGCTGGTGCCCGCGTCCCGGACCGTCAGCACCGCCTGCGCTCTTCCCCCGGCGTCCACGGTGAGGGCGAGCGTGGCGTAGCGGTCCTGGCTCTGGAAGACGGCCACACCGGCTTCCTCCGCCGGACGGGTGGCGGTGAAGCTGATCCCGGTCCGCGCGTGGAAGCGGACGTGCTGCTGGCGCCGGCCGACGAAGGCCGGTACGCCGGTGGAGCTGAGCGGCTCAGCAGCGACGTCCAGGTCCAGCCCTTGCCCACCGGCCGAGGGTCTGACGCGGTCGCCGACCGGGCCGCGGAGGCTGTTCCACTCCAGGCCCAGCACCGGCTCGTCGAAGGTCACCCGGCCCGCCACCCCGGCGTCGTCCCCCTCCGGCCCGCCGGAGGCGATCGACGGCAACCGCTCCGACAGCCGGACCCCGCCCGACTCCGGGGCGAAGACGGGCCCGTGGGGGCCCCACGCGACGGGCACGAGGAACACCTCCCGGCCCAGCGTGTGGGTGCCCTCGATCGGCCGGACGCCGAGCGTCACCGCCCACGTCTCACCGTCGGGGGTGTCCACCAGGTCCGCGTGGCCGACGTTGTGGATGGGCTCGTCCGGGCCGCGATGCCGGTGCGTCAGCAGCGGGCTGCGCGGATCGGTGACGTAGGGACCGGTGACGACGCCGGAGCGCGCCGCGGTGACGCTGTGATTGCCTTCGGTGCCCCCTTCGGCGGCGATCAGGTAGTACACGCCGTCGCGTTTGTACAGGTGCGGCGCCTCCACCCACGCCCCGCGTACGGCGCCGTGCCAGAGCACGTGGGTGGGCCCGACGAGTTCGAGGGTCCGCAGGTCGAGCTCGCGCATCCACAGCTCGCCGGGGCCGCCGCCGTTCGGCTGGGCGGCGTCCCGGCAGGCGGTGAACCAGCAGCGGCCGTCGTCGTCGAAGAACAGCGACGGGTCGATGCCTTCGGCCTCCAGCGGGACGGGGTCCGACCACGGCCCGGCGGGGTCGTCTGCGGTGACGACGAAAGTGAGGCTCCCCCGCCGTCCTCTCGCCACGGTGGAGACCACGTAGAACGTGCCGTCGTGGTGTCGGATGGTCGGCGCCCAGACGCCGTCGGAGACGTCCAGCCCCTCCAGGGAGGGGCGGCCCGGCCGGTTCAGCACGTGCGTGAGCTGACGCCAACGGACCAGGTCACGGCTGTGGAAGAGGGGAATGCCCGGATAGTAGGCGAACGAAGAGGTGACCAGGTAGAAGTCCTCGCCGGCTCGGCAGATCGACGGGTCCGGATAGCAGCCGGTCAGGACCGGGTTGCGGAAGGTGAGCACGGGGGTGAGCTCCGAAGCGATGTCGGCTCTGTTACGAGCAGGGGCTTGACAGGATGACAACGTTAACATCAGGTTAGATCCCAACGCACGAACCCGGCATCCCGCCGTGATGCACCACCTGTCCGAGGAGACCGTCATGACCCCACCGACCCTCCCGCCGCCCCGTCGCCGCCGCCGCGGGATGATGCCGGCCGCCGCCCTGACGGTCGCCCTGGCGGCGTCGCTGACCGCCTGCTCGTCCGGCGACACCTCCTCCTCGGGCACCTCGGGCACCGCGGCCGCCGACGGACCGGTCACGCTGCAGGTCTGGACCTGGAACCTCAAGGGCAACGATCCGCGCGCCACGGCGATCACCGACAAGTACCACCGGGAACACCCGAACGTCACGATCAAGCTGTCGGAGGTCGGCGGGACCGCCGACACCGCCTCCAAGCTGCTGGCCGCCGACCAGGCCGGCGACACCCCCGACGTGGTGCAGGTGGAGTACCGGGGCCTGCCCGCCCTGGTGGTGGCCGGAGCCGTCAAGGACATCACCGCCGACGTGGCCGGCGCCAAGTCCGGCATCGAGCCCAACATCTGGGCCCTGACCACCTTCAACAACCAGGTCTACGGCGTTCCCCAGGACATCGGGCCGATGATGTTCACCTACCGCAAGGACCTGTTCGCCAAGTACGGCGCCAAGGTGCCCACCACCTGGGCCGAGTATGCCAAGGCCGCCGAGCAGATCCACAAGAAGGACCCCAAGGTCTACATCGCCAGCTTCGCGGCCAACCAGATCGAGTTCTTCGCCGCCCAGGCAGCACAGGCCGGCGCCCGGTGGTGGAGCAACGACGGCGACGCCTGGAAGGTCGGCATCGACGGCGAGGCGTCGCTGAAGACGGCCGACTTCTGGGAGGACCTGGTGAAGCGCGACCTGGTCAAGGTCGAGCCCCTGCTCACCCCCGAATGGAACGCGCAGGTCAACGACGGCAGGATTCTGAGCTGGGCCGCCGCCGCGTGGGCGCCCAACGTGATCCACTCGGTGGCGCCGGACACCTCCGGCAAGTGGGAGTCCGCGCCGCTGCCGCAGTGGACGCCCGGCGACCCGGCCGTCCCGTTCCTGGGCGGCTCCACGTATCTGGTGCCGGCCAAGTCCAAGCACGCCAAGGAGGCCGCGGCCTTCGCCGCCTGGCTCGGCGCGTCCGACGAGGGCTCCAAGCTGACGCTCGGCCTCGACATCTTCCCCGGCGGCAACGCGGGACGCCAGGCGACGCTGACCCACGAGCCGCCGCGGCTGATGCCGCAGCAGAAGGACTTCTACCAGGTCGCCGACCAGGTGATCAAGAACACGACCATCCCGGTGACCTGGGGACCCAACGTCAACGTGGCGCAGACCGCCTTCGGCGACGCCCTGAACACCGCCGCGCTCAACAAGACCTCCTTCCGCGAGGTGTACAAGGCCACGCAGCAGGCCGTCGTCGCTGACCTGCAGAAGTCTGGCTATACCGTGACCAAGTAGCCGTTCGCGGGCCCGGCGACCGGCCGGGCCCGCAGCGTCGGCCTCTCGACCCACCCTGGACGCCTCATGCCCGCCACCTCCACCTCGGCCGCCCCGGCCGCCACTGGCTCCACGGCCCCCGCACCGACCGGACGGCGCACGCGCATCCGCGCCGTCGCCACCCCATGGCTGTTCGCCACGCCGGCGATCGTGCTCTTCACCCTGTTCCTGATCGTCCCGATCGGTTACGCGATCTACCTGAGCTTCCGCGGCTTCCGCGTCGAAGGCGGCGGCGCGTTCGGGCGGCGCGTGCAGACCTTCGTCGGCTTCGACAACTACCTCGCCGCGCTCGGCGACCCGGGGTACGTCGCCGGGCTCGGCCGGGTCCTGCTCTACGGCGTCATCGCCATCCCCAGCGTGCTGGGCCTGGCCCTGCTGTTCGCACTGCTGCTCGACACCCCCCGGGTGCGGGCGCGCGGCTTCACCCGAACCGCGATCTTCCTGCCGTACGCGGTGCCCGGTGTGATCGCCAGCCTCCTGTGGGGCTTCCTCTACCTGCCCAGCACCAGCCCGCTCACCTACCTCGCCGAGCGGCTGCACGCCGGGCCGCTGGACTTCTTCGGCTTCCCCGCCCTGTACTTCTCGCTGGCCAACATCGCGCTGTGGTCCGGCGTCGGCTTCAACATGATCATCATCTTCACGTCGCTGCGGGCCATCCCCACCTCCATCTACGAGGCGGCCCGGATCGACGGAGCCAGTGAGCTGCAGATCGCCTGGCGCATCAAGATCCCGCTGGTGGCCCCCGCCCTCGTGCTCACCGGCCTGTTCTCCGTGATCGGCACCCTGCAGCTGTACAGCGAACCCGCCACGCTGCGCCCGATGACGACCACCATCTCCTCCACCTGGGTGCCGCTGATGAAGATCTACCAGGAGGCGTTCATGAACGACAATCTCGGCGGGGCCGCCGCCGCCTCCGTCGTGCTCGCCCTGGGCATCCTCGTCCTCTCGCTGCTCCTGCTGCGCTTCTTCCAGCGCAGGACCTTCGGGGACAACGCATGAGCGCCGCCCTGCAGACCTCGCCCCGCACCGGCGACCGCCAGTTCGACCACCGCCACCGCCCCGCCGCCCGCAGGAGGCCGCGGCTGCCGCTGATCGTCCTGCTGCTCGGCGCGCTGTACTGCCTGACTCCCGTGCTCTGGGTGGTCACCGCCGCATCCAAGACCCCGCGCGAGCTGTTCACCACCTTCTCCTTCGCGCCCGGCAGCGGATTCGCCGACAACCTCGCCAACCTCAGCGAGTACGGCGACGGCCAGTTCTGGCAGTGGGGGCTCAACTCTCTGCTGTACGCCGGCGTGGGCGCGATCCTGTCGACGCTGGTGTCGGCCATGGCGGGTTACGCCCTGGCCAAGTTCCGCTTCCGCGGCCGCGAGGTGCTGTTCTCCGTGATCCTGGCCGGCGTGCTGGTGCCCGGCATCGTCCTGGCCGTCCCGCAGTACCTGCTGCTGGCCGGTGTGGGCCTGGCCGGAACCTACTGGTCGGTGCTCCTGCCGGTCATCATCAACCCGTTCGGCATCTTCCTGTGCCGGGTCTTCGCCAATGCCGCGGTCCCGCAGAGCACGCTGGAGGCGGCACGCCTGGACGGGGCCGGCGAGGTCCGCATCTTCGGCCACATCGTGCTGCCCATGATGACGCAGGGGCTGGTGACGGTGTTCCTGTTGCAGTTCGTCGGCATCTGGAACAACTTCCTGCTGCCGTTCATCATGCTGTCGGACCAGGACAAATACCCGATCACTCTCGGCCTGTACACGTTCCTGGGCAAGGGCGCGGGCGACGGCGACCTGTACTCGCTGGTCATCATGGGCTCGGCCGTGTCGGTCGTCCCGCTGATCGTTCTCGTCCTGGTCCTGCAGCGCTTCTGGCGCGCCGACCTGCTGGCCGGCGGGCTCAAGGGGTAGGCCCTCCCCCTCTCCCCGCGCGTTACGGCAGGCTGGGCACGGCCGGCTGGGCGTCGGTCCAGCCGGCCTGGAGCACGGTCTCGGTGCTGGTCTTGTCCGGGAACGGCTTGCCGTCGATCAGAGTCGTGTGAGCCTTCGACAGCAGCAGCATCGTGCCGGTGTCGACGATCAGGTCGGTTCTGAGCCCCATGGTCTTGCCCTTCTCGACGGTGTCCGGGTAGCCGTACGAGAGGGCCGCACCGGCTCTGCCCATGCCGTCCGTCGCCTTGCCGCGGGACTTGACGCCGGGCGTCGTCAGCAGGGCCTGGTAGGCCGCGGCGCGCACCTCCTTGGGCGCCGGAATCAGGTAGAGCAGCTCGGGCAGCGCCTCGGTGACGGACATGTCCACGTTCATCTCCCGTGCGGCTCGTGCGGCCTCGGCGAGCCAGGACTTCAACCTGTTCGGGTCCGCGGGCAGTCGCTGGACCTCGTCGTACGTCAGCTTCTGCCCGGCCAGGTTGAAGGTGTTGTCTCCCCGTTCGGGGCTCACGTGGCCCTTGCCCGGTTGGGTGGACAGCGACACGGTCTGGCCGTCTGCCGCGCGGGCCCACTTGGCCGGCGAGCCGTCGCGGCGCCACGCCTTCCGGTCCGCCGCGCTCTGCGGATACGTCCCCAGCGTCCTGGACCCCACCCAGGATCTGCCGTCGGGAGCCGTCCACCGCTCGAGGAGCCCCTGCTCCACCACCGAGTAGCGGTTCCCTGCGCTGCCCAGTTGGCGCTGATGCGTCTCCTTCCACAGCACCTTCCTGTGCCAGTAAGCCCCTCCAGGGGGAGCCGACGTGGCGGCCGTGAGTCGCATCTCCGGTGCCCTGGCGGGGCCGGGCAGGCCCACCAGGGCGGCGGCGCCCAGCGCGGCCAGGCCGGCACTGAGGGCGATCAGCCGACGGACCGGTGCGGTCGCGAACTTCATGCGTTCCTCCAGAGATCAGAAGTGACGAACCTCAATACGCCTGGGCCCGCTCGGAGGTTGCCCGAGGCGGAGGGCAACGGTCAGGGCCGCCGAGGCGTATTAGGAGGCGTGAAACGGGACAGACAGCCGTGAGCGGCGAGGAGCACAGTTTCGGCGAGTTCGTGGCCGCGAGAGCCACGAGCCTGCTGCGAGTGGCCTATCTCGCCTGCGGGAACGAGGCAGAGGCAGAGGATCTCCTCCAGACGGCGCTGGAGCGCACCTACAAGAACTGGGACCGGGTACGGGCCGACAGCCCCGAGCCCTACGTACGCCGCGTCATCGTCAACACCGCCATCAGCCGGGCCCGCCGCCGGAAGATCCTGAGCATCATCCCGACGCGCGTCCTGCCGGAGACGCCGGCGCGCTCGGCCGACGTCGACCTGCGCCACGTGCTCATGGACGCGCTGCGCGACCTGCCTCCCCGGCAGCGCGCGGTGGTCGTCCTGCGCTACTGGGAGGACCTCAGCGAGGCGCAGGCCGCGGAGGTGCTCGGCTGCTCGGTCGGCACGGTCAAGAGTCAGGCGTCGAAGGCGCTGGCCAAGCTCCGTACGGCGCTTGGCGAGGAATCCATGGAAGGAGTGATCGGCAATGCCCGCGCTTGAGGACCAGCTCCGCCAGATCATGGCGGACGAGACCGCGAAACTGCACGCCGCACCGGACCTCGCCTGGCGGGTCATGCGGTCCTCCCGGCGGAGAAGGGGACGGGGCAGGATCGCGGCGGTGGCCACGTCGCTGGCCGTCGCCGCGGCGGCGCCCCTCTATCTGACGGTGGCCCCGGGCGCCACGCAGGCGCCCGCCGCCCACGAAACGGCCTCGGCCTCGGAGGCGCCGGCCGAGCCCGCCATCGACGACACCCCGGCCGCGCCGTCCGAGCCCCCGAGCCTCGGTGACCTGGGCGACGGGAAGGCGTTCGGGCGGGTCAAGGTGGGGTACCTGCCCGACGGCCTGCAGTGGTCCCACTGGTCCGTGGACTACGGTGACGCGTACACGACCTCGTGGAACTACGACGGCGACAAGCACGGCTTCTACTGCGTCCAGATCTATGTGTACGAGGACCAGACCGTCCAGGAGATCGACGACCGGGTGAAGGCGCACCGTGACGAGGGCGAGGGCGAAGAGGTGACCGTCGGCGACCGGACGGGATACACGGTCGTCCAGGGGGTGGGCGAGGACGGCGGGAAGGGTACCCCCACGCTCTTCCTGAACATGGGCGAGCGGCGGCGGGCCGAGATCATGTTCAGCCCGATGTACGTCAAGAAGCTCGACGGCCCCGAGGCCGTCGCCCGCGAGCTGAAGAAGATCGCCGAAGGACTCACCGCCGCCGACTAGGGGCGCATCGCCTCCGGGGCCGGCTGGATCCGATCCCGGAGGCCCGCAGGCCCTGGAGGCGTCGCGACCAACGATCAGCTGGTGATGCGCGTCCGGGCACGGAGCAGGGAGGCCACGATCACCTCCTCCCGCTCCGGGCTGAGGCGGACGAGGGGGATGGAGCAGCTCAGAGCCTCGTTGGGGACCGCGGAGCCGAAGTGCAGCGCGACGGCGAAGCAGCGCAGGCCGATGGTGGACTCCTGCTCGTCCACGGCGTGGCCGCGGCGCCGGATCTCCTGGAGCTCGCCGCACAGCGCCGCGCGGTCGGTGATCGTGTGGGTGGTGCGCGGCTCCAGGGTCTCCGGCAGGAGCTCGTCCACCTCCTCCCAGGGACGCTCGGCGAGGATGGCCTTGCCGAGGCCGGTCGCCCATGACGGCAGCCGCCGGCCGGGCCGGGAGACGACGGCCAGGGAGTGCCGGGAGATGTTGGTGGCCAGGTAGACGACCTCGGATCCGTCGAGACGTGCCAGGTGCACGGTCTCGTCGAGCTCGGCGTTCAGCTCGTTCATCACCGGCTGCGCCCGCTGGACCACGTCGTCCCGCTCGACGTACGCCGCCCCGGCGCGCAGCGCTCGGATGCCGATCCGGTAACGGCCGACGCCGTCGGTCTCCAGCCATCCCGTGTTGACCAGGGTGGTGAGGAGCGCGTAACCGCTGGCCCGGGGCATGTCCAGCGCGGTGGACACGTCGCGCAGCGAGCACGCCTCCTTGGCGGAGCTGAGGTATTCGAGCACGGCGATGGTCCGCTCGGCCGATTTGACGCTGCGGACGCCTCCTCCGGTCTCGGGGGGGCCGGTCGATGCATTGGGGGACATGATCCCCATCTACACCCCTCTTGACGTTTATGGAAACACCAACTTAATGTCTCGGCTACAAATATAGATGCGGTCTCCATATGTAGACAAGAGGTAGCCGTTGATGTCCTCCACCGTCCCGCGGGTCGCCGCCACGCTGACCGGTCTGCTCGCCTTCCCCGTCACTCCGTTCACGGAGTCGGGGGACGTGGACCTGTCCCGTTTCCGATCCCACCTGACCGACGTGCTCGACGCGAAGCCGGGTGCGATCTTCGTCGCCTGCGGGACCGGTGAGCTGGCATCCCTGACCGCCACCGAGCACCAGGCGGTGGTGAGCGCGGCCGTCGAGCACGTCGCCGGCGCCACCCCCGTGCTCGCCGGCGTCGGCGGCGGCACCCGGACGGCCGCGGAGTTCGCCCGTGCCGCGCAGGCCGCCGGGGCCGACGGCGTGCTCGCGCTTCCGCCGTACCTCCAGGTCGGTCCGCAGGCCGGGCTCGTGTCCCACTACCGCGAGGTGGCCGCCGCCACGGACCTGGACGTGATCCTCTACCAGCGCGGCACCGCGATCTTCTCGCCCGAGGCGGTGGCCGAGCTCGCCGAGGTGGACAACATCGTCGCGCTGAAGGACGGGCACGGCGACATGGAGCTGCTCCAGCTCATCCAGATCGCCACCGGCGGACGGCTCCCCCTGCTCAACGGCATGCCGACCGCCGAGGTCTTCGCCCGCTCCTATGTCGGTCTCGGCGCCCGCGCCTACTCCTCGGCGGTGCTGGCGTTCCTCCCGGAGGTCGCCGTCGCGTTCTTCCAGGCGTTCGAGAAGGGCGACGAGGCGACCCAGGACCTCCTGCTGCGCGAGTTCTACGCCCCGCTCGCCGAGCTGCGCCAGACCACTCCCGGCTACGCCGTCTCCCTGGTCAAGGCCGGGCTGGAGATCCGCGGCCGCTCCGCGGGACCCGTCCGCGCGCCGCTGGCCCAGGTCACACCGCAGCACCGCGAGCAGCTCGCCCGCATCATCGACCGCGGGCTCGCCGCCCTCAGCGCGACGCCCGTCGCATAGCACGTCGCCTGCCCGGCACCGGCAGCAGGCGTTTTCGGAGGAACCATGACCACAACACCGCGCGTGTTCAACACCCCTCACCGCCGTCAGGCGGCCTCAGCCCTCCTGGCACTGGGCACGATCCTGTCGGCCGGCGCCTGCTCGGTCGCGAACAGCGACCCGGAGCCCTCGTCCGGAGCGGCGGCGGCCACCGTCCGCATCGTGCTGCCCGAGGAGCCCCCGACGCTGGAGCCGTGTGACGCCTCCCTCACCGCCACCGGGCGTGTCACCCGGGCCAACATCACCGAGGCGCTCACCGAGCGCGACCCCAGCACCGGGGCGCTCCAGCCGGCGCTGGCCACGGAGTGGAAGCAGGACTCGCCGACCGAGTGGACCTTCACCCTGCGCAAGGGCGTGAAGTTCCACGACGGCACCGCGTTCGACGCCAAGGCGGCGGCCTTCTCCATCGACCGCACCCTCGGCTCCAAGATCGACTGCAACGTGAACGGCTACGTCTTCGGCGGCATCAAGCTCACGGCGACGGCCGTGGACGACGCGACGCTCAAGGTCAAGACCGCCAAGCCCGACCCGATCCTGCCGCTGCGGCTGTCGTTCGTCGAGGTCGTGCCGACCACCACGAGCACCACCGGCAAGGTCCGCGAGCCCGTCGGCACCGGCCCGTTCAAGCTGGCGAAGTGGGACACCGGCCGCAGCCTCCGCCTGGAGCGGTTCGCCGGCTACTGGGGCAAGGCCCCCGAGTTCGCCGCCGCCGAGTACGTCTGGCGTACCGAGGGCAGCATCCGCGCGGCCATGGTCAAGAGTGACGAGGCGGACGTGGCCATCGGCCTCGCCCCGGAGGACGGCGCCGGCGACTCGGCCGTGCAGTTCCCCAACAACGAGACCTCCTACCTGCGCATCGACGCCACCAGGCCGCCGCTGAACGACATCCGCGTGCGCCAGGCGATCAACTACGCCATCGACCGGAGCGGCCTCGTCGCCTCGGTCTTCGCCGGGCTGGGCAAGCCGGCGGGACAGCTCGTCCCCGAAGGCGTGACCGGACACAGCACCGCCATCCAGCCGTGGCCGTACGACATGGCCCAGGCCAAGAAGCTGATCGCGGAGGCCAAGGCGGCCGGCGTCCCCACGGACACCCCCATCAAGATCATCGGCCGGAACGGGATCTACCCCAAGGCCGCCGAGGCGATGGAGGTCGTGCAGAACTCGCTGATCGAGGCCGGGCTGTCGGTGAAGATCGAGATGCTCGACGTGAACGCCTGGCTGGAGTACCTGCTGCGCCCGTTCCCCAAGGACCCCGGCCCCACCCTGCTCCAGGCCCAGCACGGCAACCAGGCCGGTGACGCGGCCTTCACGATGGGCCAGATCTACGGCAGCAAGGGCGCCCAGAGCAGCTACGGCACCGCCGAGCTGGACAACCTGATCAACACCGCCGAGCAGGCCTCCGCGGAGGAGCGCCAGGCGGCGTTCGCCAAGGCGCTGGAGTACCAGAACAAGGAGGTCGTGCGGGACGCGGTCATGGCGCACATGACCGGCATCCTCGCCCTGTCGCCCAAGGTCTCCTACAAGCCCAACGCGGCCACGAACGACGAGATGCGCCTCGCCGACATGCACCCGGCCGGCTGAGAGGAACGCGTGTGCTGACCTTCCTGCGGCGTCGCATCGTCTCCAGCGCGATCCCGCTGGTCATCGTGGTCCTCGGGGTGTTCTGCCTGGCGCGTCTCACCGGCGACCCGGCGAACCTCTACCTGCCGCTCAGCGCCACGCCGGAGATGCGGGCCGAGTTCTCCGCCCGGCACGGGTTCGACCAGCCGCTGCTCGTCCAGTTCGGCGAGTACCTGGGCCAGGTCGTACGGCTGGACTTCGGCGAGTCGCTGCGGACCGCGCAGCCGGCGGCCGAGGCCGTGCTGCGGGCGTTCCCGGCGACGCTGCAGCTCGCGGGGGCGACCATGATCCTGGCGATCCTGGGCGCCGTCGTCGTCGGGAGCTGGGCGGCCTACCGTCCCAACTCCGTCGCGGACCGGGTCGCCAGCTTCACCTCGACCACCGCGGCGAGCATGCCGGACTTCTGGTTCGCCATCATGGGCGTCCTGGTCTTCGCCGTGGCCCTCGGCTGGCTGCCCACCTCGGGCACGGAGGGCGCGGCGGCGTGGGTGCTGCCCGTGCTCACCCTGCTGATCCGGCCGTTCGGCGTGCTCGTGCAGGTGGTGCGCGGGGCGATGGTCACCGCGCTGTCCGCGCCGTACATCAAGGTGGCGCGGAGCAAGGGCGCGGGCGAGATCCGCGTGGTGTTCGGCCACGCGCTGCGCAACGCCGCCCCTCCGGCGCTGACCGTGGCCGGAGACCTCACGGTCGGGCTGGTCAACGGGGCCGTGGTCGTCGAGACGATCTTCGGCTGGCCGGGCATCGGCAAGCTGATGATCACCTCGATCCTGCAGCGTGACTTCGCGGTGCTGCAGGCCGCGGTCCTGGTGACCGCGCTCACGATCTTCGCGCTCAACATCGTCATCGACGCCTGCTACGCGATCCTGGACTCCCGTGTCCGCCAGGGCGTGACGACATGACCAACGGAGACCTCATGTCCACGACTCAGGCCGGGCCGGAGCGGCCCGCCGAGACCCCCGCCGCGGGGCCCGCCGCCGTCCGGCGGGTCACCTGGTGGCGGCTGCTGCTGCGGGACCGGTTCGCCTGCGTGGCGGTGGTGATCCTGCTGGTCGTGGCCGCGTGCGCCATCATCGGGCCGATCCTGCTCGGCGACCTGGCCACCCGGCAGAACCTGCGGGCGGTCAACCGGCCGCCGTTCAGCCTCGACGACGGCTTCGCGTTCCTGCTCGGCAGCGACTCGCTCGGGCGCAGCGTGCTGGCCCGGCTCATCGTGGCCAGCCGCACGACGCTCTCCGTCTCGGTCCCGGCCGTCCTGATCTCGCTGGTCATCGGGTCGGTCTGGGGCATGTGGGCCGGTTACCACCGCGGCCGGCGCGAGAACGTCTCCATGCGGATCGCCGACGTCATCCTCAGCTTCCCCTCGCTGCTGCTGGCCGTGGTCGTGCTGTACGTCTTCTCGCCCAGTGCCATGAACATCGTCCTGGTCCTGGCCGTCGCCCGCATCCCGATCTACCTGCGGGCCGCGCGGGCGGAGTCGGCCGAGCTGCAGAGCCGGCTGTTCGTCGACGCGGCGCGGACCTTCGGCACCGGCAGCTGGGCCATCATCGGCCGGCACGTGGCGCCGACCGTGCTGCCGACCCTGTTCACCGTCGCGACCCTGGACTTCTGTTTCGTGATGCTGACCGAATCGTCGCTGAGCTTCCTCGGCATCGGCATCCAGCCGCCGGACATGAGCTGGGGCCTGATGGTCGCCCAGGGCCGGCAGGTCCTCCAGAGCGCCTGGTGGATCGCCGTCTTCCCCGGTCTCGCCATCGTGGTGACCACCGTCTCGGCGACCGTCCTCGCCTCGTGGGCGCGGCTGGCCATGGACCCCGGACAGCGGTGGCGGCTCACCCTGCCCCGCTCCCGGCGCAAGATCAAGGAGGTGCGGGCGTGAGCGAGTCGAACGGCACGGCGATCGCCGCCGCGAAGCCGGGACGGCCGGTGCTGGAGGTCGACGAGCTGGCCGTCGACATCAGGACCCCCGCCGGGACGGTCCGCGCCGTGCGCGAGGTCAGCTTCTCCGTCCGCTCCGGCGAGACGCTGGCGCTCCTGGGCGAGTCGGGCTGCGGCAAGAGCATGACGGCGCAGGCCATCGTCGGCCTCCTCGACCCGGTGGCGCACGTCGCCGGCGGCGCCGTGCGCCTGGACGGGACCGACATCCTCACCCTGTCGCCGGCACAGCGCCGCAAGCTGGCCGGTCCCGGTCTGTCCATCGTGTTCCAGGACGCGCTGACCGCGCTGAACCCCGTGCAGACGGTCGGCGCCCAGCTCGCCGAGCCGTTCCGGATCCACCAGGGCCTGTCGCGCCGCGCGGCGCGGCAGCGGGCCGTCGAGCTGATGGAACGGGTCGGCATCCCCGAGCCGGGCGCCCGCGTGAGCGCCTATCCGCACCAGTTCTCCGGCGGCATGCGGCAGCGGCTGCTCATCGCGCTGGCGGTGGCCCTGCACCCCAAGGTGCTGCTGGCCGACGAGCCCACCACCGCCCTCGACGTCACCGTGCAGGCCCAGATCATGGAGCTGCTGCGCGAGCTGCGCACCGAGCAGCAGACGGCGCTGATCCTGATCACCCATGACCTCGCGGTGGTGGCCGAGCAGGCCGACCACGTGGCCGTCATGTATGCGGGCGCCGTCGTCGAGACCGGCCGGGTGGCGGACGTCTTCTCCAGCCCCCGCCACCCCTACACCCGCGGCCTGCTGGACTCGGTGCCGGCCGAGGTGGCGCGCGGCACCACCCTGAAGTCCATCCCGGGCAGCCCGCCCGACCTGCACTCCGTGCCCTCGGGATGCGCCTTCCGCGCGCGCTGCCCGATGGCCGGCGACGTGTGCGCGGAGCAGCGCCCTGTCCTCGTCGAGACCGGCCCCGGCCGTCTGTCGGCGTGCCACCACTGGAGGGAGCTGACCGATGACTGAGCCCGCCACGCCCACCCTCGCGGCGAAGGAGACGGCCGTTCCCCTGCTGGAGGTGACAGGGGTCAGCAAGTCCTTCCACGTGGCCCGCGGCGCCTCCGGCCGCAACCGGCTGCGCGCACTCGACGGGGTGGACCTGCGGCTCGGGCACGGCGAGACGCTGGGCCTGGTCGGGGAGTCCGGCTGCGGCAAGTCGACCCTCGCCCGGGTGCTGCTCATGCTGGAACGCCCTGACCAGGGCACTGTCCGGTTCGAGGGCGTGGACCCGTTCGCGCTGCGCGGCAAGGAGCTGCTGAAGTGGCGGCGCCGGGTGCAGATGGTGTTCCAGGATCCGTTCGCGTCGCTGAACGCCCGGCTGTGCGCCGAGGACATCGTCGGCGAGCCGTGGCGCACGCACCGTGACCTGGTGCCGGTCAAGGAGCGCGGCAAGCGGGTGGCCGAGCTGCTCGACATGGTGGGGCTGCGGGCGAGCGACGCGCGCCGTTATCCGCAGGAGTTCTCCGGAGGCCAGCGCCAGCGGCTCGGGATCGCCCGCGCGCTGGCGCTCGAACCGGACGTCATCGTGTGCGACGAGCCGGTGTCGGCGCTGGACCTGTCGGTCCAGGCGCAGGTGCTCAACCTGCTCACCGACCTCCAGGCCCGGCTCGGGGTGTCGTACGTCTTCATCTCCCACGACCTGTCCGTGGTCCGCCACGTCGCGGACCGCGTCACGGTCATGTACCTCGGCAAGATCGTCGAGACCGGCCCGACGGAGCAGGTCTTCGACCGGCCCCGCCATCCCTACACCGCCGCGCTGATGTCCGCGGCGCCGGTGCTCGACGTCAGCCAGGGGGCGCGGCGGGAGCGGATCCTGCTCAAGGGCGAGGTGCCCTCCCCGCTCGACCCGCCGTCGGGGTGCCGGTTCCGTACCCGCTGCTGGAAGGCGGAGGACGTCTGCGCCCAGGACGTGCCGCCGCTGGAGCCGTCCCTGGGCGAGCCGCTGCACGCGGCCGCCTGCCACTTCCCGCTCCAGGAGGCGCCCGCCAGGTGAGCAGGCCGGGTGAGCGGGCCGGGTGAGCGGGCGTCAGTGGTGCGGGCGCATCCAGCCGAACGTCCGCTCCACGGCCCGGCGCCAGTTGTCGTACTCCTCGTCGCGGCGCTTCGGGTCCATGGCCGGCAGCCACTGGGCGGCGCGGTGCCAGTTGCGGCGCAGGCCCTCCAGGTCCGGCCAGTAGCCGACGGCCAGCCCGGCGGCGTACGCGGCCCCGAGTGAGACGGTCTCGGCCACCATGGGGCGGACGACCGGGACATCCAGCACGTCGGCGATGTACTGCATGAGGAGGTTGTCGGCGGTCATGCCGCCATCGACCTTGAGACCGCGCAGGTCGAGCCCGGAGTCCGCGTTCATGGCGTCGACGACCTCGCGGGTCTGCCAGGCGGTGGCCTCCAGGACCGCCCGCGCGAGATGCCCCTTGGTGATGTAGGACGTGAGCCCGACGATGACGCCGCGGGCCTCGCTCCGCCAGTGCGGGGCGAACAGCCCGGCGAACGCCGGCACGATGTAGCACCCGCCGTTGTCGTCCACCGTCTTGGCCAGCGTCTCGATCTCCGGAGCGCTGTTGATCAGGCCGAGACCGTCGCGGAACCACTGCACCAGCGCCCCCGTGACGGCGATCGGCGCCTCCAGGGCGTACACCGCCGGCTCGGCGCCGACCTGGTAGCCGACGGTCGTGAGCAGCCCGTGGGTGGAGCGGACCGGCTCGTCGCCGGTGTTGAGCAGCAGGAAGCCGCCGGTGCCGTAGGTGCACTTCGCCTCGCCCGGCGCGAAGCAGGTCTGGCCGAACAGCGCCGCCTGCTGGTCGCCCAGCGCGGCGCCGATGCGGACGCCGGGCAGGACGCGGCTGGCCACCCCGTACGTCTCGGTCGAGGGCCGGATCTGCGGCAGCATGGCGCGCGGGACGCCGAAGAAGTCGAGCAGGTCGTCGTCCCACTCCAGCGTGGTCAGGTCCATCAGCAGGGTGCGGCTGGCGTTGGTGACGTCGGTGAGGTGCAGGCCGCCGCCGGGGCCGCCGGTGAGGTTCCAGATGAGCCAGGTCTCCATGGTGCCGAACAGCACCTCGCCCCGCTCGGCGCGCTCCCTCAGCCCGGGGGTCTCGTCGAGCAGCCAGCGCACGCGCGGGGCGGAGAAGTAGGTGGCCAGCGGCAGGCCGCAGCGTTTCTGCACCATCGAGGAGTCGGGACGGGCGGCCAGGTCGTCGACCAGCGCGTTCGTCCGGGTGTCCTGCCACACGATCGCCCGATGGAGGGGCAGGCCGGTGCTCCGGTCCCACAGGAGGGTGGTCTCCCGCTGGTTCGCGATGCCGACGGCCGCGAGCTGGTCCAGGCCGACCCCCGCCTGGCGGAGCGCCGCGGGGGCGATGCGCTCCAGGTTGCGCCAGATCTCGACGGCGTCGTGCTCGACCCACCCGGGGTGCGGGAAGTGCTGGCGATGCTCGCGCTGGGTCACCGACACCAGGCGTCCCTGCTGGTCGAAGATGATGCACCGGGTCGACGTCGTACCTTGGTCGATGGACATTACGTAGCGCGCGGCCATGGCGTTCACCTCGGTATGTATGAGTTAGGTGTCACCAGCGCGAGGCACCGAGGTCCCGGGAGACCGCGCGTGCGGCGTCGCGCACGAACGTCACCAGGACGGTGTTGGGCTGGCCTTTGGCGTCGCATATCCGTTCGACGGCGCCCGAGATCCCGATGGCTCCGACGACGAGTCCGCCGTGACCGCGGATGGGAGCGGCGATGGCGGCCTCGCCGACGGCCATCTCCTCCACCTGCGAGGCCCACCCGACCTCGCGGATGCCCGCCAGGCTGCGGGCCAGATCCCGGGGGGCGACGATGGTCCGGCGGGTGTACGCCTCCAGCGGCCCGTTGCCGAGGGCGGCGCTCGCGCCGGAGTCGAAGGCCAGCAGCACCTTTCCGAGGGCGGTGGCGTGCATCGGCATCAGCGAGCCGACGTCGAGGGTCTGCAGGGTGTCGTCGGGACGGAAGACGTGGTGCACCACGAGGACCTGGCCGTCGAGGACGGTGCCGATCTTGACGGATTCGCAGCTCCGCGCCGCGAGCGCGTCCGCCCAGTTGATCGCGCGTGAGCGGAGCTCGTTGACGTCCAGGTAGCTCGTGCCGAGGTGGAGCAGGGCCGCGCCGAGCTGGTACTTGCCCGTCGCCCCGTCCTGCTCCACGAAGCCGACCAGTTGCAGGGTGCGGAGCAGTCCGTGGGCCGTGCCGCGGGGCAGCCCGAGCGAGGTGGCGATCTCTCCCACGCCGAGTCTTCCCGAGCTGCGCGCGAGGAGGCGGAGGATGGCGGCTCCTCGCTGGATGGACTGCACTGGACCAGGCACGGCATCGAGCCTAGCCCTCTGCGGCCGACGTTCGACAATGTCGGCAGTGGTCAAGAAAAAAATTACACATATCACCTCATACAGGGCGCGATGTGCGCTGCCCCATAGCATCAGACCATAATCCCGCATGTCATAGCTGACTAGTGTTCGACATTGTCGGCACCATGTCGTTGACGCTGTGGTTTTCCTCACTTAGCTTCCAAGTCATCCGTGAGGTGGTGGTCGCCTCACCGGACTTCATGCCTTCGGCGGCATCCGTTCCTGCCCGAGGACGGCGATGTGGCCGGGCACTTCGAGGAGGAGACATGGCGGAACGGTTGAAGGCCCGTACCATGCTCGGCGAGCTGGCCGCCGAGTTCGCGGGCACCCTGATCCTCATCCTGTTCGGCGTCGGTGTGGTGGCCCAGGTGGTCGCGGGCGGCTTCGGGGACCACGACAGCATCGCGTGGGCCTGGGGGCTCGGCGTGACCCTGGGCGTCTACGTCGCGGCGCGGATCAGCGGCGCGCACCTCAACCCGGCCGTCACCATCGCCATGGCCGTGTTCAAGGGCTTCGAATGGCGGAAGGTGGCGCCGTTCGCGCTGGCACAGATCGCGGGGGCGTTCGTGGCAGCACTCATCGTCCGCTTCAACTACGCCGAGGTGCTGGCCAAGGTCGATCCTGGCCACACCGTCAAGACGCAGGGCGTCTTCTCCACCCTGCCCGGCAACGGCGTGCTTCCGGTCGGGACCTGGGGCGCCTTCCGCGACCAGGTGATCGGCACCGCGATCCTGCTGTTCCTGATCCTGGCCGTCACCGACGTCCACAGCACCCCGCCGCTCGCCAACCTCGCGCCGTTCATCATCGGCCTGATCGTCGTCGCCATCGGCATGGCCTGGGGCACCAACGCCGGGTACGCCATCAACCCGGCCCGCGACCTGGGGCCACGTCTGGCGTCGTTCATCACCGGGTATCACACGGCCTGGCGAGACCAGTACGGACAGCTCTATTTCTGGGTGCCCATCGTGGGGCCCATCATCGGCGGTCTGCTCGGCGCCGGCCTCTACCAGCTCCTGGTGGGACGGTTCCTGCCGATCGCGGAGGGCCCCGAGCCCGGCCGGGTTCCGGAGAAGGACTCGCTCGAGAACGCCTGACCACCACCCCATCCCGTTGAGGAGGCACGATTCCATGCCGGACTTCGTCGGAGCCGTCGACCAGGGAACGACGAGCACCCGCTTCATGATCTTCGATCACGGCGGCAGCGAGATCGCCCGCCACCAGCTCGAACACGAGCAGATCCTGCCGCGCGCCGGCTGGGTCGAGCACAACCCGACGGAGATCTGGGAGCGCACCCGGGCGGTGATCGAGACCACGCTCACCAAGGCGAATCTCGTGGCCTCCGACCTGGCCGCGCTCGGCATCACCAACCAGCGCGAGACCTCCGTGGTGTGGAACCGCGCCACCGGCCGGCCGTACTACAACGCCATCGTCTGGCAGGACACCCGCACGGACAGGATCGCCTCGGCGCTGGACCGCGACGGCAGGGGCGACGTCATCCGCGCCAAGGCCGGTCTGCCGCCCGCGACGTACTTCGCCGGCGGCAAGATCCAGTGGATCCTGGAGAACGTCGAAGGGGTGCGCGAGGCGGCCGAGGCCGGCGAGGCGATCTTCGGCACCACCGACACGTGGCTGCTGTGGAACCTGACCGGCGGCACCGACGGCGGGCGGCACGTCACCGACGTGACCAACGCCAGCCGCACCATGCTCATGAACCTCGAGACCCTCGACTGGGACGACGAGCTGCTGTCGTTCTTCGGCATCCCGCGGCAGATGCTGCCGAAGATCGTGCCCTCCTCCCACGCCGAGGGGTTCGGGCACACCCGCGCCGACGGCCCGCTGCGCGCGGAGATCACGCTCGGCGGCGTCCTCGGCGACCAGCAGGCCGCCACCGTGGGGCAGGTCTGCTTCGGGGTCGGCGAGGCCAAGAACACCTACGGCACCGGCAACTTCCTGCTGCTCAACACCGGCACCACCCCGGTCCACTCCAAGCACGGGCTGCTCACCACGGTGTGCTACCAGTTCGGCCAGGAGGCTCCGGTGTACGCGCTGGAGGGCTCCATCGCGGTGACCGGCTCGGCCGTGCAGTGGCTGCGCGACCAGCTCGGCATCATCTCGGGCGCCGAGCAGAGCGAGTCCCTGGCCCGGCAGGTCGAGGACAACGGCGGGGTGTTCTTCGTGCCCGCCTTCTCCGGCCTGTTCGCCCCGTACTGGCGCTCCGACGCCCGCGGCGCGATCGTCGGCCTGTCGCGCTACAACAACAACGCGCACATCGCCCGGGCCACCCTGGAGTCCATCTGCTACCAGAGCCGGGACGTGGTCGAGGCGATGCGCCAGGACTCCGGCGTCACCCTCGACGTGCTGCGGGTGGACGGCGGCGTCACCGCCAACGACCTGTGCATGCAGATCCAGGCCGACGTCCTCGGCGTCCCCGTCTCCAAGCCCGTGGTGGCGGAGACGACCGCGCTCGGCGCCGCCTACGCCGCCGGGCTCGCCGTGGGCTTCTGGAAGTCCACCGACGAGCTCAAGCAGAACTGGCAGGAAGATCGCCGCTGGGAGCCCACCTGGTCGCAGGACCAGCGCGACGCGGGCTACGCCACCTGGAAGAAGGCCGTCACCCGCACCCTCGACTGGGTCGACGTCGGCTGAGCCGCACGACCGCCCGGACCGTGGCCCCGCACGCCCATGCGGGGCCGCGGCCCCGGGCCCGCACGATTCTCTGAGATGAGGAGCCTTACTGTGACATCTGTACCGCTGGGACCGGCGTACCGCGCGGAGACGCTGCGACGGATGGGCGACGACGAGTTCGACGTCCTGGTCGTGGGCGGCGGCGTCGTGGGCGCCGGCGCGGCGCTCGACGCGGTGTCCCGTGGCCTTTCCGTCGCGCTCGTGGAGGCCCAGGACTGGGCGGCGGGCACGTCGAGCCGGTCGAGCAAGCTCGTCCACGGCGGTCTGCGCTACCTGGAGCAGCTCGACTTCAAGCTGGTCAGGGAGGCCCTCAAGGAACGCGGCCTGTTGCTGACCAGGCTCGCGCCCCACCTGGTGCGCCCGGTGCCGTTCCTGTTCCCGCTGCGGCACCGGCTGTGGGAGCGGCTCTACGTCGGCGCGGGGATCGCCCTCTACGACATGCTCGACGGCGGGCGCGTCCTGCCCCGCCACCGCCACATGAGCCGGCGCCGCGCGCTGGCCGCCGCGCCCTCCCTGCACCCGGAGGCGCTCATCGGCGCGGTGCAGTACTACGACGCGCAGGTCGACGACGCGCGGTTCGCGATGACGCTGGCGCGCACCGCCGCCGGGTACGGGGCGGCCGTCGCGACCCGGACGCGCATGACGGCGCTGGAGCGCGACGGGGCTCGGGTCACCGGCGCCCGGGTGCGCGACCTGGAGAGCGACCGCGAGATCGTCGTGCGCGCCCGCCAGGTGATCAACGCCACCGGCGTCTGGACCGACGAGACCGCCCAGCTGGCGGGCAACGAGGGCGGCCTGCGCGTCCGGGCGTCCAAGGGCGTCCACATCACCGTTCCGCGCGACCGGATCACCCTCCACACCGGCCTGATCCTCCGTACGGAGAAGAGCGTGCTGTTCACCATCCCGTGGGGACGGCACTGGATCATCGGCACCACCGACACCGACTGGAACCTCGACAAGGGCCGTCCCGTGGCCAGCCGGGCCGACATCGACTACCTGCTCGACCACGTCAACCAGGTGCTGGGCACGCCGCTCACGCACGAGGACATCGACGGCGTGTACACGGGGCTGCGGCCGCTGCTGGCCGGGGACGCCTCCGACACCGCCAAGCTGTCCAGGGAGCACACGGTCGCCCGGCCCGCGCCCGGCCTCGTCGTCATCGCCGGCGGGAAGTACACCACCTACCGGGTCATGGCCAAGGACGCCGTGGACGTGGCCGTACGGGAGCTGGACGCGGCCGTGCCGCCGTCGGTGACGGACCGGCTGCCGCTCCTCGGGGCGGAGGGGTACGAGGCGCTGCGGAACGGCCGCACCCGGCTCGCCGCGCGCGCCGGCATCGACGTCGCCCGCGTCGAGCACCTGCTCGGGCGCTATGGCTCGGCCGTCGAGGACCTCATCGGGCTGATCGAGGCGGACGCCTCGCTCGGCGAGCCCCTGACCGGGGCGGCGGACTACCTCCGGGCGGAGGCGGTGTACGCGGTCACCCACGAGGGGGCGTTGCACCTGGAGGACGTGCTGGTGCGCCGTACCCGCATCTCCATCGAGGAGCGTGACCGGGGCATCGGCGTCGCGTCCGAGGTGGCGGAGCTCATCGCGCCCGTGCTCGGCTGGGACGAGGAGGACATCAGGCGGGAGACCGACCGCTACCGGACGACGGTGCACGCCGAGATGTCGGCGGAGCTGCAGCCCGACGACCTGTCCGCGGTCGCCGCCCGCGAGGAGATCTTCGACGGGGCCGGCCCGCTCGAATCCTCAGCGGGCCGGCTCTGACGAGCCCCCGCGGGCCAGGCGCCGGCCGAGACGCTGCATGGGCTGCTCGATGAGGCGATGGGTGAGGCGGCTGGCCGGCAGGATCAGCAGCAGGGCGGCCGCCACGGTGGCCAGCTGGTGCGGCAGGGGGGACCAGCGCCGCTCCCCCAGGATCTCCATCATCACGAGGAGGATCGGGAGATGCGTCAGGTAGAGCGAGTAGCTGATGCCCCCGAGCCAGGTCAGGGGGCCGGGCAGGCGGCGGGCGCGTAACGCCATGCCGCCGGCGAAGGTGGCGGCGGCCAGGGCGATCGTGGTGATCCACACGTCCGGTCGCACCCACCACCAGCCCGCGCTGATCGCCCAGATCGGGACGGCGGCCACGGCGGCCAGGGTGAGCGCGACCGGCCACAGGGAGCCCGAGCCGCGCTCCCACCGGTGGATCGCGGTGCCGGCGAACATCACCGCCAGCATCGCCAGCCCGAACCACGGCACCCGGCTGCTCAGCAGCGGCAGCGCCAGCCCCATCACCCCCAGGACGCAGGAGGCGAGCGTGGACAGCCGCCCCGTGAGCACGCACGCCATCCCGGCGGCGAAGACGCCGAGCGAGATCCACGCCGGCCACGCTCCCGACAGCGGCGCCGAGGACATGGTGACGCCGGCCACCAGCGCCGCCGCGCCCAGCACCACCGCGATCAGGCCACGGCCCGCGTGCGCCCCGACGGCGAACAGGGCGGCGACCACCAGGTAGAAGACCATCTCGTACGACAGCGTCCACATGGTGTTGACGACGCCGCCGACACCGACCACGTCCAGCAGCATCGTGGCGTGGGCGGCGGCCGCGTGCGGCTCGCGCGGCACCTCCTGGCGGACGGGGATCCACCATGACAGGGCCAGCATCAGCCCCAGGACGGCGAGGTAGAGCGGGTAGAGCCGGAAGAAGCGGCCGATCCAGAAGGCGCGCACGTCGCCGCCGCGCTCCAGCGAGACCGGGATGATGTACCCGCTCACCATGAAGAAGACCAGCACGCCGTAGACGCCGAGGTTGAACTGCGTGGGCCGCAGCCACGGCATGGACCAGGTGAGCAGGTGCTCACCCACCACGGCCAGCGCGCCGACGCCACGCAGCGCGTCCAGCCAGGCGAGCCTGCGGGTCACCGGCCGGATCGCCTCGGAGGGGGTGGCTGGGGCGAGTGACATGTCGCCAAACGTACCGAAATGCTGAAGTTCCAGGGCGGCGACCGTCTCAGTTGGGCCACGACCTGGAGCGCGGCTCGGACGTGCGGATACGCTGGACAGGATCCCCGCTGGTGCCCGTCGCGACGGCGACGGCATCGACGCAGCGACGGAGAGGCGGCGACATGACACGCCTTGCGATCGGGACGGAGCGGCACGGCGATGTCGCGGTGGTCCACCTGACGGGCGAGCTCGACATGAGCACGCAGCACCTGCTGGCCGATGCCCTCGGCGAGCCGCTGTCCGCCGAGCGGCCCAGGATCGTGGTGGACATGGCCGGGCTGAGCTTCTGCGACTCCAGCGGGCTCTGGCAGCTCATCAACTGCCAGCGCCAGGCCGAGGCCCGCGGCGGCGGGCTACGCCTGATCGGCGTGCACGGCATCATGGCCCGGCTGCTGGTGATCACCCAGCTCGTCGACCAGTTCCCGCCCTATGGCACGCTCGAACGCGCCTGCCAGTGGTCCACGCTCCCCTGATCGCCCGCCTCCGCTGAGTCCCGGCGCTACGATGGCCGCCCGTGATCATCAAGGAGGGTGCCGTGGCGGGCTTCGGAGTGCTGTGCGTCCATGCCCATCCCGACGACGAGGCCATCTGGACCGGCGGCACGCTGGCCAGGTACGCCGACGAGGGCGCCAGGACGGCCGTCGTCACGTGCACCTGGGCCGAGGGGACCGTGCGGGCCGGGGAGCTGGAGCGCTCGCTCGGCATCCTCGGCGCGGGCGAGCCGAGGCTGCTGGGCTACGCCGACGCGAACAAGCCCGAGTCGGCTCCCGGCGCCCCGCGGTTCCTGGACGTGCCGTTCGACGAGGCGGTGGGACGGGTCGTCGGGCACATCAGGCGGTTCAGGCCGGACGTGGTGCTCACCTACGATGCGTACGGCTCCTACGGGCATCCCGACCACGTCCACGCGCACCGGGTCACCATGGCCGCGGTGGAGGCGGCCGGGTACGACCAGCTCCACCCCGGCACGGGCGAGCCGTGGCGGCCCCGGGCCCTCTACCTGTCGACCGTTCCGCGCTCCGTCGTGGTGTCGCACTGGCGGTCGGTGTTCGGGACGGACCCGGAGCCGGGCCAGACGCTGCCGGGCGTCCCGGACGAGCAGGTCACCACGCGGCTCGACGTGGGGCGATGGGCCGAGCGCAAGTGGGAGGCCATGCACGCGCACGCGTCGGAGGTGGGACGCGGCGCGTCGATGACCCTGCTGACCGGCCTGCCCGAGCAGGCACGCGCCCAGATGCTGGCCAACGAGTGGTATCGCCGCGTCGGCCACACGGGCCCGCCGGAGACGGCTCTCGGCGCGTAGCCGGGTCTCCGCGGGCCCGTTCGCGGCGGCGGGGTCAGCCGGTCGGGAAGGCGTCCGGGGTGCGGATGCGGTCGCGCATGTACGTGCCCGACTGCGTCAGGACGGCCGTCCCCGCGTATGTGCTGCCGGAGCAGGTGCCCGGCTTGAAGGCGGCGCTGCTCTCGTCGGCGTCGGAGTACGTCCAGTTGGCGTAGCTGATCTTGTACTGGTCCAGCAGGTTCAGCCAGGTCGTGGTGCTGGCGAGGTCCACCGTGCCACCGCCGGTGTAGGTGACCGTGCCGAACTCCGTGACGAACAGCGGGATGCGGGTGGCCGCCCGGCTGACCGCCGCCCGGTAGGAGTCCCCGTGGGAGGCGGCGTAGAAGTGGAAGGTGTACATGACGTTGGCGGCGTTGACCGGGTTGTTGACGACCTCGCTCTCGTTGCCGCCCTCCGACACGCCCAGCGACGACCAGCCGCGGGTGCCGACCACGACGACGGCGTCCGGGTCGTTGGCGCGGATGACGGGGATGACCTGCTCGGCGTAGCTCTTGATGGTCGACCAGCTCACGCCGTTGGGCTCGTTGGCGATCTCGTAGATGACGTTCTTCTTGGCGGCGTTGCGGGTGGAGACGGCGGCGAAGAACGTCTTGGCGCGGTCGAGGTTGTACATGGGGTCGCCGGGAGTCAGCGTGTGGAAGTCGATCAGGGCGTACATCCCGCGCGCCTCGGCCATGTCGACGAGGTTGTTGACCTGGGCGGTGAAGGCCGGCGGGTTGGTCTCGTAGCCGTCCTCCTGGACGTACATGGAGATCCGGAGCAGGTCGGCCTTCCAGTCGTTGGCGAGCGCGTCGAGGGAGGCGGTGTTGTAGCACTTGGCGAACCACTGCAGGCCGTGCGTGCTCATCCCGCGTAACTGGATGGGCTTGTTGTACTGGTTGCAGAGGTTGACGCCGCAGACGCGCAGTTGCCCGTTGATGCCGACGGGGGTGCCGTCCGTGGGCGGGACGGTCGGGGTCACCGTGGGGGTCGGGCCGGGGGTCGTGGAGCCGGTGCAGGTGACGCCGTTGAGCGTGAACGAGGTGGGCGCCGGATTGGCGCCCGTCCAGCTCCCGTTGAAGCCGATGGTGGTCGAGGCGTTGGTGGCGAGCGAGCCGTTGTAGCTCAGGCTGCGCGCGGTCACGGCGGCGCCGTTCTGTCCGTACGTGGCCGACCAGCCCTGGACGACCTTCTGGCCGGCGTCCGGGAAGGTGAAGCCGAGGGTCCAGCCGTTGACGGGGTCGCCGAGGTTCTTGATGGAGATGTTGGCGCTGAAGCCGCCCTGCCAGGTGCTGGCCGTGTAGGTGACGGCGCAGCCGGTGGCGGCGGCGGCGGTGACGGCGGGGGTGACCGCCACTCCTCCGAGGGTGAGCGCGGCGACGGCGCCGATCGCGAGGGCGGCACGTCCGCGGAGCGGGCGCGGGAGCAACTTCACGGTGGTGGCCTTTCGGGTTCCGAATGAGCCGGTGGGGGGATCGCGGGAGGCGTGCCGGCGGGGGGCGCGCGATCGGGGGCAAGGTATCAACGTGGGTGCTCTGAGCTGTAGGAACGTGCCCGTCCCGGCCATGCGGCGGCCGGGGAGATCGCGGGTGTTTGTCCTGTTCGGCGGGGTCGGCGCGGGGTGCCCGGTGGTTGAAAGTTTCAGGTCGGCCGAAAATCTACAGACGTTGAATTCTGGCGGGCGCCGACCTAGCGTGAGGTCGTCATGCCGACGACCACGGTGAGGGAGAGGGACATGCTCGAAGTCATCGGCGCGGGCCTGCCGCGTACCGGGACGACCTCGATGAAGGCGGCGCTGGAGCGCCTCGGCTTCGGCCCGTGCTATCACATGTTCGAGGTCATGACCCATCCCGACCACGTGGATCGGTGGCACTCGGTCACGGCCGGCGAGGTCCGCGGCCGGGAAGGGTGGGACCGGGTGTTCGCGGGAGGCTACCGGTCGGCGCAGGACTGGCCGGCCAGCCACTACTGGCGCGAGCTGGCCGAGGTCTATCCCGACGCGAAGGTGGTGCTGACCGTCCGCGACCCGCGCTCCTGGTATCCGAGCATCAACATGCTCCTGTCCGGTCCCGGGGCCGCCGCGGCGACCATGAACGGCCGGCCGTTCGAGGAGCTTCCTGAGCCCGTCCGCGCGATGCTCACCGGCATGGGCCGGATGGGGCCGGTCCTGGAGGCCATCGGGCGGTCGTACTTCGGCCCCGGCTGGAGCTTCGGGCAGGGCGTACCCGACGAGGAGTACGCCGTCGAGGCGTTCGAGCGGCACGTGGCCGCCGTCAAGGCGGACGTGCCCGCGAAGCGCCTGCTCGTGTTCGACGTGCGCGAGGGGTGGGAGCCGCTGTGCGGCTTCCTCGGCGTCGAGGCGCCCGCGGAGCCGTTCCCGCACCTCAACGACGCCGACTCGATGCGGCAGACGTTCGAGCGCTTGATGAGCGGCGAGCCGATCACCTTTCCACAGCCTCGCTGACCGCCTCCTCCCGCTCCTCCTGACCCTTGTCCTGACCGCGGGAGCGCAGCAGGCTCGCCGTGACCGCGGTGACGAGGATCGCGGCGACCACCCCCAGTGAGAGAGCCGTCGGAATCTTGTACACCTCCAGGAGCAGCATCTTCACGCCCACCCAGACCAGCACCAGCGCCAGGCCCAGCTTGAGGTAGGTGAACCGGTGCATCAGGCCGGCGAGCATGAAGTACATCGCCCGCAGGCCGAGGATGGCGAAGGCGTTGGAGGTGAAGACGAGGAACGGCTCCGAGGTGACCGCGAAGACGGCCGGGATCGAGTCCACCGCGAAGACGATGTCGCTGACCTCGACCAGCACGAGCACCGCCAGCAGCGGCGTGGCCACCCAGCGGCCGCTCTGACGCACCAGGAACCGCTGACCGTGGTAGTCGTCGGTGACGGGGATCAGCCTGCGGAACAGGCGCAGCGTCCTGCTGCTGCCCGGATCGATGCTCTCGTCCCGGTGACGGGCCATCCGGATCCCGGTCAGCACCAGGAAGGCGCCGAACACGTACAGGACCCACGAGAAGCTCGCGATGAGCACGGAGCCGGCGGCGATGAACACGCCGCGGAACACCAGCGCGCCCAGCACCCCGAAGAACAGCACGCGGTGCTGGTAGCGCGCCGGGACCGCGAAGTAGCTGAAGATGATCGCGAAGACGAAGACGTTGTCGACCGCCAGCGACTTCTCGATGAGGTAGCCGGCGTAGTACTGCCCGGCGAGCTCGGCTCCCCACAGCCACCAGATCACGGCGCCGAAGGCCAGGCCGAGCGCGATCCAGATCGCCGACCAGAACGCGGCCTCGCGCACACCGACCGCGTGCGCACGCCGATGGGAGAACAGGTCGATCGCCAGCATGACGGCGATCACGCCCAGCACGGCAGGCCAGGCCCAGAAGGGGACGTCCAACGTGATGCCTCCGGTCCGATGTCGTCGGCCGGAGGTCTCCCCGCCCTCCCACGGCTCTCGCGCGCGAGACGGCGTCAGGACCGGGCGGGCCTCGGGGCTCGCCGTATTGACGACCCTGACGGTTTCGGGTACTCCCCTCCGCCCACCAAGGTACGACAGGGATATCTCATGTCAAAATCCCCCACGGACCCTCCAAGGCTGCCCGTGACAGCGGCGCGTGTCCCCGGGCGGCGGCCCGGACCGGCCGCCCCGGCACGACAGGCCGGACACGACAGGTCGCGGCGCGCGGGCGATCCGCCCCCGTGGCGGGGCTTCAGCGGTCCGCCGCGACGCGGCGCACGGCCGCCACGATGTCGCTGTTGGGCAGCCCCTTGAGGAGGTACTCGGCGACGCCTGCCCGGCGCATCTCCTCGACGGCGCCGGAGTCGCCGTAGGCGGAGAACGCCATGACCCGTGTGCCCGGGCAGCGGTCGCGGATCACCCGGGCCGCGTGGGCGCCGCCGCCGGGCATCCGCACGTCGAGGATGGCGACGCGGGGCGTGTGGCGCTCGGCCAGGGCGATGGCCTCCTCGGCGTCCCGGGCGAGCGCGACGACGCTGAGGTCGGGCTCGGCCTGGAGCACCTCACTCAGCACGTCACGGATCATGGGCTCGTCGTCGCCGATGAGCACGGTCAGCCGCCCGCCCGCCGGCGTACGACCGTCCTCTCCGGTCATACGCGAC
This sequence comes from Nonomuraea sp. NPDC050383, assembly GCF_044459125.1. Taxonomy (NCBI): domain Bacteria; kingdom Bacillati; phylum Actinomycetota; class Actinomycetes; order Streptosporangiales; family Streptosporangiaceae; genus Nonomuraea; species Nonomuraea sp. NPDC050383. Next base: position 413,358 of record NZ_JBITIP010000003.1, read on the forward strand.
CGTCCTCACCGCCCGAGGCCAGTGCGGGCACCCAGAACTCGACCATCGTGCCGTCGTCCGGCCGGCCTCGGATGCTCCACCAGCCGCCCGCCATCTCGGCGCGCTCGCGCATCTCGATGAGGCCGAAGTGGTCGGGCACGGCGAGGAGGCCGGCGGGGTCACTGACGCCGACGCCGTCGTCGGCCACGCGCGTCAGCACGCCGTGGCCGCTGGAGGCCAGGGACACGGTCACCGCCTTCGCCTGTGCGTGCTTGCGGACATTAGTCAGCGCCTCCTGACATATCCGAAAAATCGTGATCGCTGTCTCGGCGGGTGGCTCCCGGTCGAGCTCGTGCCGCAGCGTGTACGTCAGCCCCGCGCCGGTCACCACCTGGTCCAGGTACGTGGTCAGCCCCTCCACCAGCCCGTCCCGGTCGAGCCCGGGCGGCCGGAGGCGGAAGGTGAGGTCGCGCAGCCGGTGGATGGCCGCCGACACGGTCTCGTTGAGCCGCCGGGCCCCCACGGCGTGCTCGCCCTCCAACTGGTCGGCGAGCAGTTGCAGGCGCATCCCGACGGCCACCATCGACTGGATCGTGTCGTCGTGCACGTCCCAGGCGATGCGGCGCCGCTCCATCTCCTGCGCGTGGACGAGGTGGGTCAGCAGCCTGCTGCGCTCGTCCAGCGCCCGCTCGGCGGTGCGCCGCTCGGTCATGTCGCGGGTCACCTTGCCGAACCCGCGCAGCTCGCCGGTGTCGTCGTACAGCGCCGTGATCACCACGTTCGCCCAGAACCGGGTGCCGTCGGCCCGCACCCGCCAGCCCTCGTCCTCCAGCCGCCCGTCCGCCGCGGCCACCACCAGCTCACGGGCCGGCTTGCCCGCCGCCACGTCCTCAGGCGGGTAGAAGGCCGAGAAGTGACGCCCGATGATCTCTTCGGCCCGGTATCCCTTGATCCGCTGCGCGCCCGCGTTCCAGCTCACGATCCGGCCCTGCGGGTCCAGCATGAAGATCGCGTAGTCGACGACGTTCTGCACGATCAGCCTGAAGCGCTCCTCGCTCTCCCGCAGGGCCCGCTCGGCGATGCGCCGCTCGGTCATGTCGCGCGTCACCTTGCCGAACCCGCGCAGCTCGCCGGTGTCGTCGTACAGCGCCGTGATCACCACGTTCGCCCAGAACCGCGTGCCGTCGGCCCGCACCCGCCAGCCCTCGTCCTCCAGCCGCCCGTCCGCCGCGGCCACCACCAGCCCATGAGCCGGCTTGCCCGCCGCCACGTCCTCAGGCGGGTAGAACACCGAGAAATGACGCCCGATGATCTCTTCCGCCCGGTATCCCTTGATCCGCTCCGCGCCCGCGTTCCAGCTCACGATCCGGCCCTGCGGGTCCAGCATGAAGATCGCGTAGTCGACGACGTTCTGCACCAGCAGCCGGTAGTCGGTCTGGGCGATCTCGGAGGGGCTTGACTCAGGCATAGTGCAGCTTCGCACGCCCGGATGTCAGTTGGCCCAGACGGGGGCGGGAACGGCGGCCAGCTCGCACCAGACGACCTTGCCGTCCCCTTGCGGAATGGACCCCCAGCGGATGGACAGGCGCTCGATGACGTTGAGGCCCCAGCCGCTCTGCGGGCCGGGCTCGCGCGGCTCGGGCAGCCGGGGACTGGAGTCGCGGACCTCGATGCGCACCCGGGAGGGGCCGACGACCAGGTGGAGCACCGGCGCGCCGGCGCCGTGCACCAGTGCGTTGGTCACCAGCTCGGAGACGACCAGGAGCGCGTCGTCGTGCAGGCCGGTGTATCCGCTCTCGGCCAGCGCCCGCCGGGTCAGGTCGCGGGCCGTCGTGATGCTGTCGAGCTCTTGCGTCAGATGGTGCTCAACCGCATACACCGAACCCTCTGTACCCATCCTCTCAGGATCGCCGGTGTACCCCGGTGTCACGAGAGTCACCGGCTCCATCTGGTCTGGTGCAGTCGTGGCGTCCCGAGTAGTGCATCTGCGTCAGTCGATGAGGCCCTCGCGACGGGCGATCGCGACCGCCTCCAGCTTGGAGCCGGCACCCAGCTTCTCCAGGACGCGCTGGATGTGGTTGCGGGCGGTGTTGTGCGCCACGCCGAGCCGCTCGCTGATCTGCGCCGTGCTCGCCCCCTCGGCCAGCAGGAGCAGCGTCTCCCGCTCCCGCGCCGTCATCCCCGCCCCCGCGAGCCGGATCCTGCCGGTGAGCCGGTCCAGCACGCCGGCCAGCAACTCCGGCGCGAACGCCACCCCACCCTCGGCCACCTGCCGCACCGCCGCCTCCAGCTCGTGCAGCGCCGACGACTTCAGCACCAGGCCCACCCCGCCGGCCTCGGCCACCCGGGTGGCGGCCGACGCGGACGCCTCGCCTGTCAGGACCAGCACCCGCGCCTCCGGGGCGGCGGCCATGAGCCGGCCGATCGCGGAGATCCCGTCGCCGTCCGGCAGCCGCCGGTCCAGCAGCACCACGTCCGGCTTGAACCGCGCCGTGTCGGCCACCGCCGCCGCGATCGACGCGGACCGCCCCACGACCTCCACCCCGTCCGTCTGTCCCAGGGCCAGGCCGATCGCCTCGGCCACCATGTCGTGATCCTCGACCAGCAACAAGCGGATCGACGGGGACGCCGACCCTGCGGGGGGCGGTGACATCACGGGAATCCTCACGACGACGATGCGCGGCGCGACCATGCCGGCACGACCATTCTCCCGCGTCCGAAGGCTTTCAATCACGCCGGGTACCACTGTGGTGACATCCGGATGTGCCCCGGTATGACCTGCCTCCCGGTCAGGGTGTGAGGACACACGTCGACGAGGCGGAGCGTCATGACCCCTGCCTTCGACGCCGAGGGATCGGTCATGCGGTTCGGCCGGACGACCGCGCCGGCCGATCGGCCGGTCGGAGGGTCGGGGGTCGGCCGGTCGGAGGGTCGGCCGGTCGGAGGGTCGGGTACGCCCTCGGACTCCGCGTGCAGGCGGGCCCGCCGGCGGCGTCGGTGGCGGCTCGCCTGCACGCGGTCTGCTTCGCGTGGGGCGCGGGCTCCGCTGGTGGGCCGGGTCACCTCGGCGGCTACTCGGCGTAGGGCTGGTCCGCTCCCTGGGCGCTGTAGCCGAGACTCCAGACGTAGCCGTCCGGGTCCGCGAAGGAGCCGCCGTACCCGCCCCACGGCAGGGCGCCGGCGGGCTTGAGGATCGTGGCGCCGGCCTTCTCGGCCTCCGCCATGATCTCGTCGACCCGCGCCTCACTGCGGACGACGTACGTGAGCACCAGCCCGCTGAAGCCGTTGCCTTCCGGGCTCGTGCCCACCTGGTCGGCCAGGCCCTCACGGCCGTAGAAGCCGACGGGCGAGGCTCCGTCCGACTCGAAGAACACCGAGATGCCGTAGTCGTTCTTGATCTTCCAGCCGAGCCCCTCCGTGTAGAACTGCTTGGCCCGGTCCATGTCCCGGACGGCGAGGAGGATGGAACTGACGTGCGCCTTCATGCCTTGTCTCCTTCGTTCTTCGGGGGTGATCCCCGTGGAGACAACGCTACGGAGAGCCCCATGCCCGGCGCTTCTTCATTCCTGATCGGTTGGTCGCCCGTGCCCGGGTGACCGGCGCCGCTGCCCTCCCGGCCGTCCTGCCCTGGCCGGTCAGGCGGCTGCCTCCACCCGGGTGAGGGAGCCGCTGATCGCCACCGGGTTCCTGATCAGGTTGAGGATCGGGCAGACCCGCTCCACCTCGGCGTGCAGCCGGGCCAGCTCCTCGTCCGGCGCGGGCGAGGACAGGCGCACCTCGTACCGGAAGTCGTACGGGTGGACGGGGATGCCCGTGGCGTCCGGCGCCTGGGCGCGCGGGTCGTACTGGGCCTGGACGTCGACTTCGAGCGAGTCGAGCGGGATCTCCAGCTCCGCCGCCTTGATGAGGAAGATGTGGGTGACGCAGCTTCCCAGCACACCGGCCTGGAGCTCCGGCGAGCCCGGACCGAGGCTGTAACCCGCCAGGTCGGGACCGCTGTCGCTGATGATCTGGAAGTCTCTGATCCTGATGCGGCGCACGCCGCTGCGGCCCTCGGCGGTGACGTGGGCGTGCAGCGGCACGGGGCCGCCCGACGGCGCGGCGCGCCGGGCCAGCAGCGCCTCGCGCTTGTGGGACAGGTATTCGCGAAGAGTGGTCATTGCGGGAGATGTCCTGCTTTCCGGGAGGGGCGGTCAGGTGAGGGTCACTGGGCCGCGCGGGGTGTCGAGGTGGGCGCGCAGCGCCGGCTCCGGGCCCTCGGTGACCTCCAGCCCGGCCTCCAGCGCCGCCAGGTCCGCCCGTACGGACTCCGGGTCCGGATGGGACGCGGTGAACGACACCAGGCCGAGCTGCGGCAGTCCCGAGGCGGCCGGGTGCGGCGCGTCGCCCCAGTCGATGAGGAACGGCACCAGCCGCACCGCCTCCGGGTCGTCCCGGCGGGTGAGCACCCAGTCGAGCCTGACCCCGTCCGGCCGGACCCGGGAGAGCGGCTCGACCTTCCCCGGGTCGTAGCCGCGCTCGCGCGCCCGCCGTACGCGTGCCTCCAGGTCGTCGCCGCGCACCGCCCACGCGGTCAGCCGGGGCTCGGTGAGCGTCTCCAGCCCGAACGCCCGGGGCCGCGCGCCCGGACCGGCGGCCGGGTCGGGGCCGATGATCTCCAGGTACGCGCCGGGGCCGAGCCCGACCAGGTGATTGGCGGTGCCACCCGGGTGACTGCCGCCGGGGACCGGCTGCACGCCGGTGCGCTCGGCGAACTCCTCCACGCCGGCGAGCAGGTCGGGCACGGCGTAGACCAGGTGGTCCAGTTCGAGATGGGTCATGACCTACTCCTTGTTCGAGCTGTTGGAGCCGTTCGAGCCGTTCGAGCCGTTCGAGCCGTTCTGGCCGTTCGAGCCGTTCGGGCCACTTCGGCCGTTCGGGCCGCTTGACCCGTTCGGGCCGGCCGGCGCGGGTGGGGCGGTCGGCTCGCCGAGGGACAGCATGAGCCGGTTGGCCCAGTTGAAGAACGCCGCCGCGTGCAGGACGTCGCTGATCGCCAGGTCGTCCAGACCGGCGGCGCGCAACGCGTCGAGGTGCCCGGCGGTGAGCGCCGACGGGGTGGCGGCGAGCGCCACGGACGCGTCCACGACCGCCCGCCACACCCGGTCCTGCTCCGCCCCGACCCCCTCGTCCAGCAGCCGCTCGACGTCGTCGGGCCGCCTGGAGTAGTGGGCGGCGAAGCGGGCGTGCACGGAGGCGCAGAAGACGCAGCCGTTGTGGCGCGAGGTCGCGGTGGCCGCCAGCTCCCGCTCGGCGCGCGGCAGTCCGCCGTCGGCGTTGTGGAAGATGTCGAGGTCGGTCTTGGTGCGCGCGTGCAGGACGGCGGGGTCGCGGGCGAGCAGGCGGAAGTACGGCGAGTCGACGCGTGCCTGGTCGATCAGCGCCTCGCGGTGGGCGTCGGTCAGCTCGGCCTCGGCGAGCGGCTCCAGCCACGGCTCCCAGCCGAGCCGGTCCGTGGTGAAGGCGAGTGGTGCGGCGGTCAAGGACGGGCCTCCTGGTACTCGTGCGAGGTCTGCGTGGTGGCGCCGAGCAGGCGCAGGCCGGTGGCGACCCGGATCTGGAAGGTCAGGAACGAGACGAGCTGCGAGAGGGTCACGATCCCGGTCGTGCTCCAGCCCGCGCGGGCCAGCGCCCGCAGCGCCTCCTTGTCCGCCTCGCGCGGCCGGAACACGAGGAGGTGCGCGTGCTCGAGCGCGGCGGCGAGCCGCTCACCGAGCGCGGTGCGGTCGCCGACCCGGTGGACGAGGCCGGGGACGCTCTCGCCCGCCAGCGGGCCCTCGGGGTAGATGCCGTACGGTCCGGTGGTGGTGGCTGCCTCGACCTCGGCCGCCACGGCCGCCGCCAGCTCGGGGGCGTCGGCCGCGAGCAGCCCGGCGTAGTGCCCGATCGCCGGGGCGTCCTGGTGCAGCCCCGCGACGAACGCCGCCACCGCGTGCCGCTCCACCCGGCTCACCTCCCCCGTGCCGGTGTCCGGGGCCGGGGCCGGGGACTCGGGGAAGAGGGCGAGGTAGCCGCGCTGGGCGTGGTCGCGGGCGTCCGGGCGGCGGCGCCGGAGCCGGTCGAGCGGGGAGCCGGGCTCGATGCCCGCCAGCCGGTCGATGATGTCGGTGCTCATGGCGTACTCAGTTCGTTCGGTGAAGGGACGGGGACGGGGACGTGTTCGCCGGTGAGAGCCCGTCCGGGGAGGGGGGCGCCCAGCCGAGAGCGGGCGCGACCTCGGTCGCGAGCAGCTCGATGGAGCGCAGGATGCGCGGGTGCGGCGGATCGACGGAGTGGACCTGGAAGACCAGGTCGGTGACCCGGTCGAGCGTGGGGTCGGCGCGCAGGCTCGCGATCACGTCGTCGGGCGTGCCCACGTGGACGTCGAACGCCGCGACGAGCCGCTCGATCCCGCCGTCCGCCGGCACGGGGAAGCCGCTCAGCTCGAAGTGCCGTACGGCCCGCGCCAGGCCCGTCTCCGCGTACCGCAGCGCCTCCTCCCGCGTGTCGGCCACGAACGCCGTGCGGGAGGCCATGATCCTTGGTGCCGCCCCGGCCGGCAGGTGCTCGTAGTAGGCGTCCACGATGGGCCGCTGGATCTCGGCCAGCGTCAGGCCGGGCGCGTCCTTGGGCCGCGGCTGCGTGCGCGACAGCATGAGCCCGTTGCCCGCCCGCCCGGCCCGCTCGCCCCCGCCGACCGAGAACGTGGCCTCCCACACGGCCCCGAGCAGCCGGGGGGCCGCCGGGTAGAGCCGGTTGCCGCCGCCGAGGTCGCCGCCCGACCAGGCGTTGACCAGCACGGCGAGGTGTTCGGCGTACAGGGCGGCGCGTTCGGCGCTCTCGCGGCCGAAGGCGGCGAACGACGACGGAGTGCCGCCGCTGCCCACGCCGACCTCCAGCCGCCCGCCGGAGAGCTGGTCGAGCACGGCGGTGTCCTCGGCCACGCGTACCGGGTGCTCCAGGGGCAGCGTGATGATGCCGGTGCCGAGCCGGATGCGGCTGGTCTTGGCCGCGACGTGGGCCAGGAGGACGAGCGGGGCGGGCAGGCCGCCCTCGGTCGCGCTGAAGTGGTGCTGCGCGACCCACGCCGTGTCGAAGCCGTGGCGCTCCGCGTGCGCGATCTGCTCGGCGGCCAGGCGGTAGCGCTCGGCGGGCGGCGCGTCGTCGAGGAGGCGGGTGAAGAACCCGAGCCGGCGGCCGGTGACCGGGTGCTCTGTCATCGGGCCGCCTCCTGGGCGGCCGTGCCGGGCACGGCGGCCAGCAGCGCGCGGGTGTAGGCGTGGCTCGGGTTCTCGAAGAGCCGCCGGGTCGTTCCGGTTTCCACGATGCGTCCTTTGCTCATGACGGAGACGGTGTGCGAGATCTGCCGCACCACCGCCAGGTCGTGCGAGATGAACAGGTAGGTGAGTCCGAGGTCGCGTTGCAGGTCGCCGAGCAGGTCGAGGATCTGCGCCTGGACGGTGACGTCCAGGGCCGAGACCGCCTCGTCGAGCACCACCACCTGGGGGTCCGGCGCGAGCGCGCGGGCGATGGCGACGCGCTGGCGCTGCCCGCCGGACAGCTCCCCGGCCCGGCGGCCGAGCACGTCGGCGGGCAGCGCGACCCGGTCGAGCAGGTCGCGCACCCGGTCGCGGCGGGCCCGCCGGTCGCCGAGGCCGAAGTTGCGCAGCGGCTCCTCGACGATGTCGGCGATGCTCTGCCGGGGGTCGAGCGAGCCGTACGGGTTCTGGTAGACGAGCTGGACGTCCCGGCGCAGCGCCCGCAGCCGCGCGCCGCGCAGCCCGGCCGTCTCGACGCCGCCGATGGCCACCGAGCCGGAGGTGGGCTCGGCCAGCCGCATGACCATGCGGGCGGTGGTGGTCTTGCCCGAACCGGACTCGCCGACCAGTGCGTGCGTGGTGCCCCGCGGCACCTCGAAGGAGACCTCGTCCACGGCGCGGAACGGCCGCCCGCCGGCGCGGAACTCCTTGACCAGGTCGCGCACCACGATGGCCGGCTCGCGCGGCTCGTCCGCGACGAGGAAGTCCGGTGCTCTCAGCGCCGGCGCGTCCCGCAGCAGCCGGGCCGTGTACGCGGCCCGGGGCGCCCCGAGCACGGCGCGGGTGGCGCCCCGCTCCTCGATCCGCCCGTCCTTCATCACGACCAGCCGGTCGGAGCGGTCCATGGCCACGCCCAGGTCGTGGGTGACGAGCAGCACCGCCGTGCCCGACTCGGCGCGCAGGTCGTCGATCAGGTCGAGGATGCGCCGCTGCACGGTCACGTCCAGGGCGCTGGTGGGCTCGTCGGCGATGATGAGCCGGGGTTCGAGCGCCACGGCGATGGCGATCAGCACCCGCTGCCGCATACCGCCCGACAGCTCGTGCGGGTACTGCCGGGCGCGCACCTCCGGATCGGGCAGCCCGACCCGTTCCAGCAGCTCGACGACCCGGCGCGCGATCGTGCGCCGGTCGCCGCGCCGGTGGATGCGCAGCGCCTCGCCGATCTGGGCGCCGACGGGCTTGACCGGGTTGAGGGAGTTGGCCGGGTCCTGCGGCACCAGGCCGATCTGGGCGCCGCGCACCGCCTGGAGGCGGCGCTGCGACCAGCCGGCGATGTCGGTGCCGCCGAGCAGGATGCCGCCGCTCTCCACTCGCCCGTTCGGCGGGAGCAGGCCGATGACGGCCTGGGCCGTGGTGGTCTTGCCCGAGCCCGACTCCCCGACGACGGCGACCACCTCGCCGGGGTCCACGGTGAACGACACCCCGTGGACCGCCGGGCGGGGCTGTGCGCGTCCCCGGCGTCCCTTCCGCGTGTACGACACGGTGAGGTCGCGAACCTCCAGCAGGCTCATCCGCTCTCCCTCCCGATGGACCGGCTGATCCGGCTGGCCGCGAGCACGACCGCCACCACCACCGTTCCCGGCAGTGTGGTGAGCCACCACGCGGTGGCCAGGTAGTTGCGCCCCTCGGCGATGAGCAGTCCCCACTCCGGCGTGGGGGGCTCCGCGCCGTACCCGAGGAACCCGAGCGTGGAGATGGCCAGGATCGCGACGCCGAACTGGAGGGCGGCCAGCGCGACGACCGGGACGAGCGAGTTGGGCAGCACGTGCCGCCACAGCACCGCGAGGAACCGGCCGCCGCTGCCGAACGCCGCCTCCACGTAGTCGGTACGCCGTACCCGCACCACCTCCGAGCGCGCCAGGCGGGCGAACGAGGCGACGGACCCCACTCCCACGGCGATCGCCACGTTGACCGTGCCGGGCCCGAGCAGGATGATCACTGTGAGCGCGAGGAGCAGCCCCGGCACGGAGAGCAGCACGTCCACGACCCGCATGACGACCTCGTCCAGCGCCCCGCCGGCCGAGCCGGCGAGCAGGCCGAGCAGCGTGCCGAGCACCAGGCCGACCGCGACGGCGACGAACGCGCCGGACAGCGAGTGGACGGCGCCGTGCACCACCCGGGCGAACAGGTCACGGCCCACGGCGTCGGTGCCGAACAGATGGCCGGGGCCGGGTGCGGTCAGCTTCTCCGCCGGCACCCCGGCGATCGGGTCGTACCCGGTGAACAGGCCGGGCGCGAGCGCCCACAGGGCGACCAGCACGACCAGCGCCCACGAGAGGATCAGGCCGGGCCTCACGCGACGGCCCTCCTCAGTCTCGGGTCGAGCACCGGGTACAGCAGGTCCACGACCAGGTTGACGAGCACGAACACCGTCGCGGCGAGCACGACGACGGCCAGCAGCACCGGCGTGTCCTGGGCGTTGACCGCCTGCTCGGTGAGCCGGCCCACGCCGTTGCGGCCGAAGACCGTCTCGGTGACCACCGACCCGGCGATGAGCTCGCCGAACGTCAGCCCCGCCACGGTGAGGGTGGGCGGGAGGGCGTTGCGCGCCACGTGCCGCCACAGGATCCACCCGGGCGAGGCCCCCTTGGCGGCGACGACGGGCACGAACGCCTGGGCCCGCACCTGGTCGAGGCTGCGCGCGAGGATCTGCGCGATGGGCGCCGAGATCGGCACGGCGAGCGTGAGCACCGGCAGCAGGAGCTGCTGCGCCTCGCTGCCGCCGATCACCGGCACCAGCCGCAGCCGGAACGAGAACACCTGGATGAGCACGATGCCGAGCCAGAACGCCGGGACTGAGATGAACAGCGACGGCACCGCCTGGAGCGCCCCCCGGATCCAGCCGAGCCGGGCGTGGCAGGAGGCGAACGCGACGGCCACGGCGATCAGCACGGCCAGCGCGAACGCCGAGCCCGCCAGCCTCGCGGTGGCCGGCAGGCCCTCGGCCAGCCGCTCGGCCACGGGCGTCCCGGTGTCGATCGAGTAGCCGAAGTCCGCCCGCAGGAAGCCGATCAGCGTGTGCAGGTAGGCGCCGGGGCCGTTCGTGCCGTAGTAGGCGCGGATCTCGGCGATCTGCTCGGGTGACAGGCCGAGCTCCGGGTTCTGGAACTTGATGAGGATCGCGTCACCGGGCAGGAGCTGGAGGAGCACGTAGCCGGCGGTGAAGGCGGCCCACAGGACGAGCGCCGCCTGCCCCGCGCGCGACAGGAGGTACCTGGCGGATCCGCTCATGACTTCCAGACCGAGTAGAAGCTCGGCCGGGCCACCGCTTCGAAGGCGACGCCGTGGACGTTCGGCGCCACGCCGTACACCTGCGGCTCCTCGAACAGCGGGATGGCGTACGCCTGGTCGATCACGTAGCGCTGGATCTCGGCGACCTTGGCGTTGCGCTTGGCCACGTCGGCGAGGGCCGACTCCTCCTCCAGCAGCCGGTCGAGCGTCTTGTCGTTCGACAGGATGACGTCGCGGTTCTTCGTGTGGAAGTGGCTCTTGATGACGTCCTGGTCGGCGCGGCCGACCATACTGTGCGCGATGGCGGTCTTCTCCGCGTTCTTGATGTCCACGGCCTGCGTGCCGGCGTCGGCGGGCCGGATCTCCAGCTTCACGCCGAGCTTGGCCCACTGCTGGCCGACGAGCTCCAGGGTCTGCTTCGACAGCGGCTGGGGGCCGGAGACGAAGACGCCGAGCTGGAGCTTCCTGCCGTCCTTCTCGCGGACGCCGTCGGCGCCCTTCGCCCAGCCGGCCTCGTCGAGCAGCTTCGCCGCGGCGTCGGGGTCGTAGGCCAGCTCCTTGGACAGGTCGACGTAGCCCTGCGCGAGGTGGCTGAGGACCGACGTCGCGACCGGATAGCTCGGGGTGAAGAGGGTGTCGACGACCTCCTTGGCGTTCGTGCCCTTCTGGAGCGCTCTCCGGACCTTGACGTCCCGCAGGATGCTGTTGGCCGGACGCAGGTAGAGGCCGTTGTTGACGCCCCGGGTGGGCTCGGCGCGGATGGTGAACCCGGCGTTCTTGACGGTCTGCTCGTCGTACGCCTGCACGTAGCGGACGTAGTCGGCCTGGCCGGAGGTGAGCGCGCCGACGCGGACGTTGTCCTCGGGCGTCACAATGATCTTGATCTGGTCGAGGTACGCGCGGCCCTGATGGGCGCTGGACTTGGGCGCCCAGTCGTAGTCCTTGCGGGCGGCCAGGTCGATCTCCTTGTCCACGACCTGACCGGCGAGCGTGAACGGGCCGGAGCCGACGACGTTCTTGAGCTGGCACTGCTCCTCGTACGGCAGGGAGATCGTCTTTTTCGACACCAGGCCGGCGCCGATGACGGAGGTGCCCTGGAGGAAGCCGGGCGAGGGCTTGCCGAAGTGGAAGCGCACGGTCTTGTTGTCGATGACCTCGCTGCGCTCGTAGTTGTTGACGAACTCGGCGACGGGCAGCTTGAGCGCGGGGTCGCCCTTGCCGTACACGTCGAAGTTGGCCGCGACGGCGTCGGCGTCGAGCGGCGTGCCGTCGCTGAAGGTCACGCCGTCACGCAGGTGGAAGGTGTACTGCGTGGCGTCCTTGTTCACCTCCCACGAGGTGGCGATCCACGGCTCGATCTCCAGCGTCTCCGGGTTCTGCCAGGTGAGCTTGTCGGTGAGCTGGTTGAGCACGCCGCCGTTCGGATAGAAGCCGGCCGCCGGCAGGTAGAGGCAGGTCGGCGCCTGGTGTTCGAGGTACGTCAGCGTCCCCCCGTACACCGGCTTGCCGGCCGCCGCGGCGGCGCCGGCGGCCGGGGCCCCGCCGCCGCCACAGGCGCTGAGCAGGCAGGCGGCGACGGCGGCGGCGAGGGACGCGAGGACCGGGCGGGGTGTGGACGATGACATGCGAATGCCCTTCGGGGAACAGGGGGACAGGCCGCCGGGTCCCAGCCCGGCGCCTAATCCATATTAACCTACCTGTTTTATAGGCATTAGGCACGCCCGCATGCTGAGACGGCCCTGCGTCAGGGCGTCAGGTTCGCCGCTACGGGGCGCCGGGCCCCTCGTCGGGCTCGGCGTCGTCGTCGGGCAGGTCGTACCAGTGGACGTCGCCGGGGAACTCCTCCGGCTCGCCCGAGCCGTGCGCGCCGGCGGCGTCGTGGGCGGGTCTGGTCGTGGTCACGGAGGACTCCTCCAGAGGAGGCGCGCCGGTACGCCCCGGCGCGCGCAGCACAGGGTAACAACCGATCAGGAGGCGGCCAGGCGGTCGCGGTCGTGCGGGGCGTCCCAGTCAGCCTCCACCGGCTCGACGGCGATCCGCACGAGCCCGTCCCCTCCGGACGAGCTCGTGCGGATCGTGGCGAAGTCGGTCGTCTCCCGGAAGGCGGGCCGCTGGTAGAGGTCGCGGGCGTACCCCCACAGGGCAGGGAAGTCGGTCAGGGCCCGCTCGCTGATCCGCGCCTGCGGGTTGTGGAGGAGGTCGAACCGGGCCAGCGTCGGCCACAGCCGCACGTCTGCCTCGGTGATCCGGTCGCCGAGCAGGAACCGCCGCGTCGCCAGCCGCTCCTCCAGGCGCTCCAGCGCGGCGACCGCGCGGTGGCGCGACTCCTCGTACTCGTCCTGCGTCCCGGCGGCGGCCACCCTGCCGGGCGCGTGGTTGACCTCCTGGAGGATCTCCTCGTTGAGCGCGTCGATCTCCTCCCGCCGGTCCTCGGGGTAGAGGTCCACGGACGGGTCGGCCCACTCCCGGAACTGGGTGCCGAGATCGAGGGTGATGTCGGGGAAGTGGTTGCTGACGATCCGGCCGGTACGCCGGTCCCAGAGCACGGGCACGGAGATGTGGCCGCGGTAGCCCGGCTCCGTGGCCTCGTAGGCCTGCTCCAGCAGCGTGAAGCCGTTGACCGGGTCGGGGCCGCGGCGCTCGCGGAAGGCCCAGCCGCGGCCGTCGCGGTCGTCGTCCACGTACGACAGCGACACCACGTCCTCCAGCCCGGCCAGCTTCCGCGCGATCGCGGCGCGCTGCGCCCAGGGGCAGACCCAGGCGACGTAGAGGTGGTAGCGGCCGGGCTCGGCCCGGTAGCCGCTGGAGCCGTCGGCGGTCACCCGGTCCTGGAAGGGGTAGATCGGGCGGCTCCACATCGGGGAGGTGTGCAGGCGGCCGGGTCCGTACGGGCCGTGGGTCTCAAGATCGGCCACGCTGGCGTAGGCGGGCGCGTCCGTGGTCGCGGTCATCAGAGAGGCTCCTCACATGTAAAACCAGTAGGAACAGTAGGGAACAGGTAGACGGATGGACCTCGATACGGATGCGGTCAGTCAGGAGGCGGCCAGGGCGGTGGGCGGCAGCGGGATGGCGGGGAACGGGTTGTCGGGCAGCAGGATCACCCGGCGTGCCCGGGCGGCCTGGCCCGCGGCGTCGAGGTGGAGCAGCGCGGCGCCGATGCCGGCCGCGCCGACCATGTAACCGGTGTCCGCGCTGACCTCCTCCGGCCGCAGCCGCCGGTACGCCTGGTACCACCGGTAGCCGTGACCGTCGTGGTCGCTGGCCCGGCCGATGAGGTTGCCGGCCAGCGTGCGGGCGAAGTCCAGGTGGGCCACGCGCCCGGTCGCCGCCCACAGCCCGACGAACAGCTCGATCAGCCCGGCCGCGCCGCAGCACTGGCAGGCCACGTTCCAGTAGCCCTCGGTCTGCCGGTACGGCACGCCGCTGCTCGTGATGCCCCGCGCCAGGCGCTCCACCCAGTCGAGGTCGCCCGGGTCGCCGGCCACCTGGTGCAGCTCGTAGAACATCCGCGCCACCCCGGCCGAGCCGGAGCAGAAGCCCAGGTAGTGCAGGCCGCGGGCGTGCGGCACGTGGTGGGGCACCACCGCTGAGTCGCCGCTCACGATGCTGACCTCGCGCACGAAGTCCGCCCCGCTGCGCGCCGCGCGCAGGAAGCGGTCGTCGCCGCTGACGCCGTACAGGCGGGCGAGCAGGAACGCCGTGCCGGCCGTACCGGCGAGGAAGCCCGGCGTCACCGCGTCCACCGGCAGGTCGGCGCAGTCGCCGAACAGGTGGCCCGGCACGGGCAGCCGCGCGATGCGCAGACCGGCCTCGACGGCGAACTCCTCGTAGGCCGGCACGCCCAGGTGGGCCCCGGCCCTCAGCAGGCCGAGCACGATGCCGCCGTCGCCGCGCTGCGCCGGGTCGGGCGACCAGCCGGCCTCGCCGTCGGCCGTGCGGCCCCTGCTGACGATCAGGTCGGCGATGGCCCTGGCCTCGGACTCGAAACGGGCGTCGCCGAGAGCCCAGCCGGCCTCCATGAGTGCGATCATGACGCCGGTCAGGCCATGGTAGAGAGAAAGGTCGCTCTGGTCACGCCAGGTGGCGGCCAGGCGGCGGGCTCCGGCCCGGGCGTCGTCGAGGTACGCCTCGTGGCCGGTGGCGGCGGCGAGCTCCAGGAAGAACAGCACGATGCCCGCGCCGCCGGAGTACAACGACCAGGGCTCCTCGGGGGTGGCCGCCGACCGGCCGCGGAGATCGGGGTTCGCCTGCCAGTGCCGGCCCTGCGCGTCGTCCACCGCCGCCGACCTGATCCACCTGCCGGCCAGGATCGCGGCGGTCAGCGGGGATTCCGCGCGGGCGCTGGGTGAGCGGGTCCTGTCCAGACTCATGACTAGATTATCCCACACATTTGGTAGGAAAATAAGGATTGACGGAGCATGGAGAGAAGGAAGGACGAGGACGATGCCGCTGCCCCACTTCCTGGTGATCGGCGCCCCCAAGGCCGGCACCACGGCCCTGCACGCCGCGCTCCAGCAGCACCCCGGACTCCATCTGCCGCACGTGAAGGAGCCGAAGTTCTTCCTGACCGACGGACCGCCCCCCACCCGCGGCGGCCCCGGCGACGCGCCCACCTACCGGGAGCACGTCTGGCGCAGAGCCGACTACGAAGCCCTCTTCGCCGGCGCGCCGCCCGGCGCCCTGCTCGGGGAGGCCACCCCGTTCTACCTGTACGACCTGGACGCGCAGCGGCGCATCCATGCCCTCATCCCGCACGCGAAGCTGATCGCCATCCTGCGCGATCCCGTCGAGCGGGCCCACTCCAACTGGACGCACCTGTGGTCGGCCGGGCTGGAACCCATCGGTGACGTGGTGCGCGCCTGCGCCGACGAGCGCCGCCGGATCGCGGCCGGCTGGGCGCACTTCTGGCACTACGTCGGCCTCGGCCGGTACGGCGAGCAGCTCGCGCACCTCTACACCCTCTTCCCCCGCGACCAGGTCCTCGTCTTCCGTTACCGCGACCTCGTCGACCGGCCCGCCGAGACCCTCGACCGGATCACCGGCTTCCTCGGGGTCGAGCGGGGCCTGGTCACCGAGGTGCCCCGCGAGAACGTCACGGCCCACCCCGAGCAGGACGGGCGGCACCGCCTGCTGGCGGCGGCGACCCGCACGGCGCGCTTCCTGCCGCACGGGCTGGAGCGGGCGCTGAACGGCCGCCTGGAGCACCTGATCCAGCGTCGCGGCAAATCTCGCCGGCCGCTCACCTGGGAGCAGCGGCGGGCGCTGATCCCGTACTTCGCCAAGGACGTCGAGCTGCTGCAACAGGTCACGGGGGCGGACTTCAGCGACTGGCTGCAGCCACGGGAGCGCTCCGGCGGCCTGGTGGGCGCCCGCCCGCCGGGCCAGCGCCAGGCCCGCAACGGCCGCCCGAAGCAGGGCTGACCCGCTCGCCGTCCCCGCCCGCGCCCCGACGACGAGGCGCGGGCTCATGCGAGGCATGGGCCGGGGCGCCGCTCAGGCGGGGCGGAGCTCGGTGCGCAGCTCGTGGCTGCCGTCGGCGCAGGTGTACTCGTAGTACAGGCGCACCCCGCCCTCCGGCAGGTCCACCACGTCCAGGTAGCGCAGCCCGCCGCCCCCGTGCGGGGACGAGGCGGCCGGGGCGTCGCCCAGGGGTGTCAGCGCCGCCGGGTCCGTCCCGGTCGCGATCCCGGTGCGCTCCTCGTAGTTCTCGGCGGCGCTCGCCCGGCCGTCGTAGAAGGCCAGCACGCCGGCCGGGGTGAAGCGCACGGCGCTCACCCGGGTGCCGCGCGAGTCCCACGTGCCGGGGCGGCCGCTCAGGGCCGTGCCCTGCCACGTCCAGGACAGGCCGTCGTCGCTGGTCGCGTAGTCGGTGACCATCTGGTCGGCCTCGTCGGGGTCGGCCAGCGGGTGGCAGGAGGCCCACAGGTGCCAGGTGCCGCCCCGCCGTACGATGACCGGGTCCTTGACGCCCGTCTTGGGGTCGCCGGGCAGGACGGTGGCACGCGCGGCCGGGTCGAAGGAGCCGGGGTCGTCCGCTTCGAGGACCTCGACGCGCCAGTGCTTGGTCCCGTACGTGGCGCAGCTCAGGTAGAGGCGCCAGCGCCCGCCGGGCAGGCGGACGAGCGTGGGACGCTCCAGGGACTCGGCGTCCATCTCCGCCCGCGTGATCGTCAGCAGCGGCTCGAACCGCTCGCCGTCGGTGGAGCGGGCCACGACGACGGCGTGGCCGCGCCCCTCCCCGATGGGCCGGCGCAACCGGTACGCCAGGTGGATCACTCCGTCGTGGGCGACCGCGCTGGGCGCGCCCACCCAGTGCCCGGCTCCGGACGACTCGGGCACGACCGCGGCCACCGAGCGCTCCGGGGCGGGGATCAGTGCCTCCACGGCCGGGGCGTTCCCGTCTTCGATCAGCATGGGCACGAGGGTAGGCGTCCGGACCGGGAGATTCATGAAGATTCGCCCTTCATTGGCGTCGAGATCAAGGCTCCTTGACCATTCCAACAATTCCTATTGCTTTCATAGGAAATATAGCGCATGATCGAGGCCGCTGACGGGATCGGCGAACGGCGGGTGGAGGAATGGGGTGCCTCCGCCCGCCTCCTCCTCCCGGTCCGGGGACGTCGGCTCAGGAGAGGTGCCGCCTGATGGCGGCGACCTCCTCGCGCTGCTCCTCGACGAGCCTGCGAGCGAGCTTGACCGTGGGCGCGTGCTTGCCGAGGGCCTGCGCCACCTCGGCCATCTTCACGCCGGCGTCCAGGTGGTCGGCCAGCGCCTTCAGCCACGCCCGGTCGAACGCTGGTCCGGACAGCTTCTTCAGCGCCGCCAGGTCGTCGGCCGACACCATCCCGGCCATGTTCGTGCCCGACTCCATACCCGGCATGTCATGACCGGCGTGGCCCTCGTCCGGCACCTCGGCCTTCCACGAGCGCAGCCACGACGTCATCTGCGTGATGTCCTTCTGCTCGGCGGCGACCAGCTTCCCGGCGAGGTCACGCACGTACGCCGTGTCGCTGCGGTCCGGCGCCAGCTCGGCCAGCCGGATCGTCAGCCGGTGGTGCGTGATCATCTCCTGCGAGAACGAGACGTCGGCCTCCGCGTGGCCGTCCTGCGTCGCCGCCCCGGCCATCGCGGCGGGCGGGGCGGGCTGGGCCTGGGAGGCGGCTGCGCATCCGGCGACGAGCTGGACACCCAGCACGGCCAGAACGGCCACGACGCGCTTCTGGGGCATGCTCGCTCCTCGGGGATCGGTGGGTTCGGGAGTTCGGGCTCGTTCCCAGGTACGCGCCCCTCGCCCCACCGGTTCACCCCTCGGGTTAGTCTCCCGCTGTGACCTCGGTTCTGATTCTCAACGGCCCCAACCTCAACCTCCTCGGCACCCGCAGGCCGGAGATCTACGGCTCGGCCACGCTCGCCGACGTGGAGGAGCTGTGCCGGCAGGAGGCCGGCAAGCTCGGCCTCGACACGGTCTTCCGGCAGTCCAACCACGAGGGGCAGCTGGTCGACTGGATCCAGGAGGCCGGCGCGGAGGTCAAGGCGGGCCGGTGCATCGGCGCGGTCCTCAACGCCGGCGCCTACACCCACACCTCGGTCGCGCTGCACGACGCCATCGAGGGCGCCGAGCTGCCCGTGGTGGAGGTGCACATCTCGAACGTCCACCGGCGCGAGGAGTTCCGGCACCACTCGTACCTGTCGCCGGTCGCGCGCGGCATCGTGGTCGGCTTCGGCGTGTACGGCTACGCCCTGGCCGTCAACGGCCTGTACCACGCGACCAGGGCGTAGGCCGCCGGGCCCCTACCCGGGCAGGCGCCAGGCGGCCGTCCACAGGCGCGTGCCCGAGCGGCGGTCCAGCCGGCGCAGGAACGACAGCACCCCTGCGGTCCCCGTGGCCCAGGTGTACCCGGCCTTGTCCAGGTCGTTGCCCGGGAACACCGGCCGCTCCGGCTCTCCCCCGGCGCGCACCAGCATGAGCTCGGCGATCTGCTCCGCCCCGCGCCAGTGGCGGTCGTCGCCCGTGACCAGGGCCAGGTCGATCAGCGCCTCGCCCATGCCGGCCAGGCCGCAGCACTGCGAGACCACCCACGCCTGCGGGGCGACCGTCAGCCCGGCCAGCGCGCCGCGTTCGGCCAGCGCCAGGTAGCCGTCGTCGCCGTACGCCGCCGCGGCGTGCGCCAGCGCGCTGGCGATGCCCGACACGCCCTGGCACCAGGACGCGCCCATCGGCCGCGCCTCCGGCCCCGCCAGCTCGGCCAGCATGGCCTCGGCCCGTACGGCCAGGCCCGCGAACCGCTCCCTGGCCGCCTCGCCGGCCGCCGGGTCGCCGGTGGCCTCGTGGTAGGAGAGCAGGAAGTCCGCGCAGCCGGCCTCGCCGTGGGCGAACGCGGCGTCCACGGCCACCCCCGATCCGGGCGGCGGCGGCACGTCCTCCTCGGGCGCGGTGACCTCCCCGGCGAGCAGGCGCCTGGCGCACTCCGCAGCGACCTCCAGATGCCGGGGGTCGTCGCCGATCGCGGCCAGCGCCAGGTGGCCGGCTCCGATGCCGGCGACGCCGTGCGCCTGGTCGGCGCGCTGGGGGCCGTCGAGCGTGACCGGCTCGGGCACGGCCAGCTCCGGCACGGCGGTCAGCCGGGCGGCGGTCAGGAACAGCGCCGTCCCGGTGCGGCCGAAGTACAGGGACGGAGGGAGCACGGCGGGCGGCATGACGCGGGCCGTCCAGCGGGCCAGGTCGGCGGCGACGGCCTTGGCCTCGGGGTGGTGCAGCAGCTCCATGCCGACGCCGGCGCAGCCGCCGTAGACGTTCGTGACCGGCGGGCTCGCCCGGCGCGCGTCCTCGGGGGCGTCCATGAGGCGCTCGGCGAAGGCGACGCACTCGCGGGTCGTGTGGTCGAGGACGCTCGCCAGCAGGTCTCCGGTCAGCCTCGGCGGCACGGGCCGCGTCCGGGCGGGGAACGCGGACGCCCCGCCCAGGCCCGACCTCAGCGCCGCGGCGGCCTCGGTGCGCTCCTCCGGGTCCAGGCTGAGCAGCGACGGCAGCAGGCCGCGCACGCCCCCCGGAGCGCCGGGGGACATCCGCGCGAGGCACATCAGCGTGCGCTCCAGGTTGCGGACCGGGTCGGGGTCGATCATGACGGGGTTCATGCCGGTGGTGGCGAAGAACAGGGTGGCGCCGAGCGAGAAGTAGTCGTCGGCGGGCCCGGACTCCCGGTCGGTGTGCTGGTCGGGCACGCTGTAGCCGCGGCTCCAGCCCGGGAGCTGGAGGCCGTCGTACCGGCTGTTGCCGAAGTCGATGAGCGTGCAGCGGCCGTCCTCGCCCAGCACGACGTTCTTGGGCGACAGGTCCCGGACCACCACCCCGCGCGCGTGCACGGCGTCCAGCACCTCCAGCAGGCGCGCGGCCAGCGCGCCGAGGTCGCGCTCCCCTGGCCCGGCCCCGGCGGGCCGGTCGGTGAACAGGCCGTTCTCGGCCACGAACCGGTTGAGGTCGCGGCTGCCCGCGTCGGTCATGACGAGGAACTCGTCGTCGCCGTGGCGGAAGTGGTCGATCGGCTCGGGCACGCCGGGCACGCCCTTGAGGGCCTGGAGGACGCGCAGCTCGTTGCGCAGGTACATCCGCAGGTCCCAGCCCTGGGTGTTCTCGCCGACGTACGCGCGGGCCTCCTTGACCACGACGGGCCGGCCGGCCGCGTCGGTGGCCCGGTAGACGTTGCCCCGGGGGCCGCGCACGACGCCGGAGGTCACGCGGTATCGCCCGCCGATCAGCCTGCCTCCGGAGCCGGCCTCCGCGGCGGACGAGCCGGAGCCGGCCTCCCCGGCGGGTGAGGGGTCGCCGGGCCGGAACGGGTCGGTGGTCCACGGCGGGCAGGAGTACTCCGGGCCCGCCGCCCCTGGCAGCCGCTCCCCGTCCGGCCCGACCACCACCAGCTCGAAGTCCCCGTTGTCGTCCACGCGGTACTGCGGGGCGAAGGGCGCGTACCGGTAGTAGACCGGCGCGTCGCTGCGGATCCGCCGGTCGCTGACGATGCGCGGCGCGGCCATCCCGGCGAGCGCGCTCGCGAGGGCGTGCCCGATCTCCACCACCGCGTTCTGCGCCGGGTAGACCGTCATGGCCTTGCCCACGGCGCCGGGGTCGAGGTCGCCCGAGTTGAGCTCCATGAGCGTGTGCGCCGAGCGGGCCACCTTGAAGGCGCACCCGGCGGCGGCGAGGACGGGCAGGGCCCGGTCGAGGGTGTCGGCGAGGGTTCCGGGACGTGCCGAGACGTGGAGCTTCCAGCCTTGGACCGGGGTTTCCGCCTCAGGGTCGTGAACGCTGATCCACGTGTCGTCCTCGTAGATTTCCCTACCATACGAATCGGCAAATCGGGTAAGGCGGTCGCGCACATTTACGTCCATCGTGACCCTTCGATCGCGGAGCGCTTATGCCGATGAAAGGAAAGGCCACCGGAACTGCGCCGATGGCCTTTCCACAGCGCTTTGCACGGCCACGCGTCCCCGCATGGCCGCGAGCGGGTTACCGGATGGAGCTACACGATGGACGGGCAGCAGGGGAAGCTGCTGCAAACCGTGCGCTTGCAGGTGTTGACGCAGGCCTGGGGACCGTGGAGCAGCTTGCCCAGCTCACCTTCGAAGTCGACCATGAGGTCTTCGAACTCGATGACGCCTGCGTCGCGGGGCTCAAGGGCCAGCACGGACATGGGGGCTCCTTCCTTGGCCGTCGATGGACGGCCGCTGTAGGGATCTGAGCCTCGGGATGACGCTGGTAAGCGCCTTTTCCCGTGCCCTGTGCGCCGTCGAGAATCGCGTTCACGACCAAGGCGACGCACAAACGGTCGCATTATGAGCAGATATCCGGACGCATGTCCAGAGGCATCGCGGATTGCCAAAAAGGCATTTACTTCGTCCTTTACACTGCCGCGACGGTCACTTAGATTGACTCCGTGATTCGGGGAACTCCGCCGTGCCGGCTGTCACGAGAGGGCCTCCCCGCGTGAGGCTGTGGCGCAGGCGGGGGCCCGACGTCCCGGACGACAGGTCCGGGCTGGTGGTCGCCTACTGGGAGAGCCACGACGAGCACCTCCTGACCACGACGCTCGGCACCATCGCCCGCCGCCTCCCCTCGCTCGTCGCCGCCGCGCTGCGGCTGGCCTGGCAGGCGAGCCGCCGAGACACGGCGGTGGCCGTGACGGGCAGCCTCGCGGCCGGCGTGTTCACGGTCTTCGGCCTGATGGCGACCTCCGACGTGCTCGCCTCCCTGTTCGCCGCCGGGCCCACCCCCGAGCGGGTGCGGGCCGCGCTGCCCTCACTGGTGCTCGTCGCCGCCGCGGCCGGGCTGCGCGGCGCGCTGCTGACGGGCGCCGGCTGGGCGCAGGCCCGGCTGAAGCCGCTGGTCGAACGGCTCGCGGAGACCAGGCTGTTCGAGCTGACCACCCGCGTCGACCTCACCGCGTTCGACGACCACGACTTCCACAACGGGATGCGGCGCGCCCGCGACAGCGGCGTGCCCGACAGCGCGACCGTGGTCGAGACGGCCATCGCCGTGCTCACCGCCGCCGTCGGCGTGCTGGCCTCCGCCGCCGCGCTCGGCCTGCTGCACCCGGTCCTCATGCCGCTGCTGCTGGTCACGGCCGTGCCCGCCGGCTGGGCGGCCGTACGCGCCGCCCGCCTCGGCTACCAGGGGTTCTACCGGCTCTCCGCCGCGCGGCGGCGCAAGTTCATGCTGTCCGACCTGATGGCCGAGCGGTTACCCGCCGCCGAGGTGCGGGCCTACGGGCTGCGCGACTTCCTGCTCGGCCAGTACGCCAAGGTGGCGGACCTGGAGCAGGAGGTGCAGCTCGACGTGGCCCGCCGGCGCACCGCCGCCAAGGCGGCCGGCGACCTGCTGACCGGGGTCGCCACGGCCGGCGTGTACGCGGCCCTCGGCGGGCTGCTCGCGGCCGGGATCGTCCCCCTGGCGGTGGCCGGGGCGGCGGTGCTCGCCGTCAGGACCGGCCAGGGCTCGCTGACGGGCCTGGTCCAGGCCATGAACCGGCTGTACGAGGCCGGCCTGTACTTCGGCGACTACCTGGCCTTCCGCGAGCTGGCCGAGGATCGCGTCGCCCGCACGGACGGCACGCTCCCGCCCGCGCCGTTCCGCCGGCTGACCGCCGACGACGTGACCTTCACCTACCCGGGAGCCGACCGCCCCGCGCTGTCGGGCGTCAGCGTGACCGTGAACCGCGGCGAGGTCGTCGCCCTCGTCGGCGAGAACGGCTCGGGCAAGACCACGCTGGCCAAGCTCCTGGCCGGGCTCTACCGGCCGGACCAGGGCGCGATCCGCTGGGACGGCGCCGACCTCGGCACGCTCGACGCCGACGCGCTGCGCCGGCACGTCTCCGTGATCGCCCAGGACCACACGCGCTGGCCGCTCACCGTCCGGGAGAACATCGTCATGGGCGAGCCCGTGGACGAGCACCGGCTGGCCGCCGCCGCGGAGGCGTCGGGCGCGCACGAGGTGGTGGCCGCGCTGCCGGACGGGTACGACGCCCTGCTCGACCGCCGCTTCCGCGGGGGACACGACCTGTCGGGCGGGCAGTGGCAGCGCATCGCCGTGGCGCGCGGCTTCTATCGCGACGCGGCGCTGGTCATCTTCGACGAGCCCACCTCGGCGCTGGACGCGCGGGCCGAGCACGCCCTGTTCGAGCGGATCAGGAAGCACGCCGACGGCCGTACGATCGTGCTCATCACCCACCGGCTGGCCAGCGTCCGCTACGCCGACCGGGTCTACGTGCTCGACCACGGGCGCGTGGCCGAGCACGGCACACACGAGGAGCTGATGGCGCGCGACGGGCTCTACGCCGACCTCTACGAGTTGCAGGCGTCCGCCTACCAGGGGGTGCCGTGATCGTCCTCGCGTCCGCGTACCTGGCGGTGGCGGCGGTGCTGCTGGGGGCGGCCCTCGGCAAGGTCCGCGACGTGCGCGGGTTCGCGGCGACCATCGACGGCTACCGGGTGCTGCCCGCCCCGCTGGCCCTGCCCGCGGCGGTGACCGTGCTGGCCGTCGAGGTGGCGGCCGCGGCGCTGCTGCTGGCGCCGGGCCTGCGCCGGCTGGGGTCCGTGGTCGCGGCACTGCTGTTCGCGGTGTTCCTCGCGGCGATGGGCTCGGTGCTGCGGCGCGGCCTGCGCGTCGGCTGCGGCTGCTTCGGCGGCCGCGACCTGGTCGGGCCCGGGACGATGGTGCGGACGGGGGTGCTCCTGGCGCTGGCGCTCATGGCGGTCGCGGCGGGGCCGTCGCCGTTCGCGCCGGCTCAGGTGGCGGTGGCCGCCGCGCTGCTCGGGCTCGCGTTCGTGCTTCCGATCCTGCTGCCCGGTGCCGGACGTCACGGCTCGTCCGGCGGGCGTACCGATACGTCCGGTCGTACCTACGCCACCGGACGGACCGAGCACGGGCCGCGGGCCGGCACGCCGTTCGCGCTGGAAGGGGCACCGGAGCGGGCCTCGGACCGGGTCCTGTACGCGCTGGTCTCGCCCGGGTGCGGGCTGTGCACCACGATGCTCCCCCACTTCGTGGCCATGGCCGCCCGGATGGAGGTCGTCCTGGTCACCGCGGCGCCCAAGGACGAGGCCGACGGGCTGGACGGGCTGCCCCGGGTGGTGGACCCGGACGTGTACGAGCGCAACGACATCCCGTGGCCGCCGTACGCGGTCGTCACGGACCGCCACGGCGTCGTCCTCGCCGCCGGAGGCACCTCCGAGCCGGCGCAGCTCCAGGCCGTCCTGGACAGCGCCGCCTCCGCCCGTCCCGCCTGACGGACGAGGCGGTCAGAAGCGGCGGGAGCGGCGCATGTCCGAGGGACGGCCGTCGGGATCGACCGCGACCCGGTACAGCGGCATGGCCAGCAGCTTGCGCACCCGCCCCAGCTCCGGAGCCGGGTGCGGCCGCAGGCGGCCCGGCGGACGCGGGCCCCGGCGCCCGTCCCGGTGCCAGGCGTCCAGGCGCCGCGCCGACTCCGCCAACGCCTCGAAGGCCGCCTTCGGGTCGCACAGGTCGTCCACGTCGTCCGGGTCGCGGTCCAGGTGCTCGGCGGCCAGCGTGAGCCGCAGCTCCCGGGCGAACCGGCGGCCACCGGCGGGCGGGCGCGGGTCGGGCTCCTCGTCCACGACCGCGCAGCTCAGCTCCGAGTCGTACGTCCACGACCGCAGGTTGACGTTGTCGGACCCGACCGACGCCCATACGTCGTCCACCACGCAGACCTTGGCGTGGACGTAGACCGGGGTGCCCGCGTGGTTCTCCAGGTCGTACACCGCGACCCGGTCGCCGCCCGCCTGCTTCAGCCGGCGCAGCGCCTCGCTGCGGCCGATGAGGCTGGCCGGGCCGGCCAGCCAGCCGTCCTGGTCGGGATGGCGCGGCACCACGATGATCATGCGGAGTTCTTCCTCGCGCTCCAGCGCCTCCGCGAACGGCTCGATCACCTCGGTGGACCACAGGTACTGGTCCTCCAGGTACACGAGCGAGCGGGCCCTGCGCAGGACCTTCTGGTAGGCGCGGGCCACGCTCCGCTCGCCGCGCGGGGCGAACGGGTACGGGCGGCGCCGGTAGGGGTAGGTCCGCAGCAGCTGCACGGCGTGCGTCCCCGCCGGTCCGGGAGCCGGGCCCGGCGGCGGCAGCGCGGGCACGTCGTCCATCCGCTCCAGATGGTCGCGCAGCCTCCTGAACGGCTGCCGCGTCTCCGGGGCCGGGTCCTCCCACCGCTCGCGGAACACGGTCTCCACCTCCGCGACGGCCGGCCCGTGGATCGCCACCTGCACGTCGTGCCACGGCGGGCTGTCGCCGTACACGTCGGGCATGGGCGCGGCCTGCGGGTCGCCGTGGTGGGCGGCGTCGTCGCGGCGGCTGTGGCACAGGTCGACGCCGCCGACGAACGTCACATCGTGGTCAGGGTCGCCGCGTCGCCGGATGACGACGAACTTCTGGTGGTGCGCGCCGCCGGGCCGTACCCGGGTGTCGAGCACCGCCTGACCGCCGGCCGCCTCGATCTTCTCGCCGAGGTGCCGGTTCTCCTCGGCGCTGAAGCGCAGCGCGTCCAGGTGCGAGCGCCAGATCAGCCCGTTGACCAGCGCTCCCCTGGCGGCCACCCCCGACAGCGCGTCGGAGATCTGCGGTCCGCCGTCGGCGAGCCGCTCGTCGGGGTCGCCGCGCCAGTCGGCGAACAGCACCAGATCGTGCGCCCGCACGCTGTCCAGGCACGTCTTGAGCTCGGCGAAGTAGGTCGCCCCGTGGATGAGGGGGCGCACCAGGTTGCCCGTCGTCCAGGCGCCCAGCCGGGTGGCCGGGTTGTCGCGTTCGTCCTGGGTGAGGAACCAGTCCGCGAAGTCCATTCGGCTACGGCTACCCGGTGGGCGTGCGGGCATGCGTCAGCAGCCTCCACAACCGCTCGGGCGTCAGCGGCGTGACCGTGATCTCGCCGGCGACCTCCGGCAGGGCGGCGGCGACCGCGTTGCCGATGGCGGCGGGCGGCCCGATGGTGCCGGCCTCGCCGACGCCCTTCATGCCCCCGGGCGTGATGGGCGAGGGCGTCACCAGCGTCGCCAGCTCGATCGTGGGCACCTCCCTGGTCGTGGGCAGCAGGTAGTCGATGACCGGCTGGCCGTCGGCGGTGTGGACGACCTCTTCAGTCAGGGCCATGCCGATGCCCTGCGCGATGCCGCCGCTGAGCTGGCCCTCGACGATCGCCGGGTTCACCAGCACGCCGGCGTCGTTGACCGCCCAGTAGCCCTCCACCTCGACCGCCCCGGTCTCCGGGTCCACGGCGACGGCCGCGGCGTGGGCGCCGTAGGCGTAGGTGTAGGCGGCCGGGTCGTAGACGGCCCGCTCCTCCAGGCCGGGCGAGGCGCCCTCGGGCAGGTCCCAGCCGCGCCACGCCGACGTGGCGACCTCCCGCAGCGTCAGCGAGGCGCGCGGGTCGCCCTTCACCCGTACGGCCCCGTCGGTGATCTCCAGGTCCTCCGGCGCGGCCTCCAGCCGGTGCGCGGCGATGGTCAGGATCTTGTCGCGCAGCCGGGCCGCGGCCTGGACCAGCGCTCCCCCGCCGACGGCGAGCGCCCGGCTGGCGATGGAGCCGATCGGCGAGTAGGGCGTCGCCGCGGTGTCGCCCAGCACCACCCGGACCCGGCCGGGATCGACGCCCATCCGGTCGGCGGCGAGCTGGGCCAGCGTCGTCTCGATGCCCTGCCCGATCGCGGCCACGCCGGAGGCGACGACGACCGAGGCGTCCGGCTCCATGCGCAGCACCGCGATCTCGTACCCGCCGACCTGCTGCCCCGCGGACTTCATGTCCTGCGACGGCCCCAGCCCGGTCGCCTCCACGTGGCACGAGAACCCGACGCCCCGCCGGCGCCCGTCGCCGCCGGGGAACACCCTGACCATGTCCCTGAGCGTGCGCAGGGCGCGCGGGTAGTCGCCCGAGTCGTACGGCTGCCAGATCCGCGTCACGCACGGCAGCTCCTCCGGCCCGAGCAGGTTGCGCAGGCGCAGCTCCACCGGGTCGAGCCCGAGCCGCCGCGCCGCCTCGTCGATCAGCCGCTCCCGCGTGTACGTCGCCTCCGGCTGGCCGAAGCCCCGGTACGAGCCGGTCGGCGTGGTCGTCGTGACGACGCCGCGCAGCCGGACCCCTGCCCGGTCGAAGCGGTACGGGCCGGGCAGCATGATGGCGGTCACCGCGAACGGCGAGATGCCGACGTTCGACGGGTGCGCCCCGAGGTCGCCGACGACGTCGGCGTGCAGCGCCACGAACCGGCCGTCGGCGTCCAGCGCCAGCCGCGCCCGGTGGACGGCGGCCCGGGCGGGCAGGGTGGCGACCAGCCGGTCGCCGGGCGACTCCGTCCAGCGCACGGGCCGGCCGCCCAGACGCATCGCGGCCAGGCAGACCAGCGTCTCGTCGGGGTAGATGTGCTCCTTGCCGCCGAACCCGCCGCCGGTGTCGCCGCTGACGACGCGCACCCGGTCGTGGGTGAGCCCGAGCGCGTCGGCGGCGTGGTCGCGCACGTGGTGCGGCGCCTGCGTCGAGATGCGGATCGTCAGCTCCCCGTCGATGAACGTGGCGACGAGCGCGCGCGGCTCCATCGGGTACGGCGACGCCCTGCCGTACCGGAAGGCCAGCTCCACCACGTGCTCGGCGCCGGCGATGGCCTCCTCGCAGTCCGCGTCGCCGAGGACCGAGTCGGTGAGCACGTTGGAGCCCCAGTCGGGGTGGAGGAGAGGGGCGTCCGGCTCCATCGCGCGCTCCACGCCGACGACCGGGGGCAGCTCGTGCAGGTCGAGGTCCAGCAGCGCGGCGGCGTCGGCGGCGGCCTCGGGCGTCTCGGCGACGACCACGGCGAGCGGCTGGCCCACGTACCGGATGGTCTCCTCCAGGACCGGGTAGGAGGTGTCGCGCTGCCCGGCGGCGAGCGTCACGCACGGCAGCCGCACGTCGACGGCGTCGGCGGGCGTGATGACGTCGAGCACGCCCTCGACCGTCCACGCGGCCTTGGCGTCGCACCCGGTCAGCCGCCCGTGCGCGACGGGGCTGCGCACGACGACGGCGTGGGCCGTCCCGGGCAGCCGCACGTTGCCGGCGTACCTGGCCCGGCCGGTCAGCAGCCGGGCGTCCTCCCGGCGCGGCGCCCGCGCGCCCACGTGCCCGCCCGTGCCCCCATCAGTAACGGCACCATCGCTCATGGCCTGATTGTGAGCGCCGTCCCCCGGCGGGTCCATACACAACGCGCACAGCGGGAGGCGCGTTCGGCGGGAGACGCGTTCAGTGGGACGCGCGTTCAGCGAGAGGCGCGCCACTCCGCGACGACGCGCTCCACGTCGAACGGCAGCAGGTTGAGCGGCGGGCCGGACAGGCCGGTGCGGATGGCCTCGCGGATCCTCGCGTTGATCTCCTCGACGATCTGCCGCGCCTCGCGCTCGGAGCGGGCGGCGCGTGCCTCGGCCAGCGCCTCCTCGGCGTCCTTGCGCAGGGCGAGCGTCGGCGGCAGCGGCATGGACAGGCCCTCGCTGCGCAGCTTCTGCTTGATCCACCACATGTCGTCGTGCGGCTTGTCGAGGTCGGGCAGCGGCTTGCCCTTGCCCGGCAGGTCATCGAACTCGCCCCGCTCCTCCGCCTCGCGGATCTGCCGGTCGATCCACGACTCGAAGTTCACCCCGTACGGCTTGCGGTCGCTCAAGATGCGGCTCCCCGGATGACGACGGTCCCTCCTGCCAGGCTACGTGCCCCATGGGGATCATGAAATGGTGCCGTGATGGAATGGCGGGACAGGTGTCACTGAAGGAGGCCCCGTGGCCATCGTCTCGCGCGGCTTTCGCGGCCGCCCCAGAGAGGGCGGCGACCGGCTGCCGCCCGGCCAGTACCTCGTCGAGGACTTCCCCGTGCTGTCGGCCGGGCCGACGCCGCGGGTGCCGCTCGACCGGTGGGAGTTCACCATCGACACCGAGGCCGGCGAGACCCACCGCTGGTCGTGGCAGGAGCTCATGGCGCTGCCCGGCGAGCGGCCGACCGTCGACATCCACTGCGTCACCAAGTGGACCAAGCTCGGCACCCAGTGGGAGGGCGTCTCGCTCGACGTGCTCTTCGAGAACGTGGAGAGCGCCGCCGAGTACGCGCTGGTCCACTCGTACGGCGGCTACACCACCAACCTGCCGGTCGAGGACCTGCTCGACGGCAAGGCGTGGATCGTCCACACCTTCGACGGCGAGGAGCTGGCGCCCGTCCACGGCGGTCCGGCCCGGCTGCTGGTGCCTCACCTGTACTTCTGGAAGTCGGCCAAGTGGGTGCGCGGCATCCGGCTGGTGAACGAGGACTGGCCCGGCTTCTGGGAGACGGCCGGCTACCACAACTACGGTGACCCGTGGCGCGAGCAGCGCTACGAGGGCGACTAGTGGGGCGGCCGGCGACCCGCCGCGTGAGCTGGCGGCCCGCCCGGCTGACCGAGGTCCGCGACGAGACGCCCAGCGCCCGCACGCTGCGCTTCGCGGTGCCCGGCTGGTCCGGCCACCTCGCGGGCCAGCACGTGGACGTGCGGCTGACGGCCGACGACGGCTACAGCACGCAGCGCAGCTACTCGCTGGCCGCGCCCTCCGACGGTGAGACGGTCGAGCTGACCGTCGAGAGCGTGCCCGGCGGGGAGGTCTCGCCGTACCTGACCGAGATCATGGAGATCGGCGACGAGGTGGAGCTGCGCGGGCCGGTCGGCGGGTGGTTCGTGTGGCGGCCGGAGAGCGCCGCGCCGGTGCTGCTCGTCGCCGGCGGGTCTGGCATCGTGCCGCTGATGGCGATGCTCCGCGAGCGCCGCCGTGTGGGCAGCCGCGTGCCGTTCCGGCTGCTGTACTCGCTGCGCGGGCCCGGCAGCCGCTACTACGCCGAGGAGCTGCGCCGGCCCGAGCCCGGCGTCGACGTGACCTTCCTCTACACGCGCTCCACGCCCGTCCCCTGGCCCCGGCCGGCCGGGCGCGTCATGCTGGACGACCTCGCCGAGGGCGGCTGGCCCTCCTCGTTCGAGCCCGACTGCTACGTGTGCGGCCCGACGGGGTTCGTGGAGGCCGCCGCCGACCTGCTGCTCGCGCTCGGCCACGCCCCCGAGCGCATCCACACCGAACGCTTCGGCCCCACCGGGGGCTGACCGGACACCAGACATCTCGGCCTCACAACAGGCTGACCGGACCATCAGGGGACAGGCATGACCGCTGAACACCTCGACGGGAACGCGCTGGCCGGCCCGCTGGCCGAGCTGTTCGCCGTGGACGTCACCGCGGCGACCGGCCGGTGCGCGAGCTGCGGCCTGGCGGGGCCGATCGCCGCGCTGCACGTGTACGGCCCCGAGCCGGGACTGGTGGGCCGCTGCCCGGGGTGCGAGGAGGTCGTGCTGCGGGTGGTGCGCGGCCCCGGCAGCGCCTGGCTGGACCTGCGCGGCGCCCTGTCGCTCCGGGTGCCGCTGCCGGACTGACCATCAAGTCCGGCCAACCGGATATTTCGCCATCCTTACGTCCCCCATACGCGAGATAAGTACACTCGGCGTGGTTCAACCGGCCGAACATCTGCGCCACCAGGCTCTGGCCACGGGCGGTCCCCCCTCGGCCCCGTCTTTGGGAGTCATGTGAGCAGCGGGCTTGTCGACGCGCCGCCGTCCCCCCCGACCGGCACGTCCCGGCGCGGCCGGCGACGCTGGACGCGGTGGGTCCTGGTGGTCGCCGTCACGGTCGTCCTCCTGATCGCGGGCGGCGCGGTCGCCGTGTACGCCCGGCTGACCGGCAACGTCAAGCACACCGACGTGACCTCCGAGGACCTCGGCCCGACCCGCCCGCCCAAGGTCGCGGGCACGGCGCTCAACGTGCTGATCGTCGGCTCCGACCAGCGCAACGGCAAGAACGCCAAGTACGGCCGCGTGGCCGGCGAGCGCACCGACACCATCATGCTCGCCCACCTGTCGTCCGACCGGAACAACGCGATGGTCGTCAGCTTCCCCCGCGACTCGCTGGTCCAGCTCCCCGCCTGCCGCGCCAAGGGGAGCCTGCCCGGCCAGCAGGCCCACCTCGGCATGATCAACGAGTCGTTCAACTCCGGCGGCATCGCCTGCACGTGGCGGACCGTCGAGTCGCTCACCGGCATCCACATCGACCACTTCGTCAAGGTGGACTTCACGGGGTTCAAGGGCATGGTGGACGCCATCGGGGGCGTCGAGGTGTGCCTGCCCCAGGCCGTGAACGACAAGAAGGCCCTGCTCCACCTGCCCGCCGGCCGCCAGAGCCTCAACGGCGAGCAGGCGCTCGGCTACGTGCGCGCCCGCTACAGCCTCGGCGACGGCTCCGACATCGGCCGGATCCAGCGGCAGCAGATGTTCATCGCCTCGATGGTCAAGAAGGTGATGAGCGGCCAGACCCTGACCGACCCGGCCAAGCTGCTCGGGTTCCTCGACGCGGGCACCAAGGCCGTCACCACCGACCCCGGCCTCACCCCGTCCGTGATGAAGGATCTGGCGAGCAACCTCCAGGGGCTGAACGCCGGGAAGATCCGCTTCATCACCACGCCCTGGCACTACTCGCTGACCCAGCCCGGCCGGGTCGAATGGGTGCAGCCGCAGGCCGCCAGGCTGTTCCAGATCGTGGCCAAGGACCGCAGCCCGGAGGGCGTCAAGGGCGGCCAGACCAAGGTGGCCCGCTCCAAGGTCCAGATCGAGCTGCGCAACGGCACGTACCGCGGCGGCCTCGGCACCCAGGTCGCCGCCGCCCTCGAACAGCGCGGCTACCACATCACCAAGGTCGGCGACACGGCCCGCAAGCCGTACCCGAAGACCTCGGTCTTCTACTCGCCGAGCGGCGAGACCAGTGTCCCCACGCTGAGCAAGGACCTGCCGGCCGTGACGCCGCGCTCCGTCCCCAAGGCCAGGACGAGCCGGCTGATCCTCGTCATCGGCGACGACTGGAAGGGCCTGAAGCCGCTGCCGCCGGACGACACGGAGGCGATCGCGGGCTTCGACGCCACCCACGACACCTGCGCCGCCACCTGACCCGTCCGGCCGGGATGCAACCGGGCGCCTCATGGCCGCCGAAGGCGGGGGCAGGAGGTGGCCATGACCACAGACCATGGCGGTGGGCGGCCCCGGGCCGGCGAGGCGTACGACACCGGCTGTGTCGTCGTCGGAGGCGGGCCGGGGGGCGTCATGCTCGCGTACCTGCTGGCGCGCGGCGGGGCGCGGGTGACGCTGCTGGAGTCGCACGGCGACTTCAACCGCCGCTTCCGCGGCGACTCGATCGCGCCCGCAATTCTCGACTACCTGCACACGCTCGGGCTGGCCGACGAGATGCTGGAGACACTGCCCCACACCGTGGCCGGGGAGTTCGTCTGGCGGGCCGGTGGCCGCGCCTACATCCTGGCCGACTATCGCCGCGCCAGCCGCCGCTACCCCTACTACGCCCTCATCCCACAGGCCCGGTTCCTCCCGTTCATGGCGGAGAAGGCCGCCGCCTATCCCGGGTTGGAGCTGCGGATGGGGGCCCGTGTCGGCCGGCTCCTGCGCGACGGGGACGGCGGCCGGGTGAACGGGGTCGCGTACACGGAGGATGGCGTCACGCGCGAGCTGCGGGCCCGCGTGGTGGTGGCCGCCGACGGCCGCAACTCGAAGCTGCGCGGCCTCGGCGGCTTCACGGCGACCGAGCTGGGCGCCGGCCTCGACGTGCTCTGGTACGCGGTGCCGAGGACGCCGGACGACCCGCCCCTGTCGGGCCTGCAACTGGTCACCGCCCCCGGCGCCCTGCTGGCCGTGCTGAACCAGGACACGAGCTGGCAGCTCGGATACCTGATCGCCGCGGGCAGCCACGGCCGCGTCCGGGAGAGGGGCGTCGGGGCCGTCGTGGAGGCGTTCACGCGGGAGCTGCCGTGGCTGCGCGACCGGCTCTTCTCGCTGACCGACGTCAACCAGCTCACGCTGCTCCCGGTGCGGATCACCACGGTCGACACCTGGTACCGCCCGGGGCTGCTGCTCATCGGCGACGCCGCCCACGTGATCTCCCCGGTCGGGGGGAACGGCATCAACCTCGCCATCGCCGACGCCGCGGCCACCGCCAACGCGCTCCTGCCCTGCCTGCTCGACCCCGCCGCGCCGGCCGCCGCGCTGGACGCGGCCTGCCGCGAGGTGGAGGCCGTCCGCCGCCCGCCGACGGACAAGGAGCAGCGGAGTCAGCGGCGCGCCGAGCGCGCGGCGGCGGCCCGGATGGCCAAGGGGACGACGGCGCCGCCGTTCGTCTTCCGGCTGTTCGACCGGGTGCCGGCGCTGGCCACCCTGAACGGGCGGCAGAACGCCTCGCTCATCCGCGTGCCGTCGCCCCGGTCCGAGATCCTGCGGGCGTGACTCAGAGTCCGACATATCGCCGTATACAGTCCTTTCTCATGCTGTACGGCAGAGTCTCGGAGACCAGCGCGATCACCGGCCTCCTCGCCTCGGCCGCCGCCGGGGAGGGCGGGGCCCTGGTGCTGCGCGGCGAGGCCGGGGTCGGCAAGTCCGCCCTCCTGTCCCTGGCCGCCTCGCTGGGAGAAGCCTCCTCGGAAGGCCGCGCCATGCGGGTGCTGCGGGCCGGTGGGGTGGAGCCGGAGGCGGACCTCGCGTTCGCCGCGCTGCACCAGCTCCTGCGGCCCG
The DNA here is from genome assembly GCF_044459125.1 of Nonomuraea sp. NPDC050383. NCBI lineage: Bacteria > Bacillati > Actinomycetota > Actinomycetes > Streptosporangiales > Streptosporangiaceae > Nonomuraea > Nonomuraea sp. NPDC050383. Next base: position 447,050 of record NZ_JBITIP010000003.1, read on the forward strand.
TGACCGGCCTGCTCGACGCGCTCCCCGGGCCGCAGCGCGACGCGGTCGCCGGGGCGCTCGGTCTGGCCGCGCCCAGCTCGGACCGGTTCCTGGTGTCGGCCGGGGTGCTGTCACTGCTGGCCGAGGCGGCCGTACCGGACGGGCTGCTGTGCCTGGTGGACGACGTGCAGTGGCTCGACCGGGCGTCGGCGGACGCGCTGCTGTTCGCGGCCCGGCGGCTGCGCACCGAGGGCGTGGCGATGCTGCTGGCCGTCCGGGGTGACATGCCCGTGAAAGGGGTGCCGGAGCTGCGGGTGGGCGGGCTCGACGCGGACAGCGCGGGCGACCTGCTCGGGTCGCGGGTGGCCGTGACGCTCGGGTCCGGCGCCGGGGTGGCACCGGTCGTACGGGATCGGCTGGTGGCGCTGTCGGGCGGCAACCCGCTCGTGCTGAGGGAGACGGCGGCGCGGCTGACGGCCGGGCAGCTCGCCGGACGCGCGCCGCTCCCGGACCCGCTGCCGGGGGGCGAGCAGCTCTTCGGCGACCAGGTGGCGGGGCTGGGCGAGGCGGCCCGCCTGGTGCTGCTGGCCGCCTCGCTGGAGAGCGATCTCGACGTCGTCCTGCGCGCCTCGTCCCGTCTGAACGGCACCCTCCCCGACCCCGGGAACGGCCTCAGGAACGGGCCCGGGGACGACCCCGGGAACGGGCCCGGGAACGGGTTGGTGGAGGCGGAGGCGGCCGGTCTGGTGGCGGTGGAGGGCACGCGGGTGCGCTTCCGGCATCCGCTGGTCCGGTCGGCGGTCCACGCGTGGGCCGGCTCGGCGCGGCTGCGGCAGGCGCACGCGGTCCTCGCGGGGCTGGTCGAGGGTGACAGGCGAGCGTGGCACCTGGCCGCCGTCGCCCTGGCGCCGGACGAGGAGGTGGCCGCCGCCCTGGCCGCGTCGGCCGGGCGGGCACGGGCGCGCGGCGGGTACGGCGACGCGGCCACCGCCCTGGCCCGGTCCGCCGAGCTCACCCCCGACCCCGGCCGCCGGGCCGAGCGCCTGGTGGAGGCCGCCACGGCCGCCTGGCTCGCCGGCCGCCCAGGACAGGCCGAGACCCACCTCGCGGAGGCCCGCGAACTCGCCGAAACCCTGCCCGGTCATCCCACTGACCCCGGCGACACCCCGTACGACGAGACCGGGCGCCCCGCATCCCAGGGCGGGGTGCGGACGGTGGCGGAGCTGGTCGGGGAGATCGCGCGGTTGCGGGGCCGGTTCGAGCTGAACGGGGGCGACGCGGCCGAGGCCGTGCGCATCCTGGGCGCCGGCGACTCGCTGGAGGCGCTGGCCGACGCGTCCGAGGCGGCGAGCTACGTGGGTGACGTGGACGCCATCGTGGAGCTGGGGCGCCGGGCACGGGCCCATCCCAGGGGCTTCCTGCGGGACGCCGTGGCCGGCGTCGGCGCCATGCTGGATCCCGGCGGCGACGACGGTGAGGAGCTGCTGCGGGCGGCGCTGGCCCGTACCGGGGAGCTGCGGGAGGCCGCCGAGTTCCTGTGGGCGTGCGCGGCGGCCAGCTACCTCGGCGAGGCGGACGTGTCGGCCGAGCTGGCCGGCCGGGCGGGCGCCGTGGCCAGGATGTCGGGCATCGCGGGGCAGCTCCCGGTCGTGCTGGAGTTCGTCTCGACGGCCGAGCGCATCAGGGGCCGGCTGGCGGAGAGCGCCGCCATCGCGGAGGAGGGCCTGGCCCTGGCCCAGGAGGCCGGCTACACGAACTCGGTCGGCGCCCACCTGGCGAACCTCGCCGTCGTGGCCGCTCTGCGCGGCGAGGAGGAGACCTGCCGGCGGTACGCCGCCGAGGCGCTGGCCATCGCGATCCCGCACCGGGTCGGCCTGCGGGCGGCCGTCGCCTCGTACGCGCTGGCCATGCTGGATCTCGGGCTCGGCAGGTTCGAGGCCGCGCACGCCCGGTTCGTGTCGATCACCACGGCGGGGCCGGGCGCGGGGCACCCGACCGTGGTGTGGCGCTCGACCCCGGACCGGGTGGAGGCGGCCGTGGCGGCGGGCGATCCGGAGGCGGCGCGCGAGGCGGTCGAGGGGCTGGAGCGGTGGGCGGCCGGCGCGACGACCCCCGAGTCCAGGGCGCTGCTCGCCCGGTGCCGCGCCCTGGCCGGGGGCGGCGACGAGCTGTTCGAGGAGGCGCTGCGGCTGCACGGGGAGCCGTTCGAGGGGGCGCGCACGGCCCTGCTGTACGGCGAGCGGCTGCGCCGGACCCAACGGCCCGGACAGGCACGGGCGCACCTGCGGGCGGCGAGGGAGACGTTCCAGCGGCTGGGCGCCGAGCCGTGGGCGCGGCGGGCGCACGGCGAGCTGCGGGCGGCGGGCGAGACGGCGGCCCGGCCGCAGAGCGACGCGCTCGCGGCGCTCACGCCGCAGGAGCTGCGCATCGCGCGGCTGGTGGCGGCCGGCGCGTCCAGCAAGGAGGTGGCCGCCCAGCTCTTCCTCAGCCCGCGCACCGTCGAGTACCACCTGTACAAGGTGTATCCGAAGCTCGGCATCACCTCACGTACTGAGCTGGCCCGGCTGCTGTGAAGCCCAGTAGTCCTACGGAAGGCGTACGGGCGCCGGCCCGGCAGAGTTGCGGCATGCAAACGAACCTGATCGACATCGACGGCGTCCAGCTCCACACCGAGGAGTTCGGCGACCCGGCACACACGCCGATCCTGCTCATCATGGGCTCGATGACGCAGGGCGTCCTGTGGCCCGACGCGTTCGTGGGCCGGCTCGCGGCCGGCGGCCGGCGGGTGATCCGCTACGACCACCGCGACACGGGCCGCTCGTCCACCTTCGACTTCGCCGAGCACCCGTACACGTGGAAGGACGTCACGGACGACGTGCTGCGGGTCATGGACGCGTACGGCCTGGACAGCGCGCACCTCGTCGGCCATTCGGCGGGCGGGCTGCTCGGCCAGCTCATCGCCGTCCGGCACCCGGAGCGGGTCAGGACGCTCACCGTGATCGGCTCCTCCCCGCTCGGCGGGCACGAGGGCGAGGTGCTCATGCGGGCGCTCATGGGCGAGCCGCAGCCGGAGGGCAGCCTGCCGCCGCCCAGGCCCGAGTTCGTCGATCACTACCGGAAGGTGATCGCGAGCCCGCCGCCCGAGGGCCGGCGCGAGCGGATCGACGGCATGATCGAGGAGGCGCGGGTGCTGCACGGCACCGCGCTGCCGTTCGACGAGGACGCCGAGCGGCGGCTGCAGGAGCGCGTCCACGAGCGGGCGCGCGACCTCGCCGCCGCCGCGAACCACCGGCTGGCCTTCGCCGCCAAGCCCGACTTCGAGCCGGAGGGCGTGCTGCACCAGGTGAAGGCGCCGACGCTGGTCGTCGAGGGCACGCACGAGCCGGCCAAGCCGGGGCACGGCGCGATCATCGCGGAGCGGATCCCCGGGGCGCGGCTGCTCATGGTCGAGGGCATGGGGCACACCCTCCCGCCCGAGACGCACGAGGAACTGGCCGGCGCCATCCTCGCCCACACCGCCACCCGGACATGACCCCGGCGCGGCCGGCCGGTGGTGTACGGGGCGCCGAGGGTGCTCGACGCCCCGCTACGACTGGACGGCCGCCGGACGGTACGCCGGACCCGGCAGCCCGCTCGTGCACCACGACCCGGCGGTCCGGGACGAGCCCGAGGAGTCCGGGCGGCTCAGAAACGTCACGCTCGCGCCGGCCAGGCACGCCCGCGTCACCGCGCGGGCCCGTGCCCGTGCGCACACCTCGTGACCCGCCGCGACTGAGCAGCCCGGACCCGCCTCAACGGGCGGGCTCGGACTCCTGCTCGGACGACGTCACCGGATACAAGTCGTCACGCCTCGAGTCGACGCCGAGCTCCTCGCGCAGCCGGTCGTAGTCGATGGTGTGGCTGGTGTACTTCAGCTGGCGAGCGACCTTTGTCTGCTTCGCCTTGGCTCTTCCTCGGCCCATGGCAACTCCCTAGTCCCCGCTGTCATCCTAGCCAACAACGTTACGACTTGAAGAATTATGCAAGTGAACTGGATTAGTCTGTCACTATGCACGTGGAGGTCTACCAGGCCAAGGCCGACTTCTTCCGCACTCTCGGCCACCCCGCTCGCGTCCGAGTGCTGGAGCTGCTGCAGGAAGGACCGCTCCCCGTAAGGGATCTCCTGGCCCAGATCGACATCGAGGCGTCGAGCCTGTCCCAGCAGCTCGCGGTGCTGCGCAGGGCCGGGATCGTGAGCGCCATCCGCGAGGGCAGCACGGTCGTCTACACACTCGCGACCCCCGAGCTGTCCCAGCTCCTCGACACCGCCCGGCGCATCCTCACCGACATGCTCGCCGACCAGGGTGAGCTGCTGGCGGAGCTGCGAGCCGAGGTCACCTGACGAGCTCACCTGATCGGGGCGGCGCGAAGGTGTTCGGTTAGGCTCTGGCGCATGGTCTCCGAGCTGTTCGATCCCAAGGCGTGGCAGGCGGTCGAGGGATTCGACTTCACCGACATCACCTACCACCGGGCGGTCGACCAGGGCACGGTCCGCGTTGCGTTCAACCGCCCGGAGGTGCGCAACGCCTTCCGGCCGCAGACGGTCGACGAGCTCCACCGCGCGCTCGACCACGCCCGGCAGACCACCGACGTCGGCTGCGTCCTGCTCACCGGCAACGGCCCGTCGCCCAAGGACGGCGGCTGGGCGTTCTGCTCGGGCGGCGACCAGCGCATCAGGGGCAAGGACGGCTACCAGTACGCCGACGGCTCCCCCTCCACGGGCCGCCTGCACATCCTGGAGGTGCAACGGCTCATCCGGTTCATGCCGAAGATCGTGATCTGCGTGGTCCCCGGCTGGGCGGCCGGCGGCGGACACAGCCTGCACGTCGTGAGCGATCTCACACTGGCGAGCGAGGAGCACGCCCGCTTCAAGCAGACCGACGCCGACGTGGCCAGCTTCGACGGCGGCTTCGGCTCGGCGTACCTGGCCCGGCAGGTGGGCCAGAAGTTCGCCCGCGAGATCTTCTTCCTCGGCGACACCTACTCGGCGGCCGACGCGCACCGGATGGGCATGGTCAACGCCGTGGTGCCGCACGCCGAGCTGGAGGCCACGGCCCTCGACTGGGCCCGCAAGATCAACGGCAAGTCGCCGACGGCGCAGCGGATGCTGAAGTTCGCCTTCAACATGATCGACGACGGGCTCGTGGGGCAGCAGGTCTTCGCGGGCGAGGCGACCCGGCTCGCGTACATGACGGACGAGGCGGCCGAGGGGCGCGACTCGTTCCTGGAGAAGCGGGCGCCCGACTGGTCGCCGTACCCCTGGCACTACTGAGATCTCCCACGATGGAGATCGTGGTGCCGCCGGCGCTGACCGCGCTGCACGTGAAGCTCGACGGTGAGGCCGGGCGGGCCTGGTCGGCGGGGCTGCCCGCGCTGGCCGAGCGCTACCTGGAGGAGTGGGAGCTGCGCCTCGACGGCGGGCCGTGGCACGGCATGGTCTCGCTGGTGCTGCCCGTGGTGCGCGCCGACGGCACGCGGGCCGCGCTCAAGCTCCAGCCGGTGACCGACGAGAACGCCACTGAAGGCCCCGGCCTGCGCGCCTGGGCCGGGCGCGGCGTCGTACGGCTGCTGGAGGACGACCCGAGCACGGGCACGCTCCTGCTCGAACGGCTCGACGCGGACCGGTCGCTCTCGTCCGTGCCCGACGACATGGAGGCGCTGCGGATCCTGACGGGGCTGCTCGGGCGGCTGGTGGCCCTGCCCGCGCCGCCGGGGACGCGGCGGCTGGGCGACATCGCCCGCGGCATGCTGGACGACGTGCCCGCGACCGTCGGCGGGCTGGGCCGCGACGGCGACCGGGAATGGGTGGAGACCTGCGCGGCGGCCGTCGCCGAGGTGGCGGGCGAGCCGGGCGACCGGCTGCTCCACTGGGACCTGCACTACGACAACGTGCTCGCCGGTGACCGCGAGCCGTGGCTGGCCATCGACCCGAAGCCGCTCGCCGGCGACCCCGGGTTCGACCTCATGCCCGCGCTCCACAACCGGTGGGACGAGGTCGTGGCGTCAGGAGACGTGCGGCGGGCGGTGCTGAGGCGCTTCGACCTGATGACGGACCTGCTCGGGCTGGACCGGCCGCGGGCGGCCCGCTGGACGCTCGGCCGGGCCCTGCAGAACACGATCTGGGACGTCCAGGACGGCTCCGGCCGGATGAACGAGGTGCAGCTCGCCATCGCCCGGGCCGTGCGCGAGCGCGTCTAGCCGTCACAGCCAGTAGGCCGGGTACCGGTGGGCAGGCAGCAGCCGGCCGAGCAGCACGCCGCTGGCGATCACGACGGCGCTGGCCACGGCCACCGGGGTCAGCAGGTACCACGGGGCGGGCGCGGTGAGGCCTATGAGGGCCGCGGTGGCGGCGGCCGGCGGGTGCGGGGCGCGCAGCAGCAGCATCGGAGCCGTGGTGAGCGCCGCGGCGACGGCCGCCGTCCAGATCGACGGCCCGCCCACCGCGGTCACGGCCAGAGCCACCACGGTCGCGCCCGCGTGCCCGAGGACGACGCTGCGGGGCTGCGCGAACGGCGCGGCCGGGGCCAGGGCCACGATGGCGGCGCTGGCCACGAACGGCAGCGCGAACAGCGCCAGCCCGCTCACTCTGGCCACACCGGCGAGCACGAGCAGTGCCGCGAGCGCCGCCCCGGTCGCCGTCACCACCGTCCGGACCGGCACCCGGGCGGGAGCCCCCGACACGATCGCGCTGCGGAGGGCCAGGAGGCCCCGGTACCCACCGGTCCGCTCCCCGCGCGAGCCGAGTGAGGACGGCTCGGCGAGCGGTCGTGGGCCGCCCCTGAGGTCCGCCGCCTCGGGGGCCGTCGCGTCGCCGGGATGGAGGGGGCGCCGGACGTCCGCCGGTGCCGTCCCCCGTACGCGGCCCGGAGTGGCCGCCGGGTGGTCGGGTGACGGGGCCGGGCGGGACGGGCCGGCGGGATGGTCGGCGTGGCGGCGCTTGCGCGGGCGGTGGGGCATCGAGGCTCCAGACGTGGCGGCCGAGAGGACGGGGGAGGCCGCCAACCGGCTAAATCGCTTTGACCGGTTAAGTGGTAGCATGGCAAAAGATAACCGGTCAAACCGATTTGAGAGGTTAGCCAAGTGAGAGTCCGCCCGCTTCGCGGGGAGCCCGTGGCGTTGGACCTGGTCAACACGGTGTGGGTGGAGCACGGCGCGCGGGCCGACCAGCTCGACGACCTCGACGGGGTTCGTGCCTGGCTGTCCGACCACGCGATGGCCGCCGGCCCGGACTCCGATCTGGAGGCGGTGCGCGACCGGCTCGTGCCGGCCCGCGAGGCCGTACGGGACGCGCTCGAAGGCCGGGGTCACACTGGCCTCAACGACGTGCTCGGCCATGGCGCGGTCCGGCCGGTGATGCGTGACGGCGAGCCGGGCGAGCTGGTCGTCGTGGACGAGCCGGCCTGGCTGCCGGCGTGGACGGCGGCGGCGGCGTTCGTGCGGATGATGGGCGAGCGGCCGTCGCGGGTGCGCAGGTGCGCGCACCCCGACTGCATCCTGTGGTTCCTCGACGTGAGCAAGAACGGCAGTCGCCGCTGGTGCTCCATGGAGGGCTGCGGCAACCGCGCGAAGGTGGGCCGGTTCAACCAGCGGCACAGGACCACCGGCTGACCGGCCCCTGCCGGGCATCAGCCGACGATGAGGGCGATCTTGCCGCGGCCGTGGCCGGTCTCGATCTCCCGGTGCGCGTCCGCCGCCTCCTCCAGCCGGTACGTCCGCCGGATCGGGAAGAGCAGCCGGCCCGAGGCGTACTCCGCCGCGTACCGGCCGAGGCGCTCGGCCGTGCGCTCACCCCGCGTCACCTTGATGCCCAGCTCGGCGGCCTTGCCGTGCTCGACCAGCGTGAGGACGCGGGCCCGATCCTTGACCAGCTCCAGCGAGACGTCCACCGCCACCCCGCCGGCCCCGTCGAGGGCCACGTCCACGCCGCCGGGCGCGAGCGCGCGGACCCGGTCCGCCAGGCCGTCGCCGTACACGACGGGAACGGCCCCGAGGGCGCGCAGGTGCTCGTGGTTCTCCTCGCGGGCCGTGCCGATCACCGTGGCGCCCCGCCACCGGGCGATCTGCACCGCCGCCGTGCCCACCGCGCCGGCCGCGCCGTGGACGAGCAGCGTGTCGCCCTCGCCCACCGCGAGCCCGTCCAGCGCCAGCTCCGCCGTCTGCACGGCCGCGGTCAGCGCGCCCGCCACCTCCCACGGGACCCCGCCGGGCTTGGGGGTCACGTGGGCGGCCGGCACGACGATGTACTCCGCGTACGCGTTGAGCAACGAGAACCCGAGCACCTCGGTCCCCGGCTCGACACCTGACGCACCCTCCCCCACCTCGTCCACGACACCCGCGAACTCATTGCCGGGCACGCGCGGCAGCCCGCCGGTGACGCCCGGAGGGGTCCAGCCCCGACGAACCGCCGTGTCGAACGGCTGCACGCCCGCCGCCCGCACCCGCACCCGCACCTGCCCGGGCCCGGGCTCGGGCAGGGGCACCTCCATGACCTGGAGCACTTCGGGGCCGCCGGGGGTCGCGAACGCCGCTGCTCTCATCGTTGCCTGACTCATGCGCCGAGCGTGCCGCCTCAACCGCACTTGAGGTCAAGCGATGTTTTACGTGAAACATGCTCCGGGAAGCTCCGGACGCGCACCGGCGAACCGATCACCCGGCCGTCCTCACCAGTCGAGAGCAACGGGCCGCGCCGGCTATCAGCCCAGCAGGGCCAGGGCCGTCGTGATCGAGGGCTCGCTCGCGGGCAGCAGGGGCAGTCGGACGTCGGGTGTCGGGATGAGGCCCTGGGCGTGCAGGACGCCCTTGGTGACGGCCGGGTTCGGCTCGGCGAACAGGGCGGCCGACAGCCGGGTCAGGCGATGGCCGAGGTCCCGTGCCCGCGTCACGTCGCCCGCGCTCCAGGCCGCGGCGAGGTCGGCGAAGTCCGCGGGGGCGAGGTTCGCCGAGGCCATGATGCCGCCGGAGGCGCCCGCGGCGAGCAGCGGCGAGATGACCGCGTCGTCACCGCCCAGCACGTCGAAGCCCTCGGGCAGGTCGCCGAGCAGGTCCAGGACGTCCTGGTCCACGCCGCCGGTCGCGTACTTCACCCCGGCGATCATCGGGTGCCCGCCCAGGCGGCGCAGCGTGGCGGCGCCCACGGCCTGACCGGTGCGGTAGGGGATGTGGTAGATCACCAGCGGCACCGGTGTCCCGTCGGCCAGCGCCTCGAAGTGCGCGACGACGCCCCGCTCCGAGGGGCGCAGGAAGTACGGAACGGTCACCAGCGCGGCCGTGACGTCCGGCGGCAGCTCCTCCAGCGCCGCGAGCACCGAGCGGGTGTCGTTGCCGTTGATGCCCACGGTCAGCGGCGCCCCGCGCTCCCGGCAGACCTCGGCGCATACCTCGACCACCTGCGCGCGCTCGGCCGGCGTCAGCGCCGCGACCTCACCGGTGGTGCCGAGCGCCACCAGGCCGGACGCGCCCTCGTCGAGCACGCGGCGGGCGAGCTTGTCCAGCGCCCCGGCGGCCACCTCCCCGGTGGAGGCGAACGGCGTGACGAGCGGTACGTGGATTCCCTTCAGCATGCTTCGAGCCTGGCCTGGGCCCGTACGTCAGGTCCAGTTCGGATTCGTGCGGTTGAGCCTAAGCTGGACTGATGCTCGACCCTCGGAAGCTGCGCCTGCTTCGTGAGCTGGCCAGGCGCGGCACGATCGCCGCCGTCGCCGAAGCCGTCATGTTCACTCCCTCGGCGGTGTCGCAGCAGCTCAGCGCGCTGGAGCGGGAGGCGGGCGTGCCGCTGCTGCGGCGGACCGGCCGCGCCGTCACGCTGACCCCGGCGGGTCGCCTGCTGGTGGAGCACGCGCAGGCCGTACTGGAGGAGCTGGAGCGCGCGTCGGCGGCGCTGGCGGCCGTCCGGGGCGAGCCGTCGGGGCCCGTGCGGATCGGCGCGTTCCCGACGGCGGCCCGCGCGCTGATGCCCGCCGCGCTCGCCGAGCTGGCCCGCGCCTGCCCGGCGCTGGAGCCGATGGTGTCGGAGATCGACCCCGCCGACGTCTCCGGCGCGCTGCGGGCGGGCGAGCTGGACGTCGCCCTGGTCCACGAGTACGACTTCGTGCCGCCGGAGGCGGACCCCGCGCTGGCCACGGAGCCGCTGTTCGCCGAGTCCATGTACCTGACCGGCCGGACGGCGCTCGCCGAGGCCCGCGACGACCCGTGGATCACCGGCAAGCCCGGCACGCTCTGCCACGCCATGACGATCCGGGCCTGCCAGGCGGCGGGGTTCGAGCCGCGGGTGCGTCACCAGGTGGACGACTTCGACACGGTCCTCGCGTTCGCGGCGGCCGGGCAGGGCGTCGCGCTGGTGCCGCGCCTGGCCGCGCTCGCCCCGCCGCCGGGCGTGACGCTCACCGAGCTGCCGCTGAGCCGCCGCACGCTGGCGGCCTTCCGCAGGGGGTACGGCGGCCACCCGGCGATCGGGGCGGCCGTGGCCGCGTTCCGCGCCGCGATCGGCCGCCTCCCTCTGTGAGGCGGGTGTCAGTCTGTGAGGCGGGTGTCAGTCCGTGAGCCCGGTGTCAGTCTGTGAGCCCGGTGTCAGTCCTCCCTGAGCACCTCCTCCAGCGCCACCGCGGCGCTCGACTGCTCGGCGCCGTCGTACTCGCCGGCCGTGAGAGCCACCACCATCCGCCGTTCGGGGACCACCACGATCCGCTGGCCGCCGTTGCCGGTCGCGCCCACCCACTGCCCCGGGCTCACGTACCACTGGTACCCGTAGGCGAACCCCTCCGAGATCTCGACCCGGGGCCGCAGCATCTCGCCGATCCACCACTCCGGCACCAGCCCGCGCCCGCCGTCGAGCACCAGCGACCCCAGCCCGGCCAGGTCACGCGGGCGCAGCCGCAGCCCGGCGGCGGCGAGCACGACCCCGCCGTTGGCCGTCCACTCGAACGGCATCCCGAGCGGCCCGAACAGCCGCTCCCGCGCGAACTCCTCCAGCGGCACGCCCGCCCCGTCGGCGATGAGTCTGCCGAGCAGCGCGGACGCCCCGCCGCAGTAGTGCCACCGCTTCCCGGGCTCCTCCACGACGGGACGCTCCAGGACGTACCGGTAGCGGTCGGGCGCCGCCTCCATGGCCAGCTCGCTGTTGGCGGTGCTGGTGTACGGCACGTTCTCGTTCCAGTCCAGGCCGAGGGTCATGGTCAGCGCGTGTTCCACCGTGAGGCCCTCCCTGCCCTCCGCCAGGTCCGCGTACGCGGGGAAGGCCGGCAGCAGCGGCTCGCCGGGACCGGGCACCAGGCCGTCGCCCAGGGCAATGCCGTACAGGAGGGCGACCACGCTCTTGGTCACGGACCGGACGTCGTGCAGCACGTCCGGCCCGAACGTCACGTGCCCCAGGGGCTCGCCCAGCCGGAAGTCCTCCCCGTCGCCGTACCGCTCCAGGACCACCCGCCCGTCTCGGACCACGACGAGCCCGTGCAGGCCCGGCGCCCTCCCGGCCGCCAGCAGCCCGTCGACCCGCTCGGCGATGCCCATGCGTTCCTCCTCCGTAGCCGTCGTCATGAGAACAGGCGTACAGCCTGCCACGGTGTCAGACTCCACCCCCGTGGCGCCGAGCGGCCTGAGGCTCCTCTCAGCGTCTCTCAGGGACGGCTCAGCGAGCACCAGGCAGGCTGGGCGCATGGACCAGCTCATCGGCTCCCCCGCCATCGCCCGGGGCCTGCGCGACGTCGAGGACCGGATCGGCCGGCTCGGCGGCTCCTCCGCGCTGCCGGGCATCAACGCGGGCGCCGGCCGGATCATCAGCGCCGGCGGCAAGCGGCTGCGGCCGGCGCTGACCCTGGCCACCGCGCTGGCCCTGGGCCGGACGCCCAACCGCCGGGTCGTCACGGCCGCCGCCTGCGTGGAGCTGATACACGCCGGATCGCTGGTCCATGACGACCTCATGGACGGCGCGACCGAGCGGCGCGGCGCGCGCACGCTCAACGCCGAGCTGGGCGACGGCAAGGCACTGGTCATCGGCGACTTCATGCTGGCCAGGGCGGGGCTGGCGGCGATCACCGCGGTGTCCCGGCCGGTGGCCGAGGTGCTGGCCGCGGCCGTGGTGGAGCTGGCCGAGGGGCAGTACCTGGAGACGGCCTCCCTGTACGACCCCCACCGCACCGTCGAGGCGGCGCTGGCCTCGATCCGCGGCAAGACGGCCGCGCTGTTCCGCGCCGGGTGCCTGGTGGCGGCGATCTGCGCGCGGGCCACCGCCGAGGAGCGGGCCGGGATGGCGGCGTACGGGGAGCGGTTCGGGCTGATCTTCCAGATCCTCGACGACCTGCTCGACCTGACCGCGCCGAGCGGCCTGCTGGGCAAGCCGGCGGGCCAGGACCTGCGCCACGGCGTCTACACGCTGCCGCTGCTGCTGACCCGGGACGCGGGGGCGACCGGGTCGCTGGGCGGGGAGCTGACCGGCGAGCAGGTGGAGGAGGTGATCCGGGAGCTGCGGGCGGCGGGGATGGTGGAGCTCACGCTGGAGTACTGCCGCGGGCTGGCCGCCGACGCGGTCGCCGCGCTCCCGGTGCTCCGCCACGGCGAGGCCGCGGCCCTGCTGTACGGCCTGCCGACCGCGTACCTCCGGCAGGTGAGCGAGATCGTCGGGTCGACGAGCGTCGGCTGCGATTTGTTGGAATGATTGGAAGGAATAACCCGACAGATCCCCGAAATTGTGCTCATACTGGAGGCAGCTGGCCCTCTACAGGAGCACCTCATGCGGAAGACACCCCCTCGCATGACGCCGGAGGAGGAGCTGTCTGCGACCCAGTTCCTCCAACTCGCCGCAGTCGACTTCACCGGCATCTACGCCGTCCACCTCGCCGCCAAGGACGAGCGGCTGAAGATGACCAGGCTGGGGATGAGTCTGCTGTCCGGCCCCTTCCTGGCGACCATCGCGCTCATCAGCGCCAAGGTGGTGGACCCGCGCGCCCTCACCTCCTGGCACACCGTGCCGTGGTACCTGTTCGCCCTGGTGACGGCGTTCGGGCTGCTGACCGGGCTGCCGTTCCTGCGGCTGATCGAGGCGGTCAACGCGCACGCCCGCACCGCGCGGGCGATCAACAACTTCCGCCTCCTGTACGCGACCCGGCTCAAGGACGAGCTGGCCTGGTCGCCGAACCTGCCGGTGGACCCGCGCTACCCGGAGACGTTCGCGCCGCTCGCCTGGCCGGGGATCAACGTCATGATGCTGGCCGTCGCCGACAGCGCCTACCTGGTGGTCGGCGTCACCGGCCTCAGCGGCCAGGCGCCCAACGCGGTGCTGCTGAGCACCAGCATCGCGCTGGTGGCGCTGGTCCACTACTCGGTCTACTACGTGCGCTGCAACGTCACGAGGCGGCGCCGCCTGCCACGCAATCCGTACGAGTTCCCGAACGTGGAGACCTGAATGCCCGGCCCTGCGATGTGGGCGTCATGTGGGGAGGCGTGGATCTGGATGATGCGCCATGTGTGGACGGAGGGCGCGCTCGGCGACGACGACCGCGGCCCCGTCATGGAGGGGCCGCCCGTGCTCTTCGAGATGGCGCAGGTGCGGCGGGACGACCCGCTGCTGGAGAGGTACGGCGACGCCGACCGGCTCGCGCTCTACTGCCGCAAGTTCACCCAGGACACGGTCGTGTCCCCGTTCAAGTACAGCTACGGGGCCCGGATCCGGGGGCAGCTCGGGTGGGCCGTGGACCTGCTGCGCACCAAGCCGTACAGCAAGAGCGCCTGGATCTCGCTGACCGGGCCGGGTGAGCCGTACGACTCGGTGCCGTGCCTGAGCGGGCTGGCCTTCCGGATCCGCGACGGCGGGCTGGTGATGACGGCGGCGTTCCGGTCGCAGAACGCGTTCACCAGCTACCTGAACTACGTGCCGCTGTCGGACGTCCAGACCGGGGTCGCGCGGAGCCTCGGCCTGGACTGCGGTCCGATGCGGGTGTTCGTCGACGTGCCGCACCTCTACCTGTCCGACAGCACGCAGGTGCTGAGGGTCATGCGGCCGTGTCCACCGAAGCCGCCGTGAGCGGCGCGGCGATCTCCTCCAGGCCCTTCTGCTCGGCCTTGACCCCGAGGAACAGCTCCACGATCCCCGCGGCGATCATGATGACGGCGCCGATGCTGAACGCCAGCGCCGTGTCCCCCGGCACGCCGGTGGAGACCAGCCCGGCGAAGACCAGCGGACCGGCGATGCCGCCCGCCGCGGTGCCGATCGCGAAGAAGAACGCGATCGCCATCGCCCTGGTCTCCATGGGGAAGATCTCGCTGACCGTCAGGTAGGCCGAGCTGGCGCCCGCCGAGGCGACGAACAGCACCGCGCACCAGCAGGCGGTCAGCGTGACGGCGGTGAGCATGCCCTGGCTGAACAGCCACGCGGTGCCGAGCAGCAGCAGGCCCGAGCCGATGTACGTCGCCGAGATCATCGGCACCCGGCCGACCGTGTCGAACAGCTTCCCGAGCAGCAGCGGCCCGAGGAAGTTGCCGACCGCGATCACGGCGAAGTAGTACCCGGTATGCGTGTCGATCTTGTAGAACGTGGACAGGATCTGCGCGTACCCGAAGGTGATGGCGTTGTAGAGGAACGCCTGCCCGATGAACAGCGACAGCCCGAGGATCGTGCGCTTGGGGTAGAGCGCCACCATGGTGTGCGCGATCCGGCCGAAGCCGATCGACTTGCGCTGGTGGATGGTGACCGAGCTCTTCGGCTCCGGCAGGTCGCCGCCCACCTGCTCCTCGATCTCGCCGACGAGCTGCTCGGCCTCCTTGCCCCGGCCGTGGATGAACAGCCAGCGCGGGCTCTCCGGCACGTGCCGGCGTACGAGCAGGATGGCCAGGCCGAGCACCACGCCGAGACCGAAGGCGACCCGCCAGCCGATGTTGACCGGCAGGTCGTTGAGCAGCGGCACGGTCAGCAGGGCGCCGCCCGCCGCGCCGAGCCAGTAGCTGCCGTTGATGATGATGTCGATGCGGCCCCGGTGGCGGCTCGGGATGAGCTCGTCGATGGCCGAGTTGATGGCCGCGTACTCCCCGCCGATGCCGAATCCGGTCATGAACCTGAACAGGAAGAACCACCAGGCGTTGAAGGAGAAGGCCGTCATCGCCGTCGCCACCAGGTACACGACGAGCGTGATGATGAACAGCTTCTTACGCCCGTACTTGTCGGTCAGCCAGCCGAAGAACAGGGCGCCCAGACAGGCTCCGGCCACGTACAGGGCGGCGGCGGTCCCGGCCACCTGGCCCTGGGTGATGTCGATGCCGCTGCCGGGCTTGGCGAGCTGGGCCGAGAGGTTTCCGACGATGGTGACTTCGAGGCCGTCGAGGATCCAGACGGTGCCGAGTCCGATGACGATCATCCAGTGCCAGCGTGACCACGGCAGCCGGTCCAGCCGTGCAGGCACCTTGGTGGTGATTGTGCCGGTATCCACGTCCCTCATGAAGAGAACCTGGTACCCGAGCGGCGGATCGCAAACGTCGCCTCACCCGGCGGCGCGGGGCTTTCGGGCCTCCAGCATCCAGGTCCTGAACCACGGCCCGCCGTACCAGAATCGCCAGCCCAGGTCGCGCCGGCGGACGTCCACGACGCCGAGCTCGCGCAGCGTGTCCTCGTAGGCGGGCGTGTGCTGGAAGTCCGCGAGCAGCATGAGCCCGCCGGGCCGCAGCACGCGGTGCGCCTCCCGGACGGCCTTCTCCCGGCCCGCGGCGTCCGGGATGTTGTGGATGGCCAGGCTCGACACCACCACGTCGAACGACTCGTCGTCGAACGCCAGCTCGCGCATGTCGCCGGTGACGAGGTCGACCGAGACGCCCTCGGCCTCGGCGTTGGCCCGGGTGACGCTCTCGTCGTTGCCCGACTGGTCGCGCGAGCGCCACAGGTCCACGCCGGTGGCCCGGCCCTCGGGCAGCCGCCGCGCGGCGAGCACCAGCACCGCGCCCCGCCCGCAGCCGAGGTCGAGCAGCCGCTCGTCGCCCTTGAGCCGCTCCAGCTCGGCCGCCCACACGGCGAACTTGCCGCGCCGGGTCGTGTAGAGGTAGCTGGCCGCGCTGGCCAGCGTGTAGAGACCGCCGAGGAGGAAGGCGATCCCGGCCGCCGGGACGTCCTGACCGAAGGACGTCACCGCCAGGACGAGCAGGATGACGGCCCCGGCCACGAGACCGAGCAGGGCCATCGGGGCGTCGAACCCGTAGCGTCCACGTCTCATACTCACGTTATATCGCAAGTATCAGTTGACCGGGAATTGGTACGACACTTCCCCTAAGCCGCCCTTATTCGACATCAAACCATCACTAACGTGGAGGACAGCTGCGCAAAACAGGGGGTTGACCAGGGATGACGAGCAGAGACCGTGACTTCGGTCCCGGTGCGGCGATCGCGCTGACCCTGGGATCGGCGCTCCTGTGGGGCGTGGCACATGTCGCCACGGATCGTCGTAAAACCGGCTTCGCGCTCATGGTGACGTACGTGCTGGTGCTGGCCGTGATCATCACCGCGGTGACCGCCTTCGGCACCAAGGTGCTGGCCCTGGCCGTGCAGCCCCTCTGGCTCACGGTCTTCTCTGTCGCGCTGGCCGCGCTCGCCCTCGCCTGGTCGGCTGTGATCGTCCGGTCGTTCGTGCTCGTCCGGCCCCGCCGGTCCAACGCCGTGGGGCGCGTCCTCACCGCGACCTTCACCGCCGCGCTGTGCGCGCTCGTCCTGGTGCCCACCGCGTACGCGGCCCGGCTCGCCTACGTGTCACACGACGTGGTCGACTCGATCTTCACGGCCGACATGACCCCGATCGTCGCCGACGACCCGTGGAACGGGGCCGCGCGGATCAACGTCCTGCTCATCGGCGCCGACTCCGCGCCCGGCCGTCCCGGCGTGCGGACCGACAGCATGACCGTGGCCAGCGTCGACACCGCGACCGGCAACACCACCCTGTTCGGCCTGCCGCGCAACCTGGAGCACGTCCAGATGCCGCGCGGCCCGGCCCGCCGGCGCTTCCCGCAGGGCTTCACCGGCGACGGCCCCGACACGCCCGGCCTGCTCAACGAGGTCTTCCAGTACGCCGAGGACTACCCGGAGACGGTGCCCGGCGTGCGCCGCGGCCAGCGCGGACCCGACCTGCTCAAGCGGACCGTCAGCGACATCCTCGGCATCCCGGTGACCTACTACGCGATGGTCGACATGAAGGGCTTCGCCCAGATCATCGACGCCATGGGCGGGGTGAAGGTCACCATCAAGCAGCCCATCGTGTACGGCAAGTACCGCGAGGGGCTCCTGTCCGCCGGCACCCGCAAGCTCTCCGGCCAGGAGGCGCTGTGGTTCGGCCGCTCCCGTACCGACAGCGACGACTACGTGCGCATGGGACGCCAGAAGTGCCTGCTCTACGCCGTCGCCAAGCAGGCCGACCCGGTGACCGTGCTCAACAGCTTCGAGAAGCTGGCCGCGGCGACCAAGCGCGCCATCTCCACCGACGTCCCGCAGAACCTGCTGCCGCCGTTCATCGAGCTGTCGGACCGGGTG
The DNA here is from genome assembly GCF_044459125.1 of Nonomuraea sp. NPDC050383. Lineage (NCBI taxonomy): Bacteria > Bacillati > Actinomycetota > Actinomycetes > Streptosporangiales > Streptosporangiaceae > Nonomuraea > Nonomuraea sp. NPDC050383. The sequence goes on from NZ_JBITIP010000003.1 coordinate 464,559, forward strand.
AAGCACGCGCGGATCAGGAGCCTGAGCTTCGTGCCGCCGCTGATCAACACCGCCGCCCCCGACTGGAGCCTCATCCGGGCCAAGGTCGCCAAGGCGCTGGCCGACCGGCCCGCCGTGCGCGCCCCGGGGCAGCCCAGGGCCGGTGCGACCGTGCAGGGCTACGACCGGCCGATCGCGCTGGACGCCGCCTGCCACTAGGACGAGCCCGGCCGGGACGGGCCGTCAGACCGTCTCGTCCAGGTGGTCGGCGTAGTAGGTGATCGCCCGCTGGTACTGGCCGGCCGCCTCGGTGCCGGCCAGCACCTTGAGCAGCGTGGACACCGCCTCGCGCGCCCAGCCGGCGTTGTAGAGCGCCATGGACATGAACGTCCGCAGCCCCGGGTCCTCCGGGAACTCGGCGAGCCCGCGCCGGAACGCCGCCAGCGCCTCGTCGTACCGCCCGAGCACCCTGAGCGTGCTGCCGTAGCCGGTGTACGCGCCCAGCCGGTCCTCGGGCTTGAGCCCCTCGCCCGCCAGCGCGCGCTCGTAGAAGGGCGCCGCCTCCTTCTCCAGGCCGAGCACGTCGTGGACCCACGCCGTCTGGTAGGCCACCTCGGCGTCCTCCGGATGCCGCTCCGCCAGGCCGAGAAGCAGCTCGCGGGCCTCCTCACGGCTGCCCGCTTCCCGCAGCCGCACGGCTCGCGCCAATTCGTCGTCGCGCATGGGGCCAGTGTGGCATGATGGGCGCCATCGAAAACGACAACGGTTTTCATCATCATCGGGAGCTATCGTGAGGGTGGCCTTCGTCGGCAAGGGCGGCAGCGGCAAGACCACGATGTCGGCGCTGTTCGCGCGGCACGTGGCGAGCCAGGGCGGGCCGGTGGTCGCCATCGACGCCGACATCAACCAGCACCTGGCCCTGGTCCTCGGCGCGGAGGAGCGGCCCGAGCCGCTCGGCGCCCGCCTCGCCGAGATCAAGGAGCACCTGCGCGGCGACAACCCCCGCATCCCCTCGGCCGAGGCCATGGTCAAGACGACGCCGCCGGGGCGCGGGTCCCGGCTGCTGGGCTTCGACGACCTCGCCGCCTCGCCGTACGCGGTGACGACGCCCGACGGCGTCAGGCTGCTGGCCACCGGCTCGTTCGGCGAGGAGGACCTGGGCGTCGCCTGCTACCACTCCAAGGTGGGCGCGGTGGAGCTGCTGCTCAACCACCTGGTCGACGGGCCCGGCGAGTACGTCGTGGTGGACATGACGGCCGGGGCCGACTCCTTCGCCTCGGGGCTGTTCACCCGGTTCGACCTGACGTTCCTCGTGGCCGAGCCGACGCGGCAGGGCGTGGGCGTCCACCGGCAGTACGCCGAGCACGCCGCCGGGTTCGGCGTCCGCGTGGCCGTCGTCGGCAACAAGGTCCACGGGCCGGCCGACGTCGACTTCCTGCGCGCGGAGGTGGGCGAGGACCTGGTGGCCTGGATGGAGCACTCGGCCGCCGTCCGCGCCATGGAGCAGGGCCGGCCGCTGGCCCTCGACGACCTTGAGCCGGCCAACTCCGACACGCTCGCCACGCTGCTCAAGCACGTGGACGCGCAGGAGAAGGACTGGACGACGTTCGGCCGCCAGGCCGAGGAGTTCCACCTGCGCAACGCCCGTGCCTGGGCCGACGCGCGCACCGGCCTCGACCTGTCCCTGCAGATCGACCCGGGGTTCACCTACGGCCGCCGGTGAGCACACGAGTGTCCCCCTCCAGCCATCTGGAGTCCCACGCCGACGGCTCATAGCGTCGGTTCGATCCCCTTCGAGAGGAGACAGCATGTCGCTGACCGTTCCGAACGACCTGCTCGACCAGGCCAGGACCGGCGAGATCGAGGACGCGGCGTTCGTCGCGTGCGTCCGCGACTCCCTGCCCTACGCGTGGTCGGTGATCAGCGAGCTGGTCCAGCAGCGGGAGCGCGACGGAGCCGAGTTCGCCGACAACGAGGTGCCCCCTCCGTCAGAGGAGGCGCGCGGCCAGCTCCTGCGGTGCCTGGCGAGCGACGCCATGCGCGGCGCGCTGGAGCGCCACTTCGGGGTACGGCTCGCGTTCCAGAACTGCCACCGGGTCGCGGTCTTCGACCCGGCGGCGACCGAGGCGCTGGGCGCGTTCGTCACGCCTCGCGCGCAGATCCTCAACCAGAAGCCCGAGCTGGTCGACTGCTGACCGGCGCACCGGCCGCGCGCCCGCCCGCACGACGACGGCGGGCGCGTGGCTCCGCGGGATCGGCGGCGGGCGCGTGCCCCGGCGGGCGCGTGCCCCGGCGGGATCACAGGGTCGCCGCCCGGACGCGGGGCAGCACCTCGGCGCCCAGGCGGCGGACGTTCTCCACGGCCCGCCGGTGGTCGCCGATCCCCTCGACCATGAGGATCAGCCGCCGCACCCCCGTGGTCTCGGCCGTGCCGAGGATCGCCTCCACGCACCGGTCCGCCGACCCGACCGGATGCACCCGGGTCAGGAAGCCGGCGTACGCGGCCACGTCCCGGCGGGGCCTGGGCCGCCCGTCCACCGGCAGGTAGCCCGCCAGGCCGGGCTCCAGCCAGCGCGGCATCGCCTCCCTGAGCTCCCGGACGGCCTGCCGCGTCGAGTCCGCCACATGCCCCACGGCCGCCGCCACATGCCCGGCCTCCCCCGGCCGGTGCTCACGCAGGGCGTCGTACGCGGCCACGGCGGCGGCCTTCTCCCGGTCGTCCACGTGCATCCCGAGCAGCATCGGCAGCCCCCGTTCGGCGGCCAGCGCCAGCGTCGCCTCCGACGTGCAGGCCACCACCGGCCGCAGCGTCGCCGCGGGCACCATGGCCACCTCCCGGAACCGGAAGAACTCCCCCTCGGCCGACACCCGGCCACCCGACAGCGCCCGTACGAGCAGGTCCAGCGACTCCCGGAACCCGCGCTCGAACCGCTCCGGCCCGGTCCCGAACACCTCCAGGTCCACCCACGGCCCGCCCCGCCCGACCCCCAGCGTGAACCGGCCGCCCGACAGGTGGTGCAGCATGGCCGCCTGCTCGGCCAGCGCCACGGGATGCCAGGTGGACAGCACGCTCACCGCGGTGCCCAGGCCGATCCGCGAGGTGCGCCCGACGGCCACGGCGGCCAGCGTCGTCGCCGACGGGCACACCCCGTACGTCATGAAGTGGTGCTCGGCGATCCAGGCGTCGTCGAACCCGGCCTCCTCGGCCGCCACCACCAGCTCGACCGTGTCGGCCAGCACCCGCCCCGGGTCCCGCCCGGGGAAACCGGCCGCCACCAGGAAGACGCCGACGCGCACCGGACCTCCCTATCCGAACAGGCTGACCTGGCCCTCGCTCGCCGCCGGATCGCGGTGGCGCTTGAGGTGGCGCCACTGCGGCAGGTCGTCGAGGTAGGACCAGGACATGCGGTGGTGCTCGGTGGGCCCGAGCCGGGCCAGCGCCTCCTGGTGCACGGGCGAGGGGTAGCCGGCGTTGTCGGCGAAGCCGTAGTCGTCGCAGCCGAGCGTCGCCATGTGCGCGTCGCGCCGCACCTTGGCCAGCACCGACGCGGCGGCCACCGAGACGCTGGCCGCGTCGCCCCTGACCTCCAGGCGCACCGGCCAGGGCGGGCCGATGTAGTCGTGGGAGCCGTCGAGGATGACCGCGCCCGGCCGTACCGGGAGGGCGTCGAGGGCGCGGCGGGCGGCCCGGCGCAGCGCCTCGGTCATGCCCAGCGCGTCGATCTCCTCGTGCGTGGCCTCGCCGTAGCCGATGCCCGCGGCCCACGACGGCAGCTCGGCGGCCAGCGCCTCGCGCCGGGCGGCCGTGAGCTGCTTGGAGTCGGTCAGCCCGGCGGGCGGCTCGGACAGGTCGGTGACGACCGCGCAGACGGTCACGGGCCCGGCCCAGGCGCCCCGGCCCACCTCGTCCACTCCGGCCACCGTGCTGACGCTGGGCTGGGAGAGCAGGAGGCGCTCGATGTCGTACGTCGGCGGCATAGCCGCACACGCTACCGGTCGGCGAGCCGTATCGGGTCCAGGTCGGCGGCGATGTAGCGGGCCGCCACGTGCACGGCCCGCAGCGTCACCGACACCGACGGCCGGTGGACGCTCGATCCGCGGGCGACCGCGTGGATCTCCCGCCCCACCGGGTCGCCCGGGAACTGGCGCACCGCCACCCCCCGTACCCCCGCCGCGAGCGCGAGCGCCGGCACGGCGGCGATGCCCAGCCCCTTGGCCACCAGCGACAGGATCGCGCCCAGCCCCTCGAACTCCCACGGCGTCGGCCGCGTGCCGCCCACGTCGGAGAGGAGCCGGTCCACGGCCAGCCGCGACGGCTCGCCGTCCGGGGTGGCCATCCACGGCTCGTCGCGCAGCTCGCGCAGGTCGATCGGCACGTCCGGGTCGGCCAGCCGGTGCTTGCGCGGCACCACCAGCACGAGCGGGTCGCGCAGCAGCGGGAAGACGCGCAGGTGCTCGCTGTCGCGCGCGCGGCCGTACCAGTCGTCGACCAGCGCGATGTCCACCTCGCCCGACTGCACCTCACGCATGCCCCGGCCGGAGCGGCTCTGCCGAAGCCGGAGGGTCAGCTCGGTGTGGCGGCGCAGCGAGCGGGCGAGCGCGGGCGCGAACGCCACGGCACCCGTCGGGAAGGCCGTCACCACGACCCGCCCCGAGGGCGTGCCCGCGTGCGCGGACAGGTCCGACTCCGCCTCCTCCACCATGGACAGGATGCGCTCGGCGTGCGCCACCAGCCGGCGGCCCGCGTCGGTCAGCTCGGCGCTGCGCGCGGTCCGGTCGAGCAGGGCCGTGCCGGTCTCGCGCTCCAGGGCGACGAGTTGCTGCGAGACCGCCGACGGGCTGTAGCCGAGCGACGCGGCGGTGGCGGCGATGCTGCCCCGTCGAGCGAACTCGCAGATCAACGTCAGCCGCCGCAAATCGAGCATCGGACCTTCTTTCGCCTACCCACAAAAAGCCTCGCTTGTCCTGATGCAATACTTTAAGCAGGCTGGGAACGTGACAAACATGAGCATCACCCTCTCCGCCACACTGGCGGCCAACGAGGACATCGAGCGAAGACGGCGCGCCGGGGAGCGCGTGCTGCACCTGGCTTTCGGGGAGGCAGGTCTGCCCGTCCACCCGGCGCTGCGCGACCGGCTGGTCGCCGCGTCCGGCCGCAACGGCTACGGCCCCGTCGCGGGCGCCCCCGAGCTGCGCGCCGCCGCGGCGGGCTACTGGGCCCGGCGCGAACTCCCCACCGACCCCGACCTGGTCGTCTGCGGACCGGGCAGCAAGCCCCTCCTGTACGCCCTGCTCCTCGCGATCGGCGGCGACATCGTCCTGCCCGCGCCGAGCTGGGTCAGCTACGCCGCGCAGGCGGACCTCGTCGGCTCCCGATCCATCCTGGTGCCCCCGCCCGCCGGCGAGGGCGGCGTGCCGGACCCCGGCCGGGTCGCCGAGGCGGTCCGCCACGCCCGCGCGCGGGGCCGTACCGTGAGCTCCCTCCTCGTGACGCTGCCGGACAACCCGACCGGCCGCCTCGCCACCGCCGAGACCATCGGCCGTCTGGTGGGCGTGGCCCGCGAGCTGGACCTCGTGATCATCTCCGACGAGATCTACCGCGACCTGATGCACGACCCCGCCCCGCCCTACACCTCGCCCGCCGACCTCGCGCCCGAGCGCACGGTCGTGACCACCGGGCTGAGCAAGAGCCTCGCGCTGGGCGGCTGGCGGATCGGCGTGACGCGGCTGCCCGAGAACGCGCACGACCTGCGCGAGAGGCTGCTCGCCGTGGCCAGCGAGATCTGGTCCTCACCGGCCGCGCCGGTGCAGCAGGCGGCGGCCTGGGCGTTCACCGAGCCGCCCGAGCTGGCCGAACGCGTCGCGCTGAGCCGCCGCCTGCACGGCGCGGTCGCGCGGGCGGTCCACGCCCGCTTCGCCGCGGTCGGCGCCCGGACGCCGGAGCCGCAGGGCGGCTTCTACCTCTACCCGGACCTCGGCCACCTCCGCCTCGGCGGCTCGGCCGCCGTCACCCGCCTGCTGCTGGAGGAGCACGGCATCGGCGTCCTGCCCGGTCACGCGTTCGGCGACGACCCCTCCGCCGCCCGCGTGCGCGTCGCGGTCAGCCTCCTGTACGGCGAGACGGCCGAGCAGCGGCTGGCCGCCCTGGACGCCCCGAACCCCGTCACGCTGCCGTGGATCTCGGCCGCCCTGGACCAGCTCTCGGACGGCCTGTCGGGGCTCGCGAAGGGCCGCCCGGAGGCGGCGCGTGAACGACGGCCGGCGCTCGTGCCGACCGCATGTCACGGTTAGGCGAAATCTTCGCCCAGCGGGCCCGTCCGAAACCCGGAATCCCCCCGCTGACCTGGGCAAACACCATGTTGCCCGAAACCCGCCGAAGAAGGTGCTCGCGGCCTGGTCACAACGGGCCCGGTCAGCCCTCATCATGTGCTCATGCCCGCTCTTGTCACCCTGTCCGGGCGCCTCGTGCGCCTGGAACCTCTCAGCCCCGCGGCGATCGACGACCTCGTCGCCGCGGCGAGTGAAGACCGCTCCACCTATGCCTTCACTCGCGTCCCGAACGGCCGGGACGAGATGGTCTCCTACGTGGAGGCCGCGCTGGCTGAGCAGGCGGAGGGCCGCACGCTGCCCTTCGCCATCCGGTGGCTGCACACCGATCGACTGATCGGTGCCACCCGTCTCATGAACCTGGAGTACTGGCAGGGCCCCATGCCCTGGCCTCCGGGCGCACAGAGCGTGGTGGGCGAGGTCCCGTCCGTGGCGGACATCGGCTACACCTGGCTGGGCGCCTCCGCCCAGGGCACGGGTGTCAACCGGGAGAGCAAGTTCCTGCTGCTCTCACACGCCTTCGAGACCTGGAACGTCCACCGCATCACGCTCAAGGCTGACGTACGCAACGTCCGATCCAGGGCCGCCATCGAGGCTCTCGGCGCACACTTCGACGGGGTGCGGCGAGCGGAAAGCCGGGGCGCCGACGACACGGTCCGAGATACGGCGTTCTATTCGATCCTCCACTCCGAGTGGCCGGCCGTCCGTGAACGGCTGGCGCGAAGACTCGGGCTGGTGGAGGCCGCGTAGAAACCATGTCCGCCAAGGCCCCGCCCGGGTGATCAGGGCGGGGCCCGTATTCCGTTCCGGGAGGCATGACCGCCCCCGCTTCGTTCCGGGGCCATGCCTCACTTGCTGCTCAGCATCCGCTCCGGTACTCAACGCCCGATCAACACCGAATCAACGCCTTAACCCGAAAATACGAAGAGAATCCCGCTAGAGCCCCTTTCGGCGAAGATCGCGATGCGCCGGAAGTTTTCCCGGCAGAGGGGCATGCCTATGTGTCAGGCAAGGTTCGCTCTATGATTTGGTAACAAATCGTTCCATTGCCCTGGAGACATACGGCATGGCTGGTCAGAGCGTCGAAGGCGGCCTGCGGTTCGCCGTGCTCGGTCCCGTGCGCGCGTGGCGTGATGGCGAGGAACTCGACCTGGGCACGCCCCTGCAGCGGTCCATTCTCGGCATGCTGCTCCTCCGCGAGGGCCGCGCGGTCACCCCCGCCGAGATGATCGACGCCGTCTGGGGGGACGACTCGCCGCCCAGAGCCCTCGGCGCCCTGCGCACGTACGTCTCCCGGCTGCGCACGGTCCTCGAACCCGACCGGCCCGCCCGGTCGCGCCCCGAGATCCTCACCTCGGTGGGACGCGGCTACGCGCTGCGCCTGTCCGACGGCGCGCTCGATCTCGTCCGCTTCGAGCGCGGCCTGCACGAGGCGGAGACGGCCCGCAAGGCCGGGCGGCCCTCCGCCGCGGCCGGGGCGCTGCGCGCCGCCCTCGCCCTGTTCGAGGGCGAGCCGCTGGCCGGCGCCGTCGGCCCCTACGCCGAGCACCAGCGCGACCGCCTCGTCGAGTGCCGGCTGAGCGCCATCGAGACGCTCATGGACGTGGACCTGGAGCTGGGCCGCCACGCCGACGTGGTGTCCGAGCTGATCGCGCTGACCGCCGACCACCCGCTGCGCGAGCGGCTGCGGGCCCAGCTCATGCTGGCGCTGTACCGGTGCGGGCGGCAGGGCGACGCGCTGGCCGTCTTCACCGAGACCCGCCATGCCCTGATCGACGAGCTGGGCATCGAGCCCGGCCCCGACCTGTCCGCGCTGCACCAGCGCATCCTGGCCGCCGACCCGTCGCTCGCCGCCGCCGCTCAGCCGGCCGTCGCGGTCGCCCCGGAGCCCCCGGAGGAGCCGGAGCCGCGCGAGGAGGAGCCGGTCCACGAGCTGCCCCGCCCGGCGCAGCTCCCGGCCACGGTGAGCGACTTCACCGGCCGCAAGGAGATCTCCAGGCGGCTGCGCACGATGCTCGGATCGCACACGGGCGCGCTCTCGTCGCACACGGCCGAAGGCGTGCCGGTGGCCGTGATCTGCGGCATCGGCGGCGTCGGCAAGACCACGCTGGCCGTCCACGTGGCCCACGCCGCCGACGACCTCTTCCCCGACGGACAGCTCTACGCCGACCTGCGCGGCTACACCGGCGAGGCGACCGCGCCCGAGTCGGCTCTGGGCGCGTTCCTGCGGGCGCTCGGCATCCCGCCCGACGTGATCCCCGAGGTGCCGGCCGAGCGGTCAGCGCTGTTCCGGTCGCTGCTGGCCGACCGCCGCATCCTCGTCCTGCTCGACAACGCCCGAGACGCCGAGCAGGTCATCCCGCTGTTGCCGGGATCGCCCGGCTGCGCCGCCATCGTCACCAGCCGGGTCAAGCTGGCCGACCTGCCGGGGGCGCGGCTGTTCGACCTCGACGTGATGGAGCCGGACGAGGCGCTGTCGCTGTTCGCGTCCGTGGCCGGGCCGGAGCGGGTCGCCGCCGAGCACGCGGCGGCCATGGACGTGGTGGCCGCGTGCGGGTTCCTGCCGCTGGCCGTGCGGATCGTCGCGGCGCGGCTGGCCGCCCGGCCGTCCTGGACGGTCGCCTCGCTCGTTCCCCGGCTCGCCGACGAGCAGCGCCGCCTCGACGAGCTCCGCGTCGGCAACCTCGCCGTGGAGGCCACGTTCGCCCTCGGCTACGGCCAGCTCGACCCCGCCCAGCAGCGCGCGTTCCGGCTGCTGTCGCTGCCCAACGGCCCCGACATCTCCGCCGGCGCCGCCGCCGCGGTGCTGTCGCTGAGCCCGTTCGAGGCCGAGGACCTGCTGGAGTCGCTGGTCGACGCCAGCCTGCTGGAGGCGCCCGCGCCGGGCCGCTACCGCTTCCACGACCTGCTGAAGCTGTTCGCCCGGCGCATCCTCGACAGGACCGAGCGGCAGCAGGCCAAGACGCTGGCGCTGCGCCGGCTGCTCGGCTTCTACCTGGCCTCGGCCCAGTCGGCGCACCGGCTGGCCTACGAGGGCAGCATGATCGCCGACAACCTCGTGGTGGTCGGCACGGGCCGGGCGTTCGGGGCGGCCGACGAGGCCGTGGCCTGGCTGATCGCCGAGGGTGACTCGCTGTTCGCCGCGATCAACCAGGCGGCGTCCGACTCGCGTACCGCCGAGGAGCTGCTGCCCGCGGCCGACCTGCTCGTGGCCATGGAGCCGCTGATGGAGTCGGGCACCCACACCCGCGAGTTCGACCACGGCACCCGGGCGGTCCTGGCCGCGGCGCTGCGGATCGGCGACGCCGGCAGCGAGCTGCGCTCCCGCTACGTGCTCGGCCGGGTGCTGTTCGCCGGCAACCGGCTGACGGAGGCCGAGGAGCAGTTCAGGACGGTCCACGAGCTGTCCGTGGAGCGCGGCGAGAAGATCGTCACCGGCGAGGTCAAGAACGCGCTCGCCGTCGTCGTCGGGCGGCAGCGGCGCCACACCGAGGCCCTGTCGTGGTTCGACTCGGCCATGCGCTGGTACCGGGAGAGCGGCGTGCCCGCCGGCGAGGCGCTGGTGCTCAGCTACTCCGCGCGCGACCATCTCGGCCTCAACCGGCCGGAGGACGCGATCGCCGCCGCCGAGAAGGGCCTGGCGATCTTCACGGAGATCGGCAGCGGCGCCGGCACCGCCCGTGCCCGCTACCACCTCGGCATCGTGCTGTCCCGCGTCGGCCGCCTCACCGAGGCCGTCCACCACCACGCCGAGTGCCTGGCGTTCTTCCGGGCGAGCAAGCAGCGCGTGTGGGAGCAGCGGGTGTGCTCGCGGCTGGCCGAGACCTTCATCGCCGCCAAGCGCTACCCGGAGGCCGTGCGCCACGCCGAGCAGGCGCTGGTCGTGTCGCGGGAGATCGGCCACCCGTACGGCGAGGCGCTTTCGCTGGCCGTGCTGGGCAAGGCGCTCAAGGGCCTGGGCAGCACCACGCGCAGCACCGACTGCCTACGGCAGGCCTTCGACATCTTCTCCAGGCTCGGCGCTCCCGAGGCCGGAGACCTCAAGGCCCTCCTGGACTCCGCCGCCGCCCCCGCCTCCGTGGTCGAGGCCGTCGACGGGCCCCTCGTCGAGTCCTGAGTACAGCGTGTCGTCCAGTCGTGTCATCCACACATGGTTGATCAAGGCTGTCCTTAGGGAGTCACGAGCCCCCGTGACCGTTCGTCTGAGGAGTGGTGCAGCCCGGCCGGCCATCTCGGTCGCCGCGCGTCGCCAGGGGGCCCGGATGTCGGGTTGCTCCGCGCGACGGCCAGCCGCCTCACACAGACGACCGGCCGGACCCGGCACCGGCCTCGAACCCCCCGGGGCCGGTGTCGTGCTCCAGAGCCTCCACCGGAGGGCTCAACATCGGATCAACACCGGATTGCCGCACCGGTCAACGCCGTTGTGACTCGCGGAGTCAGAGCGTGAAGTAGCCCTCGGCGATGAGGGGGCGAAGGGAGTCGGCGCCCAGCACCTGGCCGTCGCCGACCAGCTCGGCGATCACGTTGAGCAGCGGGCCCAGCGCCAGCTCCCCGTCGCACACCCCGGCCAGCGCCGCCTCCACCGTGCCGACCTCCCGGCTGCGGCGCAGGCCGTCCGTCTGGCGCAGCACGATCCGCATCGGGTCCTCGGCCCCCGGCAGTCCGACGCGCTCGTCCAGCAGTCCCTCGGCCGTGCGCAGCCGCGCCGTCTGGAGGTCCTCGACGCGGTGGGCCGTCGCGATGGCGTCGAGCACGCCGTCGACGTAGTCGCCCACCGGCAGCGAGACCTGGTGGGTGAGCCGCTCCAGGCGTACGACGGGGTCGAGCGTGCCGGAGTTGCGCATGGAGATCCAGCCGAAGCCGACCGCCTCCACCTTCCGCTCGTCGAACCACGACAGCCAGCGGTCGTAGTGCTCCGTGTAGCCGGGGGTGCCCTGCTCGGCCGCGTCGCGCAGCCACAGCTCGACGTACTCGGCGGGGTCCTGGACGTCGCGCTCCACCACCCAGGCGTCGCAGCCGGTGCCCGCCAGCCAGCCGCCCACGCGGTCGCGCCAGTCATCGCCCTCGACGTGCATCCAGTTGGCCAGGAAGTGCGCCTGTCCACCGGGGCTGAGGTGGCGGGGCGCCTGCCGTACGAGGTCACGGCAGAAGTCGTCGCCGTCGCCGCCCGTCTCGCGGTACGTCAGGTGGCCACCGGGCGAGATGACGAACGGCGGGTTGGACACGACCAGGTCGAACAGCTCGTCCTCGACCGGCTCGAACATCGACCCCGTGCGGGCGTCCACGCCCGTGATCCCCGACAGCTCCCAGCTCAGCCGCGCCAGCTCGACGGCGCGCGGGTTGACGTCCGTGGCGGTGATCTCCCCGGCCCGGTCCGCCAGGTGCAGCACCTGCACGCCGCAGCCCGTGCCGAGATCCAGGGCCCGGCCCACGGGGCGGCGGGTGGCGAGCTGGGCGAGGTTCGCGGAGGCGCCGCCCGCGCCCACCACGTGGCCGGCGCGCAGGGCCGGGTCGCCGGGCCGCACCTTGCGGTCGGAGACCACGTAACCGCCGGTCTCCCACGGCTGGAGATGCACCTCGGCCCGCACCATGCCGTCGCCGGCGCCGCCGTCCGCGCCGACCAGCCCGCACTCGCGCACCACCGCCGGCAGCCGGTCGGCCGGAACCGGCACACCGAGCCACCACAGCCTGATCAGCGTGCCCAGCGGATCGCCGTCCGCCGTCGCGCGCAGCGCCGGAACCAGCTCCTCACGCGCCAGCGCCGAGGCCGCCACGTCACCCAGGCGGTCGCGGACGCCGTCGATCGTGTAGCCGTTCTCCAGCAGGTGGTCGCGCAGTCGTGCCAGTTCCACAGGGTCCATCCTTTCATCGCAAAGGCCCGCGCATGATCCGATACCCACAGTGACCGTACTGTGACCGAGATACCCAAGCGTTCTGCAAGCGCGGGACAAGCCGGGCGCGATATCTCTTAGGGACCCAGCTCGCCGTTCGAAAGAGGAGCGGAACCCATGCTCATCCCGTGCCTGGCCTGCGAGTCCCGGTTCGTGCCTGACGAGTACTTCCGCGCCTGCTCCGACTACAACCGCGGCCTGGACCTGGTGTCGTGGACCTGCCCGCGCTGCGGCAACCGCGACGACCTCCGGGTGCTGCCCGGCGAGCTCGGCTTCGGCTACCCGCACAGGGGGCGGTACGACGTGCACGCCCGCGTGCGGGTGCCCGGCCTGCGCAGGCAGCGCGGCGACCTGCGACTCGACATCTCACTCGACAAGGCGTGCTGGCGGGTGGCCACCCGGGTCCGCCAGGTCGCCTGAGATCTGCTGCGCTCCCTGCCCGATCAGCTCTCGGCGCGCTGGCGCAGGCTCTGCCAGGCGGCCTCGCCCAGCCCCCTGATCTCCTCGTCCGTCGGCGTATGGGCGCCGGCGAACCACAGCCGGCACATCTCCTGCGCCGGGCCGAGCCACAGGACGTAGCACATGGTCGGGTGCACGGGCTGGAGCAGGCCGTTGTGCATGTGCGGCCGCCACCAGTCGGAGACACGGCGGAAGAAGGCCCTGCGCTGCTCGGCGACCTCGGCGCCGCCCGGCTCGTGCTTGCGCGGCGGGCGCTCGCTCACGAGGAGCCTGGCGCGCTCGGGGTGCTCGCCCGCCCAGCGCATGTGGAGGGCGACGACGGCCTCGATGCCGTCGCGGGCGGACTCGTGCTTCTCCAGCTCGGCGATGAACGCCTCCTGGTAGGCCTCAAGGATCTCGGCGTACAGGACGCCGAAGACGTGCTCCTTGCTGGCGAAGTGGTGGTAGAAGCTGCCGACGCTGACGCCGCTCTCCTCGCGGAGGCTGGCCAGCGTGGTGGCCGAGACCCCGTCCTGGCTGAATCGGCGCAGGGCTCCCTCGATGATCCGGGTACGCCCGTCGCGTCCGTTCTTGGCACTCTTCACGTTGTCAATGGTGAGGCACCAGAACGTTATTCCGCAAATACGGGCGTCCGATTGATCATAGCCGTCACCTCGACGGACCCGGAAGCGACCTTCATCGTGGCGTCGGGCCACTGCCTGCGGATCATCCTCAGCGCCCGCCGGTTCTCCCCCAGGACGTCCATCCCGACCGTCGTCGCGCCGCGTACGGCGGCCCTGAGCAGCAGCGTGTCGATCAGCCGCGGCCCGAGCCCGAGGCCCTGCCACTGGTCGGTCACCACCACGGCGATCTCCACGTCGGCCGTGCCGCCCCGGTAGCTCATGGCGTGGCCGATGATCTCGCCGTCGAGCGTGGCCACCAGGGCGTCCCGCCGCTCGTCCAGCGCGAGGAGCGTGCGCACCATGCTCGCGGCCGGCCGGCTGAAGCCGGTGAAGAAGCGCAGCGTCCGGGTCTGCAGGGAGAGCCCGGACAGGAAGCGCCCGATCCGCTCCACGTCGTCGGGGCGGGCGGGACGGATCTGAGTTCCCAACATGGACTCAGCTTCCCGCGTGACGTCTGAGTCTGTCAATTGAACTCAGGTATGATATGACGCATGATCCTGCCTTTCCGGGTTGAAAACTGCTCCATCGAGCGCACCCTGGAAGTCGTCGGGGAGAAATGGACGTTCCTGGTGCTGCGTGAGGCGTTCCGAGGGGTACGCCGCTTCGCCGACATGCAGGCCGCCACCGGCGCACCCCGTCAAGTCCTGAGCGCCCGGCTCGCCCGGCTGGTCGAGGAGGGCCTGTTGCGGAAGGAGCCGTACCGCGAGCCCGGCCAGCGCCAGCGCGACGAGTACCGGCTGACCGACAAGGGCCGCGACCTCTATCCGCTGCTGGTGGCGCTCATGCACTGGGGCGACACGTACCTCGCCGACGCCGGCGGCCCCCCGGTCCTGCTGACGCACCGCGACTGCGGCGCCGCGATCGAGCTGCACCTGCGCTGCGAGGAGGGTCACGACGTCGAGGGCCCCCGCCAGGTCACCGCCCTGCCCGGCCCGGGGACCCGCCTCCGGACGGCCTAGCCGCGCGGCCTCGGCGACCCAGGAGGTGAAGCGGCCGTTCGCGGCTCAGGAGGTGGAGCGGCCTTTCGCGGCTCAGGGGGCCGGGCGGAGGGCGCGCAGGCAGCGACGGAAGTCCAGCAGCGTCAGCAGCGCCGCCCCCGACAGCAGCACCGCGACCGCCGACGTCCGGACGAGCAGGTACGTCTCGATCGTCTGGCTCAGCAGCAGCCACAGGCTCAGCGTCGCGTTGCCGAGCTGGGCGCAGCCCCAGACGAGCGACTGACGCGTGAAGAAGCGCCGCATGACCGGCTCCTCCATCACATGCGCCGGCAGCGGCACGAGGTCCTCCGCCACCCGCCGGGCCAGCGGCCTGCGCACCCGCGCGGTCCCCAGGAAGCCCGCGCTCGCGCAGAACACGCCCAGGGTCGGCTGGAGGAAGAACAGCACCGGGCTGTCCGCCAGCAACGCCAGCACCGCCCGCACGGTCACCATGCCGGCGGCCAGCAGCACCGCGCCCGGCACGCTCCTGCCCCGGACGAGCCGGTAGAGCACTCCGCCGTACACCCAGGCCACGGCCACCACCACGCCGCCGGCGAACCCGGAGACGACCAGGCCCACGTAGAAGACGGCGACCGGGAGGATCATGCCCTCGACCACCCGCGGAACGGCGTGGCGGAGCAGGGCGGCGAGCTTGGGCAGCTCGAACACGTGCCCTTCGGGGGGCGCGGCAAGCACGGTCATGGGGCTGCTGGAGGGCCTCTCGGGGGGCTCGGCTGAGGGGAGTCCGCGGTTCCCGTGCGGGCCGCGCGGCACGAATCACGACCGTACGCGATGAACCGGCTTTCGGTAAGGGTTTCGACCAGATTGCGATAAGGTCACGCCCGCGCCACGGCGGATGGGGTACGGTGCGCCCCCGTCGCGTCGCGCGAGGCGAGGCCAGGCAGGTGAGGAGGCACGGGGGGCGGTGCCTACCCTTGAAGGGTGTACCGGTTCCTGCTGACGCCCCGCTGGGTCGCGCTCCACGTCGTGGTGCTGCTCGTGATCCCCGCCTTCGTGTTCCTGGGACGCTGGCAGTTCGGACGGTTCGAGGAGCGCTCGGCCAACAGCCACCAGGTCACCGCCAACATCGAGGCCGCGCCGGTGCCGCTGGAGAGCCTGGCCGGCCAGAGCGTCAAGGAGTCCGACCGCTACCGCACCGTGACCGCGGCCGGCACCTACGACGCCGCCCACGGGCTGGCGGTGCGCCGGCGCCCCCAGGACGGCCGGGCGGGCTTCTACGTGCTCACGCCCCTGGTGCTGGGCGACGGCCGGGCCGTGATCGTCAACCGCGGCTGGGTGAAGGCCGGCGCGACCGCCGACACCCCGCCGGACGTGCCCCCGCCACCGGCAGGTCAGGTAACTGTCACCGGACGGCTACGGCTGAGCGAGACCGAGGAGTCCAGCGGCATCAAGGACCGCCCCGGCCTGCCGCCCGGCCAGGTCCTGCTCATCAACGCGGCCTCGATCGGCAAGGGCGTGCCGTACCGGCTGGTGGACGGATACGTCGAGCTCACGCAGCAGAAACCGGCCACCGACCCCGCGCCCGAGCCCGTCCCCGCGCCGGACGTGGGCGCCGGAGGCGGCCTCAACCTGGCCTACGGCGTGCAGTGGTGGCTGTTCATCGGCGTGGCCATCGGCGGCTGGATCCTGCTGATCCGGCGCGAGGCGGCCGACCTGAGGAGCCGCGAAGGCGCCGGCTCCCCGGACGATCCCGCGGCCGGCCCGGCGAGCCGGACTGAGTCGATCTCCGGTGGGTAGGGGGCGCACCGGGGTTCGCGTGAGCGGCACCCTCACGGAGCGGGCCCCGCACGGTCCGGGATCGTCCGTCATCCCCCTCCAGGCGGTCCCGGGCCCCGGGGACCGGGCCGTGCCGGGCGTCCGGCGGAGCCGCGGTGGATATCCAACGGAGACGTCGCAGCTTGTTCGACGTTATCCCGCCGTCGTACGGTTACCTGCGTGACTACGCCGCTGCTCCCCGATCCGGATCCGAGGCGGCGCGACTATGTGATCATCTCCGCCGACGATCACCTGATCGAGCCCCCTGACCTCTTCGAGGGCCGGCTCGCGGAGAAATATGCCGAAGTCGCGCCCAAGGTCGTGGAGACGGAGGCCGGTCACCAGGTCTGGCGCTACGGCGGCGCCACCTACCCGTGCGCGGGCATGGACGTCGGCGCCGGCCTCCCCCGCGAGCAGTGGACCCTGGACCCCATCCGCTTCGAGAGCATGCGCCCCGGCTGCCACGACATCGAGGCGCGCATCGAGGACATGGACCTGGCCGGTGTCTGGGCGGCCCTGTGCTTCCCCGGCATGCTGGCCAACCAGGCCGGCATGCCGTTCGCCAAGACCCGCGACCAGGAGCTCGGCCTCGCCCTCGTCCGCGCGTGGAACGACTGGCACATCGACGTCTGGGCCGGCACCTACCCCGAGCGGATCATCGGCCTGCAACTGCCCTGGCTGCCGGACCCCGACGTCGCCGCCAAGGAGATCCGGGCCAACGCCTCACGCGGGTTCAAGGCCGTGGTGTTCCCCGAGTTCCCGACGCGGCTGCGGCTGCCGTCGATCCACAGCGGCCACTGGGACCCGTTCTTCGCCGCCTGCGAGGAGACCGGCACGGTCGTCGCCCTGCACACCGGGGCGTCGAGCTGGTCGCCCGTGCCCTCGCCCGACACGCCCATCGAGGCCATCACCACGCTGATCCCGACGAGCGCGATGTTCGCCTGCGCCGACTGGCTGTGGTCCGGCGTGCCGTTGCGCTTCCCCAACCTGCGCATCCTCATCGTCGAGGGCGGCGTGGGCTGGCTGCCGCTGCTCGCCGAGCGGGCCGACTACGCGCTCGACCACCCCGTGGCGGGCGAGGCGCAGTGGGACGGCGGCCTCAAGCCCAGCGAGGTGCTGCGCCGCAACTTCTTCTTCGGCACGCTGAACGACCACGCGCTGTCGGGGGTACGGCTGGCGGTCGGGCTCGACCACGTGCTCCAGGAGAGCGGCTACCCGCACTCCGACTCGACGTGGCCCGACACGCAGCAGTCCGTCGCGCACAATCTGGGAGCGCTGTCACCCGCCGACATCGCCAGGGTCGCGTACGGCAACGCGGCCCGGCTGTTCGGACACCCGCTGCCGTCACGCGCCTGGCTCCGCATGGAGGAGATCTAGCCGACTCCGGACCCGCTCGTCTAGGCGTCGAGCGTGCCGTGCACGACCTTGCGCTCGTGGTCGAGGTAGCGGCCGCTCTCGCCGAGCAGGGACGCCATCAGCCAGAGGAAGACCCCGAAGTCGTCCGCGACGCCGATCAGGACGAGGAAGTCCGGCACGAGATCGATCGGGGAGATCAGGTAGAGCACGCCGAGGCCCATCATGGCCAGCTTGCCCTTGCCCATGCCCGCGTACCGGCCGCTCATCACCGCGCCGATCAGTCGCGGGATCGCCCGCAGGCGCGCCATCACGCCGGGGGTGCCGGGCTTCTTGACGTCCCGGTACACCCGCCAGGCCGCTGCGGCCCGTGCTGCTTTCGCCATCATGCGCCCCCTCTACCCCGGCCTCTCACGACATAACGCGTTAGCCGGCGCCCGGAGTTCCCCGGGAGGTCAGGCGGTGGGGGCGAGATCCCGTACGGCCTGCTCCAGCGGCACCTCACCGCCGGGGACGGGCGCGAGGACGGGCGTGTCCAGCCCGTTGGCCACGTACTCGCGGATCCGGGCCCGGCACGTCGCCGCGTCCCCGTGCACCACCAGCGCGTCCACCACCTCGTCGGGGATAGCCTTGAGCGCCGCCTGCCGGTCGCCCGCCGCCCATGCCTCGCGCATGGGCCGCAGCACCTCGCCACGTCCCAGCCACTCGTGGAAGGCCGCGTACACCGGCACGGTCAGATACGCGGCGAGCATCCGGCGGGCCAGCGCCCGCACCCGGTCCGCGTCCTCGCTCACGCACACGAACAGCCGCGCGATCAGCTCCGTGTCCGGCCCGATCTCGGCGCGCACCTTCTGGACGTCCTCGGGCGAGAGCCAGTTCGTGATGGCCCCGTCCGCCTCCTCGGCCGCCAGCCGCAGCATGCGGGGCCGCAGCGCCGCCAGCACGATCCTGGGCGGCTCCACGGGTGCACGCTCCAGCTTGAACCCGCTGATCTCGAACGTCTCGTACGTCTCGGTCACCTTCTCGCCCGCCAGCGCCCTCCTGAGGAAGCGCAGGGTGTCCCGGGTCCGGGCGTACGGCTTGGCGAACGTGCCCGCGTTCCAGCGCTCGACGATCGCCGGCGAGGACGACCCGATGCCGAGCACGAACCGGCCGGGCGCCAGGTCGGCCAGCGTGGCGGCGGACATGGCCAGCAGGCCCGGCCCGCGCGTCGAGACGGGCACGATCGCCGTGCCCAGCCGCACCTGGGGCGCCCACTGGGCGGTCAGCGCCAGCGGCACGAACCCGTCAACCCCGCTCACCTCGGCCGACCAGACATCGGTGTAGCCGAGGGCGGGCAGCCCCTCGACCAGCTCGCGCGACTCCGCCAGCGAGCGATCCTGGAAGGGAAGGGTCATGCCCCAGCCCTGCTGGGTGGTCTGCCCGGTCGTGTGCCCCGTCGTGTGCTGAGTGGTCTGCTCCGTCATCGCGGCCTCCGGCTCGGCATCCGTGTTCCGGCGACCATACCAACCGGGCGGTATGCCGTCGCGGAGAGGCTCACGCCCGCAGCTCGTGCACCGCCGCGATGAAGTCCTTGGTGATCCCCCGCAGCCCCGGTAGGTGCGACAGCCCCACCAGCCGGTCCACCAGCGGCACGGTCACGTCGATCAGCCGGTACGTGCGCTCACAGCCGGGCGAGGTGTCGTGCACCCAGAACAGCACCATGCCCATCGACAGCAGCCACAGCAGCTCGGGCAGCTCCTCGCGCAGGTCCTGGTTCATGCGGTCGCGCGAGCCCTCGACGACCTGCCGGTAGATGGCGATCGACGCCTCACGCGCCGGCGAGGTCTGCGCGCTGAACGGGCTCAGCGGGTTGGTGGGCTCCGCCGCGTGCTTGAAGAACTTCACCGCGAACTCGTGGTACGGCTCCGACACGCGCACCCACTCGCGCAGCACGCCGCTGAGCCGCGCGGCGAAGGAGGTCTCCGTGTCGAGCAGCTCGCGGCAGGCGACCTCGTGCTCGGTCTGGGCGCGGTCGTAGTACGCCTGGATCAACGCCTCCTTGCTCTCGAAGTAGTAGTAGGCGTTACCCACGGACACCCCGGCCTCGGTCGCGATGGCGCGCATGGTCGTCGCGTCGAAGCCGCGCTCCCGGAACAGTCGCAATGCCGTCTCGACGATGACCTCTCGGGTGCTCTCCGATCCTCGGTTTCGGGCTTCGGACACGCTGGTCACTTTACGGGTTCGTACCGGGTCAGGTCATGGAGCCGCACGGTGATCGCCGCCACAAGGCAAAATCCCTCAGCGACGGGAGTTATCCGGTGTGAAGCATGGGATTGATGTTTTCAGGCGGAAGGGCTATTTCCGCGAAAAGGCACCGACATGTGGATACGTGGAAGAGTGCGGCCTCTGCTGGCCGCGTTCCTCGGCATTGAGATCTCCATAATCGCGCTGGCGTCCGCTGCTGCGGCCGCTCCCATGACAGGTGACGGGGAGCAGCGGATGGCACCGCCAGTGATCATCAGGTCGTACTCCGTCAGCCTCCCGCGACGGGGCTCCGCCAAGCACCGGGCATCGCAGACGCCGGACCTGGAGCAGGTCCGCGCCCGCAACGCGCCGATGGTGCGGATGTCGCACGACCTCGCCGCCGGCTTCCTGGAGGAGGCGGGGATGCGCTACAAGTCCTCCGGACACTGCACGAACCGGCAGGTCTTCACCTGTACGTCGCTGGAGTCGGTCCGAACCGGGACGATCAGCCGGATCATCGAGCTCAAGGAGGAGAGCGACTGCCGGATCACGGTGACCGGCGGCACCGAGGTGGGCCACGCGCCCGGCCGCTACAGCCACGGCGCCGGCTACAAGCTCGACATCGCACACAACCGCTGCATCGACCGGTACATCACCGACCACTACCCGCGCACCGAGACCCGGGGCGACGGCTCGCCTCTGTACCGCTCGGAGGCCGGCACCATCTTCGCCGACGAGCCGGACCACTGGGACATCCTGTTCCGCTGACGGCTCCACCGCGCGACCAGGGGACGCCTTCCATCCGGTCACACCGACGAACGTTCCCCGCCCGGCAGAACCCGGGCCACCACACCAGCATCCGGCGCCACCGCGCCACCCACTGGTCCACACGCGCCACCGCACCGGTACGCGTACTGAGCGTGCACGCGTACTGAGCCCGCACGCGCAGCGCCATCCGAAGACCCGGCACCGCACACACGCCCACGGCCCGCGGCAGCACACGCCCACGGCCCTGTGCGCCACGCCCACGAACGGGTGTGAGGAGCCGCAGAAAACCTCGACGGGCCGCGGCCAGGAGCCGCGGCCCGACGAGCGGAGCCGGCCCTACAGCTCGCGCGCGACCAGCTCGGCGATCTCCGCCGCGTTGAGGGCGGCGCCCTTGCGCAGGTTGTCGCCGCACACGAACAGGTCGAGCGTGTTGGGGAAGTCGATCGCCTGCCGGATCCGCCCCACATAGGTGGGGTCGTTGCCGACCACGTCCAGCGGCGTCGGGTAGACCCCGTTGGCCGGGTCGTCCATGAGCACCACGGTCGGCGCCGCCTCCAGCACCCGGTGGGCGTCGGCGACCGTGATCTCCCGCTCGAAGCGGGCGTGGACGGCCAGCGAGTGCGTGGTCACCACGGGCACCCGGACGCAGGTCGCGGAGACCTTGAGGCCGGGGATGCCGAGGATCTTGCGGGACTCGTTGCGGAGCTTGATCTCCTCGGAGGCCCAGCCGCCGTCCTTCAGCGAGCCCGCCCACGGCACCACGTTGAACGCGATGGGCGCCGGGAACGGCGAGTCGCCGGGCAGCTTGTTGGCCAGGACCTTGCGCACGTCGCCGGCCGTCTGGCCGATGGAGCGGTCGCCGGCCAGCGCCTCGACCTCGTCGTACAGCCGGGCCGGGCCCGCCACGCCCGCGCCCGAGACCGCCTGGTACGACGCGACGACGAGCTCCTGCAGGCCGTACTCGGCGTGCAGGGCGCCCATGGCCGCCATCATCGACAGCGTGGTGCAGTTGGGCGTGGAGATGATGCCCCGGGGGCGCTGACGCGCGTCCTGCGGGTTGACCTCGGGCACGACCAGCGGGACGTCCGGCTCCATGCGGAACGTGCCGGACTTGTCGATCGCGATGGCGCCGCGCTGGGCCGCGATCGGCACCCACTCGGCCGCCACCTCGTCCGGGACGTCGAAGATGGCGATGTCGATGCCGTCGAACACCTCGGGCGCGAGGGCCTGGACGACGACGTCCTCGCCGCGCACCTTCAGCGTCTTGCCCGCGGAGCGCGGGGAGGCGACGAGACGGATCTCGCCCCAGATGTCGTCACGGGTCGACACGATGTCGCGCATGACGGTGCCCACGGCGCCGGTGGCGCCGATCAGGGCGAGGTTGGGCCTGCTCATCGTCCGGTACCTCCGTACACCACGGCTTCGACCTGGTCGGCGTCGAGGTCGAAGGCGCTGTGCGCGGCCGCCACGGCCGCGTCGACGCCGTCCTGGCCGACGACCACTGAGATGCGGATCTCCGAGGTGGAGATCATCTCGATGTTGACCCCCGCGTCGGCGAGCGCCGCGAAGAACGTCGCGGTGACGCCGGGGTGCGACCGCATGCCCGCGCCGATCAGCGAAACCTTGCCGATCTGGTCGTCGAACAGCAGCGACTCGTAGGCGATGTCACCCTGGATCTTCTTCAGCGCCGTCAACGCGGTCGAGCTGTCGGCCGTGGGCAGCGTGAAGGAGATGTCGGTGCGGCCCGTCGCCGCGGCCGAGACGTTCTGCACGATCATGTCAATGTTGATCTCGGCGTCGGCCAGAGTTTTGAAGATCGCGGCAGCCTCGCCGACCTTGTCGGGCACCCCGACAACGGTGATCTTGGCCTCGCTCCGGTCGTGCGCGACGCCGGAGATGATCGGCTGCTCCATCTCGGTTCCTTCGGTGTAAGGGTCGGAGACGACCCAGGTGCCTTCCTTGGTGCTGAACGAACTGCGGACGTGGATCGGCAGGTCGAACCGGCGCGCGTACTCGACGCACCGCAGGTGGAGGATCTTGGCCCCGCAGGCCGCCATCTCCATCATCTCGTCGTACGAGATCCTGGGGATCTTGCGTGCCGGGGGCACGATGCGCGGGTCGGCGGTGAAGATGCCGTCCACGTCGGTGTAGATCTCGCACACGTCGGCCTGCAGAGCCGCCGCGAGCGCCACCGCGGTCGTGTCGGAGCCGCCCCGGCCCAGCGTGGTGATGTCCTTGGTGTCCTGCGAGACGCCCTGGAACCCGGCCACGATCGCGATGTGGCCGAGGTCGAGCGCCTCGCGGATGCGGCTCGGCGTCACGTCGATGATGCGCGCCTTGCCGTGCGTGGAGTCGGTGATCACGCCCGCCTGCGAGCCCGTGAACGACCGCGCCTCGTGGCCCAGGTTGGCGATCGCCATCGCCAGCAGGGCCATCGAGATGCGCTCGCCGGAGGTCAGCAGCATGTCGAGCTCGCGGCCCGGGGGCAGCGGCGACACCTGCTCGGCCAGGTCGAGCAGTTCGTCCGTCGTGTCGCCCATCGCTGAGACGATGACGACGACGTCGTTGCCGGCTTTTTTCGTCGCGACGATCCGCTGCGCGACCCGCTTGATGCAGGACGCGTCGGCGACGGACGAACCACCGTACTTTTGCACAACGAGCGCCACGAGAGTCTCCCGATTCGGACTGTGAGCTGTCAGTCTACTGGGGGCTTCTCATGCGGCCGCTGGCTCATACCACTATGTGGGACGCCCAGGTCCTCTCCGTGGACTGCCGGATCAGACCGCCGTGGTCTCCTCCGCGACGTCGAGACGGGAGTGAGCGGCCAGCGCCTGGAGGGCCCTCATGGCCGCGCCCGCGTGGTTGCCCCAGGTGTTGAAGTAGGAGTACTGCCACCACCACAGCGCCTCGTGCGGCCGGCCCGCCTGGTAGTGGCGCAGCCCGTGGATCAGGTCGGCGGCGACCGCGGTCAGGTCGTCGGACAGCCGGTACGGCGTGACGTTGGTGTCCTTGTACGGGTCGAACACCTCGGCGTAGTCGTCCACCGCCCCCAGCCGCTCGGCCAGCGCGGTGCGGACGCCGTCGATGTCCGGGTCCTCGCTCAGCGGGGGCTCGTTGTTCCCCGAGAGGATCACGTCCTCGTTCGCGCCGAGCTTGGCTCCCGCCAGACTCATCTGGGCCACCTCGACCAGCAACAGCGACCAGATCGCGTCGCCGCCCTCGCCGCCCGCGACCCTGGTCAGGCCGTCCACGTAGTTCTGCGCGTGCGCCGCGATCTCCTCGGCCAGCGCGCTCCACTGGTCAGACATCCAACAGCCTCCGTCCTTCGAACGCCCGGCCCAGCGTCACCTCGTCGGCGTACTCCAGGTCACCGCCCACGGGCAGGCCGCTGGCCAATCGTGTCACCTTCATGCCCATCGGCTTGACCAGCCTGGCCAGGTAGGTCGCCGTCGCCTCGCCCTCCAGGTTGGGGTCCGTGGCGAGGATCAGCTCCGTGACCCGGCCGTCGGCCAGGCGCGTCATGAGCTCGCGGATGCGCAGATCGTCGGGCCCGATGCCGTCGATCGGGCTGATCGCTCCGCCGAGCACGTGGTAGGTGCCGCGGAACTCGCGCGTCTTCTCGATCGCGACGACGTCCTTCGACTCCTCCACCACGCAGATCACGTGGGTGTCGCGGCGCGGGTCGCGGCAGATGCGGCATTCCTCCTCGGACGCCACGTTGCCGCAGACCCGGCAGAACCGGGCTTTCTCCTTGACCTCCAACAGAGCGTGCGCCAGCCGCTTGACGTCGGCCGGATCTGCCGCCAGCAGGTGGAACGCGATGCGCTGCGCGCTCTTCGGCCCGACCCCCGGCAGCAGCCCGAGCTCGTCGATGAGGTTCTGGACGACGCCTTCGTACATGGTCTAGAACCCTGGCAACTGACCGAGACCGCCGCCGCCGAGCCCCTGCGCGAGCGGCCCGAGCTTCTCCTGCTGCAGGTCGGCCGCCGCCCGGACCGCGTCGCGGACGGCCGCGATCACCAGGTCGGCGATGGTGTCGGCCGTGTCCTGCGGGTCGCCGGCGTCGACGACACTCGGATTGATCTTCAGCTCCAGCAGCTCTCCCGAGCCGTTGACGACCGCCGTGACCAGGCCGCCGCCGGCCGAGCCCTCGATCTGCGCGTCGTTGAGCTCCTGCTGGGCGCTCACGAGCTGCTGCTGCATGAGCTGAGCCTGCTCCAGCAGCTGCTGCAGGTTGACATCCCCTGGGTTCACCGTCGTGCGCTCCTCGTGGCTCCGCGTTCTTGACTGCCACGAGCCTACGGTGTTTGGGGCCCGTCATGTACTGGGGGCTTACCAGTGTTTCGCCCTCGGGGGGTTTTGTTCGGCCGGGTCCCGGCCCCCCTCCAGTGTCCGAGACCCGGCCGGCACGCCGGCCGGAGCGGCCGCGCCGAGCCGGCGTTCGAGGACCGACCGTAGACTTCCTCACGTTGCACACACGTTGCGATCGGGTCATCACTGTGCGCGATCCGTCGAAGCACTTGCGCCGACCGCCCCGAGCGCGGATGCTCGCCCTACGGGTCGACTACTTGGAGTGGCCGATGAGTTACGCCCACCGCGACGCGTACTCCCGCCGCCTGCACGCCGCCCACGACGCCGCACTGAGTGACTCCCTGCTGGGCGACGCCGACCTGGGTGACGCCGTGCCGGGTGACGCTCGACCGCGTGACGGACGCAAGAGGGGCGAGCCCGCCACGGCGGTCCCGGACAGGCCCGCGACGCCCACCTCGACCGCCGGGACCGCCGCGGCCGCCGCGGCCACCGCGGCCACCGGGGGCGCCCCCGGAGCTCACGGGAGCGCTGCGAGCGACGGGAGCAGGTCCGGCAGCGGGAGCGCTGCGAGCGACGGGACACGCGGGCTCATCTCCGCCTCCTGGCGCCGCTCCATCCAGGCAGGCGTCGACCCGGAGGACGGTCCCGCCCCGCTCGCCCTCGACCTGTCCCGCCTCGGCGACCTGCGCGAATCCCACCCCCTGCGCCCCGTGCTCCCCCTGCTCACCGAGACGCTCGCGCGGACTGCCGACGAGTCGCAGCACGTCGTGGTCATCACCGACAGGGAGGGCCGGGTGCTGTGGCGCGACGGCAACCCGGGCGTCATGCGCCGCGCCGACACCATCGGCCTGACCGACGGCCACGGCTGGTCCGAGGAGCGCATGGGCACCAACGGCATCGGCACCGCCCTGGCGGTCAGGCGCCCGGTCAATGTCTACTCCGCCGAGCACCTGCTGCGCCTGCTGCACATCTGGTCGTGCAGCGCCGCCCCCATCGTCGATCCCGACTCGGGCGAGCTGCTCGGCTGCGTCGACGTCAGCGGCACCGCGCTCAGCCTGCACCCGGCCACCGCAGCCCTGGTCGGCGCCGCCGCGCGGCTCGCCGAGTCGGAGCTCGCGCTGCGCATGTACGAACGCGACGAGCGCCTGCTGCGCCGGTACGAGGCGCTGCGCGGCCGCCCCGCCGTCCTGCTGTCGGCCACCGGCCGCGTCATCGCCGGCGACCCGGGCGGCGCCCTCGGCTCCCGCGTGCAGCTCCCGAACGGAGGCGAGCGCCTGCTGCTGCGCGACGGCAGGGTGGCGACGATGGAGCCGTTCTGCGGCGGCTACCTGGTACGGGCCACAACGGCGGCCACGACGACGGCCACGACGACCGCCGCGCCGCCGCCGCTCCGCCTCGGCTTCCTCGGCGAGGGAGTCCCGACGGCCACGGTGAGCGACCGCCGCCTGCCGCTCTCCCTCCGCCACGCCGAGATCCTCGCCCTGCTCGCGCTCCACCCGCGCGGCCTCAGCGCCGAGCAGCTCTCCTTCCACCTGTACGGCGACGCGGGCAACCCGGTCACCATCCGGGCCGAGATCCACCGGCTGCGCGCCCAGCTCCGCGGCACCATCGGCGCCAAGCCGTACCGGCTCACGTCCTCCGTGGAGGCGGACTTCCTGGAGCTGAGACACCTGCTGGCGGCCAACGACCCGGCGGCGCTGGCACGCACGTACAACGGGCCGCTGCTGCCACGCTCTGAGTCGCCGGAGATCCGCCGCGAACGCGACGAGCTGGAGGTCCAGGTGCGCGCCTGCCTGCTGCTGCACGGCTCGCCGGACGACCTGTGGACCTACGCCCAGACGGCCAACGGCCGGGACGACCTGCAGATCCTCGAACGACTGGCGGAGTCCTTACCCTTCACCGACCACCGCGCCGCAGCGGCCCGAGCCCGCCTCTACACCTGCTGACCCTGCCGGCCACCCTCCCGCCTCTCTCGACACCCCGCGCCCCGTCGCGGACCGCCCCTTCGCGGACCGCCCCCTTGAGGCCGTCGCCCGCCCAGTCCCACACGCCCCCGACGCCTCCACCGGAGAGGCCCCTCAGGCCCGTCCCGGCGCACACGCCCGACACGGGGCCCGTACCAGCGCAGAAGCCCACCCGGGCAGGAGCGCAGAAGCCCACACCCGGGCAGGTCAGCGCAGAGTCCCGACACCCGCGCAAGTCCGGCGCAGAAACCCGACAGCCGGGCAGGTCCGGCGTAGAAGCCCGACACCCCGCGCACGTGCGGCGCAGAAGCCCGACAGTCGGGCAGGTCCGGCGTAGAAGCCCGACACCCCGCGCACGTGCGGCGCAGAAGCCCGACAGTCGGGCAAGTCCGGCGTAGCAGCCCGACACCCAGGTCACCGGCCCCTGCTCGACTCCTGAGCCGCCCCATCGCCGCACCGGCACGCGCCGCTCCAGGCCCGGCGGGACCGGGCAGACCAAGCCAGTGCGGGGCGGGGGGCGGGGTGTTTCTCCGCCTTACCGTCAGGTTTGGTCGAGCTCGCCGATGACCGTGGCGCCCAGCTCGCGTTGGAGCAGGGCCATGCCGCTCAGCTCGTCCACGTCGGCGTTGGCGTCGTTCAGGGGGTCGACCTCGTCGGAGTCGAACGCCCTGCCACGGCCCGGCACCGTCTCCGGCCAGGCGGACGTGGCCGCTTGGCGGGAGACCGAGGCGCGGGAGCCCGGAGCGCGGGGGCCCGCCTGGGCGGCGGCCTTGGCGGCGGACCGGGCGGCGGCCAGCCCAGGGCCGACCGCCCCGGGGCCTGCCGTGCCCCCGTTCGCCGTGCCTCCGCTCGCCAGGCCTGCCGCCGCCAGGGCGCCTCCCTGCGAGCCCGGCTCCCCCGCGTCCCACGACGCGCCGCCCCTGCCGGGGCTGGTCTGCGTGGGGTCGGGGGACGGCGGTGAGCCGAGTCCGGGATCGTCCGGAGCGTCGGGCCACGACTCGTCGGTCGTCGGCCTGCCGCCGGCGGACGCCTGACCACCCTGAGGTGCCCAACCCCCCTGAGGCCCTTGACCGCCCTGTGGTCCCTGGCCGCCCTGAGGCCCTTGACCGCCCTGTGGTCCCTGGCCGCCCTGAGGTCCCTGGCCGGGCTCAACTCCATGACCGGCCGGAGCTGCCTGACCGGCCTCGACTCCATGACCGCCCGGAGATCCCTGGCCCGCCTGACCACCAGGTTGCGGCCCGCTGCCCGGGTGGGCCGGGGCGCCTGGCTCGCCCGCCTCCTGGGCGCCGGTCCCGTCGTGGGACGAGCCGTGCGAGCCCGTACGGCCGGACGGCGCGTGCGCGGCGGCACCCCCGGGCGCCTGGGATGTCTGGGCGGCGGACTGCTGCGGCACCGACTGGGACTGCGGCCTCGCCGGGCCTGGCGGAGGTCCGCCCTGTGTCGCCCGCGATCCGGCCGAGACCGGGGAGCCGCCGACCACGGCCTCCACCCGCCACGTGTTGCCGAGGACGTCGCCCAGCGCGGCGGCCACGACCGCGTCCTTGCCGCCGCCGGTGAAGTTCTTCATCGCGCCGACCTGGCTGAAGCCGAGCGTGACGAGGTTGCCCTCGACGCCGACGACCTGCGCGTTGGTGCTGACGTTGGCCCAGACGACGATGCTGCGCTGCTTGAGCGCCGCGAGCACGGCGGGCCACTGCTGTTGCATGAGCCCCAGCCCCGACCCCCCGGCGGCGGCTCCACCGGCCTGACCCGGCTGACCAGCCTGACCGGCCTGACCGGCCTGACCCGCCGAAGCGTGGCCGGGCACGTCCTGCGCCTGACCGTGAGCGCCCTGCCCGAGCCCTTGGGCGCCTTGCGCGTACCCTGAACCGCTCTGCGCCGGGGCGCCGGGACGGGCCGGCTCCGGCCAACCGTCGTCCTCCTGCGCGGCTCGCGGCGCGCCCGCCGCCTGGCCCCCCGCAGCCTCGGCGGCCTGGCCGCCGGCGCCGGACGCCTCACGGACCGGAACGGCCTGGATGGGCTGAACGTGCTGGACCGGCTGGGCGACGGGAACGGCGGGAGCGGCTGCGACACCGGGCCCGGGCGCTCCGCCGGCGGCCGTACCCGTACCCGCCATGGCCGATGCTCCCGAGCGGGTGGCCATCGCGGCGACCGCCCCGCCGCGCTCCAGACGTTCGAGCCGCGCGAGCAGCGCCTCCTCGCCCTGCGCGGCACCGGGCAGCAGGACGCGCGCGCACATCAGCTCCAGCAGCAGCCGGGGCGCGGTCGCGCCGCGCATCTCCGTCAGCCCCGCGTTGAACACCTCGGCCGCCCGCGTCAGCTCGGCGGGCCCCATCGAGGCGGCCTGCTGAACCAGGCGCTCCAGCTCGTCGGCGGGTCGGTCGAGCAGGCCGCTGGAGGCCGCCTCGGGGACGTTGGCCAGGATGACCAGGTCGCGGAAGCGCTCCAGCAGGTCGGAGGCGAAGCGGCGCGGGTCGTGGCCGCCCTCGATGACGCGGTTGACCGTGTGGAAGACCCGGGCGCCGTCGCGGGCGGCGAACGCGTTGACGACCTCGTCGAGCAGGTCGCCGTCGGTGTAGCCGAGCAGGGAGACGGCCTTGGCGTACGTGATGCCGTCGTCGTCGGCGCCCGCGAGGAGCTGGTCGAGGATCGACAGCGAGTCACGCGCGGAGCCCGCGCCGGCCCGTACGACCAGGGGCAGGGCGTTGGGCTCGTAGGGGACGCTCTCGGAGCTGAGGATCTCCTCCAGCAGCGCGCGCAGCGTGGCCGGAGGCATCAGCCGGAACGGGTAGTGGTGGGTGCGCGACTTGATGGTGCCGATGACCTTCTCGGGCTCCGTCGTCGCGAAGATGAACTTCAGGTGCGGCGGGGGCTCCTCGACGAGCTTGAGCAGCGCGTTGAAACCCTCGCGGGTCACCATGTGCGCCTCGTCGATGATGTAGATCTTGTAGCGGGCGGAGACCGGGGCGAAGAAGGCCCGCTCGCGCAGGTCGCGCGCGTCGTCCACGCCGCCGTGGGAGGCCGCGTCGATCTCGATGACGTCGAGGTGGCCGGGGCCGGTGGGGGCCAGCGCGACGCAGGATTCGCAGACACCGCAGGGTTCGGGCGTGGGGCCCTTCTCACAGTTGAGGGAGCGGGCCAGGATGCGGGCGCTGGACGTCTTGCCGCATCCCCGGGGGCCGCTGAACAGGTAGGCGTGGTTGATGCGCCCCGTGCGCAACGCCTGCCGCAGCGGATCGGTGACGTGCTCCTGTCCCTTGACCTCGGCGAAGGTCCCGGGTCGGTACTTGCGATAAAGCGCAAGGCTCATGCGACCATCCCGCCTGCGAGGGGCCCAAACGAAGAGAACCCCTCGCACACCCGCCAGAGCCCGCTTATCCTTGCTGCCTTCCGGCCCTGGGGAGGTTCACAGGATGACGCCGCGCGAGGGGTCCTTGGACAGTCTAGCGGGATACGGCAGTGCTCGCTGCAGCGAAATCCACCTGTGAAATCGTGGTCTCCGCACCGCCGGAAGTCCGGTAAGCTCATCGGCGGAGGATTCGCCTAGTGGCCGAGGGCGCACGCTTGGAAAGCGTGTAAAGGGCAACCTTTCGGGGGTTCAAATCCCCCATCCTCCGCCAGCTCAGAGGGGTCATGCCGTGATCAACGGCATGGCCCCTCTCGCTTTGGGTCTCGGTCGGCTCTTCAGGGGCCACGGTCCACCGGATGCCGCCTGTCACATGCTGCTACCGCGCCCGCCATGCCCGTGCGCTCCGGCACGTCGAGGATGAGCAACCCCCGTGACGGACGTCGCGAAGACGTGCTCCTCCGCGTAGACCGGCGGCCTCGGGTCTCTAATCGTGAACGGGGCGGCTATAGGCGGGGTGGCGGGCGACGGTGCCGGGTTGCTGCGGTGTCGCGTTGCCGATCAGGGCCTCCACGAGCCGGTCACGTACGGCGCTCAGCTCCGCGATCCGCTCGTCCAGGGCCGCGACCTTCCTGCTCACCGCTTCCACACTGGGCGGGCAGGCCGGTCCCAGCGAGACATCGCCATCGTCCAGGCAGGGCAGGAAGCCTCGTACGTCCTGAGCGGTGAAGCCGTTCGACAGCAGGAGCCGGATGTTGCGGACCTTGGTCACCGCTCTGCCGTCGTACTGCCGGTAGCCGTTGGAGGTCCGTTCCGGCTGCAGCAGACCCTGCTGCTCGTAATAGCGCAGGGCCCGGACGGTGACGCCGCTCGCTCGCGCCAGCTCCCCGATCAGCACTGTCCCAGTTTATGCCTGCTGCCCCGCTGCCACGGAGAGGCCGCCGTCGACGCGAACCACCGTGCCGGTGAGGTAGCCGGCCTCGGGCCGCGCCACGTTCACGATCCACCAGGCGATCTCGCCGGGCTGGGCGACGCGGCCGAGCGGGATGCGTCCGACGAGTCCCTTGCCCGCGGCGGCGATCTGCTCCTGGGTGAATCCGGCGTGCGCCAGCACGGGTGTGGCGGTGATGCCGGGCGCCACGGACACGACCCGCACGCCCTTGGGGGCGAGCTCGACCGCCCAGGTGGCCGTCAGGAAGTCGAGAGCGACCTTGGTGGAGCCGTACACCGAGTTGTCCGGCCAGCCGCCCCAGGGCGGGTTGGAAGACACGTTCACGATCGTCCCCTTCGCGGAGGCCAGGTGCGGCAGGGCGGCCTGGGCCAGGAAGATGGGAGTGAGCAGGTTGGTGGCGATCTGCTCTTCGGCGGTACGGCGATCGATGGTCCCGAGCGCGGCCGGCCGAGTGATCGCGGCATTGTTGACCAGGACATCGATCCGGCCCAGCCGCTGCACCGCCGCCTCGACGATCCGCTCGGGCCCGTCGACCGCCGCGCCGTCAGCGGCGAAGACACTGATCGAGGAGTGCGCGGCAGCGGTCTCCTCCAGGCGTGCCGCGGTGCGGCCGACGACGAGCACCTGCGCGCCTTCGGCGGCGAACCGATGAGCCGTGGCGCGGCCGATCCCCGTGCCGCCTCCGGTGATGACCACGCCCTTGCCTGCCAGGCTGCCCGAAATGTCGCCCATGAGTGTCCCCTCTGTCCGCAGGTGAGTGGACGTGACGCTAAAGGCTGACCTGGGCGTCAAGGTCAAAGCGCGAAGCTCCGTCCCGGGTCGGGAAGATTCCGGCCACCGGACTCGGCATCCGCTCGTGATGAGGGCGGCGAGTGGTCTGCCCCGGCGTGACTGCTCAAGATCTAGACGGCGACGAGCCGCACCCGGTCGCCACAGAACCTCGCCATGTCGTCGATGTCAGACGTGAGCATGACAACTGGCCGCTGTTGCCGTACGGCCATCTCCGCGACTACGGCGTCGATCGCGTACTTGTGACCATGGAGCCCCGCCGCGACCAGCATCGTGGACGCGGCTCTCGCTTCCTCCTCGCCGACGTGGACGATTCGCATGCCGGACAAGAGCCAGGCGAGCCGAGCCTGGTTCGTCCGGCGGTGAGTCGCTTCGACGAGGGTGAGTGAACTGGTCACTACCTCCATGCCGCGGCTGCGCGCCTCCGCGACCAGAGCGACGACAGGCGGCTGATCGCTGACGAAGCCCGACAATCCCTCGCAGTCGAGAACGAGGGTGCCCTGGCGCATCAGCCCGCGGCGCGCCAATCCTCCTCCTCG
Organism: Nonomuraea sp. NPDC050383; assembly: GCF_044459125.1. NCBI lineage: Bacteria > Bacillati > Actinomycetota > Actinomycetes > Streptosporangiales > Streptosporangiaceae > Nonomuraea > Nonomuraea sp. NPDC050383. Next base: position 496,878 of record NZ_JBITIP010000003.1, read on the forward strand.
GCGAACACGTCATCGAAGACCTGACGAGCCTGGTCCCGATCGGAGGCCGGCACAGGCCCGTTACGTCGTTCGTAGTCGGTCAGATATTCGTCCAGGATCTGGCCGCGCAGCTCGCGCTCAACCGCTGCGGTGATGAACGAGGAGAACTCCCGCTTCCCGACGCGACGGCGGATCGCCTCGGCCGTCCCTTCGGGCAAGGAGAGACTCACCCGGGTCGAGGGCCCTTCGCCAATGCTGTAGTCCTCTGCCATGGGCCAAGATTATCAAAGAAGTAGGAATTCTGACGTGGCGGCAGAGCATGTCGTGGCATTTTGCACCAAGCGCCGCAGAACATGTAGCGTTCGACGCATGGCCCGACCGCGAACCTTCGACGAGGACCGGGTGCTCGACCAGGCGATGCGCGCCTTCTGGCGGCACGGGTACGAGGGCACCTCCACGCGTGACCTGTGCGAGGCCACGGGACTCGACCGCAGCAGCGTCTACAACACCTTCACCAGCAAGCACGAGCTGTTCAGGCGGGCGCTGGCCCGCTACACCGAGGCCATGACGGCCGCCCAGCTGGAGATCCTGGAGAGCGGCGACCGCCCCGCCGTCGAGCGGATCCGCGCCCTGTTCGCCAAGATCATCGACGACGAGTTCACGTACCGGGGCGACGCGCCCAGCATCGGCTGCCTCGGCGTGAACACGACCGTGGAGTTCCGGGGACGCGACCCCGAGATAGCCGGGCTCCTCGAACGCGACGCGACCATCCGCCTGGAGTCGTTGCGCGCGGCCGTCGAGGCCGGGCGGCGCGACGGCGACGTCCGCTCGGCCCGCGACTCGGTCTCGCTGGCCCGTTACCTCAACGCCGTGACCGCCGGCATCCGCGTCGCCGCCCAGGGAGGAGCCGACCGGGCCACCCTGGAGTCCCTCGCCGAGACCGCGATGGACGCCCTCACCCTGTCCTGATCCGACTGTCCCGATCCGACCGTCCTGATCCGACCGTCCTGATCCGACCGTCCTGATCCGACCGTCCTGATCCGGCGGGTCACCGGCCCGCCGTCCCGTTCCCATGCCTGCCATGCCTGCCATGCCCAGATTCTGCAACGCTCGATGCAAAACCGGAGGAGCACTCCTTGCCCAGATCCGTGTACGTCCTGGCCTTCGGCATCTTCGCCATGGTCACCAGCGAGTTCGCCGTCGCCGGGCTGATGCCCCAGATGGCGCGGGGCCTCGGCGCCACCATCCCCCAGATCGGGTACCTCATCACCGCCTTCGCGGTCGCCATGGCCGTCGGCGGGCCGTTCATGACCGTGGCCGTGACGCGGCTGCGACCCAGGGCCGCCCTGATGACGTTGTTCGCCGTCTTCCTCGCGGGCAACCTGCTGGCCGCCGTGGCCCCGTCCTACCCGGTCATGATGGCGGCGCGGATCATCACCGGCGTCGCCTCCCAGGCGTTCTTCGGCGTCACCGTCTCCCTGGCCGTGCGGCTGGCGCGGCCCGAGGTGCGCGGCCGGGCCATCGCCGTGGTGATGAACGGGCTCATGGTCGGCACCCTGCTCGGCCTTCCGCTGTCCACGTTGATCGGCGAGCGGTTCGGCTGGCGGGCCGCGTTCTGGGCGGTCGGCGTGCTCACGCTGGTCGCCGCGCCGGCCACGCTCGCGGGCGTGCCGCGTCTCGAACGCGCCGAGGGCGACGGCGAGGGCGACGGCGACGGCCTGCGCGGGCAGACGGCGGTGTTCCGCAGCCGCCGCCTGCTGCTGGCGCTCATCACCAGCACGCTCATCATCGGCGCCACGTTCTCCGCGTTCAGCTACCTCAACCCGATCCTCACCGGCCTGGCCGGCTTCTCCACCGGGAGCGTCCCGTACCTGCTCGTCGCGTACGGCGCCGCGACGGTGGCCGGAAACCACGTCGTCGGCCGCCTCGCCGACCGGCACACGATCGCGGTCCAGGTGTACGGCCTGGCGCTGAACGCGGTGTTCCTGACCGGGTTCGCGCTGCTGGCCCACGTGAGCGCGGCGGCGCTGGTCTTCATGCTGGGCGTCGGCCTGGTCGGCGTCACCATGAACCCGGCCATGGTCACCCGCGTCCAGCGCGCCGGGAACGCGGGACCGCTGGTCAACACGGTCCACTCGTCGTTCATCACGCTGGGCGTGGTCATCGGCTCCTCGGCCGGCGGCCTGGCCATCGACGCGTACGGCCTGCGGGCCCCGCTCTGGCTGGGCGCGGCGCTGGCCGTACTGGGACTGCTGGCCCTGCTGCCGGAGCGCGGCAGGACGCGGGGGCTCGCCGAGCCCGTCCCGGCGAGGACCCCCGCCTGACCCGCAGGCGGGTCAGGCCGTCAGCAGTGCCTTCGACCGGTCGGTGGCCAGGCGGATGGCGATGCCGCCGAGCACGGCGCCCATGAAGTACCGCTGGACGCGCAGCCACAGCGGGCGGCGGGCCAGGAACACGGCCAGGCTGCCCGCGCTGACCGCGATGATGCCGTTGACCAGCGTGCCGATGGCGATCTGCACCGACCCGAGCGCGAGGCTCTGGAGCAGGACGTGGCCCATGTCCTGGTCGATGAACTGCGGCAGCAGCGACAGGTACAGGATCGCGATCTTGGGGTTGAGCAGGCAGGTCAGCAGGCCCATGGCGAACAGCTTGCGCGGCGGCTCGACCGGCAGCTCGCGCGGCTCGAAGGCCGAGGTGCCGCCCGGCTTGACGGCGTTCCAGGCCAGCCAGAGCAGGTACGCGGCGCCGCCCAGCTTGAGCGCCGTGTACGCGGCGGGCACGTACGCGAAGATCGCGGTCAGGCCCAGGCACGTGGCCGTCAGGTAGATCGTGAAGCCCAGCGCGACGCCGGTGAGGGAGATCAGGCCCGCCTTGCGGCCCTGGGTGATGGAACGCGACACAAGGTAGATCATGTTCGGTCCGGGCGTGAGAACCATGCCGAGGGACACGAGCGCGATCCCGATCAAGCCTGCGGTCATTTCCCGAGATTATCGGACATGTCCACGGAGAATTCGGGGGCCTGCCCGAGCGCCCCGACCACGAGACCGCCACCCGGCGTGGAATCTCCCGCCGCCTTTCGGGAAGCTGTCATGCGGGCACACCGAGCATGCGGCATGCGGGCGCATGGAGAAGGGACGTTGGCGATGGACTTCCGAGACGACGTCAATCTCGATTCCTCCCAGGTGGAGGACGTCGGCGGCAGCGGCGGTGGTGGCGGGGGCGGAGGGTTCCCCGGCGGGATGGTCCTGGGTGGCGGCGGCATCGTCACCCTGATCGTGGCGGTCGTGGTGTTCCTGCTGAACAACGCCGGCGGAGGTGGCGGCGGCGGAGAGCCCGCCCAGCGGCAGCCGGCCTCGAACCTCTCGCAGGAGTGCAAGACCGGCAAGGACGCCGACCAGTCGGAGAAGTGCCGGGTGATCGGCGTGGTCAACAGCATCCAGGACTACTGGAAGGACGAGGTCTCGGGTTACCGGTCCGCCAAGACCATCCTGTACTCGGGCGGCGTCCGCACGGCGTGCGGCGCGGCGGACTCGTCGGTCGGCCCCTTCTACTGCCCCGGCGACCAGCGGGTCTACCTCGACCTGAGCTTCTTCGACGACCTGCACAGCCGGTTCGGCGCCAAGGGCGGCCCGTTCGCCCAGGCGTACGTGATCGCCCACGAGTACGGGCACCACGTGCAGAACCTGACCGGCGCGCTGGAGGGCGGCGGCTCGGTGGCCACGGAGTTGCAGGCCGACTGCTACGCGGGCGTGTGGGCCAAGAACGCCATCGACACCGGCTTCTACGACAAGCCGTTCACCGACACGGACATCGCCGAGGCGCTGGACGCGGCGGCCGCGGTGGGCGACGATCGGATCCAGCAGCGCACGCAGGGCCGGGTCGATCCCGACTCGTTCACGCACGGCTCCTCGGAGCAGCGCGTCAACGCCTTCAAGCAGGGGTACGGCACGGGTCAGCCGAAGTCGTGCGCCGCTGGTCAGCTCGGCTGAGCGGAGGTCCCGGCCCGGGTCGTCGCGGGCCCGCCGGCACCGATAATTCTCGCAAACAGCACAACGAGGCTGAATCTCTCCTAAAATCGGGGGGGTGATCTTCAAGCTGGTCGGCGACGGACGCCCCTATCCCGAACATGGTCTGACCCACCGAGAGTGGGCCCAGATCCCGCCGCGCCAGGTCCGGCTCGACTCCCTGATCACCACGAAGGCGATGCTGGACCTGCACTCCCTGCTCGCCGCCGACTCCACTTTCTACGGCGACCTGTTCCCGCACGTGGTGCAGTGGCAGGGCGAGCTCTACCTGGAGGACGGCCTGCACCGGGCGCTGCGGGCCGCGCTGCACCAGCGCTCCATCCTGCACGCCAGAGTGCTGGACCTGCCCGCCTGACCTCCGAAGCCGGAAAAACGCGTCGGGCCCCTGAACTGGTCAGGGGCCCGATCGGCGGCGGTGGTGGTGGGATTTGAACCCACGGATGAGTTGCCCCATCACACGCTTTCGAGGCGTGCGCCCTCGGCCACTAGGCGACACCACCGCGGACGAGCTTACCGGATCCGCCGAGTGGCGAAGAACTCGGAAAGGACGGCGGCGCACTCCTCGGCCATCACACCCATGACGACCTCCGGCCGGTGGTTGAGACGGCGGTCCCGGACGACGTCCCAGAGGGAGCCCACGGCGCCGCCCTTCTCGTCCACCGCGCCGTAGACGATCCGGTCGACCCGGGCGAGCACCGCGGCGCCCGCGCACATCGTGCAGGGCTCCAGGGTGACCACGAGGGTGCAGCCGTCCAGCCGCCACCCGCCGCGGACCCGCGCGGCCTCGCGCAGCGCGAGGATCTCCGCGTGCGCGGTGGGGTCGGCCCCGGACTCGCGGTCGTTCCCGGCGGCGGCCAGCACCGCGCCACCCGGCCCGCCCAAGCCGCCCGACGCGCCCAAGTCACCCGGCCCGCCCGAGCCACCCGGCCCGGCTGAGCCGCCAGGGACTTCGCGACCGGCGGGACCGAGGACGACCGCGCCCACGGGGACCTCGCCGCGCGCGCCGGCGCTCGCGGCCTCGGCCAGCGCCAGCCGCATCGCCCCGTCGTACCCGGACGTCACCGCGCCCCGCGCGGGGTCACCGCAGCCGGTCGAGCTCGTCGGCGAACGACAGCCGCTCGGCGATCACGGACAGGATGTCGGCCGGCAGCACGCCCTCCTCCATGCTGAGCTCCAGCAGCTCCTCCGAGCTCAGGCCGAGGTCTCTCAGCAGCTCGAGGTCGCCCGCCGGCCGTACGCCCAGCGCGTTGCTCTCCTTGTCGACGCTCACGCCCGCGAACTCGGCGAACAGCTCGCCGAGGCTGCCCGGCGCGATCGCGTGGGCGTCGGAGAGGAACACCCGCGGCTCCTCGTCGCCGAGGTAGCGCACGATGGCGAACCACTCGTCCTCGACCTCGACGCAGAGCAGCGCCATCTCGTCACCGGACAGGCTGAGCGCCTCGGTCACGGCGTCGCCGAAGTCGTCGACGATCTCGGCCTCGCTCAGGTCGACCTCGGCCCCGCTCCAGCCGTCCGGGGTCCTGACGAAAGCCGCGGCGAACGTGTTGGCCATGTGTGCAAGCTCCAGGGGTCAGCCGAAGACGGATTCGATGGCGCGCTCGAACGGCTCGGAGAAGCCGAGCCGCGCGGCGATGCTCGACAGCACGTCCTCGGGCAGCAGGTCAATGTCACCCGACAGGATGCCCAGCTCCATCTCGTCCAGACCCAGATCGGCGAAGATCGACAAATCTCCCGCGGGGAGCGCGACCTCCTCGTCCTGGAGGATCTCGTCCAGCTCGTCCTCGTCGGGGACCGGCACGTCGAGGTACTCCAGCACCTGGCGGGCCAGGGGGAAGTCCCAGGAGGCGGCGATGTCGGAGAGGAACACGTCGACACGCTCCCCCAGCACCCGCAACGCCACGAAGAACTCGTCACCCACCGCGACCAGGCCGATGGTGCCGCTCTCGCTCGGCTGCTGGCGAATGGCCTTGATCAGACCGTGCAGGTCCGACGTGAGCGCCACCGGCAGCATCTCGGCGTCCCAGCATTCGTCCTCGCGATAGACCACGATGGCGAAGTCGAACGCGTCCTCGTCTGTCATCGTCCACCCCACCCGATGCGGCCCGTACGGGCTCCCAATCGTTCCAGACGCCACCGGCACCCGTGTGCCGCTCCGACCAAATCGTGGTCAAACCGAGGCACGACGTGCCGGTACGTCCCACACAAGATAGCGTTATCCGTTATGGAAACCCTCGTCGTCGACCATCCGCTCGTGGCCCACAAGCTCACCACGTTGCGCGATGTCCGCACTGACTCTCCCACGTTCCGCAGGCTCGCGGACGAGTTGGTCACACTTCTGGCGTACGAGGCGACCCGCGACGTCCGCGTGGCGGACGTGACGGTGCGGACTCCCGTGGCCGAGGCCCACGGCGTCCGGATGGCGAAGCCCTACCCCCTGGTGGTCCCGATCCTGCGGGCCGGGCTGGGCATGCTCGACGGCATGACGCGGCTGCTGCCCACGGCCGAGGTGGGCTTCCTCGGCATGATCCGCAACGAGTCGACTCTGCAGGCCGAGACGTACGCCACGAGGCTGCCCGACGACCTGTCCGGCCGGCAGTGCTACGTGGTGGACCCGATGCTGGCCACCGGCGGCACGCTGGCGGCGGCCGTGCAGTTCCTGTTCGACCGCGGCGCGGAGGACGTCACGGCGATCTGCCTGCTGGCGGCGCCGGAGGGGCTGGCGCACATGGACAAGGTGTTCGCCGGCTCGGGCAAGCCGATCCGGGTGGTCACCGCGGCGCTGGACGAGCGGCTCAACGAGAACGGCTACATCGTGCCGGGCCTGGGCGACGCGGGCGACCGGCTGTACGGCGTCGTCTGACCTGATCACTCCGGGACCGGCCGAGTCACTCGGGCCGGACCGAGAAATCACCCTTCCGTCACGCGGAGTGGTCTCTTCGTTACATACTGTGGTTGCATGGGTACGTAGCGAGAAGAAGGCAACTTCCGCATGGGCGCGAGGGGGCGCGATGAACGAGTTGGCAGGGGTGCTCTCGTGAGCGAGCACACCGAGGCGGATCCGAGTCCGTACGCGGACGTCCCGACTCCGTACGCGGATGTCGAGATCACGCTGCGTGACGAATTCGCCGGCGTCCACTCGGCGACCACCGTAACGCGTTGCGTGGAAGCGGCGCACTACGGCGCGCTGGAAGTCACCGGCTACGCGCATCCGAGCCTCGTGGAGCGGATCGCGCGCAAGCATCTTCACGTCCTCGCGCTCGTGGCGAGCGAGCGCGGCTAAGCAAGATCTCAGCTAAGCCGTGAACCTACCTTTACCCGGGCTGCCGGGTGGGTAATGTATACGGCGGGTGCAGTGGGTAAGGGTACGGAGGCCACAGTGCAGGTCAAAAAAGTCCTCTCATACGGCGGGATAGGTTTTGCGGCGTACTACCTGTTGGCACGACCGACCGACGCGGCGACGGCGGTCAAAGGTGCCTTCGACTCGGTGGTCAACGCGGCTGACTCCCTGGCGCAATTCGTGAACAACCTGGCATGAGACTTGTGACCCACGGGGACTCGGCCCCGTCGTCGGTCAACCGTTACCTGCTCCCCGACGAACAACAGGTCATCATGGTGCGGCGTCACCCGGCCGTGCTGCTCCGCCCCGTCGCCGAGGTCTTCGGCGGCCTGATCATCGCCGGACTGCTCAGCAAGTTCTTCGGCGACTCGGGGGGCGGCACGGCTCTCGTGGTCGTCTGGTGGCTCTGGCTGTTGCTACTGATCCGTTTTGTATGGAAAGTCGCGGAGTGGTCAGTCGATTACTTTGTGGTGACTTCCAAGCGGATGTTGTCGACCACCGGCCTGGTCACGCGCAAGGTCGCGATGATGCCCCTGTCCAAGGTCACCGACATGAGCTTCAAGCGATCACTGCTGGGGCGCATGCTCGGCTACGGCGAGTTCATCCTTGAGTCGGCCGGCCAGGATCAGGCACTGTCCACCGTCGAGTACATTCCTTACCCCGAGACGCTGTACCTCGAGGTGTGCCAGATGCTTTTCCCGAGCAAGGACGGCGGGGACGATTAAATCCCGGGGCAGGGATTTCTTCACCTGGGGATACCAGATTCGGCTACTTCATGCAATCATTGCGTGTTGTTGACCCTTCCCCGCCTTGAGAGATGAGATGCCGAGTCAGGGAACCATCGGTGACCGCGTCCGTGGACTGCGGCTGAACAGGCGGATGTCCCAGGCCCAGCTGGCCGGGCCCGACCTGTCTGACAGTTATGTCTCCCTCATCGAGTCGGGTAAGCGCACTCCGACTCCGGTGGTGGCCCGGCTCCTGGCGGAGCGGCTGGGATGTACCACCGAGTTCTTGTTGCACGGCATCGAGCCCCGTCAGCGCATCGACACCGAGCTTGGGCTGCGCCACGCCGAGCTGGAGTTGCAGCACGGCGACGCGGCCCTCGCGGCGGAGCGCTTCACGGAGATCGTGAAGGCCGCCGACGAGGAGAACGCCATGCTCACGGCGCACGCCCGCTTCGGCCGGGCGCGTGCGCTGGAGGCGCAGGGCCGGCTGGGTCAGGCCGTCGAGGCGTTCGAGCGGCTGCGCAGGGAGGCCTCGGCCCACCCGGAGCGGCTGGCCGACCTGCCGCTGGCCGTGGCGCTGAGCCGCTGCTACCAGCACGCCGGTGACCGGCTGCGGGCCCGCGATCTCGCCGCCCACGCGCTGCAGCAGGCGGAGCGGCTGGAGATCACACAGGGTGAGATCGCCATCGACCTCGCCGCGGCGATCGTCGAGGCGCGCGAGGAGATGGAGAGCGGCTCCGCCGAGCTCGCCTACGTGCGCCGGGTGCTCGACGTCAACGGCGTTCCTGACGTGGTGGACCGTTCCGCTGAGATCGACGCTCTGTGGCAGGCGAGTGTCTCCGCCGCGGCGGGCGACGACTCGGCGCTGGCGGTGCGGCTGGCCGACGACGCCATCACGGCGGGCCGTTCGGCGCGGCTCGCGCTCCAGCTCGCCCGGGTGGCCGTGCACTGGTCCCGGCTCGCCGGTACGCCGGTCGCCGAGGCCGAGCGGCTGGTGGAGGCCGCGGCCAAGGCGTTCGCGGCGGCACCGGGCACCGGCCGGGAGCGCGGCGAGGCGCTGATCGCGCACGCCCGGGTCCGGCTGCGCGCCGGCGACCTGGCACGTGCCGGTGAGCTGGCGACCGCTGCGCTGGAGGCGGCGCCCGACGCGTCGCGCACCACTCCGGCCGAGGCGCGGCTGGTGCTCGCGACCGTGGCGCTCGACCTGGACGGCGACGCCATGGGGCACCTCGGCACGGCTCGGGACCTGCTGCAGTCGCTCAGCGGGCCCATGTTCGGCTCCGACCGTCAGGCGGCCCGTTGCTGGCGCGAGCTGGGCGACCTGTACGGCCGGGCCGGTGGCCGGGCGCAGCAGACCGCCGCGTATCGTAAGGCGCTGGAAGCAGCCGGGGTTCGCTCCGCGCTGGCGGGTCTGCCGGTTAACGCCGCGGTCTCCGGCTGATCGGAAAACGCCTCCCGGGAGTTCCAGATTTGTGTTCTTGGGTCTGGAATAATTAGGGTCTACCAGTCATTGACTCATAGGATGATTGGTTTCCCCGGAGGAGGCGGACTGTGAGTCTGCGTACGGCGCAGCGGGCTTCGCTCGTGGACCAGGTGATCGATCAGCTCAAGGAGCAGATCACATCAGGGTCGTGGCGGATGAACGGCAAGATCCCGACCGAGACGGTGCTCGCCGAGCAACTCGGGGTAGGACGCAACACCGTTCGCGAGGCCGTACGCGCGCTGACTCACGCGGGACTCCTGGAGTGCCGTCAGGGGGACGGCACCTACGTCCGCGCGACGAGCGAGCTCTCCGGCGCCATGCTCCGCCGCCTCCGGCAGGCGGAGCAGCTGGAGATCCTGGAGGTGCGGCGCGCCCTGGAGGTCGAGTCGGCGCGGTTGGCCGCCACCAGGCGCACCGACGAGGACATCCTGCGCATCGAGGCCGCTCTGGCCGAGCGGGAGCGGGCCTGGGACCTCGACGACCCCGACTTCTTCGTGGAGGCCGACCTGGCCTTCCACATGGCCGTCGCGCACGCCACGCACAACCTCGTGCTGATCGACCTGTTCGAGGACTTCTCGGCCGCGCTGCGGGCCAGCATCACCGCCGCGGGCACGTCGCTCAACAAGAGCTACATCCCGCACGACGCGATCGCCCGCGCCATCGCGGCCGGCGACGCGACCGCCGCCGAGCGCGCCAGCCACGCCTGCATGGAGCACATCCTCATCGCCCTGACGGACGCGTAACCCCTTTTTTTCCTGCTGTTACGGCACAGCCTGGCAGGCCCCAGTCGCCGTACGGGGCTGGGGGCCTCCAGGGATACGCCCGCTGACCCCGCACGGGGCCGGTCGCCGACACGCGCGTCATGTGGGCCATGGCTTCCGTCCACGCCTTGCCCGTTGCTCCTCCGGTGTCATTCCTGGCCGGACAGAAGCCGGTCCGCGTGAGCCCTGGCGAAGTCCGTGAAGGTGTGGGCGTCCTTGCCCGTCACCTCGCGGTAGTCCGGGGTCGTGTAGTCGCCCCACCCGCCCGCGTAGGCGCGCATGTACTCGGTGTTGACCGCGGCGTTCCAGGCGGGCAGCCCCGCTTCCAGCATGGCGGCGTGGGCCTGCTCCGGCGCCACCGGCTGGTAGGCGATCGGACGGCCGTACACCTCGCCGAGCGCCTCCGCCGCCTCGGCCAGGGAGATGCTGGCCGGGCCGGTGAGGGTGTAGACCTTGCCTGTGTGCGGTCGGGGGTCGGTCAGCAGGGTGGCGGCGAACTCGCCGATGTCCCGCACGTCGATGAGGCCGAACCGGCCGTGCCCGGTGGCGCCGTACAGAGTGTCCCCGGTGACGGAGCCGAACAGGTTCTGCATGAAGAAGGCCGGGCGGATGATGGTCCAGCCGAGGCCGGATGCCTGGAGCTCGACGTCGGACAGGACGTGCAGGCGGCCGTTGCGTGTGGGCGCGTCGTGCGCGGCGCCGATCGCCGACATGCGGACCACGTGCCGCACCCCCGCCCGGCGGGCCGCCCAGAGCGCGTTCATGCTGGCGTGCGGCGCCTGCGGGCCCATCGCGGTGAGCAGCCAGAGCGTCTCCACGCCGTCGAACGCGTCGCCGAGCGTCGCCGGGTCGTCGAGGTCGCCGACGGCCACCTCGTACCCGGCCGGCGCCTTGGCCGGGTCTCGCACCAGCACCCGCACCCCGTCCTTGCCGGGCAGCGCGTCGAGCACGGCGCCGGAGACGGTGCCGGTGGCTCCGGTGATGAGGATCGTCATGGTCAGCCCTCGCTTCCTTCCGTGGTGCCGTCTTCGGCGGACACCAGCTCGTCGATCAACTCGAAGAAGGCCCGGATGCCGGGCAGGTTGCCGCCCTTGGCGGCGGAGGCGGCCCGGTCCTCGGGCGAGCGCCACTCGACGATGTCGAGCCACTCGTCACGGGGCAGGCGCACCAGGCGTGCGCCGAGGAAGCCCGCGCGGTCGGCGCGGAAGTCCGCGAGCATTCTGGGACGGGCGGCGAGGAGCCGCTCGGCATTGTCCGGAGCCACGCGGAACCGGGTGAGTTCCATCGTTGTGGTCATGAGGACGACCATATAGTAAAATTAAGTGACTATCAAGATTAGTGACCAAATGGAGGCGTGGCGGTGCGTAGGAGCCAGCGCAAGCAGGACAACCCGGACCTCGGCGTCCTGGCCGGGCGGACGCTGTTCTCGGTGCAGCGGGAGCTGTTCGGGGCGGTGGCCGAGCAGGGACATCGGGAGCTCCGGCCGCGTCACGGCGCGGTGCTGGCCTACCTCGACGAGGAGGGCAGCCGGGCCACCGACCTGGCCACGCAGTCGGGGCAGCACAAGCAGGTCATCGGCACGCTGGTGGACGAACTGGTCGAGCTGGGTTACGTCGAGCGGCAGCCGGACCCGGCCGACCGCCGGGCCAAGCTGATCGTGCCCACGGCCAAGGGGCTGGACGAGATGGCCAAGTCGGACGCCGCCATGGCCGCCATCGAGGCCGAGCTGGCCTCGACCGTGGGCGAGGAGGCGTACGCGGAGTTCAAGCGCGTCTTCAAGCTGGTCGCCGACCGGCAGTCGGCCCGCAGGCCGCAGTGACGCCCCGCTCCCCGGCGGAGCCGGGGAGCGGGATCAGGCGCCGAGGCGCAGGGACATCACGAGGTAGCGGAAGGCGGGGTCGGCGTCTCCGGGCACGTCCTGGATCAGCGCCGGCCGCGTCGGGGACTCCATGTTGAGGCGGGCCAGCTCCGTCTCGATGCCGGTCAGGCCGTCGAGGAGGAACTGCGACTGGAAGGCGATCTCGATGTCGTCGCCCCGCAGCTCGCACTCCAGCACCTCGATGCCGCGCCCGATGTCGCCGCCGCCCGCCTGGAGCGTCACCTGCCCCTGGGTGAACGACAGCCGGATCGCGGTGTTGCGCTCGGCCACCAGGGCGACCCGCTTGATGGCGTCGACGAACGGGCCCACCCGCACGTCGGCCCGGATCGACCAGTCGGAGGCGAGCCGGGTGCGGTAGTCGATGAACTGCTCGTCGAGCAGCCGCACCGTGGTGCTGCGCCCGACGCTCTCGAAGCCGGCCACCCCGTCGCCCATCGCGATCTGCACCTCGCCGCCGCGCAGCGACCTGGCCACCTCGACCAGCACCCGCGCGGGCACCATGGCTGAGACGGCGATGTCGGGCCGCACGGGCCGCCAGCCGAACTCGCGGGCCGCGATCCGGTAGCGGTCGGTGGCGGCCATCGTGACCGTCTCGCCGTCGATGTCGACCCGGATGCCGGTGAGCATCGGCAGGGTGTCGTCACGGCTGGAGGCGGGCGCGGCCTGGCCGACGGCCGAGGCGAACACCCCGCCGCCGACGGCCCCGATGGCGGGCGGCATCGTCGGCATGGTCGGGAAGTCCTCGACCGGCATCGTGATCAGGCCGAACTCGGCACTGCCGCAGGTCAGAACCGCCTCGGCGCCCTCGGTGACGATCTGCACCTCGTCGCCGGGCAGGCTGCGAGTGATCTCGGCCAGCAGACGGCCGGGAATGAGCACGCCGCCAGCCTCGGCCACATCGGCGTCGATCCGCGCCTGTGCGGAGACGTCGTAGTCGAACGCGGACAGGCTCAGCTCCTCGCCGGCCACCAGCAGCAAGCCGGAGAGCACGGGCATCACGGGCCGGTTGGGGAGGACCCGGGCGGCCCATGCCACGGCATCCGCCAGAAGATCGCGGTTAACCCGGATTTTCACCTGATTCGGCCCTTTCGCTCGCCTGCCTCCTATGAAGGTAGCCGGTCCCACCGACAATCCCGTGCAGCTTGTCGACCAGGCGGGAGTCAGCGGCTGTTGAGGTGGGCGAGCACTGCGAGCACCCTGCGATTGTCGTCGTCGGACGGGGCCAGACCCAGCTTGGCGAAGATGCTCGCGGTGTGTTTGGCCACCGCGCTCTCGCTCAGGTAGAGCCGCTGCGAGATGGCGGCGTTGGAGCGGCCCTCGGCCATGGCCTCCAGCACCTGCCGCTCGCGCGGCGTCAGCGCGGCCAGCGGCTCGTTCCGGGCGTTGCTGGCCAGCAGCTTGGCGATGACCTCGGGGTCCATGGCCGTGCCACCACCGGCCACCCGGCGCACGGCGTCGACGAACTGCCCGGCGTTCAGCACCCGGTCCTTCAGCAGGTAGCCGATCGCGCCGGAGCCGTCGGCCAGCAGCTCGCGGGCGTAGAGCTGCTCGACATGCTGCGACAGCACGAGGATCGGCAGGCCGGGCACCTGCCGGCGGGCCTCCAGCGCCGCCTGGAGCCCCTCGTCCGTGAACGTCGGCGGCAGCCGCACGTCCACGACCGACACGTCGGGCCGCAGCTCGACCAGCCCCTTCAGCAGCTCGGGACCGCTCTCCACGGCGGCCACGACGGTGAACCCGTGGGCCTGGAGCAGGTGGACCAGCCCGTCCCTGAGCAGGTAGAGGTCCTCGGCGATCAGCACCCGGTCGCCCATCAGCACATCCCCAGCCGGCGCGGCGCCTCGGCCATCCAGCGGTCCCGGTTGTGCTTGGCGGGGATCGCGATGGCGGTCGCGTACATGCCGAGGCCCAGAGCGATCATGAAGAGGATGACCGGCCACTGGAGGGGTTCGGGGGCGTACAGGGCGAGGAACCACGACTTCTCGGGGAACGCGAAGGTCTTGAACACGGCGGCGACCATCCCCTGCGGGAACAGCGGGCACCAGGCCAGCGACCAGCACAGCGCCACCACGGCGGTCTTCCAGCGCGGCAGCTTGTTGCCCTCCGCCCAGTGGACCGGGAGCACCTTGGGCAGCACCATCATGACGCCCGTCGGGCCGCCCGGCGGGCTGTTGATCGCCATCACGCCGTCGAAGGCGGCCAGCCGCCGCTCGATCCCGCGCAGGCCGCTGCCCTTGGCCGGGTCCGCGCCGCCCAGGCCGTCGTCCGTGACCGTGATGCGCAGGGCCGACCCGTCGGAGCTGATGTCCACGCTCGCCGAGCGGGCGTCGCCGTGCCGGGCGGCGTTGGCCAGCAGCTCGCTGACCGCGAAGTAGGCCGCGGCCTCCACCGGAGGCTCCGGCCGGTGCGGCAGGTCCACCTCGACCTCCACCCGCAGCGCGGTGTCCATCGCGAGGGCGCGCACGGCGTCGGCGAGCCCCCGCTCCGCCAGCACCGGGGGGTGGATGCCGCGGATGAGCCGCCGCAGCTCGGTCAGCGTGTCGGCGGAGGCGTCGCGGGCCTTGGTCATCAGCGCCTTCGCCGCGGCCGGGTCCGAGTCCATCAGCTCCTCGGCCGCGCCCAGGGTCATGCCGATCGCGATGAGCCTGGCCTGGGTGCCGTCGTGCAGGTCGCGCTCGATGCGCCGCATCTCGGCCGCCTGGGAGTCCGCGGCGATGCTGCGTGACTGGTGGAGGTGGGTGAGCTGGCCGCGCAGCAGGCTCGTGCGGGTGGGGGACAGCAGCAGGGCGCACCACTGGCCGTACACCCGCAGGCCCCTGGCGGGCGCCACGAGCAGCATCGGCAGCAGGGCGATCTTGATCAGCGGGTCCAGGCCCAGCCACAGCAGGTCGCGCCAGCTCGCCGGGTCGGTGGTCAGCCACTTCCACCGGGCGTTCCAGGCGGGGACGCGGGGCGACTTGTACAGCGTCCGCTCGTGGCGGTACATCCCGTCCGTCAGAGGCTGCGGCGGCGGCGGTTCCGGGAGGTACGGCGAGGCGATCCGGACCCCGGACCAGGCGCCGATCCGGCGCCGGGTCTCCTCCGCCGTCCCCCGCACCATGCGCACGGCCGGCGGGTAGAGGAAGACCAGCCCCAGCGTGAACGTCAGGATCACCGCCGGCAACGCGAACAGCAGGATGCCGATCTGGACGATGATCATTCCGAGCAGCGCGGACACCCGGGCCGTCCCGGTCAGTCGTCGGAGCATGTCACCAGTGTGCGCGAACAACGACAGCACTCGCACTGTACCTAGGTACACCGTTACCGGGCACCCAACCCGATTCCCGCCACCGGCCCTGATTCCTACCGTCGAGACCATGAAGGTCATCGAGGTGAGAAACCTCCGCAAGAGCTACCCCCGTCACGTGGCGGTGGAGGACGTGTCGTTCGAGGTGGCCGAGGGAGAGATCTTCGGCATCCTCGGACCCAACGGCGCCGGCAAGACGACCACCGTCGAGTGCGTCGCCGGTCTGCGGGTGCCCGACTCCGGCACCGTACGGGTGGCCGGGCTCGACCCGCACCACGACCGCGACGAGCTGCGCCGCGTGCTGGGAGTGCAGCTCCAGAGCGCCGCGCTGCCGGAGAAGATCAAGGTCTGGGAGGCCCTGGACCTGTACGCCTCCTTCTACCCGCACCCCGCCGACTGGGAGGAGCTGATGCGGCGGGTCGGGCTCCACGACAAGCGCGACACCACGTTCGGCAAGCTCTCCGGCGGCCAGCGCCAGCGGCTGTCGGTCGCCCTGGCCCTGGTCGGCCGGCCGCGCGTGGCCGTGCTCGACGAGCTCACCACCGGTCTCGACCCGCAGGCCCGCCGCGACACGTGGGAGCTGGTGGAGCAGGTGCGCGACTCGGGCGTCACGATCGTGCTGGTCACCCACTTCATGGAAGAGGCCGAACGGCTCTGCGACCGGCTCACCCTCATCGACCGGGGCCGCGTCGTGGCCACCGGCACCCCGGCCGCGCTCGTCGCCCAGGCGGGCGGGGAGCAGCGGCTCAGGTTCCGGCCGTCGGCGCCCGTGGACCACGCGCTGCTGCTGGCGCTGCCCGAGGTGCGTTCGGTCACCGGCAGCGGCGATCACCTGGAGGTCACCGGCGTCGGCGACCTGGCGCCCGCTGTCACGCTCGCGCTCGCCGAGCACCGGATCGTGCCCACCGACCTGCGCATCGAGCAGTCCACGCTCGACGACGCGTTCCTCGCCCTCACCGGAAGGACACTGTCATGAGGAAGATCCTCGCCGTCGAGACGAAGCTCTACCTGCGCGAGTGGCCGGCCATGCTGTTCTCCATCGGGCTGCCGGTCGGGCTGCTGCTGGTGCTGGGCAGCATCCCCGACATGGGCAAGGCCGACCCCGCGCTCGGCGGGCAGCGGATCACCGACACCCACTTGCCGGCCATGATGACGCTGCTGGCGATGCTCACGCTGGCGTTCACGGTGCTGCCCACCGTGCTGACCACGTATCGCGAGCGGGGCGTGCTGCGGCGGATGTCGACCACGCCCGTCCACCCCGCGCGGATGCTGGCCGGCCAGCTCCTCATCAACGTGGCCGTCGGCGCCGTGTCCACCGCCCTGGTCGTCGTGCTCGGCCGGCTCGTGCTGGGGACGGCCATGCCCCGGCAGCCGGTCGGGTTCGTGCTGGTCTTCCTGCTGGGCACGGCCGCGCTGATGGCCATGGGGCTGGTGATCGCCGCGCTGGCGCGCACCGGGAAGGCCGCTTCCGGGATCGGGTCGGTGGTGATGTTCCCGCTGATGTTCGTGGCGGGCATGTGGATCCCGCGCGAGTTCATGCCGGGCGCGCTGCGCGTCTTCAGCGACTTCTCGGTGGCCGGCCCGTTCGCCCAGGCCATGCGCGCCACCTGGGCGGGCGACTGGCCGCAGCCGCTGCACCTGGCGGTGATGGCGGCCGGCGTGCTGGTCTTCGGCTGGCTGGCCGTGCGCCTGTTCCGCTGGGAGTGAGCGCCCGGCCGGTCGTGGTGCTGGAGACCTTCTTCGAGCGGCCGAGCGATCCTGAACTATAGTCCAGGTATGACCAAGGCCCCGTGGAACACCAAGGAGCTGACCGTCGGGCAGCTCGCCGAGCGCAGCGGAGTCGCCGTGTCGGCACTGCACTTCTACGAGACCAAGGGGCTCATCACCAGCCGCCGCACCGCCGGCAACCAGCGCCGCTACACCCGCGACACGCTCCGCCGGGTGGCCTTCATCCGGCTGGCCCAGCGCATCGGCATCCCGCTCAAGACGATCAGGGACGCGCTCGGCGAGCTGCCGGAGGAGCGCACCCCCACGCGCGGCGACTGGGCCCGGCTGTCGGCCGCCTGGCGCGGCGAGCTGGAGGACCGCATCGAGCAGCTCCAGCGGCTGCGCGACGACCTGACCGACTGCATCGGCTGCGGCTGCCTGTCGCTCGACCGGTGCGCCCTGGCCAACCCGCACGACCGGCTGGGTGAGGAGGGCCCGGGCGCCAGGCGCATCGACACCCACCTGATCCATGCCGGGCCCGCCGCGGCCAAGACGTCCCCCGCGGGAGAGTGCTGTATCTGACCGTCCTCCCGCGGGAGGCGGGACGCCTTCGTGCTGCCCGATCGAGCATCGAGACTATCCTCAGTCAGTGATCGAATGCCCTGAGTATCGAGACGGGATGGGTATCAGCGGCCGGACCGGTCGTCCGGCCAGGCTTGCGTGACAGGCCGACTAGCGGGCGCCGTCCTTCGCGGGCGGCGGGACGATCAGCGTCGGCCGGCGCGCGTGGTGCAGCACGTGGTTGGAGACGCTGCCCAGCAGCACCGACCGGGTCTCCGACAGGCCGCGCGAGCCGGTGACGATCAGCGAGGCGTCCAGCTCGTCGGCCACGTCCACGATCGTCTTCCAGATCGACTCCCGATCGGCCACGGCCCGGTGCGTCACCTCGGTGATCCCGGAGGCCCGCGCCAGGTCGGCGCCCTCCTCGGCGTGCCGCTCGGCCAGCTCGCGCCACTCGTCGGTGCCGTCCGTGACCGCCGCGAGGTCCGCCAGCGGATACCTCCTGAGCTGCACCAGCAACGGCTCCCATACGGTCACGACGACGACGGGCTCGGGGGCCAGATGCTTGGCCGCGAACTCGATCGCGGAACGCGAGTCGGCCGAACCGTCATAGGCGATCAGAATGGACATGGCCTGCTCCCTTCGAACTGCTCTCCTCCTGTGCAGCACCGCGTTGATCAGCCAGGATTCCTGTCCGGCCTGTCTGGTGCGTCACAGCGGTCAGGACAGGTCGAGGCCGGCGAGCTGGGCGCGGCTGGCCACGTTGAGCTTGGGGAAGGCCCGGTAGAGGTGGTAGCTGACCGTCTTGGGGCTGAGGAAGAGCTGCGCCCCGATCTCCCGGTTCGTCAGCCCGGCCGCCGCCAGCCGGACGATCTGCAGCTCCTGCGGTGACAGCGCCGAGACGGCCTCGTCATGCCCGGCCGGAGCGCTGGTGTCTCCCGCGGCCCGCAGCTCCGTCCGGGCGCGCTCGGCCCACGGCCGGGCTCCCAGCCGTTCGAACGTCTCCAGCGCCGCACGCAGGTGCGGCCGGGCGCTGCCCTTGTGCCGCTCCCTGCGCAGCCGCTCCCCGAAGGCCAGGCGGGTCCGCGCGGCCTCCCACGGGCGGCCGCTGTCGGCGTGCAGCCGTACCGCGGCGCGGAAGTGCTCGTGCGCCGTGCCCCAGTCGGGTTCGAGCAGGGCGCGGCAGCGGTGGAGCACGCCGCCGGCCCAGTCATGGCCCGCGGCGTCCGCCCACTCCTCGAACCGCCGCAACGGCTCGCCCGCCGGGACGCCCAGCCGTACGGCCGCCTCGATCTGGTCGGGCGCGAAGTACACCGCCTGGATCTGATGGCGCACCGGCCCCTCCAGGGCGGCGTCGAGCCGGTCCAGCGCCTCGGCGAAACGGCCCCGGCCGAGCTCCAGCACGGCCAGCGCCCATTCGGCCCAGGCGGGCCCGTTGGCGATCCGGTTGGCCTCGAACCGGTCGAGGCACCGGGTCGCCAGCCTGGAGCACTCGGCGTCCTCGCCCCGTACGGCGGCGATCCAGGCGAGCATGCCTTCGAGGTAGCCGGCCCGGTTCGGCTGGCCGGTGTCGGCCGCCAGCCGCAGCCCTTCGGCAGCGCCGGCCACGGCGTCGTTGAACCGGCCGAGGTAGAGGTCGCAGGCCGTGAGCGTCAGGAGGGCCAGCGGGAGCTTGCCGATGTCGCCGCGCGCCCGGCACTCGGCGGCGACGGCCGCGGAGATGTCACGGCCTGCCTGGAAGTCGCCGACCAGGCCGGCGACGAAGGCGGCGTTGACGCGCAACGCGTGCGCTCCCTCACGGATCCGGCCGCCGTCGGCGACCAGGCCGCGCATGGTGGCCAGGGCCCCGGCCGGTCCCTTGGCCAGGAACTCGGCCGCGCCCGTGACGGCGTCCACGGCGGGGCCGAGACCGTCCTCCGGCTGCAGGCCGAGCGCGTGCAACCGGCCGGCCGCCTCCGCGACCCGGCCGGGGTCGCTGAGCTGCCAGGCGTTGCGGGCGGCGTCGATGAGCATCAGCCCGGCCATGACCCGATCGGCCGCGGCGATCCCGCCTCCGGCGGCCATCTCTCCGGCGGCCATGTCTCCATCGGCCATGTCTCCATCGGCCGCGTCTCCGGCAGCCGCGTCTCCGGCAGCCGGGTCTCCCGTCACCGTGTCCCCGGCGGCCCTCCGCCCGGCCACCCTCTGCCCGGCGATCAGGTCCGCGCCCGACAGGAGCAGGTCGTGGGCCAGGTGGGGCGCCCCCTCGTCGAAGGCGACGCGGGCCCGCAGCTCGGACAGCCGGGCGAGCGACCGCGGATCCGTCAGCAGGTGGCCGGCCCGTTCGATCAGGTCCTTCGCCCGGCCCGGCTGGCCGGCGTCCGCCGCCGCGACCGCCGCGGAGGTCAACCGGCGTGCCCGTAGGGCCGTCTCCTCCGTCAGCTCGGCGGCGCGCTCCAGCGCGGCGGACGCGCCCGCATTGCCGCTGCGCTGCCTGGCCCGCTCCGCGGCCTGCTCCAGCGCCAGCGCGGCCGTCTCGTCCGGGCCCGTCGCCGCCGCGGCCAGGTGCCACGCCTGCCGGTCCGGCCGGCCGCCGAGGAGCCGTGCGAGGACGCGGTGCATCTCCAGCCGCGCGGCGTACGTGCCGTGCCGGAACGCGGCGGCGCGCATGAGCGGGTGGGCGAACGCCACCTGGGCCCCGTCGATCCTGATCAGCCCGGACCGCTCCGCCG
This sequence comes from Nonomuraea sp. NPDC050383, assembly GCF_044459125.1. Lineage (NCBI taxonomy): Bacteria > Bacillati > Actinomycetota > Actinomycetes > Streptosporangiales > Streptosporangiaceae > Nonomuraea > Nonomuraea sp. NPDC050383. Next base: position 517,332 of record NZ_JBITIP010000003.1, read on the forward strand.
TGTCGAGGGCCGCCGGGGCGACGCCGAGCTCCGCGGCGGCCCGCACGATGACGGGCAGCTCCCCGCCGTCCTCGACCGCGGCCAGCACAAGCACGGTCGCGGCGTCCGCAGGGAGCCGGGCGATGCGCGCGGCGTACGCCTCCTGGATGCGGCGCGGCAGCGGAAGGGGACCCTGGGCGGGCGCGCTCTCCTGGAGTTCGAGCAGGGCGAGAGGGTTGCCGCCGCTCTCCTCGATGATCCGCTCGCGCATGGGAGCGGCGAGTCCCGGCGCACGCCCTGTCAGCAGCCGCTCGGAGCTCTCCCTGTCCAGCCCGCCGAGCACATGCTCGGGCAGCCCCGCGGCGTCGAAGCCGTCACGGGCGCCGAACAGCAGTACGACCCCCTCCGCGTGCAGGCGGTGAGCCGCGAACCGCAGCGCCGCCGCCGAGGCCCTGTCCAGCCAGTGCGCGTCGTCCACGAGACACAGCAGGGGGCCGTCGTCGGCCAGGTCCGACAGCAGGGACAGCACGGCCAGGCCGACCAGGAACTCGTCGTCCCGGCCGGCGGGCCCGATGCCGAGTGCGCCGCTCAGCGCCGCCGCCTGCCGCTCCGGCAGCGTGTCCACGCGGGCGAGGACGGGGCGCAGCAGCAGGTGCAGCGAGGAGAACGGGATCTCCGCCTCGGTCTCGATGCCGGTGCCGCGCAGTACGGCCATGTCCCCGGCCCGCTCGCCCGCGTAGGCGAGGAGCGAGGTCTTGCCGATGCCCGGCTCCCCGCGGATCACCAGCACGGCGCTGCGGCCCTCACGGGCCCCGCTGAGCAGCGTGTCCAGCCTCGCCTGGTCGTGGGCGCGTCCCTCAAGCACCTGCGGAATCCTAGTCACTCGTCCGGTACCCCGCCTCGTGGGGCGCCCATAGCGTTCGCATCGTGGATCTCATGCAAGGGGTCGATCTGACCTCGGTCACCAAGCAGTACGCGCACGGCGTCACCGCGCTCGACGACGTGACGATCGGCTTCAGGACCGGTACGTTCACGGCCGTGATGGGGCCGTCCGGCTCGGGCAAGTCGACGATGCTGCAGTGCGCCGCCGGGTTGGACCGGCCCACGTCCGGACAGGTGACGGTCGACGGCCGTGACCTGGCCCGGCTCACCGACAAGCAGCTCACGCTGCTGCGGCGCGACCGGATCGGGTTCGTCTTCCAGGCGTTCAACCTGCTGCCGTCGCTCACCGCCGAGCAGAACGTCGGCCTCCCCCTGCGCCTGGCCGGCCGCCGCCCCGACCCCGAGCTGGTACGGCAGAGCCTGGCGGCCGTCGGCCTGGCCGGGCGCGCCGGGCACCGGCCCGCCGAGATGTCGGGCGGCCAGCAGCAGCGCGTCGCGATCGCGCGGGCCCTGGTCACCAGGCCCGCCGTGCTGTTCGCCGACGAGCCGACCGGCGCCCTCGACGCCAACACCAGCCGGGAGGTGCTCCAGCTCCTGCGCACGCTGGTGGACCGGCACGCGCAGACCATCGTGATGGTCACGCACGACCCCGTCGCCGCCTCGTACGCCGACCGGGTGGTGTTCCTGACCGACGGGCGCGTGTACGGCGAGCTGGCCGATCCCACGGCCGAACTCGTCGCCACCCGCATGCTGCAGCTGGAGGCGTCGTGCTGAGGATCGCCCTGGCCACCCTGCGGACGCGGTGGGTCTCGTTCGCCGGCACCTTCGCCGCGCTGGCCCTCGGCGCCGCCCTGATCGCCGCGCTCGGCCAGGTCCTCGCGACCACCAGCGGCTCCCCCGACCGGGGCCCGCAGCGCTACGCCGCCGCTCCCGTCGTCGTCGTGCCGGACGACCGGCTCACCGTGCCCACCTGGCAGGGCGGCAGCAGCGCGCCCCTCGCCGAGCCGCGCGGTGTACCCGCCGAGCTGGCCGCGCGCCTGCCCGGAGCGGTCGTGGACCGGGCCTTCCCCGCGCAGCTCGCCGGCGGACCCCCGGCGGTGGGGCGCCCGTGGGCAGCCGCCAGGACGGCGCCGCACCAGCTGCTGACCGGCCGGGCACCCGCCTCGGCGCGTGAGGTCGCGGTGACCGGCGGCGCCCGGGTCGGCGACCGGGTGTCCGTCGTCACGGCCTCCGGCGCCGGCGCGTACACGGTCGTGGGCGTCACCTCCCCCGGTCCCGAGGCGACGGTCTTCTTCTCCGACGCGCAGGCCGCCCGGCTCTCCCCGCGCGTCACCGCTCTCGCCCTGTGGAAGCCCGCCGCCGAGGTGGAGGCCGTGGTCGGCGGGAAGGCGCGCGTTCTGGCCGGTCAGGCCAGAGCGTTCGCGGACCCCTCCCGCGCGGCCGACGAGAACGCGCGCGACAACGCCAACACCATCGTCGGCATCGCCGCCGGGTTCGCCGGCTTCATCGCCGTGTTCGTGGTCTCGTCCACGTTCGCGTTCGCGGTGGGGCAACGGCGGCGGGAGTTCGCCCTGCTGCGGACGATCGGCGCGACCGTCCCGCAGGTCAGGCGCATGGTGTACGGCGAGGCGCTGCTGGTCGCGGTGACTGCCTCCGCGGTCGGCGCGCTGCTCGGCCCCTTCGGCGCCCGTCCGATCCTGGACTGGCTGGCCGGGCTGGGGATGGCTCCGGGCTGGCTGGTGCCGAGCGTCTCCCGGGTGCCGTCGTGGATCGCCTTCGGCACCGGTGTGGTCGTCGCGCTGCTCGGCGTCGCCGTGTCGGCGCGGCGGGCGGGCCGGGTGCCCGCGGCCGAGGCCCTGCGCGAGTCGAGCGTCGAGCAGGGCGCCATGACGCCCGGCCGGTGGGTCGCGGGCCTGGCGATTCTCGCCACGGCGCTGGTCAGCATGACCGTGACGGCCGTGGGCGATCCGTCGGCCGCGACCGGCAACAAGTCGTACATGCCGGTTCTGATGCTGCTCATCGCGGCCGTCGGCATGCTCGCGCCCGTCGTGGTGCGGCCCGTCACCCGCCTGCTCACCTGGCCTGTCGAGCGGCTGCGCGGCGCCGGCGGCACGGTCGTCGCCGCCGGAGCCGCCGCCTCCGCCCGGCAGACCGCCGCGACGGCCGCTCCCGTGCTGGTCACGGTGGGCCTGGCCGCCTCGCTGCTCGGCGCGGCCGCCATGAGCGACGCGGCCAGGACCGTGCTGGAGGCGCAGCCGGTACGAGCCGACTATGTCGTGATCCCCACCGGCTCGGCCGGGCTCGACCGGCAGCTCGTCCGGCGCCTGCGCGCCATCCCGGGAGCGGACGTCACCACGACCACGCCGACCAGCGTCTACACCCTCGAAGGCAGGACCGCGCTGATCCGGCGACCGGCCGAGGCCGTCGATCCGGAAGCGCTGCTCCGGAGCATCGACGTGCCGGTCGTCGCCGGCTCGCTGGCCGGGCTCCGCGACGACACGATCGCGGTGTCCCGGACATGGGAGCTGAACGTCGGCCAGTCCGTCACCATGTGGCGCGCCGACGGCAGCGAGACGTCCCTCACGGTCACGGCCGTGCTCGGCGACCGCTCCGCCGCCGACTCCTACGTCACCCCGGCGCACGCCTTCTCCGCCCTGCCGTCCAGGGCGTACGTCAAGCTGCGGCCCGGTGCGACGCCGGAGCAGGTCGGGGCGGCGCTCCGGCAGGCCACCCGGGGCCACAACGCCGACGCCCTCACCAAGGCCGCGTGGGAGCGGCAGATCGGCACGCGCCGCGCCTCGGCCAGCCGGCTGGGCCTGCTGGTGGTGCTGTGCATCATGCTGGCGTACACCTCGATCGCCCTGGTCAACACCCTGCTGATGGCCGCTTCGGACCGCGAGGCGGAGCGCGGGTCGCTGCGCCTGCTGGGGGCGACGCGGGCGCAGGTCCTGAGGTACGTGATGGGCGAGGCGCTGCTGGTGGTGGCGGTCGGGACCGTTCTGGCCGCGCTGGCCACGGCACTCAGCCTCTTCGGCCTGTGGACGGCGCTGGTCCAGCTCACCGGGCCGATCGCGGGCACGCTGCCGTGGGTGACGATGCCGTGGGGGACGGTCGTCGCGGTGACGGCGGGCTGCGCGCTGCTGGCCGTGCTCGCGGCGGTGGTCCCGGCCCTGTCGTCCAAGGGCCTCAGGTCCCCGGCGACGTGACCGGGACCGCGTACGGGGGCGGTCCGTCGGGCCGGGACCGCGTACCGGGCGGTCCGTCGGGCCGGGTCGGGCGGCGAGGCCGGTCCGAGGAGCGCCCGCGGATCAGCGGCTCACCAGTCCCGTCCGGTAGGCGATGACGACCAGTTGGGCGCGGTCGCGCGCGCCCAGCTTCGCCATGGCGCGGCTGACATGGGTGCGCGCGGTCGCCGGGCTGAGAAACAGCTCGGCGCCGATCTCGTGGTTGCTGAGGCCCTGCCCCACCAGAGCCAGCACCTCGCGCTCGCGCTCGGTCAGCACCGCAAGCCGGTCCTCCGCGGCCCGGGCAGCTGTTCGCCGCGCGGTGAACTGGCCGATGAGGCGCCGGGTGATCCGCGGCGCGAGCAGCGCCTCTCCGGCGGCGACCACCCGGATGGCATGCAGCAGCTCGGCCGGTCCGGCGTCTTTGAGCAGGAAGCCGCTGGCGCCGGCCTGCAACGCGTCGAAGACGTTCTCGTCGGTGTCGTAGGTGGTGAGGATCAGGACTCGGACCCGCTCCAACCCGGGCGTCCCGGCGATCTGCGCGGTGGCTTGGATCCCGTCCAGTTTCGGCATGCGGATGTCCATGAGGACGACGTCGGGGCGAGTGGCGCGGGCCCGCTCGACGGCTTCGGCGCCGTTGGTGGCTTCGCCCACCACCGTGATGTCGTCCTCGAGGTCGAGCAGGACCTTGAACCCGGAGCGTACGAGACCCTCGTCGTCGGCGACCAGCACCTTGATCGGAGCGTCGGCCGGCGGTGACGCGGCGGCCGCGTTCACAGGCGCGACCCGGTCGGCGCGAGGGGCAGTCGTGCCCTGACCTCGAACCCGCCGCCCGGCAGCGGCCTGGCGTCGAGCTCCCCGCCCAGCAGCTGACAGCGCTCGCGCATACCGAGGATGCCCCGGCCGGCCCTGGCCGAGCCGCCGGTGCCGGCCGGATGCCGGGCCGGCGGATGCGGGTCCGCGAGGTCATCAGGCGGGACGGCGAGGCGGCCCTCATCGGTCACGCGGATCTCCAGCGCCTCGATCCCGGGGTTCAGCGCCACCGTCACCCGGGTCGGGCCGACATGGCGGATCACGTTGGTGATCGACTCCTGGAGGATTCGGTAGGCGGCGCTTCCCACCGCGCTCGGCAACGGCGCCGCGGGCGAGGTCTCCTCGAGCTTGATGTCGAGTCCCGCTTCGCGGGCCTTGGCGGTCAGCTCCTCGATCTGCCCCAGCCCGGGGTACGGCGCGCGCCCGCCGTCGTCACCGTCGTCGTCGCGAAGCACCCCGAGGATGGCCCGCATCTCCCGCAGCGCCCGGGAGCTGGTCTGCTCGATGGCTCGCAGCGCCTCGCGCGCCACTTCCGGCCTCTTGTCGAGCACGTGCGCGGTGACACCGGACTGGACGTTGATGATCGCTATGGCGTGCGCGACGGTGTCGTGGACCTCGCGCGCGATGCGGAGCCGTTCCAGGTCGACACGGGCCCGCGCCTCCTCCTCGCGAGTCCGTTCGGCCAACTCGGCGCGCTCCTGGGCTTCGGCCGCGATGACCCGCCGGGACCGGACGGACTCGCCGAGGGCCGCGCTCATGACCGACGCCCCGATCCGGAAGAACACCCAGCCGATGGCGGCGCGTGGCTCGATGTCGGCCGCGGCGACCAGCCAGCCGATGGCGAGCACCGTGATACCCACACCGGCTGTGACCAGCGACCGGCGCCCGTCACCGTACGCGGCGAGGGTGTAGAGGGCGACGAAGAGCCCGAGCCAGCCCGGCCCGTCCGGGAAGCCCAAGCCGTAGTAGAGCAAGCTGGCGAGCGCGGCGGTGACGAACACCGGCACCGGCCACCTGCGGCGGCCGGCGACGACCACACCGCTCACGACCAGCAGGACGTATCCCAGGTTGCCGAGGTCGGTGAGGGGACGTTGCACCACCTCGCCGGCATTGCGCACCATCGTGCCCTGAACCTGCATCACGGTGATGAAGACCGTGAGCAACACGTCCTGCGCCGGCACAGGCAGGCGCAACGGCGCGAGGCGGTCTTCCATGCCGCGATCCTACGGTTCCCGCGCGCGAGAACACTTCCCCCCGGACGCGCGACCGTCTACGACGACGGGCGTACCGGGGCACGAGTCGGCTACGCAGAACTGCGTAGCCGCTGCCATGCACGCCGTCCGCGTCGTGGACAGCCTGCCTGCCGGCGTCGTGGACGACCCTAGTGCTGAGCCATGTCGACGAAGCGGGAGTAATGCCCTTGGAAGGCGACGGTGACGGTGGCGGTCGGTCCGTTTCGGTGTTTGGCGACGATCAGGTCCGCCTCGCCGGCCCGTGGCGACTCCCGCTCGTACGCGTCCTCCCGGTGCAGCAGGATGACCATGTCGGCGTCCTGCTCGATCGAGTTGTGCAGGCTGATCCCGTTGGCGATGAAGTTGTGCGTCCCCATGACCGTGGCATCGAAGACGGGCTGCTCGCCCAGATCCTCGACGGAGGCGATCTCGTCCCAGAAGATGTCGTTGGTCGCCAGCAGTTCGAGGTCGGCCTCGCCGAGGACGGCCGCCATCCTGCCCAGCCGTTCGCGACTCGGTGACGTTTTCCACAGGCCGGTGCCGCCGGGTCCGGTCGTCACCGCCGCGGCGTACTCCCGCTGGCTCACGCGCTTCTCGAGCAGCACCGATCGCACCTTGGTCCAGACGTCCTCCGGCACGGTGTCGAGGTCGGTGCCGGCGGTCACACCGCGCAGACGGCGTACGCACTCCGCCGCCCGGGTCGCGCCGGCCCCGTCGATCCCGATCTCGTCCAGGAAGCGGAGCTGGTTCTCGGCTCCGTGGACCAGCAGTTGGTACGAGGGACGGTGCCCGCCCTCGCGCACCTCCTCGACCGTCGTCATCACGTTGAACCGGAGCAGCAGGCGAGCCACGTCGTCGATCAACCGCCTGCTGGCCGACGTGTAGGAGACCCGGGCCTCGCGGTGCGGGTCGTCCCACCGGACGCGACCGTCCGTGGCCCACAGGTGCCTCAGGAAGAGGGCGGCCTGCGCCTTCGGCAGCGAGAACAGGCCGGCGGGCAGATACTTCTCGTGACTCCTCAACCCGAGGAGTCCCAGCCCGTCGAGCCACTCGGCGACAGCGGATGGGCCGGCCCCGTCGACGCTGCCGTGACGGATCGGCTGCCGCTCGACGAACGAGCCGTCGCCGATGAGCCGCGCGAGAAGGATCAGCTCGTCCTCGTCCCACGGTGTGATGTCGAGCGGGGGCGGGACGTGTCTCGGGACGGCCACCCTCGTACCGGGCGTCAGCTCTTCGAGGGCACGCCATCCGTCGTAGGAAAGGAACGGGTGGTTCGCGGTCGCCTCGACCTCCCGCCCGGAGCGCAGCCGCACGCGGTACACCCGCTTCACCCCGCTGGGGAACACGTGCGTCATCGTCCGTGGGACCAGCTTCAGGCGCTCGTCCAGGGACCACACCGGAATGTCCCGGGCTCCCGACGCCAGCAGCTCACCCAGGGAGACCTCCGCTCCGGTGTCGGCCCGCATGATCCGCGTGGCGGCGGTCAGGCATCCGGACTCGCGAAGGTCGCTCACCGCCGGGCGCTTGTCGGTGCGCTGCTCGGGGCCACGGTTGAGCTGGGAGATCGCGATGACCGGGACCTCCAGCTCCTTGGCCAGCAGCTTGATGGCACGCGAGATCTCCGAGACCTCGTTCTGGCGGCTCTCGGTCTTCTTCGGCGAGCTCATCAGCTGGAGGTAGTCGATGACCACGAACCGCAGGTCGTTGCGCTGCTTGAGGCGGCGGCACTTGGCCCGGATCTCCATCATGGACATGTTGGGCGAGTCGTCGATGAACAGCGGCGCCTCGGCCACCTCGCTCATCCGGCGCGCCAGCCGCGTCCAGTCGTCGTCGCCCATCATGCCGGAGCGCATCGCGTGCAGCGCCACCCGCGCCTCGGCCGAGAGCAGACGCATGGTGATCTCGTTGCGCGACATCTCCAGGGAGAAGATGACGGTGGTCATCCCATGCTTGATCGCCGCCGACCTGGCGAAATCGAGCCCGAGCGTGGAGTTGTGGGTGGGAATCCAGGCACGGCTGGCGAGGTACAGATGGTCGGGGTTGTCCACTTCGACGCATCTCACGGGCACGGAGTCGATCCGGCGGACGGCCGTGATGTGCCGGTGGCCGATCTCGTGCGTCTGCGTGGGACTCTGCCCGGCGAGCTTGCGGGAGAACTTGAACACCTTGTCCGCCGGGGTGAAGCAGATCTGGTGGCACGAGCGGCCCTGGACCGTCTTCGTGGTCATGGTCGCCGTGTATCCCAGGCTGAGGACCAGCTCGTGCACGTCGTGGGCGAGCCGCTGGTCGGTGACCGCGAGAACGACCGTGCCGCCGGGATCGGCGTGCCCGCCGGTGTCCAGCAGGCCGGCGAGGAGCTCGCGACGCTGCCGCTCGCCGGCGCGCAGGTAGGCGGCCGGGACGTGCTTGTTCCCGAGCACGTCCAGGCTTCGGAGGATCGCCTGCGCGACCCCGGGCGGCTCCGGAAGCGTGAAGGAGTACAGCGGTCCGGGGCCGACCTTGTCGACGCGGACGCCGTCCTGCTCCATGTGGCCGACGATCTCGGGGTCCGTCGTGGTGAACCGCGCGCTGTCGCTGTGCCCGCCGACGAGCCACACTCCCAGCGTGTACGGCGGGAGCGGGAGGTCGCGCTCGGGCAGGTCGGCCGCCCGGGTCACCGGCACACTGTGGTTGGATCGCCGATCCGCGGTGTCGCAGCGAAGCGCGGCGGCGATCTCCTCGGTCGTCCTGACCGACGCGGCCTGCCGGGTGGAGCCGCCCGAGGCTCGCGTTTCGGTGAGCCACTGGTGGGAGCCGTCGGCGACGACCACGGTGCCGTCGGCGAACTCCACCTCGTAGCACGGCCTGCCGTGCATCACCTCGGTGGCGGCCACCACACGGGTCGGCCTGCCGTCCGCCCCGATCAGGTGGTCGCCGACCGCGACCTCCCCCATCGTCGTCCAGCCCGTCGGCGTGGGCAGCGGCGTGTCCAGGGCCAGGGCCTTGCCGATCGCGGGACGGGCGGCCACGACGATCATCTGGCCCGGGTGGAGGCCGTTGGTGAGCTGGTCGAGGTCCTGGAAGCCGGTGGGGACGCCGACCATCTGGCCGCCGCGGCTGCCGATGGCCTCCAGCTCGTCCAGGGCGCCCGGCATGATGTCGGCCAGCGGCGCGTAGTCCTCGGAGGTGCGGCGCTCCGTGACCTTGTAGATCTCGGCCTGGGCGCGGTCGACGAGGTCGTCGACCTCTTCGTTCTGGCCGCCGTAGCCGAAGGAGACGATGCGGGTGCCGGCCTCGATGAGGCGGCGCAGGATGGCCTGCTCGCGGACGATCTTGGCGTAGTAGCCGGCGTTGGCGGCCGTGGGGACGACGGCGGTCAGCGTGTGGAGGTAGGCGGCGCCGCCGACCCTGGCCATCTCGCCGCGCTTCTGCAGCTCGTCGAAGACGGTGACCGCGTCGGCGGGCTCGCCCCGGCCGTACAGGTCGGTGATGACGTCGTAGATCATCTGGTGGGCCGGCCGGTAGAAGTCGTCGGAGCGGATGATCTCGACGACGTCGGCGATGGCGTCCTTGGACAGCAGCATGCCGCCCAGGACCGACTGCTCGGCCTCGATGTTGCTGGGCGGTGTGCGTTCGAACCCCGGGCCGGCGCCCGTCTCCTCGTCGATGCTCACGGCGCCCCCTCAACAGCTTCCGTCGGTCGCACCACCCCCACTTGTAGTCGACCGGTCTGACAGTTTGGCCGCTTCCCGGGCGGACAGCAACGCGGCCTGTGGATAACTCTGTGGACAAGCTGTGGATTATCGCGCCGAACATGTGAAAGCTCTGTGGACGAGCCTGGGGATAACTTGTTCACTTCTCAACGACCATGGCGCTGACCAGCGAAAACACTATCCACCGACTGTGGAGGAAAGAAAGTTGGCCCGACATGCCAGGTAAGGGCCATAATAGGCAAATGCCCATTACACGCCAGGACAAGGAGATCCTCCGCCTTGCCGTGCCGGCGTTCGGCGCGCTGGTGGCCGAGCCGCTGTTTCTGCTGGCCGACTACGCGATCGTGGGACACGGGCTGGGCACCGTCGCCGTGGGCGCGCTCGGCGTGGCGGGCACCGTCCTCGCGACGATGGTGAACCTGTGCGTCTTCCTCGCGTACGGCACCACGGCGTCCGTGGCGCGCAGCACCGGGGCGGGCGAGCACGGGCGGGCCATGCGCGACGGTGTGGACGGCGTCTGGCTGGCGCTCGGTATCGGCCTCGGGCTCGTCGCGCTCGGCTGGCCGCTCGCCCCGGCCGTCGTGAGCCTGTTCGGCGCGAGCCCGGAGCAGGCCGCCGAGGCGGTCACGTACCTGCGCATCAGCCTGCTCGGCGCGCCCGGCATGCTCGTCGTGCTGGCCGGCACCGGCGTGCTGCGCGGGCTCCAGGACACGGTCACCCCGCTCGTGGTCGCAATCGGGTCGTTCGCGCTCAACGCGGCCCTGAACGCGTGGTTCGTGCTCGTGCTCGGGTGGGGCATCGCCGGCTCGGCCTGGGGCACCGTGCTCGCGCAGACGCTCGGCGCCGTCGTCTACGTGGCAGTGGTCGTCAGGGGCGCCCGGCGGCGCGGCACGCCGCTGGCCCCCGACGTGGCGGGCGTCAGGCGGGCGGGTACGGCCGGACTGGCGCTGTTCGTCCGTACGGTGTGCCTGCGGATCGTGCTCGTCGTGGGGACCGTGATCGCCACCCGCATGGGCGAGTCGCAGCTCGCCGCGTACGCGATCGCCACGCAGCTGTGGACGCTGCTGGCCTTCGCGCTCGACGCCATCGCCATCGCGGGCCAGGCGATCACCGGCCGCACCCTCGGGGCCGGCGACGCGGACGCGACCAGGGCGGCGACCGCGCGCATGGTGCGCTGGGGACTGTGGTCGGGCGTGCTGCTCGGCCTGCTGGTGGTCGCGGCCAGGCCGCTGCTGCCCGGGCTGTTCGACGCCGATCCGGACGTCACCGAGCAGCTCCTCGCCGTGCTGTGGCCCGTGGCGCTCTTCCAGCCCATCTGCGGCGTGGTGTTCGTGCTCGACGGGGTGCTGATCGGCGCGGGCGACCAGCGCTACCTCGCGTGGGCGGGGGTGTGGACGACGCTCGCGTACCTGCCGGCGGCCCTGATCGCGGGGGCCTTCGGCATCGTCGCCCTCTGGTGCGCGCTCGGGGTCTGGATGGTGGCACGCTGGATCACGCTGGGCCGGCGGGCCGCGGGCGGCGCATGGCTGGTGACCGGGGCGTGACCGTCCCGTGCTCGCTGTCGCGCAAGTCCTGGGGCCCGCCCGCTACAGGCGTCGCGCTTCGAGCACGCTGCGCAGGAAGTCGCGGGTACGTGGCTGGTCCGGCTCGCTGAAGATCTTCTCCGGCGGCCCCTTCTCCAGCAGCACACCCCCGTCGAGGAAGCACACCGTGTCGGAGATGTCGCGGCAGAACCCCATCTCGTGCGTGGTGAGGATCATCGTCATCCCCGACTGCTTGAGCTCGCGGACGACCTCCAGCACCTCCACCACCAGCACCGGGTCGAGCGCCGAGGTGACCTCGTCGAGCAGCATCAGCCGCGGCTGCGTCGCCAGCGCCCGGATGATGGCCACCCGTTGCTGCTGCCCGCCGGAGAGCTGGTCCGGGTACGCCGTGGCCTTGTGCGCCAGCCCGAACCTGGTGAGCAGCGCGTGGGCCTCCTCCTCGGCCCGCGCCCTGGGCACCTTGTGGACCTGGCGCGGCGCCAGCGTGACGTTGTCCAGCACGGTCATGTGCGGGAACAGGTTGAACGCCTGGAACACGATGCCCAGCTTCCTGCGCACCTGGTCGGCGTCCACCCGTGGGTCGGTGACGTCCTGGCCCTCCAGCAGGATCGCGCCGTCGTCCACGGTCTCCAGCAGGTTGACGCAGCGCAGCAGCGTGGACTTGCCCGATCCGGAGGCGCCGATCAGGCTCACCACCTCGTGCGGGCGCACCTCCAGGTCGATGCCGCGCAGGACGCTGTGGCCGTGGAAGTTCTTCCACACGCCGTCGATGGTCAGCAGGCTCATGCGCCGCGCCTCCTCCTGGTGCGCTCGGCCAGGTAGTCGGTGAACCTGGCCATCGGGATCGTCAGCAGGATGAACAGCAGGGCGGCCGCCAGGTAGGCCGTGTAGTTGAACTTGCTGGAAGCGTAGATCTGCGCCTGCCGCAGCGCCTCCAGCACGCCCAGCGTGGCCACCAGCGCGGTGTCCTTCTGCAGCGAGATGAAGTCGTTCAGCAGCGGCGGCACGACCCGCCGGGTGGCCTGCGGCAGCACCACGAAGCGCATGGTCCTGCCGTGGCTGAGGCCGAGCGAGCGGGCCGCGGCCACCTGACTGGGGTGGACCGACTCGATGCCCGAGCGGAACACCTCGGCCACGTACGCGCCGTACGAGAGCGTCAGCGCGATGACGCCCAGGGTGGTGTAGTCGTTCGGGATGCCCTGCAGGCGCAGCGCCGGCAGGCCGAAGCCGACCAGGTAGATCACGAGCAGCGTCGGCACGCCGCGGAAGACGTCGACGTACAGCGTCGCGAGCGCCCGGATCGGGAACAGGGCGGCGGTCCTGGTCGTCCGCAGCAGCGCGACGAGCAGGCCGACCACCAGGATGATCGGCTCCGCGATCAGGAAGATCTTGATGTTCAGCCAGAACCCGGTGAGCACGTCGGGCAGCGACCTGACGAAGTGCTCGGGGTTGAAGAACGTCTCCTGCACGCGCGGCCAGCCCGGCGAGGTCGTGACGAGCCAGCCCACCAGGACGACGAAGACGAAGGTGGAGGCGGTGGCGATGGACGCGGAGCGGCGGGTCCGCGCCCTGCGGACCCGCTCCCGCTCCACCTGCCGGTCGCTCTTGACCCAGACCGGGCCGGCCGGCATGTCGGTCATCGGCGTGTGCGGCGTCGTCACGTCAGCTCGGGCGCGCCCGCCGCCGAGCCGAGCCACTGCTGCTCGATCTTGGCCAGCTCCCCCTTGGACTTCAGCGCGTCCACGGCCTTGTCCACGCAGGTCTTGATCGGGTTGCCCTTCTCCATGACCAGGCCGAACTCCTCGGGCGTGCCGCCCGTCGAGCTGAACTGGCCGACGATCTTGGAGCCCTCGACCTGCGCGGCCGTGACGTAGAACGCCGTCGGCAGGTCCACGACGATGGCGTCGACCTGCTTGTTCTTCAGCGCGTTGACGGCGTCGACCTGGTCGTTGAAGACGTTGGGGTCGCCGGCGGGCTTGACGACGTTCTTCACCGCGTCGAGCGAGGTGGTGCCGACCTGCACGCCGATCTTGGCGTCCTTGAGGTCGGCCAGCGTCTTGGCCGCGGCGAACTTGCCGTCGCCCAGCGCCACTACGGCCTGCTTGACCGTGTAGTAGCCGTGGCTGAAGTCGACCACCTTGGCCCGGTCGGGGGTGATGGAGACCTGGTTGACGTCGAAGTCGAACGGCTTGGCGCCCGGGGCGAAGGCCGAGTCGAACTTGACCGTGCTCCACTGCACCTCGTCGCGGTCGAAGCCGAGCTCCCCGGCGACCGCGAACGCCATCGCGCTCTCGAACCCCTGCCCGTTGGCCGGGTCGTCGTCCTTGAACCACGGCTCGTAGGCGGGCTTGTCGGTGCCGATGGTCAGCTTGCCCGCGTTGACGAGCTTGAGCTGGTCCTTGGTGCACGCCGTGGACGCTCCGGACGCCGTCGTCCCCGAGGGGCCGGCGCTGGTCGCCGTGTTGTCGACGGGTGCGCACGCGACGGCCGCGGCGAGGGCGCCCAGCGCGAGCAGCGTCGAGGGACGGACCATGGGTGGTGCCTCCAGGAGGGGAACGCGGGGAAGAACGAGCCGATTCTACGCTGCCCCGCTAGGAAATACGCCGCCACCTGGGCTCATACCAGCCCACACCGGACGTGCCGTCGCGGCCGGGCCCGGAGACGCGCACGGCCCCCGCTCCCGGGAAGGGAGCGAGGGCCGTGGGCAGGCGTGCCGACGTCAGCCGGCGACGACCTCGACGTCGACCGAGGCCGACACCTCAGGGTGCAGCTTGACGCTGATCTTGTGGCTGCCGACGCTCTTGATCGGGTTGATGATCTCGATGCGACGGCGGTCGAGGATCGGGCCGCCGGCGGCCTTGACGGCGTCGGCGATGTCGCCCGTGGTGATCGAGCCGAACAGGCGACCGGAGTCGCCCGCGCGGGTGGTCAGGCGCACGCGCAGGGCGCCGAGCTGGCCGGCGACCTCCTTGGCGGTGCCCAGGTCGCGGATCTCGCGCGCGTCACGAGCCTTCTTGATGGACTCGATCTGCTTCTCCGCGCCACGCGTCCAACGCATGGCGTAGCCGCGCGGGATGAGGTAGTTGCGGCCGTAGCCGTCCTTGACCTCGACGACGTCACCAGGGGTGCCGAGGCCGGAGACCTCGTTGGTGAGGATGAGCTTCATATCGACAGGCCTCCTTAGCGCGCGGTGCTCGTGTAAGGCAGCAGAGCCACCTCACGGGCGTTCTTGATCGCGGTCGCCACGTCGCGCTGGTGCTGGGTGCAGTTGCCCGTCACCCGGCGCGCACGGATCTTGCCGCGGTCGGAGATGAACTTCCGCAGCAGCGCCGTGTCCTTGTAGTCGACGTAGGAGATCTTGTCGTGGCAGAACAGGCAAACCTTCTTCTTGGGCTTGCGCAGTGCCGGCTTGGCCATCGTGGTGCTCCTTTCAGAGCCCCGCCGTTGAAGCGGGAATGGTCTCGGGCTTGTGGACTGGGTCTAGAAAGGCGGTTCGTCGCTGAAGTCGCCGCCGCCGCTGAAGCCGCCGCTCTGCTGGCCGCCGCCCTGGAAGCCGCCGCCACCGCCACCGCCGAAGCCGCCGCCGCCCTGGGGCGGAGCGGGCGACGCGGAGGCCCACGGGTCGTCGGCCGGGCCGCCGCCGAAGCCGCCGCCACCGCCGCCGCCACCCTGACGGGTGGTGCGGTTGACCTTGGCGGTGGCGTTGCGCAGAGACGGGCCGACCTCGTCGACCTCGACCTCGTAAACGGTGCGCTTCTCGCCTTCCTTGGTCTCGTAGGACCGCTGCTTGAGCCGCCCCTGCACGATGACCCGCATGCCGCGCTGGAGGCTCTCGGCGGCGTTCTCCGCCGCCTGCCGCCACACGTTGCAGGTCAGGAAGAGGCTCTCGCCGTCCTTCCACTCGTTGGTCTGACGATCCATGAACCGCGGAGTGGACGCGATGCGGAACCGGGCCACCGCTTGCCCCGTCGGGGTGAAGCGCAGCTCGGGGTCGTCGACAAGATTGCCGACGATGGTGATTACGGTGTCGCCTGCTGCCATGGCCAGCGCTCGCCTTCCTGCACGCCTTCGCTTTGGGTTACGGCTCAGAGTACGGCCGACGCCCGACAAAAAGCCGGGCGACGAGCTGCTTAGTGCACGTCGGGGCGGAGAACCTTGGTGCGCAGGATGCCCTCGTTGAGGTTCATCTGGCGGTCGAGCTCCTTGACCGTCGCGGGCTGCGCGGACAGGTCGATGACGGCGTAGATGCCTTCCGACTTCTTGTCGATGTCGTAGGCGAGACGGCGACGGCCCCAGACGTCGACCTTCTCCACGGTGCCGCCGTCGTTGCGGACCACGGTGAGGAACTGGTCGAGGGACGGCGCGACGGTGCGCTCATCGAGCGAAGGGTCCAGAATGACCATTACTTCGTAACGACGCATGCGGGACTCCAACCTCCTCTGGACTCTTGCGGTCACGACACTCTGCCGTGACAGGAGGACGCTGACGTCTAGGCCCCGGCGCCCCTTTCGGCACCAGGGTGTGACGGTTCACCCGTCACAACGCAGCCTGACCAGGTTACCAGCCGAGTCCATATGGGAAGGCCTGTAGGAAACCAGGGGGTGATAGTTGTGCCACACATCCTCCAACCTTCCAGAAACCAGCGGTTCAGGCTCACGCTCAACAGCGACGGGCGGGCCCATCCGGTGGAGAACACCCTGGCGATCGTCACCGTGATCTGCGGTCTGACGGCCTTCGTCGCGGCGTTCGTCCCCGGCGGTCACGTCGTGGCTTCCTGGGCGGGCGCGCTGGGGTTCGGGACGGGCCTCTACTCCCAGTACGTCTCCGCCACGACTCCCCAGCGGGCCCTCAACATCGTCGGCGTGGTGGCGTCGTTCGTGGGCGTGGCCCTCGGCATCGCCCACGGTGGTTTCCTGCCCTGACCCCGGGCACCGCCCCGTACGAACGAAAGACCCCGTACGAACGCAAGACCCCGTACGAACGCAAGAAAGGACGGCCCCGGCGCGGCCGGGGCCGTCCGCGATATGGGGTCATCCTCCGATGTGCAGGTCCACGCCGAGCAGGACGAGGAACCAGAGGAAGACCGCGAGCAACGCCTCGGCGATGTCCTTGAGGATCCCCGGAGTGATGTAGTGGTACACCCAGGCCACGTAGAGGCCAATCACGACGTAGATCAGGATGACTAACGAGCGCCATCGCCATCGGGCCATATGCGTCTCTCCTCGCGTAGGGGGTGTCTGGCGACTTCCCCGGGGCAGGTACGGCAAACGGATAGGCTCGATGACATGGTGCGCATCGGAGCTCACGTCGGCCAGGACGATCCCGCCGCTCACGCCGCAGAGGTCGGGGCCGAGGTGGTGCAGTTCTTCCTCGGCGATCCGCAGGGCTACGACAAGCCCGTGCTGCCCGCCAAACCCGTGGAGGGCGTCGACGTCTACATCCACGCCCCTTACCTGGTCAACGTGGCGACGACCAACAACCGGATCAGGATCCCCAGCCGCAAGCTGCTCGCCCAGCACCTGGAGGCGGCGGCCGGGCTGGGCGCCAAGGGCCTGATCGTCCACGGCGGCCACGTCAACAAGAACGACGACCCGCAGACGGGCTTCGACAACTGGCGCAAGGTGTTCGAGCGGCTGGAGTGCCCGATCCCGGTGCTGATCGAGAACACCGCGGGCGGCGGCAACGCGATGGCGCGCAAGCTGGAGCGCATCGCGCGGCTGTGGGACGCGCTCGACGGGTTCGACGTGGGCTTCTGCCTCGACACGTGTCACGCGCACGCGGGCGGCGAGGAGCTGGTCGACCTGGTGGACCGGGTCAAGGCCATCACCGGGCGGATCGACCTGGTGCACTGCAACGACTCGCGTGACGCGTTCGACTCGGGCGCCGACCGGCACGCCAACCTGGGCAAGGGGCAGATCGATCCGGAGCTGATCCTCGCGGTGTGCCGGGCGGCCGGCGCGCCGATCGTGGTGGAGACGCCGGGCGAGGGCCAGGCGGCCGACATCGCGTTCCTGAGGGAGAACCTGTAGGACGTGGGAGTCCACAGATCGGATACACACAGGCTGTGGATAACTTCCCTGGATTACCGGGCCGCGAAAGTGGGTACAGACGTCAGCCTGCCCACGCGCCGGTGAGGAACCGGATCGTGTTCAGCACCATCAGCGGCCCGGCGACCAGCCCGTACAGGGCCAGCGTCCACGGCCGCCGGGCGCCCAGCCCCGCGACGGCCGTCCACAGGGGGAACCACAGCAGCAGCGAGCGCGGGACCGACAGGTAGTAGGCCGAGGTCATGAGCGCCGCCGCCTGCAGCCCGGTGTAGACGAGCTCGCTCCACCGCCGCCGTACGGCCAGCCAGACCAGCACCGCCACCGCCAGCACGGCCCCGGCGATCTCCATCCGGAAGGCCACCGCGAAGTCGTCGTTGCCCGTCGCCGCGTGCCAGGTCGTGGTCCACGACTCCCACGGCCACACCGTCTCGCGGCCCCACCCGGCCTCCTGCGCGTGCTTCCAGGCGAGCCAGTCGCCCGAGCGGCGGTAGTGGTAGAACGAGTAGAACACCAGCGGCAGGAACGGCACGGCGAGCAGCGGCCACGGCGCCGGCCGTCCCGGCAGCTCGCGGGAGCGCCGCCGGAGGACGTACTCGACGACCAGGGCCACCGCCAGGAACAGCCCCGTGATCCGCACGCACGACGCCCCGGCGGCCAGGATGACGGCCGCCGGCCACTGCCCGCGCCGGGCGGCCAGCCACGCCGGGATCGCGAACGCGAGGAACAGCGACTCGCTGTATCCCGCGGCCAGGAACACGGCCGTCGGGAAGAGCAGCAGCGCCAGCACCGCCATCCAGCCGGGGGCGCCCTCCAGCTCGGCCAGCCGCGCCAGCGCGACCATCGCCACCGCCCCGGCCACCAGTGACACGATCAGCCCGCACGCCGTCCAGTCCGGCACCACCAGGTGCACGATGCGCAGCATCGCGGGCAGCCCGGGGAAGAACGCGGGCAGCCCCGCGTCGGGCGGAGCGGCCGGGTCGCCGTCGTAGCCGTACCGGGCGATGACGACGAACAGCCCGGCGTCCCACTGCTTCCAGCGCTCCACGTAGGCGTTCAGAGCCGAGCCGAGCAGAGTGGCCACCAGCAGCCCGGCCCGCGAGCCTGACCAGACCAGCAGCGCGTCGCGCGCGGCCGAGCGGGTGATCACCGGTACGAGGAGGCCAGCGTGAACCGGTCAGGGGCGTCGTCGAACACGCCGCCGCCCTGGTCGTCGACGCCCGCCTGCCGTACGACGTCCTTGTGCGGGCGGAGGATGTCACGCACGACGAACGCCATCATCACCGCGATCGTGATCACCCGGCCCCAGACGGCGGTGAAGTACGTGTCGTCGCCGATGCCCAGGTCGTCGCGCCCGAGCGGCTGCTGGGAGAGCAGGTAGAGCCAGATGGCGAAGAAGTACCAGATCTCGGCGAGCTGCCAGAGGGCCAGCGCCTTCCAGTTGGGCCGGGCCAGCACCGCGAACGGCACCAGCCAGAGCACGAACTGCGGCGACCACACCTTGTTCGTCATCATGAAGGCGGCCAGCGCGAGGAAGCAGATCTGCGCGAGCCGGGGCCGGCGTGGCGCGGCCAGGGTCAGGACCGCGATGCCCAGGCACAGCACGGCGAGCGAGGCCATGCCGAGCGTGCTGACGTCGGCCTCGCCGAGGACGGGCCAGCCCTTGCTCTGGAAGAACAGCCACGGCGAGCCCCAGTCGACCCCGCGCTCCTGGGAGAAGACGTAGAACCGGCGCCAGCCGTCCCAGGCGAACACCATGAACGGCACGTTGACGACCAGCCACGCCCCCGCGGCCGCGGCCATCGTCACCAGGAACGGCCGCCAGCGCGCGGTGCGCAGCGTCAGCAGGAACAGCGCCCCGGCGAACATCAGCGGGTAGAACTTCGTCGCGATCGCCAGCCCGAGCAGCACGCCGGCCAGGACCTGCCGCTTCCGTGCCCAGGCCAGCAGCATGCCCATGGACAGTGCGCCGGCGACCAGGTCCCAGTTGATGTACGCGGCCAGGACGACCGACGGCGCGAGCGCGTACCACAGGGCGTCCCAGCGGCGGGTCGGCCCGGCCACGGCGGCCATCAGCACCACGCCGGCGACCAGGCAGACGCCGAGGAAGATCACCGTGCCGTCGTAGAAGCGGACGGCCTGCTGGACGGGGTCGGACTCCAGCCCGCGGGCGATCCAGGCGAAGAACTGCATGACCTCGCCGAGCACCACGGGGTACTCGACGTGCTTGTCGAACGGCACGTCGGCGAAGTACGGGTTCTGCGTGGCGAGCTGCCGGTCGAACCACAGCGGGTAGATGTCGGTGTAGCAGAAGTTGGTGTAGGTGCTGACCTGGTCGTTCCAGCCGCCGGTACGGCACGGCAGCCGGAACACGTACGCCAGGCTCGCCCCCAGCGCCGCGAACAGCGCCAGGGGCAGGTACGGCACGGCACGCGCGGCCAGCGGCGGGCGGACGACCGGGTCGTCGTCCACCGCGTCCCCCGCCGGGTCCGTCGTCACCACTGCTCTCGCCCGGTGGGCATCGGCTCGGGCTCGTAGAACGGCGGCATGCCCGGGTCCTGACCGCCACCCAGCAGCCCGTTGTCGTCGTCGAACCCGTTGTTCTGGTTCGGGTCGATGGTGATGATGCGGCCGCTGTCGTCGTCGCACGGGTCGATGACGCAGGTCACGTCGTCCGGCTGCTCCTCGGCCGGGTCCTTGGTGGCCGTCGGCGTGGGCACGGGCTTGGGCGCGAGGTTCTCCGAGACGCCGGTGTCCACGCGGGCCGGGAACTGCTCGACCTTCTGGCCCTTCATGGCCTCGGTCATGAACGCCTTCCAGATGGCCGACGGGTACGTGGCGCCCTGGAAGTTCGCGCCCAGCGGCACCTCGTACGCCGTGGTGTACGGCTTCTGCGGCGTGTACTTCTTCTCCTTGGCCGAGTCCTTGCCCCGCCACCACGGGCAGTTGTCGTTGACCGGCTGGATGACCTTGCCGCCCTTGGTGCGGCACTCCTGGCGGAACATGCCGACCGCGGTGGACAGCTGCGGGGTGAAGCCGACGAACCAGGCTTCCTTGTTCTCGTTGTTGGTGCCGGTCTTGCCGGCCACGGGCCGGTCGTAGAGGGCGGCGTTGCGGCCGGTGCCCTGCTTGACCACGGCCTGGAGGGCGACGGTGGCGTCCGCCGCGGCCTCGGGGGAGATCACCTGGGCCGGGGTCTTCTTCTCCTGGTACTTGACCCGGTTCGACCGGTCCTTGACGGTGATGATGACGTGGTTCCTGAAGTGCTTGCCGCCGTTGGCGAAGATCGAGTAGCCGCCGGCCTGCTCGACGGCGGTGACCTGGCCGGAGCCGATGGTGATCAGGTAGTGGTGGCGGTTCTTGGCGTCCTCCAGCCGGTCCTTGCTGAGGCCGGCGCGGCTGGCGATCTCGATGACCTTCTCGAGGGTGACCTTCTCCCCCATCTTGGCGAACGCGGTGTTGACCGAGTGGGCCGTGGCGTCGACGACGTCGATCGAGGAGGCGCCGGAGGCGTGGTCGTTGTTGATCGGGGTGGTGCCCTCGAGCTTGAGCGGGCCCTTGGCCGGCAGGTAGCTCCTGAGGCTGTAGCCGGAGTCGAGCCAGGCCGCCAGCACGTAGGGCTTGAACGCCGAGGCGGCCTGCTTCTGCGACAGGAAGGCGTCGTTCCAGGCGTCCTTCTCGTAGTCGTCGCCGCCGTAGAAGGCGCGGATCCGGCCGTTGGTCGGGTCGACGGCCGCCAGCGTGGCGTTGATCTCGCCGGTCAGGCCGGCGGTGTGCTTGTTGACGGCGTCCCTGGCGGCCAGCATCAGCTTCTTGTCGAACGTCGAGGTGATCTTGTAACCACCCGTCTCGACGTCCTCCTTGGAGATGTTGTAGTCGGCCTTCAGCTCGTTCAGCACGGCCTCGACCATGTAGCCGGTCAGGCCCTTGAAGTAGTCCTTGTTCTTGACCTTGACGCGCTTGGGCGAGGTCGGCGCCTTGGCCGGCAGGGTGCCGTAGGCGGCGGGGTCGAGCTTGGCCATCTGCCCGACCACGTAGACGTAGCGCTCCTCGGTGGGCTTCATGTTGCCCGCGATCTCGGCCCGGTCGAACGCGTCGGGGTTCTGGATGCGGCCGGCCAGGTAGGCGCCCTGCTGGGGCGTCAGCTCCTTCACCGGCTTGCCGAAGAACTGCTGGGCCGCGGCGCCGATGCCGTACGCGCCGCGTCCGAAGTAGATGGTGTTGAGGTACTGCAGGAGGATCTGGTCTTTGGTGAGCGACTTGTTCAGCTTGACCGCGACGAAGATCTCCTTGATCTTGCGCTCGACGCTGCGCTCCTGGGAGAGGCCGTCGTAGTAGTTGCGGGCCATCTGCTGGGTGATGGTGGAGGCGCCCTGCACCTGCTGGCCGGAGACCGTGCTGAAGACGGAGCGCACCATGCCGGAGAAGGAGATGCCGGCGTCCTCGCGGAAGCCGCTGTTCTCGGCGGCGATGACCGCGTCCTGCACGTGCCGCGGGATCTGGTTGATGTCCTTGACCGGGACGCGCTTGGTGCCGAGCTTGGCCAGGACCTCGCCGTTGGCGTAGTACATGGTGCTGCCCTGGTCGTCGACCGTGTCCTGGACCTGGTCCTCGGAGGGCATGGGCATGTTGGCGTAGGCGACCGCGATCATGCCGAAGACGCCGGCGGTGACGACCGCGAAGCCGGCCAGCACGATCTTCCAGCTCGGCAGGAACCTGAGCCACGCCGGGCGCTTCCTGCCGGAGTCGCCCGGCGGCTCGCCGGGACCCTGCGGCCCGCCAGGACCCCCGGGGCCGCCCGACCCGCCGGGCCCACCGGGCCCACCCGGCCCGCCGTTGCCGCCGTTGCCGCGACCGCGGGCGCGGCGCGGCGCCTCGCTGATCATCGTCTCCTGTTCGCCGCGCCGCCTTCCCTCGCGCCGCCCGGGCACGCGCGGCGCCGGCTCGCCGGACATCCCCATCCCGACGGTCTCCTGTGCGGGACCGGCGGGAGCGCGCCGCCCGGACTCACGCCGCCCGGACGGCTCGCGCCGCTCGGGCTCACGCCGCTGTGGTTCCCGGCCCTGCGGCTCACGGCGGGGCGGCTCGTACGGCTGTTCGTACGGCTGTTCGTACGACTGCGCGGCCATGGCGCCGGTCTGCTCGTAGGCCGCCTCCGCACGACGGGAAGGCTGCCCCGTGTCCCAGCCGGGATCCCCGGTTTGCGGTGCCTGAGCCTGGGGAACGGAACGGGATGAGCTGGAGCGACGGCGCCTCCCCGGGCGGGCCGTCCCCTCGTCGTGGCTGAAACTCAACACGTCCTCGCATCGTCGTCGGATAGCACGGCGGATCGGGCGTGCTGCTGCCTGCCGCCTTCGGTCTCTAATCTCGGCCGACGAGATCCGGCGGTCCGTTGCCGAGGACGAACGAGACCGTCAAGTGGTTCCAGGAGCAACCCTGGCAGACCTCGACCACGTGCACACGGAACTCGTCGTAATCATGGGCCATTTCGACGAGATCTGACGTCGCCTTTGCCTGACCCGCATGCCGGCCCAGGGAATCCCCGTAGACATAGGTCACGTTGGTGACGTTCTGCCTTTCGCACATCGGGCATAGGCGTTCGGTCGGTTCGCCGAAGTGCCGGGCCGCGCGAAGGAGGTACGGCTGTGCGTCACACACGTCGCCGGGCGTGCCGTGCCCGGTACGCAGGTCGCGGACCACTGCTCGCTTGGCGAGGCCGTAATCCACCACCCTTCGCTGTGACCACATGAGCGCCAGACTACGGCTTTTTGGTGATTGCTCCCAACGACTTGGCAAAGTCAGTGATTGCAGCGATATAGCGAACTGACGTATCCTCGGGATGTATCGACTTGATACATCGACGCGAGAGGGGGCGGTTCCCGTGGCCAGCGGACAGGGCAGAGTGCTGGAACTGGCCGTGCTCGGGTCGCTGCACGAAACCCCGCTCCACGGCTATGAGCTGCGCAAACGGCTCAACGCTCTGCTGGGGATGTTCCGTGCGTTCTCCTACGGGTCGCTCTACCCCTGCCTGCGATCGCTGCTCTCCCAGGGCCTCATCGCCGAGGAGCAGCCGGCTCCGGCCACGATCGTGGGCGGCCGATCGAAGATCGTCTACAAGCTGACGGCCGAGGGGAAGGAGCGGCTCCAGGAACTGCTCACCCAGGCCGGCCCGTCGGCCTGGGAGGACGAGAGCTTCGGCGTCCACTTCGCGTTCTTCAGGCACACGGAGGCCGAGGTGCGCCTGCGCATCCTCGAAGGCCGCCGCAGCCGCCTGGAGGAGCGCCTGGACAGCGTGCGCACCGCTCTGGCCCGCACCAGGGAGCGCCTCGACAGCTACACGCTGGAGCTGCAGCGTCACGGTCTCGAATCGGTCGAACGCGAGGTGCGTTGGCTGAACGAGCTGATCGCGACGGAGAGACGGGCATCACAGGAGCCCGAGAGAGATACCACGTCAACTGATGAGTAAGGGAGCGAGTGCGATGGGTTCGGTTCGCGTGGCCATTGTCGGTGTCGGCAACTGCGCGGCGTCACTGGTCCAGGGCGTCCACTACTACAAGGACGCCGACCCGGCGGTCCGGGTGCCTGGCCTGATGCACGTGAAGTTCGGCGACTACCACGTGGGCGACGTCGAGTTCGTCGCCGCCTTCGACGTGGACGCCAAGAAGGTCGGCCGTGACCTCTCCGAGGCGATCGTCGCCAGCGAGAACAACACGATCAAGATCGCGGACGTCCCGCCGACGGGGGTGGTCGTGCAGCGCGGCCACACCTTCGACGGTCTGGGCGAGTACTACCGGGAGATCGTCGACGAGTCCGACGAGGAGCCGGTCGACGTCGTCAAGGTGCTGCGCGACAACCAGGTGGACGTCCTCGTCTCCTACCTGCCGGTGGGCTCCGAGGAGGCCGACCGGTTCTACGCGCAGTGCGCGATCGACGCCAAGGTCGCCTTCGTCAACGCGCTGCCCGTCTTCATCGCCTCCGACCCCGAGTGGGCCGAGAAGTTCACGCAGGCGGGTGTGCCGATCGTCGGCGACGACATCAAGTCGCAGGTCGGCGCCACCATCACGCATCGCGTCATGGCCAAGCTGTTCGAGGACCGCGGGGTCGAGCTGCTGCGCACGTACCAGCTCAACTTCGGCGGCAACATGGACTTCATGAACATGCTGGAGCGCAAGCGGCTCCAGTCGAAGAAGATCTCCAAGACGCAGTCGGTCACCTCGCAGATCCCGCACGAGATGCGCAAGGCCGACGTGCACATCGGCCCGTCGGACCACGTGCCGTGGCTCGACGACCGCAAGTGGGCCTACGTCCGCCTGGAGGGCCGCTCGTTCGGCGACACCCCGCTCAACCTGGAGTACAAGCTCGAGGTCTGGGACTCGCCGAACTCGGCCGGCATCATCATCGACGCGGTGCGCGCCGCCAAGATCGCCCTGGACCGGGGCATCGGCGGCCCGATCCTCAGCGCGTCGTCCTACTTCATGAAGTCGCCGCCCGTGCAGTACTCCGACGACGAGGCGCGCGACTACGTCGAGAAGTACATCCGCGGCGAGGTCGAAAGATAGGCATCCGCCACGGCACAGCCGAGGAGGGCCCGGTCGCCGCACGCGGCTGAGGGCCTCCAGGGAGACGGCGGCTGACCCGCACAGGGTCGGCCGCCGTCACGGCGCCTGGTGGGCCGTCGCCGGGGTCGAGGCGTCAGCCGGTGGTGACCCGGGCCGCGGGGGGCAGCTCGGCCTCGGCGGCCGTGGGCCAGGCCATCGGGTCGGGGCCCAGGCCGACCAGGAGCGGCACCTGTTCGGCGCACCACGGCGAGATGGCCAGCTCGCCCGTCAGCACGCGCGCGGCGAACTCCTGCCACGGCATCCACTGGGTCTCTCCCACCTCCTCCGGGTTGAGCACCGCCGGGGTCTCGGCCGTGACGCGGTAGACGGGGCACAGCTCGTGCTCGACGATGCCGTTGCCCATGACCGCCCGATAGGCGAACGTGGGCAGCATCAGGTCGGCGCGCTCCACGGCCAGGCCCAGCTCGTAGGAGAGCCTGCGGGTGACGGCGTGGTCGAGCGGCTCGCCCGGCAGCGGGTGGCCGCAGCAGCTGTTGGTCCACACGCCGGGCCAGGTCAGCTTGTGGTCGGCGCGCCTGGTCAGCAGCACGCGACCGTCGCGGTCGAAGACGTAGCTGGAGAAGGCCAGATGGAGCGGCGTCTCCCGGCCGTGCACCGACATCTTGGGCGCGGTGCCGACCGCGCGGCCCTCGCCGTCGACCAGCACCACCAGTTCATCAGTCGTCACGCTACGAAGCGTACGTGATCATGTCGGCGGGCAGAACCTGGTTCGCGCACCTGCTGCGCCAACTCTCGCGCCTGAGACGTCCTGGGCGGGACTAGGCTGACTGCGTGTCGTTCGTCGCCGATCTCCGGATAGTCCTGCAGGGCCGTGACTTCCGCCGGCTCTTCGGCACGCGGCTGGTCTCGCAGTTCTCCGACGGGATCTTCCAGTTCGGCGTGGCCGGGTTCGCCTTCTTCAGCCCGGAGAAGCAGACCACCGCGCTGGCCGTGGCCGCCGGACTCGCCGTGCTGTTGCTGCCGTACAGCGTGCTGGGGCCGTTCGTCGGCGTCTTCATCGACCGGTGGTCGCGGCGGCAGATCCTGGTGATCGCGCCCCTCGTGCGCGGCGGGCTGCTGCTGGCCGCGGCGGCGCTCGTCGCGGCCGGCGCGCCGGAGCCGGTGTTCTACGCCGCGGCGCTCGGCGTCCTGGCGGTCAACCGGTTCTTCCTGGCCGCGCTGGGCGCGTCCCTGCCGCACGTGGTGCCGGTGGAGCGGCTGATGGCCGCCAACGCCGTCACGCCCACCTCCGGCACCGTCGTGACGTTCGTGGGCGCCGGGGTGGGGTTCGTGCTGCGCGAGGCGCTCGGCGGCGGCGCGTTCGGCACGGCGGTGCTGCTCCTCGTCTCGGGCGTCGTGTTCGGGCTGAGCGCCCTGATCGCGCGCACGATGGAGCGCTCGCTGCTCGGCCCCTCCTACGCCCCCGACCGGCCGCAGGCGAGCCAGGCGGTCAGGAACGTGGTCGCCGGCCTCGTGGACGGCGCCCGTCACCTGGCGCGCCACCGCAGGGCCGCCGCCACGATGGGCGCGATGGCCGCGCACCGGTTCCTGTACGGCATGGCGACCGCGCTCGGCATCATCCTGTACCGCTACTACTTCACCGACGGCGACCCCGACGCGGCCCTGCGCGGCATCAGCGTGGTGGTGGCCACCTCCGGCGTGGGCTACTTCCTCGCCGTCCTCATCACGCCGTGGGCCACGGAGCGCTTCACGATGGAGCGGTGGGTGCCGATGGCGCTGGCCGCGGCCGGCGTGCTCACGGCGCCGGTCATCATGCCGTTCCAGGAGTGGGGGCTCCCGGTGGCCGGGTTCGTGCTCGGCATCGCCGGCCAGAGCGTCAAGATCTGCGCCGACACCGCCGTGCAGCGCGACGTCGAGGACGCCTACCTGGGCCGCGCCTTCTCGATCTACGACATGCTCTTCAACGGCATGTACGTGCTGGCCGCGGCGCTGTCGGCGGCCATCCTGCCGGCCGACGGCAAGTCCTACCTCACCGCGGCGATCATCTCGGCGGGCTATCCGGTGGCCGCGCTGGCCTACCGCCTGATCGTGCGGCCCCCGGTGCCCACGCCCTCGCCCTGACCGGCCGTCAGGAGCCGATCAGGTCGTTGTCGCGGGCCCACTCCAGCAGCGCCTCGGTGGCCGCCTCGGTGCCGATGACGCCCTTGTCCAGGCGCAGCTCCAGCAGGAATTTGTAAGCCTGGCCCACCACCGGTCCCGGGCCGACGCCGAGGATCCGCTGGATGTCGTTGCCGTCGAGCTCCGGCCGGATCTTGGCCAGCTCCTCCTCGTCGGCCAGCCGGGCGATGCGCTCCTCCAGCTGGTCGTAGGTGCGCGACAGCGCCGCCGCCTTGCGCTTGTTGCGGGTCGTGCAGTCGGCCCGGGTGAGCTTGTGCAGACGGGTGAGCAGG
Organism: Nonomuraea sp. NPDC050383; assembly: GCF_044459125.1. Lineage (NCBI taxonomy): Bacteria > Bacillati > Actinomycetota > Actinomycetes > Streptosporangiales > Streptosporangiaceae > Nonomuraea > Nonomuraea sp. NPDC050383. The sequence goes on from NZ_JBITIP010000003.1 coordinate 544,751, forward strand.
TGGCCGGCGTCGCGCACGTAGCGGCGCACGGCGCTGTCGGTCCACTCGCCCGTGCCGTAGCCGTGGAAGCGCAGGTGGAGCTCCACCAGCCGCGACACGTCGGCCACGACGTCCTTGGGGAAGCGCAGCTCGGCCATGCGCTTCTTGGTCAGCTGGGCGCCGACCACCTCGTGGTGGTGGAAGGAGACCCGGCCGCCGGGCTCGTGGCGGCGTGTCTTGGGCTTGCCGATGTCGTGCAGGAGCGCCGCCCAGCGCAGGATGCGGTCGGCCCGGCCGTCCTCCTCCTGGGCGATCGCCTGGTCGAGCACGGTCAGGGTGTGCTCGTAGACGTCCTTGTGCCGGTGGTGCTCGTCGATCTCCAGGCGCAGCCGGGGCAGCTCGGGCAGGACGTGGTCGGCGAGCCCGGTGTCGACCAGCAGGCGCAGGCCCTCGCGGGGCCGGGCGCCGCAGATCAGCTTGTCCAGCTCGTCGCGGATCCGCTCGGCCGAGACGATCTCGATGCGCCCGGCCATGGAGGTCATCGCCTCCACGGCGGCGTCGTCCACGGCGAAGCCGAGCTGGGAGGCGAACCGCGCGGCGCGCAGCATGCGCAGCGGGTCGTCGCCGAAGGACCGCTCCGGGGGGCCCGGCGTGCGCATCCTCCTGGCCGCCAGGTCGGTCAGGCCACCGTACGGGTCGACGAACTCGTGGCCGGGCAGGCGCACGGCCATCGCGTTGACCGCGAAGTCGCGCCGCTCCAGGTCGGCCTCCAGCGTCTCGCCGTACATGACCTCGGGCTTGCGCGACTTGGGGTCGTAGGACTCGCTCCGGTACGTCGTGATCTCGATCAGCCAGCCGCCCTTGCGCACTCCGACGGTGCCGAAGTCGATGCCGATGGTCCACACCGAGTCGGCCCAGTCGCGTACGAGGGACAGCACGCGCTCGGGGTGGGCGTCGGTGGTGAGGTCGAGGTCGTTGCCGGTGCGGCCGAGCAGCATGTCGCGCACCGGGCCGCCCACGAGGGCCAGCTCGTGCCCCTGGTCGGCGAACAGGCGGCCGAGCTCGTCGGCGACGGGGGCGATCTTGCGGAACAGGTCGCTCATGGCCCGCTGCTGGTTGTCGGTCAGATTTGAGTCGGACAAGCTGGGTAGGTCCTTCGATTCCGGAACATATCCCCCGGGCCACATGAGGTCCGGGTTACCGTCGGTCAAGAGGACCGTCGGGGGCCAAGGAACGAAGGAGCGTGTTCATGAAGGACGCCCTCGCGATCCACCGCTGGCTCCTCGCACACCAGGTCCATCATGAGATCGTACGCCTTCCGCGTCCCATCACCACCGCGGACGAGCTGCCCGAGACGATCTCCGCCGCGCCCGAGAGGTGTGTCGCGGTCACGGTGTTCGAGGCCACGACGAGGCTCGGGCACGAGGTCGTCGCCGTCGTCTCCTCGGTCGCCGCGCCGCCGCGGCCCGGGGCGGTCGGCGGCCTGCTGGGGGCGCGTGACGTGCGACACGCCCCCGCGTTCCTGGTCAACTCCGCCACCGACTACGCCGCCGGCCTGGTGTGCCCGCTGCTGCTGCCGCGCCGGCTCCCGCTGCTCATCGACGACCGGCTCAGCTCCGACGGGGAGCCGATCTTCATGGCCAGCGGCGAACGACACACCGCGGTGCGCATGCGCGCCCTTGACCTGCAGTCCCTCCTGTCCGGCAAGACCGTGGACCTCAGGATTCCCATGCCCAGGGGACCACGTGAGGCGATCGCGTTGCGGCACTGAGCCCGTACCATTGCGGGCGTGCGCCGTACTCCAGCCCGGGCGGACGCGTGATCCGTAAGGCCACGCTGCTCGCCGTCGTCTCCGCCGCGTTGCTCGCGCCCCTGGGCGTGGTGACGCCGGGCGCTGCTGCCGCGAGGACGACGACCGCCTCGGCGCCCGCCCAGGCATCCGCCCAGGCCGCCCGCCAGGGGCTGGCCCTCATCGTGTCCTCCATCACACCCGACTGGGCCAAGGGCGCCGCCGACGAGATCAAGATTTCCGGCACCCTGCGCAACGACACCGGCACCGCCCTGACCGGCCTGCTCGTACGGCTGCGCTACTCGCCGCAGCCGCTCGCCGACCGGGCGGCCGTCGAGGCCTACCAGGCCGACCTGAGCGACCCGCAGACCCCGGGCAACGTCTCCGGGAGGTCCGCCATGACGATCGCGTCGCTGGCGGCGGGCGCCTCGACCCCGTGGGAGATCACGCTGACCCCGGCGCAGCTCGCCGCTCCGGGCACGCCCCGCTTCGGCGTCTACCCGATCGCGATCGAGGTCCAGCAGCTCGGCTGGCGGCAGCTCGCCGTCCAGCGCACGTTCATCACGTACGCGCCCCCGCAGCCCAAGCCGGTGCGCAACAAGCTGGCCGTCGCCCTCCCGCTGATCGACCAGCCGCACCGCGCCGACGACCCGAACTTCGCCGACGACAAGCTGGGCCCGGCGCTGACCGGCAAGGGCCGGCTCGCCGACCTCCTCCGCATCGCCAAGGCCGCGCCCGAGAGCGTCACCTGGTTCCTCGACCCCGCCCTGCTCGACGACGTGACCGCCATGTCCAAGCCATACACGGTCAGCACCAAGGACGGCCCGGTCAAGAAGCCCGCCGACAGCGCCGCCGCGCAGTGGCTCACCGACCTGCGCGAGGCCCTGGCCGACTCCCCCGTCGTGGCCACCCCGTACGCCGACCCCGACGTGGCCGCGCTGGCTCACAAGGGGTTCGACACGCAGGTCGGCCGGGCGATCGAGCTGGGCGGGCAGAAGGCCACCCAGCTCCTCAGGCCCGAGGTGTCGACCTCGATCAACTGGCCGGCCTCCGGACTGCTCGACGCCGACGCGCTGGACCTGCTGGCCGTCGGCAAGCCCGGCGTCGCCCAGGTGCGCAAGGTCCTGCTCAACTCCACCAACCTGCCGCCGCAGGGTCAGCAGCAGCCGGGAACGGAGACGACGCAGCAGGCGGCCTTCGCGCCCGGAGCCGTCACTCCCGACGCCGCGGCCACGCTGTACAGCGTCGCCGGGCCCGTCACGGCGCTCGTCGCCGACCCCGCGCTCAGCCGGCTCTTCGAGCCCGGCGGCGGCGCCGGCTCGGTGCTGCTGAGCCGCCAGCGCTTCATCGCCGAGACCGCGATGATCTCCGCCGAGCCCGGGCAGACGACCCCTCGCTCGCTGGTCGTCGCGCCCTCCCGCCGCTGGGACCCCAACCCCACGCTGGTCTCCGCCCTGCTCAAGACCGCGAAGAGCCTGCCGTGGCTGACGCTCACCCCGCTCGACTCGGTCAAGCCGGCCAAGGCCAAGACGGTCCAGACCGGCCAGTCGGCACAGCCGGCGCGCGCCGGCCTCACCTACACCGATCAGGACCGCAAGGAAGAGCTCGGCGCCAAGTACCTCACGCCGATCAAGGACATCGCCCGCAAGGCCGACCTCACCTCGCTCATCACCACCGACAAGCCGCCGTCGGCGTTCGACGCGGCCGTGCTGCGGCTGACGTCCTCCGCCTGGCGCAACCAGACGCGGGCCGGGCGCGCGGCGGCCGAGCTGGTCGCCGACGCCGTGGACGACCGGATGGACATGATCACGATCACCGGCGCCGACCCCGACCGGCCGCGCACCCTCGCCGGGTCCGACGGCGTCGTGCCGATCAGCGTCAAGAACTCCCTGCCGGTCGAGGTGACGGTCGACGTCCGCGTCGTCTCCAACAACCACAAGCTGCTGAAGGTCGTCGACGTCCAGGAGCCCCGGCGGCTGGTGATCGGCGGCAACGGCCAGAGCGGCACCCTCCCCGTCGCGATGCAGGCGACGCCCGGCGTCAGCGGCGACTCCGCCGTGACCGTCCAGCTCCTCACCTCCGACGGGAAGCCGTACGGCAAGCCGGTGAAGCTCATCATCCGCACCACCGGCTACACCGGCATCGCCCTGGTGATCGTCGGCGCGGCGCTGACGGTCATGCTCGCCGCGGTCGTGACGCGGGTCCTCAGGCGCAGATCGCAGCGACGGCTCGAACGGGCCGCCAAGAGTCGGGAAAGTGAGACCGTATGAGCCGCATGCTCCGGGCCAGCGCCGTCATGGCCGCGGGGACCATGGTGTCGAGGGTCACGGGCTTCGTGCGCACCATGGTGCTGGCCATCGCGATCGGCACCGCCGGCATGGGCGACGCCTACAACGCGGCCTACTCCATCCCGTACAGCATCCTCGACCTGCTGCTGCTCGGCGTCCTGAGCAGCGTCGTCGTGCCGATGATCGTCCGGGCGCAGAAGCAGGACCCCGACGGCGGTCGCGCCTACGAGCAGCGCCTGCTGAGCCTGTCCGCGGTCGCGCTGGCCGTCGTCGCGGTGATCGCCGTGCTGGCCGCGCCGCTGCTCATCGACCTCTACACCACGGGCTGGAGCGGGCGTAAGTTCGACGTCGCGGTGACGCTGGCCCGCTTCATCCTGCCGCAGCTCGCCTTCTTCGGCGTCGGCGCGGTGGCGGGCGCCATCCTCAACACCCGCGACCGCTTCGCGGCCCCCATGTGGGCGCCCGTGCTCAACAACGTCGTGGTCATCTGCGTGCTGCTCGCCTACGTGGTCGTGGTGGGCGACGCGGGCGACGACATCGGCCGCGTCACCGACGGGCAGCTCGCCCTGCTGGGCCTCGGCACCACCGCGGGCATCGTGGCCCAGGCGGTCGTCCTGATCGTGGCGCTGCGGCGGGCCGGGTTCGAGTTCGTGCCCCGCTTCGACCTGCGCAACGCCCGGCTCGGCGAGATGGGCCGGGCGGGCGCGTGGACCATCGGCTACGTGGTGGTCACCCAGCTCGGCTTCATGCTGACCACCAACCTGGCCAGCTCCGCGGGCGACTCCGTCTCCGGCCACGGCATCAGCCCCTACACCTACGCCTTCCAGCTCTTCCAGCTCCCGTACGGCATCATCGGGGTCTCGGTGATCACGGCGATGCTGCCGCGCATGAGCCGCGCGGTGAGCGAGGGCCGGTTCGGCGACGTGCGCAGCGAGTTCGCCTCCAGCGTGCGGCTCATCGGCTCCATCATGGTCCCGGTGTCGCTGCTGCTCATGGTGCTCGGCCCGGCCATCACCGTGCCGATCTACGCGCACGGGTCCGTGCCGCTCCAGGACGCCGTCTACATCGGCAACGTCCTGCAGGTGTACGGCCTGGCCCTGGTGCCGTTCGCGATCTTCCAGCTCCTGCTGCGCGTCTTCTACAGCTTCGGCGACACCCGGACCCCGGTGTACGTGGGTGCGGCCACGACCGTGGTCAACGCGCTGCTCATGTGGATCATGTATCAGGTGCTCCCGTATGCCTACACGGTGATGGGGCTGGCCTTCGCCTACGCCGTCGCGTACGCTCTCGGGGCGGTGGCCGCCTGGTGGCTGGCCTCCCGGCGGGTGCACGGGCTGGGCGGCTGGCAGATCGGCATGGCCATGACCCGGATGTACCTCGCCGCTCTGCCCACGGCCGTGCTGGCGCTGGCCGTGGTGTGGCTGGTCCAGCTCGCGTTCGGCGGGCTGAGCTTCCTCACCTCGGTGATCATCCTGGTGGTCGGCGGGGGCGTGGGCATGCTGCTGTACCTCGCCGTGGCCCACCGTATGCGCATCCCCGAGGTCAACTCGATCGTGGGGATGGTTGCCGGGCGGTTGGGCCGGTAAGGAAGCCGGCAAGGAATCACGGGCGGAACCGGCGCGGCACTACCATGGTGCCCACACGCGCGAATGGAAGCAGGAGGGGCGTGGGCGGATCCACCCGGCATAGCGTGCCTACGTGGGACACGACCACGCAGGCCACCCGAGTCATGAGCACGCCCGATCAGCCGAGCGGAGTGAGTCAGTGAGCACGTCGGCGGTCGAACCCGGCACTCGTCTCGCCCAACGCTTCCGTCTCGAGGACCGGGTCACCGAGTCCGACGGCGCCACTCTGTGGAAGGCCATCGACGAGATCCTCGCCCGCCCCGTCGCCGTCCACACCTTCTCCGCCGACTTCCCCCGCGTCCACGAGGTCGTCACCGCCGCCCGGGCCGCCAGCCGGCTGACCGACCCGCGGCTGACGCAGGTGTTCGACGCGGCCGAGGAGGAGGACTACTCCTACGTCGTGAGCGAGTGGGTCACCGGTGAGACCCTGTCCGACCTGGTCGCGGCCGGCCCGATGGACCCGGAGCGGGCAGCGGGGCTGGTGGCCGAGGCTGCCGAGGCCCTCGCGCACGCCCACGAGGCCGGCCTGTACCACCTGTGCCTGCGCCCGTCCCACCTGGTGTGGACGACCGGCAACACCGTCAAGGTGCTGGGCGTCGCCGTCGACGCGGCCCTGTCGGGGCTCACCACCGACCAGCCCGCCCTGGACGACGCCGAGGGCCTGGGCCGGCTGCTGTACGCGGGTCTGACCGGCCACTGGCCGGGCGACGAGGAGGAGGGCGGCCTGCCGCCCGCCCCCATGACCGACGGCCACGTCTGCACGCCACGCCAGGTCACCGCCGGAGTGCCGAGCTACCTCGACACCGTCACGGTCAAGGCGTGCCTGCCCGAGTCGCGCAAGGGCCACGGCGCCCTGAACAGCCCGGCGGCCGTGGCCGAGGCGCTGGCGGGCGTCGCGCGGCCGATGCCGATCCCCATCGACTACAACGCCGCTCCGCCCTCGGTGACGGTCACCTCGCCGTCGGAGGGCCTCGACACCGACGTGCGGCCCCCGCGGCCCCAGCCGCCGATCCAGCACCTGACCGTCCCGCAGCGCGGGAGCTCCCAGCGCGGCGGGATGGTCAACCGCGTGCTCATGACGGTCGTGGTGCTGCTCGTCATCGCCGCGGTCGGCGTCGGCGCGTGGACGATCGGCCGCAGCCTGGGCAGCGGCAAGGGCGGCTCGGAGGCGCAGGGCACGCCCTCGGCGACCTCGGCGTCCGTCACCGCGGCCCCGCAGGCGGTCAAGCCGAAGAGGGCGATCGCGTTCGACCCCCTGGGCGACAAGGAGGAGAACACCGGCGCCGAGCTGGCGATCGACGGCAAGCCCAGCACGTTCTGGAAGACCGACAACTACAACACCGCCGAGCTGGGCAACCTCAAGGAGGGCGTCGGCCTGCTGCTCGACATGGGCAAGCCGGTGCAGATCAGCGACGTGGTGGCCACGCTGTCCGGCGCGAGCGGGGCGAGCGTGGAGCTCAAGGTGGGCGACGCGGCCGATCTCTCGGCGCTGAAGACCGTCACCAAGCAGAAGGGCGCCTCGGGGAAGGTCACGCTGAAGCCCGATCAAGCGACCACCGGGCAGTACGTTCTGATCTGGTTTACGCGGCTTCCGGCAGATGCGGGCGGCTTTCATGGCACCATCTATGAGGTAATGGTCCACTCCTCCGGATCGGCATAAACCAGGAATCCCTCTTGTGAACTCCCCACCCGAGACACCCTCATCAGCGGAGCGGCCGGCGATCACTGACGCCGCGCTGCTGACCGCGCACATCGACGGGGATCCACACGCGTTCAGCGAGATCGTCAAGAGGCACCGAGACCGCATGTGGGCGGTCGCCCTGCGCACGCTCGGCGACCCCGACGAAGCGGCCGACGCCGTGCAGGACGCGTTCGTGTCCGCCTATCGCAAGGCGGGCTCGTTCCGCGGCGAGGCGGCCGTCACCACCTGGCTCCACCGCATCGTCGTCAACGCCTGCCTCGACCGGATGCGCCGCAAGTCCATCCGGCCGGTCGCGGACGACGAGCTCATCGAGGCCGCCGAGCGCGAGACGCCCCTGCCCGACCACACGGTCGAGCGGGAGGTCTCGATGGAGGTCTCTGCCGCGCTGAAACGGCTCCCGGCCGACCAGCGGGCGGCTCTCGTGCTCGTCGACATGATGGGTTATTCGGTCGAAGACGCAGCTCAGGTGCTCGGCGTGCCCAGCGGCACCGTCAAGAGCCGATGCGCCCGAGGCCGGGCGAAGCTTGCCCCGATTCTTTCGCATCTGCGGAACCGTTCGGACCTCGGTCGCGTCTCATCCGGGAAGGGAGCAGAACTTCGTGACGGGTGATACGCACTACGATCTGGAGATCCTCGCCGAGTTGGCAGAGGGCCTCCTGGACGCCGGCACGGCCCGCCAGGTCCGCGACCATCTCGCGGTATGCGACCCATGTGGGGAGCTCCTGGCAGACCTGGCAGCGGTTCGCGAGGTGCTCGCGGCTACCCCTACACCGGCCATGCCGATGGGAGTCGCACTGCGCATCGACAAGGCGCTCGCCGCCGAGGCGCTCGCCGCCGAGGCCGAGCAGCGGCGCGGGGGCGTGGACCTCGCCGAGGCACCGGACTGGGACAAGCTCATGCGGGACGCTCCATGGGAGCAGCCCGCCGAGGTCAGCGAGCCGGTCCGCCTCAGGCCCGCAGCGCGCCTGGCGCCGGAGCCGGTCCACACGGTCCCCTCCTACGAGGAGCCGGCCCACGCGGCGGAGGCCGAGGAGACCGTACGGCTCGGAGTGGTCGCCGACGACGGGACCATCGTCCCGGCGCGGCGGGTGGCCCGACGCCGCCGGTGGGCCATGCCGGCGGTCGCGGCCGCTGCCGCGGCGGCCGTCGTGGGCGGCGTCGTCGTCTCCGGCAACCTGCTCGTGGCCAGTGGCGGCGGTTCGGGCTCCAGCCGGCAGGTGGCGGCCCAGCCGGCCCCCGCCCCGACCAAGGAGGTGGCGAAGGCCAGGCCGTACGCGCTGACCGACAGCGGCCACAACTACAGCGACGGCGAGCTGCGGCAGCGCCTGGGGGGCTTCCTGGCCCCCGCTCCGATCGTGGCAGGCGTCACGGCCGACACCAACAAGGTGGCGACGTGCGTCAATCAGGTCGCCGGCCGTACCAAGCTGAAGATCTTCGCGGTCGACCAGGGTCAGTACAACGGCCAGGAGGCCGTGATCGTGGTGTCCCGGCGGGACGAGACGGCCAAGCGCATCCGCGTCGACGTCGTCGATCCGTTCCACTGCAAGAACCTGCGCAAGCCGAAGATCGGCCGCTGGTGACCTGTCGATCGTGAGCACACGTCAGAGCCCGCTTCGGCGGGCTCTTTCGTTTGATCCGGGCGTCGCGGGCAGGGGTGGGAATCTCCGCGGCCTAGGATCTGTTGACGCCACTGGCAAAAACAGACGAGGAAGGCGTGGGAGCGTTGAGCGACGTTCGTAACGTGATCATCATCGGGTCCGGGCCCGCTGGCTACACCGCGGCCGTCTACTCCGCGCGCGCCGAGCTCAACCCGCTGGTCTTCGAGGGCTCCGTCACCGCCGGTGGCGCCCTGATGAACACCACCGACGTGGAGAACTTCCCGGGGTTCCCCGACGGCATCATGGGCCCCGACCTGATGGACAACCTGCGCAAGCAGGCCGAGCGGTTCGGCGCCGAGCTGATGGCCGACGACGTGGTCGAGGTCGACCTCGAAGCCAACCCCAAGGTCATCAAGACCTACACCGACACCTACTACGCGAAGTCGGTCATCCTGGCGATGGGTTCGCGCTACCGCGAGCTGGGCCTGGAGAACGAGAAGCGGCTGTCCGGCCGGGGCGTCTCCTGGTGTGCCACCTGTGACGGCTTCTTCTTCCGCAACAAGGACATCGTGGTGGTCGGCGGTGGTGACACCGCGATGGAGGAGGCCACGTTCCTGACGCGGTTCGGCCGCATGGTGACGGTCGTCCACCGCCGTGACCAGCTCCGCGCCAGCAAGATCATGCAGGAGCGGGCGCTCGCCAACGACAAGATCCGCTTCGTCTGGGACAGCGAGGTCGTGGACGTCCTCGGCGAGTCCAGGGTCGAGGCCGTCAAGCTGCGCAACGTGAAGACCGGTGAGGAGAGCGAGCTCGCCACCGACGCCCTCTTCCTCGCGATCGGCCACGACCCGCGCACCGAGCTGGTCAAGGGCCAGATCGACCTCGACGACGAGGGCTACGTCAAGGTCGCCTCCCCCAGCACCCAGACGAACATCGACGGCGTGTTCGCCGCCGGCGACGTCGTCGACCACACCTACCGTCAGGCCATCACCGCGGCCGGCACCGGCTGCTCGGCGTCGCTCGACTCCGAGCGCTGGCTCGCCGCACACGAAAGTTAAGGAGCGCACACCGTGAAGGCAGTAACCGACGCCACGTTCGATGCCGACGTCCTGAAGAGCGACAAGCCCGTTCTGGTCGACTTCTGGGCCGAGTGGTGCGGCCCGTGCCGTCAGGTCGCGCCCATCCTCGAAGAGATCGCCAAGGAGCACGGCGACAAGCTGGAGATCGTCAAGCTCAACATCGACGAGAACCCCAACGTGCCGCGCGACTACGGCGTGCTGCAGATCCCGACCATGAACGTCTTCAAGAACGGCGAGGTGGTCAAGCAGATCATCGGCGCCAAGCCGAAGGCCATGCTGCTGCGCGAGCTCGACGGCATCATCTGAGGCTCCGCGACCCGCTGTACCGATGACGAAGGCCCTCCGCTCACGCGGGGGGCCTTCCGGTTGTACGGGGCCAGAAGTGGCTCAGACGGGGCGAAGGGCCCGTTCCGGGCTCATGGAGCCGAGGAGCCGCTCCAGCGCCACCTCGACGTCCTCGCGCCACGACACGGCCGTCTTCAGCTCCAGCCGTAGCCGGGGGAACCGCAGATGCGGCCGTACCGTCTTGAACCCGACCGAGAGCAGGTAGTCGGCCGGCACCACGCAGCTCGGCTCCTCCCACTTCAGGTCGCCGAACGCCTCGATGGCCTTGACGCCCCGCCGGGTCAGGTCCTTGGCCATGCCCTGGATCAGCATCCGCCCCAGGCCGCCGCCCGAGAACTCGGGGATGATGTGCGCCGTCATCAGCAGCACCGCGTCCGCGCTGACCGGCGAGGTGGGGAAGGCGAGGGAGCGCGGGGTGTAGAGCGGCGGGCTGTACAGGACGAACCCGGCGGGCACCCCGTCGACGTACACGATCTTCCCGCAGCTGCCCCACTCCAGCAGGGTGGCGGAGATCCACGCCTCTTTCTCCAGCGCGGGGTCTCCCGAGTCGACCGCGCGCTCGCCGCCGAGAGGGTCGAGCTCCCAGAACACGCACCGCCTGCAACGGCGCGGCAGATCGTCAAGATTGTCCAGGGTGATGTTGACCAGCCGGCGCGACAACTACGGCCCCAATCGTTGACCCGGAAAAGCCCGCGAAAACCGCGTCCCCAGCTGGCATCGTAGCTCAGTGGGACGCCGTCAGCGGGTACCACGGCGTCCAGCCCGGTCACGGGCGACATGCCCGACTGGCGTAATCTGTTGTTCCAGGTCTATCTGACACCGAGGAGGTGGACCGTGACAGAAGAGCTCAATCACGGTCAGACACCCGCGATCCATGGATCGCGCATCGACGCCTACGTCGACCGGTACGCCGCGCGAGCTACCGGGATGGTCGCCTCCGAGATCCGAGCTCTCTTCGCCGTCGCGTCGAGACCAGAGGTGGTCTCGCTCGCCGGCGGCATGCCGTACGTCACGGCCCTCCCCCTCGACATGGTCGGCGAGCTCGTCTCCGACCTGGTCACCAGGCGTGGCCCGGTGGCTCTGCAGTACGGCTCCGGCCAGGGCGATCCGCACCTGCGCGAGCAGATCTGCGAGGTCATGCGGCTGGAGGGGATTCAGGCCGGGGCGGACGACGTCGTCGTCACCGTGGGTTCGCAGCAGGCGCTCGACCTGATCACCCGCATCTTCATCGACCCCGGCGACGTGGTGCTGGCCGAGGGCCCGTCCTACGTGGGCGCCCTCGGGACCTTCGCCGCGTACGAGGCCAAGGTGGTGCACGTCGCCATGGACGACCAGGGCATCGTGCCCGAGTCGCTGGCGCAGACCATCTACGCCCTGGAGACCGCCGGGGCGCCGATCAAGTTCCTCTACACGATCCCGACGTTCCACAACCCCGGCGGCGTCACGCTCAACGTGGCCCGCCGCCAGCAGGTGCTCGACATCTGCCAGCGGGCCGGCGTGCTCATCGTCGAGGACAACCCGTACGGGCTGCTCGGCTTCGACGGCGAGCCGATGCGCGCCCTGCGCGCGGACAACGCCGACGGGGTGGTCTACCTCGGGTCGTTCTCCAAGACGCTCGCGCCCGGGTTCCGCGTCGGCTGGGCGCTCGCCCCGCACGCCATCCGCGACAAGCTCATCCTGGCCATGGAGTCGGCCGTCCTGTCGCACTCGTCGTTCACGCAGCTCGCCGTCGGCCAGTACCTGGCCACGCAGCCATGGCGGGAGCAGATCAAGTCGTTCAGGGAGCTGTACCGGGAGCGCCGTGACGCGCTGCTGGAGGCCCTGGGGGCGCTCATGCCACCCGAGGTCACCTGGACGCGGCCGGGAGGCGGGTTCTTCGTCTGGGCGTCGCTGCCCGAGGGGCTCGACTCCAAGGCCATCCTGCCGCGCGCGGTGGCGGAGCGGGTGGCCTTCGTGCCCGGCACGGGATTCTTCTCGGACGGGAGCGGGGCGCGCAACATGCGCCTGTCGTACTGCTACCCGGAGCCGGACCGCATCCGGGAGGGCGTGCGACGGCTCTCCGGGGTGATCGAGCAGGAGATCCAGCTGCGCGACACGTTCGGCACGGGGTCCACGCGTGGGCACGCGGGCGTCGACACACCGGGGCCCGACCTGGCCTGAGGCTCCCCCTCACGCCTGCTCTTCGTTCCCCTGCACTCGTACCCGTACGGGCCGGTGTCCCCGCGCGGACGCCGGCCCGTACGGTCCCGTCTCGGTGCGGGCTCGCTGTATGGCGTGTGCTGTGCGATCTCACGGCAGTGACCGCACCGCATGCATTCCCCGCAGCCCTCCGCCTGTCAGCACCGCACCGTGGCCCGGACCGGGCGGCACACCGAACGACTGGATGACGCCACGCGGTCGGCCGGTGCCGCCCGCCGTGCACCAGGGCTGCCCGCCGCCGGTACGGTTGGACAGCGTGCCATCAGCGGAGGAGATGTGATGAGCGATCTGGGCCACGTGCTCGTGCTGGCCGGGGGCCTCTCGTACGAGCGTGAGGTGTCCCTGCGCTCGGGCCGCCGCGTGAGCGAGGTGCTACGCGCGGCGGGCATCGACGTGGAGACCCGCGACACCGACGCGTCGCTCGTGCCCTCCATTCTCGCCGATCCGCCGGACGCCGTCTTCGTCACGCTGCACGGAGGCGCCGGCGAGGACGGCGCGATCCGTTCGGTGCTGGAGCTGCTCGGCGTGCCGTACGTCGGCGCGGACCCCGACGCGTGCCGGGTGGCCTTCGACAAGCCCACCGCCAAGGGGGTCGTCCGCTCTGTCGGGCTGCGGACGCCGCAGTCCGTCACGCTGCCGAAGGAGACCTTCCACGACCTGGGCGCCACGGCCGTGCTCGGGCGCATCGTGGAGCGGCTCGGCCTCCCTCTCTTCGTCAAGCCCGCCCGGGGCGGCTCCGCGCTGGGCGCCTCGTTCGTGCGCACCGCCGAGGAGCTGCCCGCCGCGATGGTGGGCTGCTTCGCCTACGGCGACACCGCGCTGATCGAGCGGTACGTGGAAGGAGTGGAGGTGGCGGTCTCCGTGGTCGACCTCGGGCACGGTCCCGTGGCGCTGCCGCCGGTCGAGATCGTTCCGGACGCCGGGGTCTACGACTACGCGGCCCGCTACACGGCAGGGCACACCGAGTTCTTCGCCCCGGCCCGCCTCACGCCCGACGCCGCGGCCGCCTGCGCCGAGGCGGCCGTGAAGGCTCACACCGCGCTGGGACTGCGCGACATCTCCCGGACCGATCTCATCGTGGACGCCTCGGGACAGCCGCACTTCCTGGAGGTCAACGTCGCGCCCGGCATGACCGAGACGAGCCTCCTGCCGATGGCGGCAGAGGCGGCGGGTCAGGATTTGGGCGACCTCTGCCTCATCCTGCTCCGCCACGCGGCCGGCCGCGCCCAGGGCTGACCGCCGCCGAGCGGCCTTCCGCGAGGAGGGCGGCTCGGCATACATCAGTAGCCTTGGCATGTGCTGATCGATTCCATCTATCCCAAGAGCTTCGCCAGCGACAACCACGCCGGCGTGCATCCGGCCGTCCTCGACGCCATGACGGCCGCCAACGACGGCGACGCCCCCGCGTACGGAGGCGACCGATGGACCGAGAACTTCGAGCGTCAGGTCAAGGAAGTGTTCGGCGGCGAGGCGGAGGGGTTCGCCGTGTTCAACGGCGCCGGGGCCAACATGGTCGGGCTGGCCCTCATGCTGGGCCGCTACGACGCCGTCATCTGCCCGGAGACCGCGCACATCGCCACGCATGAGACCGGCGCGGCGGAGCGGCTGCTGGGGGTCAAGCTCATCACCGTCCCGACGGAGGACGGCAAGCTGCGCCCGCACCACATCACCAGCCGTCTGGGTGTCCTGGGCCTCCCCCACGAGCCGCAGCCGCGCGTCGTCTCCGTCTCCCAGGTGACCGAGCTCGGCACCTGCTACTCCCCCGACGAGCTCGCCGCGCTCGCCCGCGTCGCGCACGACTCGGGGATGCGTCTGCACGTGGACGGCGCCCGGCTGGCGAACGCCGCCGCGTACCTGGAGTGCGACCTTCGGACCATCACGACGGACGCCGGCGTGGACGTCTTCAGCTTCGGCGGCACCAAGAACGGCGCGCTGGCGGCCGAGGCGGTGGTCGTCCTGGACCCGTCCCTGGCGCACGCCGTGCCGTTCCTGCAGCGGCAGTCGCTGCAGCTCGCCTCCAAGATGCGGTACGTCTCGGCGCAGCTCTCGGCTCTGCTGACGGACGAGCTGTGGCGCCGCAACGCCGCCCACGCGAACGCCATGGCCGCCCGCCTGGCTGCCGGGATCGAGGGACTGCCGGGGGTTTCACTGGCCTACCCGCCTCAGAGCAACGCCGTCTTCGCCGCCCTGCCGAAGAACGCGGCCGCCGCGTTGCTGGGGCGCTACCTCTTCCACCACTGGGACGAGGACGCGGGGGTGGTCCGCTGGATGACCGCCTTCGACACCACGCCGGAACAGGTGGACGATTTCCTGGTCGACATCCGCAAGGCGGTCGGTGCCTGAGGGTGCTCGATGGGCGCCCTCCCCCGCTTGTGTTGTCTCACTCCCATGTTTCACGTGAAACGGCGTCGCTGAACTGGCATCACTGGACTGGCATCACTGGACTGGCGTCGCTGGACTGGCGTGCTGATCGCGCTTCTTCTGGCTCGCCTCTGCTCGGCGGGCACTGTTTCACGTGAAACAGTGCCCGCCTGCGGCCTTGGTTTCACGTGGAACGGGTGGCCGGGCGACGTGGTTTCACGTGAAACACGGCGAACGCCGAGCCACCGGGAACAGGCTCACACCGCCCGGCAGGGTGCTTCGCCGACACCCCGGAGGCCAGACCGCGCGATTGGGTGCAGCGAAGCAGCAAGGCCGCACGGTGGAGAGCCGCGCACTGAGGTCGGCCGATGAGGGTGCACATGGAGAGCGCGGGCGTAGCGTGCACTGGGCGGGAGCGTGCACTGGGCGGGAGCGTGCACTGGGCGGGAGCGTGCACTGAGCGGGCGCCCGCCGGGCGCGGGCGCTGAGGAGGCGCAGGAGGGGTGCGCAGCCGGAGGGCACGTTGCCGGCAGGGAGCCGCGCAGTGGGGGCGGCAGCGTCAGAAGAGCAGCGGTCACGGGGTCTCCGGTCACGACCTGACAGGCGATGAGCCTTCGCTGCCCAGCGATCAGCGACCCAGGACCGGCGACCGGCGTCGGCGACCGGTGGCCGGGAGGCCGGTGACCGGGCGGACGGGCGACTGGCCACCGGCGACCGGCCAGGAGAGCAACCGACGACAAGCTTGAGCGCCAGGCAACGAGACCAAGCGGGGACGATGACGGCGGGCACCAGGAGCCAGCCGGCAGGGGCAGCCTGAGCGACGAGATGGTGTGGCTTCAGACAGGCGACGGCGTAAGTCCGCGGTAGTGATAGGCGAAACAGCCGACGCCAGGCCGCTGGGGTGACAGGTGGTACAGGCGGCGCCAGACCGCTGTGGTGAATGGGTGGTACGGGCGACGGCGTCCAGCCGCTGTGGTTTCACGTGAAACAGGGCGGCGCTCAGGGCGGCGTTGTTTCACGTGAAACAGGGGTCAGGCGTCGGCTTCCCGCATGGCGCGGGCGGCCTCAGGAGCCATGGTGCCGATGATGCGCTCCAGGTCGTCGATCGTGGCGAACTCCACCACGATCCGCCCCTTGCGTCGGCCCAGGTCCACCTTGACCTTCGTCTCGAAGTGGTCCGAGAGGCGGTCGGCGAGGTGGGTGAGGCCGGGGGCGGTGGGCCGGTTGGTGGGGCGGCGCTCGCGGGTGGGCTTGGGGGCCGCCGTCGCACCGCCGAGCGCGACGATCTCCTCGACCGCCCGAACCGACAGCAGCTCGGCGACGATCCGGTCCGCCAGCCGGGTCTGCTCCGCCGCACTGTCGAGACCCAGCAGGGCGCGGGCGTGCCCGGCGCTGATGGTGCCGGCCGCCACCCGGAGCTGCACCTCGGGCGGGAGGTTGAGCAGGCGCAGGGTGTTCGTGATGTGGGAGCGGGAGCGGCCGACCTTCTGGGCGAGCTGCTCGTGCGTCGCCCTGAAGTCGTCCAGGAGCTGCTGGTAGGCGGCGGCCTCTTCGAGGGGGTTGAGCTGCTCGCGCTGGAGGTTCTCGATGAGGGCGTCGCGGAGGAGGTCGTCGTCCTGGGTGTTGCGCACGATCGCCGGCACCGGGTCGAGCCCCGCCAGCCTGGAGGCACGCCAACGCCGCTCCCCCATGATCAGCTCGTACTCGCCACCGCCGACCGAGCGGACGACGATCGGCTGCAGCAGACCCACCTCGCGGATGGAGGCCGCCAGCTCTTCCAGCCGCTCCTCGTCGAAGACGTCACGTGGCTGCCGGGGGTTCGGCACGATGGCTTTGAGGGGGATCTCCCTGAAATACGCCCCGGCGATCGGCAGAGGGCCGCTCTCGGTGGTCGTGCCGTTGGCGGGGGCCGACTCCGTCCCCGTACCGTCACCGATGGGACCGGTCGGGATGAGCGCCCCGAGTCCCTTGCCCAGTCCCCGCCGCTGCTGACTCACTGCGTCTCCTCCACCCGGCCGAATCCGGTCACTCCAGGAGAGGTTACCGGTGCCGACGCGGCCCGGTGTGTCCTCGCCACACGCCGTTGTTCCTGATTTACACCTGGCGAGCCGGGCCCCGGGCATGACAAGGCGGACACGTGGCGAGCCCATACCGGCGTCACCTGCCGAGCCGCAGCGGTGGTGGTCACCTGCCGAGCGTCCCGGCCGACTCCGCCACAGCCGCTCTCCCAAGTCCACGTGGCGAGTCCCGCTCGCTGCGCGCGGGCGTGCCACAGGCGCCGCCGCCGGCGTTGCTCGGGTTCCGGTGGGAAGTTCTCCTCCGTAACCGGCGCCTCCCGCCGGTTCGGTCGAGGGGCTACACCACGACGTGGTGGGCGATCTCTCTGGCCGCGTCCATGTACGCCATGGCGCCGCTCGAACCCGGGTCGTACGTCATGACCGACTGCCCGTAGCTGGGCGCCTCCGACAGGCGGACGCTGCGCGGGATCACGGTGTTGAGGACCGTCTCGCCGAAGTGCGCCCGGACCTCCTCCGCCACCTGCGACGCCAGGCGCGTGCGCCCGTCGTACATGGTGAGGACGATCGTCGACAGCCGCAGCGTCGGGTTGAGGTGCGCCTTGATCAGGTCGACGTTGCGCAGGAGCTGGCCGAGGCCCTCCAGGGCGTAGTACTCGCACTGGATGGGAATCATGACCTCGTCCGCGGCCACCAGCGCGTTGACCGTCAGCAGGCCGAGCGACGGCGGGCAGTCGATGATGATGTAGTCCAGCTCGGCGGTGTACGCGCTGAACGCACGGCGCAGGCGCGCCTCGCGGGCCACCAGCGAGACCAGCTCGATCTCCGCGCCGGCCAGGTCGATCGTGGCAGGCGCACAGTACAGGCCCGGCATGTCGGGTACCTGCTTCACGATGTCGGCCATCGGGAGGTCGTCCACCAGGACCTGGTACACGTCGGGGACGTCACCGCGGTGCTCGGTGGCCAGCGCCGTCGAGGCGTTGCCCTGAGGGTCAAGATCAACGACCAGGACGCGCTGGCCGTTCATGGAGAGCGCCGCCGCGATGTTGACGGACGTCGTGGTCTTGCCGACGCCGCCCTTCTGGTTGGCAACCGCGATCACTCTGCACTTCGACGGGCGGGGCCACGTACTCTCACTGCCGCCGGGAGCGTCCTCGGCCTGGCTGGCCGCCTGAGTCGCAGATGTTTCACGTGAAACCACGGAGCTGAGCGCCTCTCGTACCAAAGGGGAATCGCCGGGGTTCAGTGGGGTCTGGGTCACGATGGCCATCCTTTCAACCCGTGGTGGGCCGGTGTCGGGAATTCGCTGCGGCGACACGCCCAATTCGGGCCAGCCCACGCCCGTGGGACTTTCGGCCAGAGGACCGTCGGGCCAGCCAAGACCGCTTGACGCGACTGGCACCACCGTCACCTCCTTCGTCGCCGCCTGGCAACCTCCGGCGAGCGACCTGCTACCACCCGGACCAGTGTCGCAGGCGGCTCGACCTTACCGCGCCCGACTGTGACAAGCTCAGCCGTCCTCGCTCCAACGGCCCGGAGCTGTGGCTCGGCCTCGGCGAGCTCCTCGGCGGCGCGCTCCCCCTTCATGGCGATCAGCTCGCCGCCTTCGCGCAGGAGCGGCATGGCCCACTTCAGCAGCCGGTCCAGCGGCGCGACCGCGCGAGCGCTCGCCACGTCGAACACCCGTTTGCCCGCCAGCTCCTCCGCCCGGCCGCGCACCACCTCGACGTTGCTCAGCTTCAGCGCCTCGACGCACTCCTCCAGGAAGACGGTGCGGCGCAGCAACGGCTCCAGGAGGGAGACCTGAACGTCCTGCCGGACGATCGCCAGCACCAGTCCGGGCAGCCCGGCGCCGGAGCCGATGTCGACCAGGCTGACGTCCTCGGGCACGGCCTCGGCGACGACGGCGCAGTTGAGCAGGTGACGGTCCCAGATGCGCGGCACCTCGCGCGGGCCCAGCAGGCCGCGCACGACGCCCGGCCCGGCCAGGAGCTCGGCGAACGTGTTCGCCCGGTCCCATGCCTCGCCGGTGAAGACGTCCCGTGCGATGCCGGGCGGAGCGGGTAGCTCATCGCTCACTGGTAGGTGGCCCTTTCTCGGGGTGGTGACGGATGACCTCTGCGGCGGTCCGCGGGCGGTGTCGAGTCAAGGCTAGCCACCTTCTTGAGTGCGGCTCGTACGAGACGTCACTGGGAGACGACCGAACCACCCCGCCGGGCGCCCCGCGCTTCCGTACGGGGTCGCGTACCTCCCAAGACGGGCGAAAAGAGGGAGACATGCGAACGGCCGCCAGCCCGCGCGTGGCGGGGCTGGCGGCCGGACTGGTGCACGGGGCCGGGAGTCAGGCGGGGAAGACCACCACGTACCGCTGAGGCTCCTCGCCCTCGGACTCGCTGCGGAGCCCGGCGGCGGCCACAGCGTCGTGGACGATCTTGCGCTCGAACGGGGTCATGGGGCTCAGCGACTTGGGCTCGCCCTTCTCCCGGACCTGGTGGGCGACCTCGCTGCCCAGCTTGGTCAGCTCGGCGCGGCGGCGCTCGCGGTAGCCGGCGACGTCGAGCATGAGGCGCGACCGCTCCCCGGTCTGCCGGTGCACGGCCAGGCGGGTGAGCTCCTGGAGCGCCTCCAGCACCTCGCCCTCAGGTCCGACGAGTTCGTTGCCCTTGAGCCCGACGACGGAGACGAGGGCACGGTCGCCCTCGACGTCCATGTCGATGTCGCCGTCGATGTCGGCGATGTCGAGAAGGCCCTCGATGTAGTCGGCCGCGATCTCGCCCTCCTGCTCGAGCGCGTTGAGATCAGGAGCCTTCTCCTGCTCGGCCTCAGTCATGACCGCCCTCTCCTTCGTGTTCACGACTTCTTGCTGCCGGTTCGCTTGCTGCGGGGCTGGCGGGTGGGCTGCTGTCTGACGATCTTAGGCTCGGGCGGAGCGGGGGGCGCCTGTTCTTCGGGAGTGGTGCCACGGATCTTGGAGATGAGCCCCTGCTTGGGCTGGACGGGGATGACGTTGCCCTTGGCGTCGTACTGCGGCATGGGGTGCCGGCTGTAGAACCAGTGCTGCTGGCCGAGCGTCCACAGGTTGGTGGTGACCCAGTAAAGGATCAGGCCGAGCGGGAAGTTCAGGCTGAAGAAGGCGAACAGCGGCGAGATGTACATGAGGATCTTCTGCTGCTGCGCCATGGGGTTGTCCGGCATCTGGGCCATGGAGCGGCCGACGCTCTGCCGGACGGTGAGGAACGTGGTCAGCGAGCTGATCGCCACGAAGATCCCCAGCACGATCTTGGTCTGGATGACCGTCGCGTCGAAGCCCTGGATCTGCGCCTCGGACATGAAGAAGCTGGCGGGCAGCGGCGCGCCGAAGATGTGCGCGGACCGGGCGCTGTCGACGAGCTCCTGCGTCATGCCGTAGACGGGCCGGCCGTCGGCCATCGCCCGCAGCACGGTGAACATGGAGATGAAGATCGGGAACTGCGCGACGACAGGCAGGCAGCCGCCGAGAGGGTTGGCGCCCTGCCCTTGGTACAGCGCCATGACCTCCTGGTTCATGCGCTGCTTGTCGTTCTTGTACCGCTTACGCAGCTCCGCGACCTTGGGAGCCAGCTCCTGCATCTTCCGTGACGAGCGCATCTGCTTGAGGAACAGGGGGAAGATCAGGATCCTCATGCACACGGTCAGCGTGATGATGGTCAGCGCCCAGGTCAGCCCGCCGTCCGGGTTGAGGACTGTGCTGTATCCCGTATGGATCCAGATGATGACGTGGGCTACGGCTTCATAGAGCCAGCTCAGCCAGGACAGCTCCACCGAGCTATCTCCCTTGCATTTCGTGGGACCGAACCGGGCGTGGGGGCACCGGGTCTATACCTCCGGGATGAAATGGATGGCACCGCCCGATGCGCCGGACAGTCAGCCAGGTGCCGCGCAATGCACCGTGTACGGCGATCGCCTCGAGTCCGTATGCGCTGCACGAAGGATGGAAACGGCAGTGCGGACCGAGCATCGGGCCGATGAAAGCCCGGTAGAACCGAATGGGGAGGATCAGTGCCCGAGCGGCGAGGCTCGGCATCCCCTGCGGCTGCTCCGTCATCTTTGTCCATCCATCGAGGACTCACGCCGCCTCAGGAGTCGATCCAGTGCGAGGTCAAGCTCGGCGGCTAGGTGCTCGGATCGCGCTGACGCGGCCGGTGGATTGGCGCGTACCACAAGCAGGCTACCTCTCGGCAGCCGTGCGAGACGGTCCCGCATCAGGTGTCGAAGCCGACGCTTGACCTTGTTGCGGATGACGGCGCCACCGACGGCTCGGCTCACCACGAAACCCACCCGAGGTGTCTCATCCCCTGAAACAACGAGATGCACCACCAAAGTGGGGCGACCGGCGCGTCTGCCGCGCTTGATCGCCTCCTGGAACTCCTCCCCGCGCCGCATGCGGGATTCTCGGGACAGCACGTGAAAGGACCGTATACGCCTATTGCCCGCCGGCGGACATCACCGGCGGGCGGACTATCAGGCGCGGGGCGATCAGGCCGACAGCTTCTCGCGGCCCTTGCGACGACGGGCGGCGAGGATGGCGCGGCCGGCCCGGGTGCGCATCCGCAGCCGGAAGCCGTGGGTCTTCGCGCGACGACGGTTGTTCGGCTGGAAAGTACGCTTGCTCACGGGTGGGCTCCAGGCTTGATGGTGCGCCCAGGGGCGCTTGAAACACATGGCTGGCCTGCCGTGGGAGCGAGGGCACGCGAAATAGCCGTCGCGTGGCAAGCCGACCGTCGTACGTTACGGGCCAGACGCGTCCTAGGTCAAACCGGCGGACGCCACCGCGAGGTTATCCACCTGTCCACAGGCAGGTTTTCCACCGCCCCGGCCGCGTCCACAGTATGTGCACCCAGGTGCCACTAGGCTGTGGACAACGTCTTGTACACAGCCTGTGCACATAGCTACTGTCGGCCACTCCAGGGCCATGTGAGGCTGTGGACATCCTGTGGATCACCTGTGGAGATCCTGGGTATCGCGCGCGGTTCCCGGGCTGTGGACGGACGGGGTCGACCGTCACGCGGACGGCGCCCGGGTGTGGATAACAATCGCGGGGGGCCGCGGAAAGGAAGGAGGGGAGTGGCGCCATGAACGCTGCCGAGCTCGCCACGGTCTGGTCCAGGGCTCTGGGCAACTTCATCAACGAGAACGTCCCCGTCCAGCAGCGCACGTGGCTGTCCATGGTCCGCCCGATCGCCGCGGCCGGCGACACGATCGTGCTGGGCGTCCCCAACGACTTCCTCAAGGACCTCATCGAGGGCAAGCTGCGCCAGCCGGTGACGACGGCGCTGTCGCAGGAGCTCGGCAAGGCCGTGCGGCTGGCCGTGATGATCGACACGACGGCCCCCGAGCAGCCTTCCCAAGAGACTCATCAACAGCCTGTGGGCAATGGTTATCCCCAGGGTGTGGATCAGCAGCTGCGTTTCCCACAGCCCCCGTCGTCCCAGCATTACGCCGTTTCGGAGCCCCCGCAGTTCTATTCTCCACAGGCGGAGCCGGCTCAGTCATCCACCGAATATCCACAGCCTGGCTTCACTTTTGAACAGGCCCAGCCGTACACACCGCCTGTGGAGAAAGCGCCGGAGCCGCCGCCGAACCGGTGGGAGGCGAAGAGCACAAAACCGAGCGAACCGGCCAGACTCAACCAGAAGTACACATTTGAGACATTCGTCATCGGGGCCAGCAACCGGTTCGCACACGCCGCGGCCGTGGCCGTGGCCGAATCGCCCGCGAAGGCGTACAACCCGCTCTTCATCTATGGCGACTCGGGGCTCGGCAAGACGCATCTCCTGCACGCCATCGGTCATTACGCGCAGAGCCTGTACGACGGCGCGCGGGTGAGGTACGTGAGCTCGGAGGAGTTCACCAACGACTTCATCAACAGCATCCGCGACCACAAGGCCGACGGCTTCCGCGGGCGCTACCGCGCGATCGACATCCTGCTCGTGGACGACATCCAGTTCCTGGAGGGCAAGGAGCAGACGCAGGAGGAGTTCTTCCACACCTTCAACACGCTGCACAACGCCAACAAGCAGATCGTCATCTCCAGCGACCGGGCGCCCAAGCAGCTCATCACGCTGGAGGACCGGCTTCGCAACCGGTTCGAGTGGGGCCTGATCACCGACGTCCAGCCGCCCGAGTTGGAGACCCGCATCGCCATCCTCAGGAAGAAGGCGATCCAGGAGGGCCTGGCCGCGCCGCCCGAGGTGCTGGAGTACATCGCGAGCCGCATCTCCACCAACATCCGCGAGCTCGAGGGCGCCCTGATCAGGGTGACCGCGTTCGCCAGCCTCAACCGGCAGGGCGTCGACCTGCAGCTCGCCGAGGTGGTGCTGAAGGATCTGATCACCTCCGAGTCGGGCCCGGAGATAACGATCGCGACCATCATGGCCAAGACCGCCGAGTACTTCGGCATCAGCATCGACGACCTGTGCGGCAGCTCGCGCAGCCGGGCGCTGGTGAACGCCCGTCAGATCGCGATGTACCTCGCCCGCGAGCTGACGGAGCTGTCGCTGCCGAAGATCGGCCAGCAGTTCGGCGGCCGCGACCACACGACGGTGATGCACGCGGAGCGCAAGATCCGGTCCCTCATCGCGGAGCGCAGGTCGATGTACAACCAGGTCAATGAGCTGACAATGCGCATCAAACAGACCACCAGCGGGTCCTGAGCAGTTATGCACAGCCTGTGGATAACACTGTGGACCAGGGGAAACGCGCACGGACGGCCGTCAGCCGCCCCACAATGCCCGGAAATTTCGCCCACAAGGGCTGGGGATAAAGCTGGGGACATCCTGCGGATAACTTGGGGACAACCTGTGGATGTCCTGTGGACGCCCTGTGCACAGTCATCTGAGGCCGCGCGAACAGGCGGTTTACCCCGTGGATAACCGGTGGAAACCTTGTGGATGACCGGTGGATGAACACCCCCTGGTCTGGGGACAGCGTGTGCACAACTTTTCGTCATCCCCAGGCGGCGAAGTTGTCCCCAGGCGTCACCCACAGGGGCGGTGGATGAAAACAGGCGGCCTGAGCAGCGGAAACGCCGGTTGTCCACAGTATCCACACCCCCTAGTGTGATGACCACTTATCTCATCTAGAAAGAACTCAAGACCCATAGAAGGGTTCTCCCGGACCGGAGGTGCGGGAGGCGAGACACTTTGAAATCTCAACGAGGCACCCAGGAGGCTGATCACGGTGATGTTCCGAATCGAGCGAGACGTCCTCGCTGAGGCGGTGGCATGGACGGCGCGCAGCCTTCCCGCCCGCCCGTCGGTACCCGTGCTCGCCGGCATGCGCATGGAGGTGACCGACGAGCAGCGGCTCAAACTCTCCGGCTTCGACTACGAGGTCTCCGCCCAGGTGACGCTCGAGCTCCAGACCGGCGAGCCGGGAGTCGTCCTCGTCTCCGGCAAGCTCCTCGCCGAGATCACCCGCTCCCTTCCCGCACAGCCTGTGGACTTCGTGGTGGACGGCGCCAAGGCGGTCGTCACGTGCGGCAGCGCGCGATTCACACTCCTCACCATGCCTGTGGAGGACTACCCGACGCTCCCGGCCATGCCGCCGGCCGCCGGGCGGGTGGGCAGCGACGTGTTCGCCTCCGCCGTCGCGCAGGTCGCCGTCGCCGCCGGCCGTGACGACACGCTGCCGATGCTCACCGGCGTCCGCATGGAGATCGAGGGCGACCTGGTCACCCTCGCCGCGACCGACCGCTACCGCCTGGCCGTGCGCGAGCTGAAGTGGCAGCCCGGCCAGCCCGACATCTCGGCCGTCGCGATGATCCCCGGCAAGACCCTCGCCGACACGGCCAAGGCCCTCGGCTCGTCCGGCGCCGAGGTGGAGATCGCGCTCAGCTCGGCCGGCGGCGCCGGCGAGGGCATGATCGGCTTCTCCAGCGGCGGCCGGCGCACCACCACGCGCCTGCTCGACCCCGAGTTCCCCAAGTACCGCTCGCTGCTGCCCACGGAGTTCTCCGCGCGCGCCGACCTGTCCACAGGCCCGTTCGTCGAGGCGGTCAAGCGCGTGGCCCTGGTCGCCGAGCGCAACACCCCCGTGCGTCTCGCGTTCAGGAGCGGCGAGGTCGTGCTGGAGGCCGGCAGCGGCGACGAGGCGCAGGCCGTCGAGGTGCTGCCCGTGGACTACGAGGGCGAGGAGATGAACATCGCCTTCAACCATCAGTTCCTGCTGGAAGGGCTGGGTGCGATCGACTCCGACGTGGCCCGGCTGCAGATGACCACGTCCACCAAGCCCGCCATCCTCACCGGGGGCAAGCCGGTGGACGGCGACGGCGCTCCCGACTACCGTTACCTGATCATGCCGATCCGCCTGTCAGGCTGAAGCTGACATCAGGGATGATGGAAGCCTGACAAGGGGGTAGAGCAAATGCAGATCGGCATGATCGGGCTCGGCAAGATGGGCGGCAACATGGCCGAGCGCCTCCGGCGCGGTGGCCATGACGTCGTCGGATACGACCACAACCGCGAGGTCAGCGATGTGGGCAGCCTGAAGGAGCTGGTCGAACGGCTGGAGGCGCCGCGCGCGGTCTGGGTGATGGTCCCGGCGGGCAAGCCCACCCAGCAGACGATCGACGAGCTCGGGCGCCTGCTCAGCGAGGGCGACATCGTCGTCGACGGCGGCAACTCCCACTACGTCGACGACCAGAAGCACGCGGCGGAGCTGGCCGAGAAGGGCATCGGCTTCGTCGACTGCGGCGTCAGCGGCGGCGTCTGGGGCCTGGAGAACGGCTACGCGCTCATGTGCGGCGGCGACAAGGCCGCAGTCGGCCACCTGATGCCCGTGTTCGAGACGTTGAAGCCGGAGGGCGAGGACGGCTTCGTCCACGCGGGCGACGTCGGCGCGGGCCACTTCGCGAAGATGGTCCACAACGGCATCGAGTACGGCATGATGCAGGCCTTCGCCGAGGGCTGGGAGCTGCTGGAGGCGTCCGACGTCGTCAAGGACGTGCGCGGCTCGTTCAGCAGCTGGCGCACCGGCACGGTCATCCGGTCGTGGCTGCTGGACCTGCTCGTACGCGCCCTCGACGACGACGAGCGCCTCGACCAGCTCCGCGGCTACGCCCAGGACTCGGGTGAGGGCCGCTGGACGGTCCAGGCCGCCGTCGACCACGCGGTGCCCCTGCCCGTGATCACCGCGGCGCTGTACGCGCGGTTCGCCTCGCGGCAGGACGACTCCCCCGCGATGAAGGTCGTCGCGGCGCTGCGCAACCAGTTCGGCGGCCACGCGGTGACCGCGGCCGAGGGCTCCACCGAGAAGGGCGCGGACGCGCCCGGCGCCGACGTCACCCCGCCGCGCGAGGCGCAGTAGGGCCTTCCGCGTCAGGCTCGTCCCCCAGGTTTTCCACAGGTGGGCAAGCCGGTTGCCCACGTGACCGGCGTGGCCCACTAACCTTCGTGGGGTGCACGTCGCCCACCTGTCGCTGACCGACTTCCGGTCCTACGCCTCCGTGGAGCTCGGCCTGGAGCCGGGCGTCACGGCGTTCGTCGGACCCAACGGCCAGGGCAAGACCAACCTGGTCGAGGCCCTCGGCTACGTCGCGACGCACTCCAGTCACCGGGTGGCCACCGACGCGCCCCTGGTGCGGCAGGGGGCGAGCCGGGCGATCGTGCGGTGCGCCGTCCACAGGGACGACCGGCGGGCGCTGGTGGAGCTGGAGATCAACCCGGGCCGGGCCAACCGCGCCCGGCTCAACCGCTCGCCCGCGCGGCCGCGCGACGTCATCGGGCTGCTGCGGACGGTGCTGTTCGCCCCGGAGGACCTGGCGCTGGCCAAGGGCGACCCGTCGGAGCGCCGGCGCTTCCTCGACGACCTGCTGGTGGCGCGGGCGCCCCGGTTCGCCGGGGTGCGGGCCGACTACGAGCGGGTGCTCAAGCAGCGGGGCGCGCTGCTGCGCACGGCCGCGCAGGCCCGCAGAGGCTCCAGGAGCCCCCGTAAGGCCGAGGGCGACTCCGGGTTCGCGGCGGCGGGCGCCGGCGACGTGACGGCCACCCTGGACGTCTGGGACGCCCATCTGGCGCGGCACGGCGCGGAGCTCCTCCAGGCCCGCCTCGATCTGGTCGAGTCGCTGCGCCCGCTGGTCGCCGGAGCGTACGCCGCGCTCGCCCCCACGAGCGCCCCCGCGACCCTCGACTACCGCAGCACGTTGTCCACAGGCGGGGACGGCGCGGAGGACGAAGTCGCCGGTGAGCGGGGATCTTCCGATGCGCAGACGTTATCCACAGACTTGGGGAAAACCCTTGAGGAGCGGATGCGGGAGCGGCTGCTGGAGGTCCGCCCGGCCGAGCTGGAGCGCGGCGTCACGCTCGTCGGCCCGCACCGCGACGACCTCGTCCTCGGCCTCGGCGACCTGCCCGCCCGCGGCTACGCCAGCCACGGCGAGTCGTGGTCGTTCGCGCTGGCGCTGCGCCTGGCCGCGTACGATCTGCTGCGCGCCGACGGAGGCGACCCGGTCCTGATCCTCGACGACGTCTTCGCCGAGCTCGACGGCCAGCGCAGACGCCGCCTGGCCGAGATCGTCGCGCCCGCCGAGCAGGTGCTGATCACCGCGGCCGTGCCCGACGACGTGCCGCCCGAGCTGGCCGGCGCCCGTTTCGACGTCGCAGAGGGGAGCGTGACCCGTGTCCGTTGACGACAACCCCACCGCCCGGGGCGCCGCCATGGCGAGGGAGAAGCTGGCCCAGGCCAAGGCCGACGCGGCCAAGCGCGGCCAGCTCCCCCGCCGTGAGCCGCGGCGCAGGGCGGCCGGCCCCCGCCGGGAGGGCGGCGATCCCCAGCTCTTCGGCCGCGCCATCCGGGACCTGCTGGCCGAGCGCGGCTGGGAGCGGCCGGCGGCCGTCGGCGGCGTGTTCGGGCGCTGGGCCGACATCGTCGGTCCCGACCTGGCCGCCCACACCAAGCCGGAGGGGTTCGAGGACGGCGAGGTGCTGATCGCGGCCGACTCCACGGCGTGGGCCACCCAGGTGCGGCTGCTCGCGCGCACGCTGCTGCGACGGCTCAACGAGGAGCTGGGCGAGGGCACGGTGACGAGGGTCAAGGTCAAGGGACCGCAGCACGGGCCGCGTCAGGGCGGCCTGCGGGTCACGGGGAGCCGCGGCCCGGGCGACACGTACGGCTGAGCGGGCGAGGGCGGAGGACCGGCCCGCGACCAGCCGTACGCGATCGGGAACGGAGAGCGGACAGGCGCGGAAAACCGATCAGAAGCCCGCAGGAGCGATGACCCCGCACCCATGGGGGGGAAGGCTTGCGCGGGGGGTCAACGAGCGACAGGGCAATACAGGGGCGTTCAATGCCACCTTGGGCGCTCGGACCCGGTAGAATGAAAGCGGATTCCGGACACGTCCGCTTGCGTGTCACCCCCGGCGCGCCATGCGACGTCGACTCCCCCGGGTGACCAGCGCAACGGGGCACTCACGACGGTGACGGGCACGGCAGGGGCAGCTGGGCAAGAGAGCGCCTCCCTGCCGCGTGTCCGCGGCAGGAGGATTTGGGACTTGTCCTACGACGCTAGCTCAATCACCGTACTCGAAGGGCTTGAGGCGGTTCGCAAGCGCCCGGGTATGTATATCGGATCGACCGGTGAGCGCGGTCTGCACCACCTTGTCCAGGAGATCGTGGACAACGCGGTGGACGAGGCACTCGCCGGTCACGCGGACCGCATCGACGTCACACTGCTGGCCGACAACGGCGTCCGGGTGGTCGACAACGGGCGTGGCATCCCCACGGGCATCCACCCTGTGGAGAAGCGATCCGCGGTCGAGGTGGTGCTCACCACGCTCCACGCGGGCGGCAAGTTCGACGGCAAGTCGTACGCCGTTTCGGGTGGTCTGCACGGCGTGGGTTCCGCCGTGGTCAACGCGCTGTCCACAGCCATGAACGTCGTGGTCAAGCAGAACGGGCGCGTTCACCGCCTGAATCTCGTCAACGCCAAGCCCGTCGCGCCTCTGTCCATCGACGAGGAGACCGACGAGACCGGCACCGAGGTCACTTTCTGGGCCGACCCCGAGATCTTCGAGACCACCACGTGGAACTTCGAGATGCTCTCGCGCCGGTTCCAGGAGATGGCGTTCCTCAACAAGGGCCTGACGATCACGCTGGCCGACGAGCGGCCCGACCACGTCAACGGCGAGTCCGTCAAGGTCGAGTACCGCTACGACGGCGGCCTGTCCGACTTCGTCACCCACCTCAACTCCAAGAAGGAGCCGGCGCACGCGTCGGTCATCGACTTCGAGGAGCAGGGCGACGGCATCTCGGTCGAGATCGCCATGCAGTGGAACAACTCCTACTCGGAGTCGGTCTACTCCTTCGCCAACGTCATCAACACGGCCGAGGGCGGCACCCACGAGGAGGGCTTCCGCGCGGCGCTGACGTCCATCGTCAACCGCTACGCGCGCGAGCAGAAGTACCTCAAGGAGGGCAAGGACGACAACCTCTCCGGTGAGGACGTCCGTGAGGGCCTGACCGCGATCGTGTCGATCAAGCTGGCCGACCCGCAGTTCGAGGGCCAGACCAAGACCAAGCTGGGCAACACCGAGGCCAAGTCGTTCGTGCAGAAGGCCTGCAACGACCATCTGCGCGCGTGGTTCGAGCGCAACCCCGGCGAGGCCAAGGACATCATCAACAAGTCGCTGCAGGCCGCCAGGGCGCGCCTCGCGGCCCGCCAGGCGCGCGACCTGACCCGGCGCAAGTCGCTGCTGGAGTCGGGCAGCGGCCTGCCCGGCAAGCTCGCCGACTGCCAGTGGAACGACCCCGACAAGTGCGAGCTGTTCATCGTCGAGGGCAACTCCGCGGGCGGCTCCGCCAAGGGCGGCCGGGACTCCCGCTTCCAGGCGATCCTGCCGATCCGTGGCAAGATCCTCAACGTCGAGAAGGCCAGGGTCGACAAGGTCCTGCAGAACGTCGAGGTCCAGTCGCTGATCACCGCGCTGGGCACCGGCGTCCACGACGAGTTCGACATCAGCAAGCTGCGCTACAGCAAGCTGATCCTGATGGCCGACGCCGACGTCGACGGCCAGCACATCACCACGCTGCTGCTGACGCTGCTGTTCCGGTTCATGCGGCCGCTGATCGAGGGCGGCCACGTCTACCTCTCGCAGCCGCCGCTGTACAAGATCAAGTGGGACCGGAAGGGTGAGGACGCGTCCTACGCCTACTCCGACCGGGAGCGCGACGCGATCATCCAGGAGGGCATCGCCCGCGGCAAGCGCGACCCGCGCGCCCACGACGGCGTCCAGCGGTTCAAGGGTCTCGGCGAGATGAACGCCAACCAGCTGTGGGAGACCACCATGAACCCCGACAGCCGCATCCTGCTGCAGGCCACCCTCGACGACGCAGCCCAGGCCGACGAGATGTTCAGCGTGCTCATGGGTGAGGACGTCGAAGCACGCCGGGCGTTCATCATCCGCAATGCGCGAGATGTCCGTTTCCTGGACGTGTAGCGACAGCCGTACCTCAGAAAAGGATCTTCACACGTGACGGAAGTGAACACTCCGCCTCCACCGTCGCCCGATCGCATCGAGCCGGTCGACATCCAGACCGAGATGCAGCGCAGCTACATGGACTACGCGATGTCGGTCATCGTCTCGCGTGCGCTGCCCGATGTGCGTGACGGCCTGAAGCCGGTGCACAGGCGAGTGCTGTACGCGATGTACGACGGCGGCTACCGCCCCGACCGCGGGTACTTCAAGTGCTCGCGCGTCGTCGGTGACGTCATGGGTTCGTACCACCCGCACGGCGACACCTCGATCTACGACGCGCTCGTGCGGCTGGCGCAGCCCTGGTCGCTGCGTCACCCGCTGGTCGACGGCCAGGGCAACTTCGGCTCCCCGGGCAACGACGCGCCCGCGGCGATGCGCTACACCGAGTGCAAGCTCGCGCCCATCGCCATGGAGATGCTGCGCGACATCGACAAGGAAACCGTCGATTTCCAGCCCAACTACGACGGCCGCTCCCAGGAGCCCGTCGTCCTGCCGGCGCGCTTCCCCAACCTGCTGGTCAACGGCTCGGGCGGCATCGCGGTCGGCATGGCCACCAACATCCCGCCGCACAACCTGCGCGAGGTGGCCGAGGCCGTCAAGTGGGCGCTGGAGAACCCGGAGGCGTCCGAGGAGGAGCTGCTCGAAGCCGCCATGGCGCGCGTCAAGGGCCCCGACTTCCCGACCAGCGCGCTGATCGTCGGCCGCCGGGGCATCGAGGACGCCTACCGCACCGGCCGTGGCTCGATCACCATGCGGGCCGTGGTGGAGGTCGAGGAGGACAACAAGGGCCGGCACGCCCTCGTCGTCACCGAGCTCCCCTACCAGGTCAACCCGGACAACCTCGCCCTGAAGATCGCCGAGCTGGTGAAGCAGGGCAAGGTCACCGGCATCGCCGACGTGCGCGACGAGTCGTCGTCGCGGGCCGGCCAGCGTCTGGTCATCGTGCTCAAGCGCGACGCCGTCGCCAAGGTCGTGCTCAACAACCTGTACAAGCACACCCAGCTCCAGGACACCTTCGGCGCCAACATGCTGGCCCTGGTCGACGGGGTGCCGCGCACGCTGCGGCTCGACCAGTTCATCTCGTACTACGTGCTGCACCAGGTCGAGGTCGTCGTCCGGCGTACCCGCTTCCTGCTGCGCAAGGCCGAGGAGCGCGCCCACATCCTGCGGGCGCTGCTCAAGGCCCTGGAGCGGCTCGACGACGTGATCGCCCTGATCCGCGCGTCCGAGTCGGCCGCCGCCGCCCAGCAGGGCCTCATGGGCATGCTGGACATCGACGAGATCCAGGCGCAGGCCATCCTCGACATGCAGCTGCGCAAGCTCGCCGCCCTGGAGCGCCAGGCGATCCAGGACGAGTTCGACCACCTCATGGCGCAGATCGCCGACTACCAGGACATCCTGGGCTCCGAGTCGCGGCAGCGGCAGATCGTCGGCGACGAGCTCAGCGAGGTCGTGGCCCGCTTCGGCGAGGACCGGCGTACCGAGATCACCGCCTACGACGGCGACATGTCCATCGAGGACCTGATCGCCGAAGAGGACATCGTCGTCACCATCACCCGCGGCGGTTACGCCAAGCGCACCCGCACCGACCTCTACCGCGCGCAGAAGCGCGGCGGCAAGGGCGTGCGCGGGGCACAGCTGCGGCAGGACGACATCGTCGACCACTTCTTCGTCACCACGACCCACCACTGGCTGCTGTTCTTCACCAACAAGGGCCGCGTCTACCGGGTCAAGGCGTACGAACTGCCCGACTCCGGACGTGACGCGCGTGGCATGCACCTGGCCAACCTGCTGGCCATGCAGCCCGACGAGACCGTCATGGAGGTCCTCGACCTGCGTGACTACGACGTCGCCCCGTACCTCGTGCTCGCCACCCGCAGCGGCCTGGTCAAGAAGACCCGCCTGTCCGAGTACGACTCCCCCAGGTCCGGCGGCCTCATCGCCATCAACCTGCGTGAGGACGACGAGGTCATCGGCGCCCGGCTGGTGTCCGAGGAGGACGACCTGCTGCTCGTCTCCAAGGGCGCGCAGGCGATCCGCTTCACCGCCTCCGACGACGCGCTGCGCCCGATGGGCCGCGCGACCAGCGGCGTCATCGGCATGCGGTTCCTCGATGGCGACGAGTTGCTCGCCATGAATCGCATGGCCGACGGCCAGCACGTGCTTATCGCGACCAAAGCTGGGTACGCCAAGCGGACCCCAGTTGAGCAGTATCCGGTTCAAGGTCGTGGCGGTAGAGGTGTGCTGACTGCGAAAATCGTAAGCTCCCGTGGCAAGCTGGTCGGAGCCGTCATGGTCAACCCAGAGGACGAGGTCTTCGCGATCACGTCCGCCGGTGGGGTGATCCGGACGAGTGCCGGCGAGATCAAGCAGTCCGGCCGCCAGACCATGGGAGTGCGTTTGATGAACCTCGCCGAAGGCGACAGTGTGGTTGCCCTCGCCCGCAACGCCGAGTCTATGGAGGCTGCGGTGGACATCGAGGAAGACGGGGGAGGAGAGTAAGTCATGAGCGCCCAGGGTGGTAGCCCCAGCGCGAGGACGAAGGCGGCTCGGGACAACGGGCAGAAGCCGAAGAAGTCCGCCGAATCCGAGACCTTCGACAAGCCTGAGGAGGACAACGCGACGGCCGTGCACCCGATGCCGACCGCGCCGCCGTCCTCCTCGGCCCCGCCCGCGGGGGCCAAGCCGGCACCGACCGGCCCCAAGCCCACGCCCGCGGACCAGCAGGACGGCAGGGGGGCGTCGTCGGGCATCCGGCCGTCACTGACGTCGGAGGCGCCGCCGCAGCTGGAGCTGTCGTCGTCGAAGAAGAAGTCCTCCTCGTCGGGAGCCCGCCTCCCCCGCAAGGCCCACCTGGTGCTGCGCCGCATCGAGCCGTGGTCGGCCATGAAGTTCAGCTTCGTGGTCTCGCTCGTCTGCTTCGTGGTGCTGTTCGTGGCGGTCGCCGTGCTGTACGGCGTGCTGTCCGCGCTGGGCGTCTTCGACTCGATCGTCGACCTGGTCAACCAGCTCGGCCAGGGTGAGCAGGGCCAGACGGCGCTGCCCATCGACATCGCCTCATGGTTCGAGCCGGTCCGCATCCTGGGCTACACCGCCCTGATCGGAGCGGTCAACGTCGTGCTCATCACCGCCCTCGCCACGCTGGGGTCCGTCATCTACAACGTCGCCTCCGACCTGGTGGGCGGCGTCGAGGTGACCTTCAGCGAGGCCGAGTAGGCCGCGCCGCTCGCGCCGCCCCGGGTCAACGGGTGCGGCGCGAGCACGGGCGCGGACACGGTAAGCTTTTCCTCGTTCGAGCAACCGGTTCGCGTCGGTAAGGCCGATGCGATACGGTGCGGTGTGCGCGGGGCTATAGCTCAGTCGGTTAGAGCGCTTCCCTGATAAGGAAGAGGTCCCAGGTTCAAGTCCTGGTAGCCCCACCAGCAGAAAGCCCCGAAGCGATCAAGCTCCGGGGCCGTTTTACTGCAACCGGTACTGCAACGGACTTACTCGAAGAGCTCGTTGACCCTTTTGAGCGCGTTCTCCCGGCTCTCGCCGTCGCCGTGGGTGTAGATCTCCATCGTGACCGAGATGCGGCTGTGGCCAAGGATCTCCATCGCGTCACGCGGTGAGACACCCAGCTTCTTGAGCAGCGATGCGGCGGTGTGCCGGAGATCGCGAACACGGATCGGCCGTAGCTCGTTCTTCTGCACGATCCGGGCGAAGGACCGGGCCAGGTTTCGCGGCTCAATGGGCCGGCCGGACTTGGTCGTGAACACGAGTCCCGTGTCCACCCAGCTCTCCCCCGCCTCGTCCTTGAGGATCTTCTGTCCGCCCCGCTGGATCTCCAACGCCTCGCGGACGATGCCGAGCAGCGGCAGCGATCGATTGCCGGCCCTGGTCTTCACCGGCCCGTGATGGAGCTCCGCTCCCACTCGGACGAGTTGCCGCCGAATACTGACATGCCCTTCCTCGAAATCCACATCGACCCACCGCAGCCCCAGTGCCTCTCCCCGCCGCAGGCCGTAGAGCAAGAGCAGCACGAAGGCGGGGTACAGCGGATCGGGCCGCGCTGCCCGAAGGAACGCCCGTGCCTCGTCGGCCGTCCACGGCTGATTGCGCTTCGAGTCGATTGCCGGAAGAGTCGCCAGCCGCGCGACGTTGCGGGAGATGATCTCTTCTCGCATGGCACGAGTCAGAGCCGCGCTCAGCACGTTCCGCATGACATGAACTGTCCCGATCGCGTGATCTTCGCTGTTGATCTTGGCGTTGAGGAAGGTCTGAACCTCGGCGACCGTCAGACGGTCAAGGCGGCGCTCCGCGCCGCCGCGCGGCCCTGCGCTCGGCCGCACGCTGCGCGTGCGGCCTGGGGGCCGTTCTCGCGCGCGGCCGTGCTCGGGCCGCTGGCATTGGGTCCACCGCAGTTTGCGAGCTTCGTAGTGCGGGGCCTCCCATGACTCGTCTACGAGATCGAGGCCAAAGCCGAGGCGTTTACGCTCAGCCTCCATATGCCTGTGGAGCCCGCGAGATCAGAAGGCTCGACCGCAGTTGAAGACCCACCTACGGCAACCCGTGCAAACCACTTTTCCGGCCTCGACGTGCACTAAGCAGCTCGTTGCCCGGCTTTTTGTCGGGCGTCGGCCATATCGTTGTGCAGTCAATGCGCGGCCCCAGATGACTGGATGAGTGGCCCTCTGTTGCCCCAGAGAGCCACTCGCACATCCAGTCAGGCCACAACGGTCAGTCACCGAAAGGACGTATCGATGACGGTACTAGGTAGGTCTGACGAAAGCGGCACGACCTCTTCAGGTTCGGAGAAGGAGCCCCCACGTATTCAGGTGCGGTGGGTGGTGATCATCGCGATCTCGATCGCGGTCGGCTTCGTGGCTGGAAGCCCGGCGGCGGGGATCGGCGCGGGCTTGGCTGCCGCTGTCGCGCTCCACGTGATGATGTCTTAGCTGCCTCTGGCTCGAAGATGTTGAGAGGTGCGGCTCGGCCTTCCGCCTGTGCTCCTTGAGAGGGCCGAGCCGTACACCGGTTGATGCTTCATCCCAAGCAGCGTCGCAGCACGTGTCATTCAGGCGGGAGCAGCGCACCCCTCACGATCGCCATGCGGTGGTGTGTCTCCGCAGATGGCTGGGGGCGATCGCCGGGCCGGAGCTTCGTTCCTCAGCCCCGGCCCATCGGAGACTGTGGTTGATGTTCGAGGCGGTACTGCAACCAGTACTGCAACAGCTCCTAACAACCGCTCATGCCCACGTCCTTCCGCCACTGGTGGGGACGCCGTTAGACACATCTGGCCACGGTCCGGATAGTCCTGATAAGGAAGAGGTCCCAGGTTCAAGTCCTGGTAGCCCCACCCAGCTAGAAGGCCCGTTCCGATCTCTCGGACGGGCCTTTGACGACAGTAGGGACGGCAACGCTACTCGCCGCGTCCCCCGAAGAGCTTCCCCGAGATCCTACCGATGGCTTCCCTGTGGGCGTCCTGATCACCGTGCGTGTAGATCTCCATCGTGACCGAGATGCGTGCGTGACCCAAGATCTCCTTAGCGTCTCGGGGAAAGACCTTCAGGTCCTTGAGCATCGGGCCCGTGGTGTGCTGAAGGTCGTGCAACCTGATCCGTCGTAGGCTGTTCTCCTTGATCACGAGATCGAAGGCGCGGCCCAGGTCGGTCGGTTCGACAGGTCCGCCCGAGCGGGATGCGAAGACGAGCCCCGAGTCCTGCCACGTCTCCCCCGCCTTACGCTTGGCGTCGGCTTGGAGCCCCGCGTGTCGATCAGCCCCATCTCGGACGAACAGAACCAAGGGCAGGGTGCGCCGGCCCGCGTCAGTCTTGACCGCACCCGGACGAGCTTGCCCTTGATCCGCTGGATCTGCCACTCAACCCGGATCGTGTTCGCGTCGAGGCCACGTCCTCCCACCCGATCCCGAGTACTTCGCCGCGCCGGAGCCCGTACACCAGGAGGAAGACGAACGGCAGGTAGTACGGCAGGGGCTTGGCCGCCTTGAGGAAAAGTCGCGCCTCATCCGCCGTCCAAGGCCGGATCGTTGACGGCTTGGGAGAGGAAAGCGTGACCAGGCGAGCCGGGTTGCTGGGGATCAGTTCCTCACGCATCGC
This sequence comes from Nonomuraea sp. NPDC050383, assembly GCF_044459125.1. NCBI lineage: Bacteria > Bacillati > Actinomycetota > Actinomycetes > Streptosporangiales > Streptosporangiaceae > Nonomuraea > Nonomuraea sp. NPDC050383. Next base: position 581,340 of record NZ_JBITIP010000003.1, read on the forward strand.
CCGAGTCAGAGCCGCGCTGAGCGTGACCTTCATGGCGTAGACCGTGCCGACCGAGTGACCCGTGCTGATCTGCCGATTCAGGAAGGTCTGGATGGTGGCGACGCGCAACCGGTCGAGCCGTTGCTTGCCGAGACTGGGCTTGAGGTAGAGCCGAACCATGGTCTCGTACTTGGCGTACGTGGTGTCCCGCAGCCGCAGCGGCGCGACGTGTTCGAGCCAGCAGTCCAAGTAGGGTACTTGCGGACCCTCTTGTGCGTGCCATCCGAGGCCAGGACGAACGCGACCCCCTCCCAACGCCCGTCTTTCGTCCCTTCGCCGTTCGCCCGCCGGGACTTCTTGGCCATCACGCCGCCTCCTCCCTGAGCGGGGCAACAAACTCATCCAGAGCTGCGACCGGCACACGCCGGCTACGACCGACCTTCACCGACTCCAATTCGCCGGAGCGGATCAGGTTGTAGATCTGCCATCGAATCAGGCCGAGGACTGCCATCACTTCCGGCACTTGCCGTCGTTCAATGCGGCGGCTCCGCCGCCGCAGCGCGCGGCCCTCCTCGCGCGAGCATGCGGCCTGGGGGCCGGTCTCGCGCGGGAGCCGTGCGCTGAAGAGCGACGGTCGGCCAGGCACCTCACGGACTCAGCAAATCACCCGAGGTCCCCTGCGCCTTAGCGGAAACCGTCCGTCAGGACCAGGTAGACAAGGAGAACCGCGCCGACAATAAGCCCTGCGTAGGCCATCGAACCGAGAGCGCTACCCGGTTTCGAAGCCCGGGGTTTCTTGCCAGAGTTCTGGATCAAGGCCGCGAGCACAACCCAGGCGATGGCGATGAAGACGGCGGCAAACGTGTCAGTCATGGTGAGCCGATCGTTCCTGAGATCCCGGAAGCGAACAAGATTGCCTCCAGCGGGGACTCGGCTCCGGGATGATCGCGAACAGGACTCACCGGGTAGTGGAGTGGCCGAGGTGTGCCCGATCTTCTCGTCTGCCACGTCCAGGCAGCCCAGCAGACTTGCCCGCCAACCATGGGTCATCTTCGGGATACGGGACTTCCAGGCCGCGTCCGTTGATGACGCCACCATGCCGCCGATGATTCTGGCGTTCAGGATACGAAGTTTCCAGGTCACGTCCGCCGACCCAGCGGTCGAACCACTCTGCTAGCGACGAGCAGATCGCCACGACCCCGACCTCGGGGGACTGCTCGTCGGGAAAGTCCCACCCGTCGGCGTCCCAGAGGCATACGGGGTTACCTGGCTGAGTGAGCGACATGTACCAGTACATGGAGCACCCAGCGGCCACGAGCGGGAGCCCGAGCACACTGCTTACCTCCGGGTATTTCTCGTATATTTCGAGCGCGTCAGGGCCGCCCTCGGACTCCCGGTGTCCGCCGGGCGGAAGGCCTAGAAGGTCGTAGGAGGGGCCGAAGCCACCGTTGCTCACCTCCGTGTACACCCGTCGTAGGAGCTCGGGCAATTCGCAGCGGATGCGTCGCTCGCAGACACGCAGGTCCGCCTCGGAGATCGGTGGGTACGGGGGCTCGTGCAGGACATCCCTGAAGTACTTGACGGCTTCGGGGGCGCCCGCTTCCAAGGCGGCCTTGATGAGGTGATCAGGGGTGGGGTCCTCGACGCTGAGTTGGGTGATGCTGCCACCTTCACGGAGCGGCCGCCGCGTGTGGCGGATGCGGCTACTGATGTCCTCGCCGTATTCACGTATGAGCCAGTCCAGCGGAACGTAGACCATGTCGTGCTGCCGTGCGGGATCCCAGGCCCGTAGCCGAATGCGCTGGATTAGATCATCGTGTGACATGGACGCCAGAATGCCAGTGAATGTCCATTTATGCTGGCGAGTAAGGCCAGATCGGGTTGCCGCGGTGAGAGCCACCTGGGCTGACGATCAAGAACTGAGGCGAACCGGTCGGAACGGCCGGAGCCCTGCTGACCAGTCCAACGAACGTGTCCAGACAGCGCCGGAGTTCGGGGGCTTACGGATCAGAAGGTGCGTGCCCGTTGCGTGCCCGTTCGGACGGCGATCAGCGGGCAGTCACGGGGACTCAGCGGCACTCGCCTCCACGCCCATTCTGGGCAAGGCGTGAGACGAACGCACCGCACTCGGCATGGACTACGCCGAGGCCGTCCTCATCATCCGCCGCGCCATCACGGCCCACTCCAACGGTCGCCCCCATCGAGGCCACCGAGGTCAAAGCCCCCGCCAACCGCTACGAGATCGGCTACCACCGCGAACTCGCCGACGGCCCAGTAGCCGACATCGCCCCGCAGGGCCTCCCTCCGACAGCGTCGCCCTCATGATCTAAAGCGGTTGGCGCTCATCAGTCTCGTTACCAGGACGGACTTCTGGTGAGCGCGCAACATAAACGTAAGAGGTGCCATCAGAGTGGAACTCGTATCTGGCGAGCCACTTGCGTCTCGTATCGGCCTTCGCAGGCAGAAGGAGCAGGTAGGCCACTCCGAACATCAGCGCCGGTACCCAGTACGGCAGCGTCGACTGGACCAGCGCAAAGTACAGGCCATATATGAGTGCAGCGAAGACCAATCGCCGCTCCAGGAAGAACCTGCCTTGAATGTCGTCTCTAGCCCACCAGCGATACCGCCAGGGCAGTCGAAACGCGAACGTCTGGTACGGCAGCCAGTACCACACGGGCGGATGTTCGCGTAAACGCAGCATGAACCCACTGCGGAGCACGTCCACACAGTCGCGCATGGTCGGGCGGCTCTGTCCTGGCTCGGCCAGGTCTAGCAGCGTGCCCAGCAGTTCCGCGCCACGGGATTCTCGGAAACGAGGTGGATAGGCCAGACGCATCAGTAACTGGCAGCGGCGCTCGTAGGCGGAGGTGATGTCGGGGGTCATCACATCCCCATCCCGGGCTGAAGGTTCAGGCGTCGCTGAGCGGTGGCGGCCAGGCGTGCCAAGCGGGTGGTCTCTTCGGCCAGCATCTGACGACCATGGCCGGTCAGGTCGTAGTAGCGACGGTGACGGCCGGAGACGACCTCCTCCTTGACCACGATCACCAGTCCATCGCCCGCCAGTCGATCCAGAGCCCCGTAAAGGGTGCCCGCACCAAGTTGTACTCGTCCTTCGGACAACCCTCCCACCGCTTTGATCACGCCGTATCCGTGAAGGGGGCCTTGAGAAAGAGCCAGCAGGATCAGGTAGCTCTGCTCGCGTAGCGCCATATCCGATATATATCGTCATTCGTACTATCGTCACAAGTGCGACCGACGTACGGTGGGTGGCGCCGGAGAACCTGTCCGATCTCGACATCCGTCCCACACAGTGGCGACAGCTCCGGGATTATCTGGAGGGACGGCACTCCCACGTTGATTGACATGCCGGAACTCCATCAGGCGAAGGTCCCGGGTGAGTGACGAACTGAGTGACAATCGCCCTGGATCAGTCCGGACCGCTGTGGATTTCGGCGGACTGTTTTCCCAGGTCGGAGCAGGAGTTGGTCACTGTCCCGCTCCTACCGTGGTTGCCTCGAAAAGGGAGAGGTCCCGGGTTCAAGTCCTGGTAGCCCCACATGGTTGGAGCAGCTCAGACGCTCTGGCGTCGCCGGGTTCGCCGGGACGACGCCGGGCCGGCCTGGGAACTGTCAGACTGCCGCCTGCGCTCGGGTCCATTCCTGGTCCTGCCAGGCGGGGTCGAGTGGGGTATGGGCGATGTGGTTGGTGTAGTTCGACAGCGTCTTCATGCCGACGCCGAGCACGATGTCCAGCACGTTCCGGCGGGTGTGGCCGGCGGCCAGGAATGCCTCGATCTCGGCCTCGTCCACCCAGCCACGCTGGGCCACCACCGCGCGGGTGAGCCGGCGGACCGCCTCCAGCGCCTCGTCGGCGACGGGCTTGCCCGTTCGCAGGGCCTCGACGACCTCGGCCGGTACCCGCGCACGCAGCGCGAGGGTGGAGTGCGCGGCCACGCAGTACTCGCAGCCGTTCTCCACGCTGGCAGTGATCAGCACCACCTGCTTGGCCGCCAGGGACAGTGACGACTTGCCGAACTGCTCGGCCAGCGCGTTGTAGCCCGCCAGCAGTTCCGGCGACTCGGCCATCACGCCGTTCAGCGTGGTCACGAACCCCATCCGCTTCTTGGCCGCCTCCAGCATCGGCCGGGCTGCCTCGGGGGCATTGCTCTCGTCGTAGGTGCGGAAACCGCTCATCATCTCTCCTCGGTAGTGGTGAAACCATCAAGTACGGCACGCACGCCCGCCAGCAGGACGGCCGCCTCGGCGCCGGCTCGCGAGCGCAGGTTGACCGCGTAGGCCTGCAGGGCCAGTGCCTCGGCGGCCGCATCCACGTCCAGGTCGGTGCGGAGCTGGCCGTCGGCTCGGGCGGTCTCCAGCGCGGTCCGCATTGCCGCCTGCAGTGCGTCGTGGTGGCGGTTCAGAATTTCGCGGATCTCGGGAAGATCGCCGCCGGTCGTCGCATGAGTGTTGGTGACCAGACATCCCCAGCGGGCGTGCTCGCCCGAGCACCGGGCCGCCACCAGCCGTTCGAAGAACGCGGCGATGGCCGGCACGCCGCGGGTGTCGGCGGCTAGGGCGTCGAACACCGGCCGTGACTGCTGTTCCAGATAGCGGCCCAGCGCAGCCGCGTGCAACTGCGCTTTGCCGCCGAAGGTCGCATACAGGCTGGAGCGGCTGAGCCCGGTCGTCTCCACGATCTCGGCGATGCCGGTGGTGTCGGCCCCGCGCTGCCAGAACAGGTGCACCACCTGGTCCAGAACCACGTCAGTATCGAAGTGCTTGATGTCGGGCATCTCGCCATCTCCCATCTTGGAACGACTAGTCCAAGATAGAGGGTGGCGAAGGTCGGCGCAATCCCTTGTAGCTGTCGTCCCGGTGTCAGGCCGGACATAGCAGCGCATGAGGGCATAGAAGGGCAAGCCGTACGCCCCACAAGGATTCTGGCTTCCATGGCGGGCATCTCCGCGGCCGCGGCCCTGACCGAGTGCACCGCGACCAGCGACACCGAGGGCAGCGTGCCGCCCGCGACGACCAGCGCCGCAGCACACCGAAAACCGCGTTTGTGGAGTGCGTCAAAGGACGCAGGAGCCTGCGCCCTGCCACTCCGGCCAGGCTCGGACGAGCGTGGCCATCCCCTTGGGGAACAGGGCCCTGCCCATGCCGAACCGCAGGTGCTGTCCAGCATGCTGGAACATCACATCAGGAGCCAGCAGCACACCGTGACGGTCGACCAGCCACTCGGAGAACGCCCGCGCCTCCGTCGCCGTCAGCCACGGATACGCGCAGGTCCCGCCGACCGGGGGCACCCAGTCCCATCCAGGCGTGGATTCCACGAACGAGGCCAGCGCGGCCGCGTTGGCGCGGACCAGGCCGTTGGCGCGATCCAGAAGCGCGGGAGCCGCCTGCAGGCCGGCGATGGCGAGGACTTCGCTCGGCGCGCTGGTGGCCAGCGTCGTCCAGTAGCGGTAGTCCAGCAGGCGCTCCGTCACCGCTGCGTTCTGCGTGACCGTCCAGCCGATCCGGACCCCGGCCATGCCCAGCACCTTGGACACGCCCGTGACCGAGATCGCGTTGGAGCTCAGCGCCGCCGCGGACGGGAGCCGGCGCCGCGGCTCCAGTTCGATGCCTCGGTAGATCTCGTCGCTCAGCAGGAGGGTCTCGGTGCCGTCCACCAGGCCCAGAAGCTCCTCGAAGACCGGCGCTTCCGGCAATGCTCCCGTGGGGTTGTGGGGGAAGTTCGCCACGATCAGCCGGGTGTTCGGCCGCAGGGCGCGCCTGATCTCGTCCACGTCCAGGCGCCAACCGTCCTCCCGCCGGAGACGGATCTCGGTCACCTCCGCCCCGATCGCGCGTGGTACGTCGATCAGCAGCTGGTACGTGGGGCCGATGACCACCACGTGGTCGCCGGGGCTGAGGATGACGTTGAGGAGGACGAACACCGCCTCGGTGGCGCCGGCGAAGACCTGCACCGCCGACCCCGACGGGAGACCGGAGGACCGGGCGGCCAACTCCCTCAGCAACGGGTGGCCCGGGGACTCGGTGTAGCCCAGCGTCAGGGACTCGTACCACCGACGCGTGTCCTCGGGGGCGACCTCCCACAGCGCATCCAGCGACAGTCCTTCGGTGTCTGATCCGGTCAGGTTCACCCGGCACGTGAACTCATGCTCGGCGAACATGCGCTCGATCAAGAACGGAGGCAGTTGCACGTCGCGATCCCGTCTGCTGGTAGGCGTGTCGACCGGGCGGCTGTTCCTGGGCCATGTGTGAAGGCAGTGGCGCTGTAGGAGGCCGCCTCCCGCGCCCGAAGGGCTACGGGGCGGGCGCGTGACAGGCGAAGCCTTCCAGAGAGCCTAGTGTTTCTCCGTGTCGGCGGAGAAGCGGGCGTACTGCACGAGGACCGGGCGCAGCCCCCTGCGCTTGTAGAGGCGCTGGGCACCGGCGTTGGCTGCCAGAGTCCCGATGAGCAGATCGCCGATGCCGAGCCGTTTCAGCTCCTCGTCCACTTGGTCCAACAGCAGCGTGCCGATGCCGTTGCCTCGCTCGGCCGGAGCGACGGAGAGCGTCTGAAGCTCCGCCATACGGCTACCCGTCACCCAGGTGTCGTCGGGCCCCGACTGGATCTCCACGAAGGCGTAAGCGACCGCCCGGCTGTGACGTTCGGCAAGCAGGATGAACGAGTCCTCCTCCAGAATCCAACGCCGATAACAGGAACGGCGCAACTCCCAGGAACGCTCGTCCGAGAAGTACGCGAATCCCGGCTGGACGGACCGGTGGTGCTCGTGCAGCGCCAGCCACAGTGGCTCCAGGCGATCGATGAACTCAGCCCCTCCCTTGTGGAGCAAGATGTCACCATGGGTGTAGCCGGCCTGACTCATCGAAGCTTCGACCGGCCTCGGCGACGGCGATCACTTTCCGTGGTAGGCGCGCCGGACGCGCGGTGAGACGCCTGCATTGGCCAGGTCTACCCTTCCGGATAGAAGAGGAACAGCGTGCAGCCCGTCGTCGTCTGCGGGACGTGGGAGGAACCTGCGGGGGCGTGGATGAAGGAGCCGGCCGGGTAGTCCCGGTCTCCGTCGTTGAAGACACCGGAGACCACGAAGACCTCCTCGGGACCCGGTTCGTGGACGTCGACTCCCTGCCAGCAGGTGTTCGCGTCCATCTCCAGCACATACGCCTTCGCGCCGTTGTCCCCGTGCCACAGCGGGCGCAGACGGATGCCCGGGAACACCTCGCGGACCGGGGCGTCCTGGACGGCGGTCCACACATAGCCGGACGTGTTGTGTTCTGTCGTCATGGGGCCAGCTTGGCGGCCGACCGTCGTCCCGCCGAGTGTCTGGAAAGACATCGTGAGGTACTTTTCAGCCATGCATCGCGTGGTAGCGCTCGTCCGCCCCCCGCAGTCGACGTTCGAGCTCGCCTGCGCGGCCCAGGTGTTCGGGGTGGAGCGGGCGGGACTCCCGACGCGGTACGCCTTCGGCGTGTGCACCGAGCGCCCCGGCCCGGTCTCGACGTACGCGGGTTACGACATGCTCGTGACCGGCGGGCTGGACGCGCTCGACCGGGCCGACACCGTGATCGTCCCTGGCTGGCTGCCCGCACAGGAACCACCCTCGCCCTCGGTCGTGCGGGCGCTGCGCCGCGCGCACTCCCGTGGAGCTCGGGTGGTCAGCATCTGCTCCGGCGCCTTCGCGCTGGCGCACGCCGGTCTGCTGGACGGACGAGAGGCGACCACCCACTGGGCGCTGGCGGACCAGCTCGCCGGGCGCTTCCCGCACATCCGGGTCGATCCGGACGTGCTGTACGTGGACCACGGCGACGTGGCCACCAGCGCCGGCGCCGGGGCCGGCATCGACCTGTGCATGCACCTGGTCCGCAGCGACCAAGGCGCCCGGTATGCCGCACACATCGCACGGACCATGGTCATGCCGCCCCACCGCGAGGGCGGGCAGTTGCAGTACTCGGCGCCACCGCACCCGGCACAGATCGACGGCACGCTCGCGCCGCTGCTGGAGTGGATCACCGAGAGACTCGGCGAACCGGTGACCATCGAGAGCATGGCCGCGCATGCGGGCGTCTCAACACGTACCCTCACCCGGCGGTTCACCGACCAGCTCGGCACCAGCCCCGGGCAGTGGCTGCTCGCCCAGCGGATCGCCGCGGCTCAGGACCTGCTGGAGTCCTCCGACCTCCCGTTGGACGCCATCGCCCACCGCGTGGGTCTCTCCTCGGCCACGAACCTGCGCAGGCGCTTCCTCAACACCCTGGGCACGACGCCCGGCGCCTACCGCCGGGCGTTCCGGGCCAAGCCACGATGATCATCCGCTGGTCCAACGACGCCCGCCCCGCGTCCTGCGCAGGGCTGGCACTGCGGGGCCTGTGCGGCTCCAGCGGGCGTGATCAAACGGCGCATACGTCGTCCTTGGTGCCGTCGGGCGGCCACCGCGTTGCCCTACCTCCCGACCGCACGCCAGAAACCTGCCGTGGCGACCGGTATTGGACTGGCCGGATCACTCCGTCAGGGTCGGCGAGCAGCGGCATGCAACGGGCCAGCATCTCCTCGGGGTCGGTGAGCAAGCGCCCACCGTGGAGGTCGAAGGCCAGCGCCACGTATCCCAGCTCGGCGAGCGCATCGGCTCGGCGGCGCTCGACGTCGCTGAGCCCTGGCCCCTCGGGCCCGACCAGGACCGCGGGCCGGCGGTCGACACCGGCCGGGAGCGCAAGGTGCCCGATCATCGTCAGGCCGTCGGCTGGGTACTCGACCGTGCGCGTTGTCACTGTCGTGAGACTGGACTGTAGTGATCGTCGAGCCTCGGTCGGGCCGGCGTTCACGGCCGGCAGAACAGCGCGGGGTGTGCCTCTGAAATGGGGTGATGGCTCATAGGGCCCGCCGATGCCGGGCGTACTACCGTCACCCTTGGCCGTCAAGGGGCGTGGCGGGAAGGGTGATCCACTCCAGCGCCCACCGGTTCAGATCGAGCAGCACCGCGCCGAGCGCGGCACCTTTCTCGGTCAGCCGGTAGTCGACCCGTACCGGAGTGGTGCTTCGGACGTGCCGCTCGATGAGCCCATCAGCCTCGAGATCCTTCAAGCGCTGCGACAGCAGCTTGTCTGTCATGCCGGGAATGGCCGCCGCGATGTCGCTGAACCGCGTGGCTCCGCCGAGCAGCGCCCGCAGCACCGTCGCGGCCCAGCGGCGACTCAGGGTGTCCATCGCCGTGGCGTAGTACGGGCAGTACGGCCGGATGTCGTCCGGGTCCAGCCGGCGATGTGACATGACTCACCTTCCTATCGAACTATCTCTTCGATAGCTTCTTACTTATTGATAGTAGTTCATCGACAAGGAGCGAGCATGCCCGACGTGAGCAGAACCGCCGAGCTATCGTACGAGGTGTGGGTTTCCCGGCAGATCCCCACGAGCGGGACGCTTCCCACCGGTGCGCCCCAGCAGTGGTCGCCGCTTTCGACGACCCTCATCCACGGCACGAACGACGCGGTCCTCGTCGACCCGCCGTTCACCGTCGAGCAGACCCGGCAGGTCGGCGACTGGATCGATCGCTCAGGCAAGCGGTTGACCCACATCTATGTCACCCATGGCCACGGCGATCACTGGTTCGGCGCGTCCCTGCTGGTCGAGCGCTTTCCCGGAGCGGTGGTCGTCGCCACCGAGGGCACGATCCGGATGATGCACGCCTCGGTCAGCGGGCGGCGCCGGTCGTTCTGGGAGACGTTGTTTCCCGGACAGCTCCCCGACCTGCGTGTGACCGCCCAACCGGTGCCGGCCGGAGGGCTCGTGCTCGAAGGGCACCGGCTGCATCCGGTCGAGGTCGGCCACAGTGACGGCGACGACTCCACTGTGCTGCACGTGCCGACGCTCGGCCTCGTCGTCGCCGGCGACGTCGCGTACAACAACGTGCACCAGTACCTCGCCGACGGCGGGTTCGACGGCGGCATCGACGCCTGGCTCCAGGCCATCGAAACAGTGCGCGCCCTGCGGCCGGCAGCGGTGGTGGCCGGGCACAAGGATCCCGCTCGTCCGGACGATCCGGGCATCCTCGACGAGACTGCCGAATACCTGCGCACCGCCCTCAAGGTGATCGCCACCAAGCCGACTCCCCGTACGTTCTTCGACGAGATGACCCGGCGCTATCCGGAGCGCGTCAACCCGGGCACCGTCTGGCTCAACGCGCAGCGGGTGGCATGATGCGCGCCGTACGCTTCCACCAGTTCGGCGACGTCGGGAACCTGCGGATCGACCAGGTGCCGCGGCCGGTGCCCGACGGCGCCGAGGTGCTGATCCAGATCATTCGTGCCGGGGTGAGCCCGCTCGACGACAAGGTCCGCAACGGCGTGCTGCCCCCGCGGATGCGCAAACCGCTGCCACTGGTTCCCGGTGCCAGCGCTGTGGGCCGGGTCATTGACCCCGGCGCCTCCGAACATGCGCCCGGGACGCGCGTCCTGCTGTGCGGCTGGGGCTATGGCACGAAACTCGACGGCATGTGGCGTGAAGAAGCGGCCGTCCCGGCCGACCACCTCGTGCCCATCCCCGACCACGTCGGCGACGATGACGCCGCGGCCCTGGCGGCCGGCGCCGGATATCTGACCGCGTGGCTGGCGCTCACCAGGGTCACCCGCGTCCAACCGGGACAGGTCGTATTGGCACCCGGCATGTACGGTGCGGTGGCCTCGGCCGCAGCGCAGGTGGCTCCGATCCTCGGCGCCTCCAGGGTCATCTCCACCTCCCGCGGCGCCGACCGTCTCGCCGCGATCCCGCAGACCAGCGGTCTCGCCGTCATCGACCTCGAGACCGAAACCCTGGCCGCGGGTGTCGCCCGGCTGACCGACGGAGCGGGGGTGGACGTGGTCCTCGACAGCCTCGGCGGCGAGCTCACCGGTCAGGCGCTCGCCGCGCTGCGCCAGGGCGGGGTCGTGGTCAGCATCGGATACACCGCCGGCACCAAGGCGGCCATCGACGTCACCGACCTGATCTGGAAAACCGCCCGGCTTGAGGGCTTCCTGTTCACCGCGTTCACCCAGCAGGAACTCGCCGACACCTACGTCACCTTGCTCGGGCACCTGGCCGAAGGCACCCTGCGGCCGGCGACGGACCGCGTCTACCCGCTGGAGCAGGCCGCCGAGGCGCAGCGCCGGGTCGTCGAGGACCGCCCGATCGGCAGGGTCTTCCTCGACCCGCGGGCGTAGCAGCTTCCGGACGGAGCCGAACGCGGGCCGGCGGACCTACTCGTCTGGGTGCGCCTGAGAAGTCTCGTCAGGGTTTGTTGCGCGGTCACCCCGGCCGCCGGTCAGCCTTCTGGGTGCCCGCCGTAGACGCGGATCTTGTATTCGGTCGTCTCCAGGGCGAGAGTGAGCTCGCGGATCTGCCGCACGATGCGGTCGCGCTGGTCGAGCATGATGCGTCGGCGCTCCGGGATGGTGCTCGGGCCCTGCTCGACGAGGGCGATGTAGCGCTTGAGATCCTGCATGGTCATTCCCGACAGCCGCATCCGGGTGAGGAAGATGAGGCGGCGCAGGTCGAACGCCGAGTATTCGCGGTAACCGGAGGCGTTGCGTGCCGGCCGTACGAGTCCCTCCTGCTCGTAGTAGCGGAGGGTGTGGGGAGACAGGCCGATCAGGCGGGCGGCCTCGGCGACACTCTTGGGTGCCGCCGAGGCCTCGATCGTGGTGTCGTCGAGGAGTTCGTGCAGCGCATCGATGACTGACGCGGACGGTTCGTCGCCGGCGGCGAGGATGCGCTCGACAAGGTCTTCGGTGGCCATGTTCGACAGGGTACGGAGCTCAGAACGCGCGTAGCGCCGGCGGCATGCCGGGAAAGTCGGCCGTCTGGCTTACATCCGCCCACTTCTCGACGTCGCTGAGCGCGTTCCTGTAGCTGCGGGTGAGGTTGCGCACGGCCTCGGCGCCGAGCGGAAGCCTGAGCGGCGCGTCGGGCGTGTCGAGCATGTCGCGGATGACCGAGGCGGCGCGCGCCGGGTCGCCCTCCTGGATGCCGTCGGCCTCGGCCATGTTCGCGCGGACGGCGCCGAGCACCTCGTCGTAGATCGGGCTCTGGTCCGCGGTGTTGAGTACCTCGGCGGAATTGAAGGCGGTGCGGAAGCGGCTGGGCTCGGCGATGAGGACGCGGACGCCGAACGGCGCGACCTCGCCCGCCAGCGCCTCCGACCAGCCTTCGAGCGCGAACTTGCCGGCCGAGTAGCTGCCGACGCCGGGGAAGGACATCCGCCCACCCTGACTGCTCATCTGCACGATCGCACCGGAACGACGCTCACGCATGTGCGGCAGCACCGCGCGCACGTAGGCGGCCGGGCCGAAGAGGTGCTGCTCGAGCATGTCGCGCAACTGCGCGTCCGTGACCTCCTCCGCGGCGCCCACCTGCCCGGCTCCGGCATTGTTGACGAGTACGTCGACGTGTCCGAATGCGTCGAGCGCGCGCTGTACGACCGCCGCGGCCGCGTCCGTGTCGCGCACGTCGTGCTCGACCGGCAGCAGCCGGTCACCGTACTGAGCCCGGAGCGCGTCGAACCGGCCGACCCCCCGCGCCGTGCCGAGCACCTGCTCGCCCGCGGCCAGCGCCGCCTCGGCCAACGCCAGGCCGAGCCCGGAGCTCGCACCGGTGATGATCCAGGTCTTGGTCCCGTTTGTCGTAGTCATGACGCCGAAGATAGACATTCGAGCGCACTCGAAGGCAAGCAGGCTTCCGGCGCGGCGGCGCGGGCCGTGAAGTCCCGCGATGGCCTTTTGATCTTTTGGAAAGTGACTAAGGTCGTATCTCGTCCGACGGTCGAGACTTACGGCCGGAGCACTGCATCTCCCCGTCCCGAGGTCCGCCCGGAGGGTGAGCGGTTGTGGGTTTCTGGGGGATGCAGGCGATGAAGCACCGCGCGCTGTTGTGCTGGATGGGTGCCATCCTTCTGTCCACCCTTCCCCACTGGGCTTCGTTACCCGTAGACACAGAGATCTACATCTGCGCCCATCTGGACACCGAAGACGGATACACCGGTCGTGATGTGCTCGGCCTGGGCTTCGGCGCGATGGCCACTCTTCTTCCCCTTGCTCTGATGGCGCTGGCCGTGGCCGCATGGCGATCACGGCCCCAGAGGCGTCGGCTCCTGGCCTGGGCAGGAGCGGGCGGAGCGCTCGCGACAGCCGCTTACTACGCGCTGTCGACCGTCGCGTTCTTCTCCCCCTATTGCCCTGACGGTTCGCAGGGGCCTGGGCTCGTGCTCCCGCTCTACGGCGCTGTCGCTGCGCTCGTCCTGATCGCCGGTGTGCCACGAGCCGAGGACAAGCCCGACGCTGCGGCCGGGACGCGGTCATGAACAGCGGGCGTCACTCGGCGTCGTGCGCCGGCAGGTCGGCGTGGAGTGGTCGAGCCGGCCCAGCATTGGTGGAGAGGAGCCGTCCGTCCCGCGCGACGAGGAGGCGCGTGGGCAGGCTGATGGCCTCGGCTATGCCGATGGCGTCTCGGCCGTTTCCGGGCGGGGAAAGGCCTCGAGTAGACGTTCGATCGCGCTGACGTCGCCGGACACGGCGATGTCTCCGGCGTGTACGGCGTCCTGCAGGTCACGCTTCCGGGTCAGTACGGTGGCGAACGTCCTGGGGTCGGTGGCGATGGTGGCGTCGGGCGCGTCGAGGTCGCCGCGGGTGATGGCGATGGCGTCCGCGGTGACGCGTACCGTGACGTGGTCGTCGCCGAAGATCAGTGTGTAGGTCGCTGACAGGCCGCGGCTTGCCTCCGGGTCGAAGTCTCCCTGGAGCGCCAGCATGAGGGCGTCGACGCTGATGTCCGCGTCGAGGTCGCGAAACGGTGAGAGCCGGCCCCAACGGCCGAGGTGGACGAGAACCGGTTGAAGCTGTCGCCCCCAGTCGGTCAGCTCGTACACCCAGGACCGGGCGGGTGGTCCGAGCTTGCGCCGACGCACGATGCCGGACTGTTCGAGCTCGCTGAGCCGCTGCGACAGGCGGTTCGGGCCGACGTTCGGCAGTCCGCTCCGCAGGTCGCTGAAGCGCTTCGGACCGAGAAGCAGCTCGCGTACGACCAGGAGCGCCCAACGCTCGCCGACCAGGTCGAGGGCGTGTGCGGCGGCGCAGGCGTCGCCGTAGGTTCGCGTGCTTGACACACCACCGAGTCTAACCGAGGGCTCGTTCCGATACGGGCATTATTAGTATCGTTATTGTACTAAAAAGTACTTATATGTAACCTCTTGGTGTTCCCGAACGGAAGAAGGAACGATGATCCTCATCACAGGAGCGAACGGACGTCCCGGATCGGCCACCGTCCGTGAGTTCGCACGACGCGGCACACCGGTCCGCGCACTCGTGCGGGACCCCAAGAAGGCGAAGGATCTGCGGGCACTGCCGGGCGTCGACGTGGTGCACGGCGACATGCTCTGGCCCGAGACGCTGGAGTCCGCGCTGGCCGGGGTGGACCGGGTGCTGATGATCAGCGGCGCCGGCCCGGAGCTGCTGGAGACGCAGTGCACGTTCATCGACGCCGCGATCAAGGCGGGCGTCGGTCACATCGTGAAGTTCTCCGGCAAGGACTCGGTCGACGGGTTCGACAATGAGAAGTTCCGTTCCACCCGGAGCCACGAGCAGATCCTGCGCTACCTTGTCGCCTCCGGCATGCCGTGGACACTGCTGCGGCCGAGCCAGTTCATGCACGTGTACTTCGAGGAGGTGCCGGACATCGCCGGTTCCGGCGAGCTTCGCCTGCCGCTCGGGGACACGACGATGGCACCGATCGACATCGACGACATCGCCAAGATCTCCTACGCCGTGCTCACCACGCCCGGCCACGAAGGCAAGACCTACCCCATGACCGGTCCCGAGGCCTTGACCATGACCGACATCGCCGGCCATATCTCCGAGGCCATCGGCAAGCCGGTCCGCTACCGCGACGTGACCTCGGAGGAGAAGCGGCGGGCCTGGCTGGCGGCCGGGTACCCGCCGCCGCGTGCCGGCGCGTTCGCGCAGCTCTTCCAGGAGCGCAGCCGGCTGGGCCGCTCGAGCGTCGACCTGACCACCCACGAGCGCTTCGGAGTCGAACCGACCACCTTCGCGCAGTTCGCCCGTCGATACGCCGACGTCTTCCGCGGCGCCACCGACTACGCCGTCACCCCCGCCTGAGCAACCCGGAGACATCAGTGAATCTCCGTACATGGACTTCCGGTCCGGCGGACCGGAGTACCGCACCCGCGTCAAGGCGACCTTCGCCGCCGACGTGGACGACGTGCTCACCGGGACACCATCCAGCCATGTACGAAGAGGAGACCCACCGTGCCGCAACTCCTGATCGAAGCTCCCATCGGCATCAGCGACCACGCCAAGCGGAAGATGATGTCAGCGCGCCCCCGTCGGTCAGCGGGTCGCGAGTTCGGCGAAGATGTCCACCAGTTCGGCCCGGTCGAACGGGCCCACATGGGGTGCCGCGACGCTGCGGACGTCCGTCAGGTTGTCCGGGGTGAGGCGGTCGGCCTCTGCGATGAATCGGTCCTGCAGCGCCGGCGGGATCAGCCGGTCAAGGGTGAAGCGCACATACGTCCGCGGGATCCGGCCCCAGGTGTGCGCTTCGCCACGGGCTTCGGCCAGGGGAATGCCGGCGGTCTCGTCCGGCTCCAGCAGGTTGAGCAGGCGGCTCACCCCCTCGTCGGTGAAGTCCGCGGCCAGGGCGCTCTTGACGGCTCCGAACACCGCCGGATCGGCCGAGCGCCAGTTGACCCGGGTCACCCCCAGCACCGCTGGATCGGCGACCATCGCGGCGCTGATCTGGGGAATCAGGCTCTCGCTGTTCTCCGGGGTTTCGAGGTAGGCGACCATGTTCGGCAGGTCGACGCAGCAGTACGCCGCGACGTAGACCACCCGGTCGATCAACTCGGGGATGGCGTTGCCGACTCTGCTCACGGTGACGCCGCCCTGGCTCATGCCGACCAGGATCACCGGCCCGTGGCGGCGGGCGCGGCGTACCACCTCCCCGACGCGCTCGACGTAGTCGTCGATGGTGATCTTGGCGAGCGGCGACGGCTCGGTGGCCAGCGCGTCGAGGTCCTGCGGGGCCTGGTACGAACGGGGGTAGAACGCCTCGCGGCCGTGTCCGGGTAGGTCGACGGCCACGCACCGGTGCCCGCGCAGGGTGAGCTCGCTGGTCAGCCCCGATGCCCAGGCGGAGGAGGAGTTGGTGCCGTGGATGAACACCAGGGTCGGCGGGCGCCGGTCGGCGTCGCGGGCGTCGGCTTCATGGTTCGTTGTCATTGAGGTTCGCTTTCCTTGTGTCCGTCGGACGGGTGGGACGGGTGGTGGGAGTCGGCGGTCAGCGGTGCGGTGGGCGCCACATCGGCCACAGGAGCGGGCTGTCCGCCACGCGGACCGGTTCGCCGAGATCCTCGAACCCGTGCCGCTGATAGAGGGCACGGCTCCGCGGCGAGCTCGCCTCCAGATACGCCGGGAGCCCGTCGGCGTCCGCTCGCGCCAGCCGGTGCCGCAGCATGGCCGAGCCGAGTCCGGCGCCCTGCCGCCCGCTGACCACTCCCATGCAGGAGAGGTAGAGGTGCGGTTCGCGGTCGGGGTGCCGTTGAGCCAGCGCCTGACCGAGAGCGGCCAACCGGGCGCCGTTCTCACCGAAGACCGCGCCCAGGGCCGCCTCCGGAAGCTGTTCATAGGGCGTCTGGCCGGCGGCCAGCGTCAGCCACACCGACGCACCTTCGGGACGCCCGACCAGGTACGCCTCCCCGGCGGGATGGGTGACCAGGGACCCGTAGAAGAACGGCTGGAGACGACCTCGTTCACCGGCCTCGGGGAAGATCCAGCAGACGACCGGATCGCTCATGAACGCCTCGGTGAGGACGTCCACCACCGCCTGCCGCTCTGTCCCATCCGCCTGCCGTACGGTTGCGTACGGCGTATTCTCTGTCATGAGTACAGGGTATAGAGAGCTGGCTCCACATGGGCTTTCTTGCGCCATTCAGGCAGAAGAAGTGCACTAGTGCGATAGAAATGAACTAGTACACTTCAGCAGTCCATGGATCGGGGGCCCCATGCCGTCGTCAACGCAGCGACCGGATCCGCCGTACCGGCGGATCGTCGCGGAGATACGTGCCCGGATCCTGTCCGGCGACCTGCGGCCCGGCGATCGGATGCCTTCCATCCGGCAGATCGCCCAGCGATGGGGGGTGGCGGTCGCCACCGCGACCAGGGTGATGGCGACTCTCCGCGACGAGGGCCTGGTCGAGGCGAAGGTCGGTTCCGGCA
Organism: Nonomuraea sp. NPDC050383; assembly: GCF_044459125.1. Taxonomy (NCBI): domain Bacteria; kingdom Bacillati; phylum Actinomycetota; class Actinomycetes; order Streptosporangiales; family Streptosporangiaceae; genus Nonomuraea; species Nonomuraea sp. NPDC050383. The sequence goes on from NZ_JBITIP010000003.1 coordinate 598,580, forward strand.
CCGTGGTCAGCGCCCGCGCCCGCGCGGGTCAGGAGCAGCCGCCCGGCCCGGCCACGTCGCCGAGACCGCGGCCGGCCGGCGTCCCCAAGCAGGCACTGAACCGGGAGCACGTTCTCCGCGCCGCCATCGCGATCGCCGACGTCGAGGGACTCGACGCCGTGTCCATGCGGCGCCTGTCGGCCGAGCTCGGCGTCGCTCCCATGTCGTTGTACCGGCATGTGGCGAACAAGGACGAGCTGGTGACGCAGATGGTCGACGAAGCCTTCGGCGCGGCGGAGCTGCCCGTTCCGGGACCTAAGGGGTGGCGGGCCAAGCTCGAACTGATCTCCCGCCGGCAGTGGGAGCTGTGCCGGCGACACCTCTGGCTGCCCAGGGCCGTCTCGTTCACCCGCCCGTCGCTCGTGCCCAGCATGATGGCGCACACCGAGTGGACCCTGCGCGCACTCGACGGGCTGGGGCTGCCCATGGCGACCCGGATTCGCGAGGCACTCACGTTGCACGCACTGGTCCTCACCGTCGCGCTGTCCATGGCGGACGAGGTCGAGGCGGAGCAGGAGACCGGGGTGACGCTCGACGGGTGGTGGCTGGCACAGCGGAAACGTGCCGACGAACTCCTCGAAAGCGGACGATTTCCGCTGCTGGCCACTATTTCCGGGGAAACAGTGTTGGACCTGGACGGGCTGTTCGAGTACGGCCTGGCATGCCATCTCGACGGGTTCGCCGCCCTGGTGGAGGGGCAAGCGCGAACGCGGTCATGAGAGGTTGCCCGCAAGCGGGGGCGCCCACCTCACGACTGCGCCTGCTTGGGCAAGGTGAGGATCTCGGCTCCGTCGTCGGTGATGGCGATCGTGTGCTCGCTGTGTGCCGTCCGGCAGCCTGTCGCACTCCGCAGCGTCCACCCGTCGGCATCGGTGACGAGCTCGGCGGTGTCCGCCATGACCCACGGCTCCAGTGCCAGCAGCAGCCCAGGGCGCAGTTTGTATCCACGGCCGGGCCGTCCGGTGTTCGAAACGTGCGGGTCCTGGTGCATCGTTGATCCGATGCCGTGACCTCCGAACTCGGTGTTGATCGAGTACCCCGCCTCGCTGAGGACCGTGCCGATGGCATGGGAGATGTCGCCGGTCCGGGCCCCTGGCCCGGCGGCGGCGATCCCCGCGGCCAGCGCGCGTTCGGTCGCACTGATCAGTGCGACGCTCTCCTGGGGCTTAGCGTCGCCCACGATGAAGCTGATGGCAGCGTCCGCGGCGACTCCGCCCTTGGAGACGGCGAGGTCGAGTGTCAGCAGATCGCCGTCGGCAAGCGGGTAGTCGTACGGCCGTCCGTGGAGCACGGCGTCGTTGACGGCCGTGCAGATGTAGTGGCCGAACGGGCCGCGTCCGAAGGACGGCTCGTAGTCGACGTAACAGGACAGCGCTCCCGCCTCGACGATCATGGTTTTGGCCCACCGGTCGATGTCCAGGAGGTTCGTGCCGATCGTGCTACGGCTCTTCAGCGTCTGCAGGATGTCGGCGACCAGGGCGCCTGCCTCCCTTGCTCGAGGCAGCTCGGTGGGGTTCAAGATCTCGATCATTCGGCGCCTTCCTCACGCGACCAATAACTATCCCGGCCAAACTATACCGGTACTATCATCAGAGTCATGGTCAGGTTGCCCCTCACGCCCGCAGAGGTCGAGCGCGGACAGCGCCTCGGCGCCCTCCTACGTCGGGCCCGGGGAGAGCGCTCGATGCTGGAGACCGCGCTCGACGCGCATGTCTCACCGGAGACCCTCCGGAAGATCGAGTCGGGCCGCGTGGCGACCCCCGCCTTCCCGACGATCGCGGCGATCGCCGATGTCCTCGGCCTCTCCCTCGATGCGGTGTGGGCCGAGATCAGCCGCCCCGAACATGGCGTCGGACCGGCCAACTCTGATCACAACGCGCGTGAGCAGCTGACCTCGTAAGCCGCGACCGGAGCGTCCCCGATGAGTACGCCCAGCACTCCTGAGCGGCGGGCGATCTCGTAGAGCCTCATGGCCTATGCCGAAACGCCCGGCGCGCGCTTCGGGCGCGCCGGGCGGAAGGCCGACGTTTCAGGAGGCCACAGGGGCCGCCGCCTCCTCCGGGGCCGGCCGGTCGGCGGTGGCCGGGGTCGGCCGGCGCATGACCAGGAGTGCCACGGCGAACGCCGCGAGCAGCAGCCCGGCGGAGATGGTGAACGCGAGCCGGTATCCGCCGGTCAGCGCGGCGGCCTGGCCGGCGCCGGTGGCCAGGAGCTCCCCGGTCCGGGAGGCGGCCATCGTGGACAGCAGGGCGACGCCGATGGCCATGCCGACCTGCTGGGTGGTGTTGAACAGCCCGGAGGCGAGGCCCGCGTCGCTCTCCCGCGCCCCCGACATGGCCAGCGTGGCCAGGGCCGGCAGCACCAGGCCGCCGCCCGAGATCAGCAGCATCGGAGGGAGCAGGTGCGTGACGTACCCGGCGTCCACCGTGACCCGGGTGAGCACGAGCATCGCCGCGACGAGCAGGACCAGGCCGGCCAGCAGGACGGCGCGGGCACCGAAGCGGGCGTTGAGCCGGGCCGAGACGAACAGGGAGATCGAGCCGATGCCGACCGCGGCCGGGAGCATGGCGAGGCCGGTGTCCAGCGCGCCGTAGCCGAGGACCCGCTGCATGTAGAGGGCGACGAGGACCTGGAAGGCGAACATGCCGGACAGGGCCAGCATCTGGGCGAGGTTCGCGCCGGCCACGTTGCGCGAGCGCAGGATCCGCAGCGGCATGAGCGGCGCCTTGGCGGTGGCCTGCCGTACGACGAACCCGGCCAGCAGGGCCAGCGACACAGCGCCGAGACCGAGCGTGTGGGCGGCCAGCCAGCCGTACTCCTCGACCTTGACCACCGTGTAGATGCCGAGCATGAGTCCGGTGGTCACGAGCACGGCGCCGGCCACGTCCGCGCCGGCGGCCAGGCCGAGCCCGCGATCGGCGGGCAGGGCCCGCAGCGCGAGCCCGACGGTGACCACTCCGATCGGCACGTTGATGAAGAAGATCCAGGGCCAGCTCAGGGCGTCGGTGAGTACGCCGCCCAGGACCTGGCCGATCGACGCGCCCGCCGCCCCGGTGAAGCTGAAGATCGCGATCGCCTTGCCCCGTTCGCCGGGATCGGTGAACAGCGTCACCAGGATGCCCAGGACCACGGCGGAGGCCAGCGCGCTCCCGACTCCCTGGAGGAACCGGGCGGCGATCAGCAGGCCGGGACCGGTGGCCGCGCCCGCCAGCAGGGAGGCGGCCGTGAAGATCGCGTTCCCGGCGAGGAACATCGTCCGGCGCCCGATCAGGTCACCCAGCCTGCCCGCCAGGAGCAGCAATCCGCCGAAGGGGATCAGGTAGGCATTGATGATCCAGCTCAGTCCGGCGGGCGAGAAGCCCAGGTCCTCCTGGATGACCGGCATCGCGACCGTCACGATGCTGCCGTCAAGGACCGTCATCAGTCCCGTCGCGGACAGCACGCCCAGTGCTGTCCAGCGCGAGTTTCCCACGTGCGACATGTTCTCTCCCGTCGTTGAGCTCGACAGGAGAGACCATAACAGATGGTTTCGTAATAGACGATCCTCTTCGGATCTAAACTGCGCGCTCCCGGGCCCGGCGCGTCGGCTGGGGACCTTCGGCGGGGGTGGCGAGATGCCCGCTGACCAGCCGGTTCAGGGCGCGTACCAGGACCTCGCGCTCGTCGTCGGGCAGCGATTGGAGGCTCGCCCGGTGGACACCGTCCACGAGCTCCTGGCTGCGCCGGGCGATGGCGGCACCCGCTTCCGTGACCGCGATGATGCGCGCCCGCCGGTCCGTGCTGGACGGGCGGCGCTCGGCGTACCCGGCCTTCTCCAGCGCGTCCACGGTCACCACCATCGTGGTCTTGTCCATGTCGCCCAGCTCGGCGAGCTGGATCTGGGTCCGCTCCTCCTCCAGGGCGTGCACCAGTACGCAGTGCATGCGCGCCGTCAGGCCGATCTCGGCCAGGGCCGCGGCCATCCGGGTGCGCAGCACGTGGCTCGTGTGGTCGAGCAGGAAGGACAGGTCGGTTTCGGTGCGCGTGGGAGCCATCGCTGTCATGCCGCCAGCCTACCCAAACAGTCCCGGTGCGGATTATCTACGAAGAAACGGTCCGGGAGTCTCGGTAGGTTCCTGCCGTGCCGTGCGCCATGTAGGCAGAGCCCTGTCGGAGATGAGCCACGCCGATCGGTGGGAGGCCGGCTTCTGAGCTTATACACGGGCTGATCGGAGGAACCCCGGGCGGGCGTTTGCGGGCGGTGTCGTGCGGGAACCCGCCTGGTCATGCCGGAGTGGTTGCAGGCGGGTGGGTGGGGGCTGCTGGCGGGGTTCGCGCTCGTGCTGGGCGCGCTGGTGGGTTACGCGGTGCGGCTGCCGCAGCGGGTGATCGCGTCGGTGATGGCGTTCGGCGCCGGCGTGCTGATGTCCGCCGTGTCGTTCGAGCTGATCGACGAGGCGCACGCGCGCGCGGGCCTGGCGCCCACGGTCGTGGGCGCCGTGATCGGCGCCGTCCTCTACACCGCCTGCAACGTGCTGCTGGCCCGCCGCGGAGCCAGGCATCGCAAGCGCTCCGGCGGCCGGCAACCCTCCGAGCAGGAGCAGAGCGGCTCCGGGACGGCGATCGCGCTCGGCGCGGTGCTCGACGGGGTGCCGGAGTCGGTGGTGATCGGCGCGAGCCTGCTCGGCGGGGGCGCGGTGAGCGCGGTGACCGTGGCGGCGGTCTTCATCAGCAACGTGCCGGAGGGGCTGTCCAGCGCGGCCGGCATGCGCGGCGCGGGGCGGTCCAAGACGTACGTGTTCGGGCTGTGGAGCGGGATCGCCGTCATCAGCGGCCTGTCGTCGCTGGCCGGGTACGCGCTGCTGGGGCAGGCGCCGGTGGCCGTGCTGGCGGGCATCATCGCCCTGGCCGGCGGCGCGATCCTCACCATGATCGCCGACACCATGATCCCCGAGGCGTTCGACAACGCGCACCTGATGACCGGGCTCATCACACTGGCCGGATTCCTGCTCGCGTTCGCGGTGTCGAAGGCGGGCGGCTGAGGCGTCCGATCCCCGTACGCGCCGCGGCTGCGGACGGGCCTGGAAGCGCGCCGTAACGGTCGCAACAAAGATCGCATCAGTCCCATGAGGTGCTAAAGGCGATTTTTGGGGCAGGTGACCGCAATGCGGACGAGCGCTGAGATATGGGGGTGTTCCTGGTGACCGGCTCCGCGATCACGCTGGGCGTCGAGGAGGAGTTCCACATCGTCGACACGCGGACCCGTCACCTGGTGCCGAGGGCGGGGATGCTCCTCGACATGCTGCCGGACGACTGCTTCACCAAGGAGCTCCAGTCCTCCACGCTGGAGGCCAACAGCAGGCCGTTCCGGGGGCTGGAGGACCTGGCGCGCGACCTGGGCGGCATGCGCGCGATGGTGGTCCGGCGGGCGGAGAGCCTGGGGCTCGGCATCGTGGCGGCCGGCAGCGTGCCGCTGGCCGACATCGACCGTATGAAGGTCTCGCCCGACCCGCGCTACGAGCAGATGCTGGACGACTACCAGCTCCTCACCCGCGAGCAGCTCATCTGCGGGACCCAGGTCCACGCCGAGATCACCGACCGGGAGCTGGCCCTCGCGGTCGCGCACCGGCTGGCCCCGTGGGCGCCGCCGCTGCTGGCGCTCAGCTCCAGCTCGCCGTACTGGCTGGGCGCCGACACGGGGTACGGCAGCTACCGCACCATGGTGTGGCAGCGCTGGCCCACGGCCGGGCCGATGGCCCGCTACGACTCCGTGGCCGACTACGAGCGGATGATCCAGGACCTCATCCAGTCCGGCGTGATCAGCGACCCCGGGATGATCTACTTCGACATCCGGCCGTCGGCGCACGTCCCCACCGTGGAGCTGCGCGTCTGCGACTCCTGTCCGCGCGTGGACGACATCGTGCTGATCGCCGGGCTGTTCCGGGCGCTGGTGGCCCGCGAGCTGGAAGCCGTGCGGCGCTCCCCCGGCCTGGAGGTGCCGCTGGAGGGCGTGCGGGCGGCGACGTGGCAGGCGGCGCGCTCCGGGCTCGAAGGGGAGCTGGTGGATCCGGTGGAGGGCGTCCCGCGGCCCGCCGCCGAGGTGATCACCCGGATGGTGAACGACCTGCGGCCGTACCTGGAGGAGGCGGGCGACTGGGAGCTGATCTCCGGACTCGCCGGCGACGCGCTGGCCAGGGGCAGCTCGGCCGCGCGGCAGCGGGAGGCGTTCGCCCGGCGGGGGCTGCTGGGCGACGTGGTGGACATGCTCCTCGCCGAGACGCGGTCCGGCGGGTGGGAGCCCCTGGGTGGCGACGCCTCGTCGTCGTACCGACCCGCCGCCTGAGAAAGCCCGAGAAGGCCTGAGAAAGCCCGACAAGGCCGGCGGCTGGAGGAAATCGGCGGCCGGCGCAAGAACCGGCCGCGCGGAAACGGGCCGCGTGAGGGACTGTGCGAGATACGGAAGGCGACTGACACATGTGTGGGCTGAGCGGCGAAATACGCTTCGACGGGAAAGCGGCGGACATGGGCGCCGTGGACCGGATGACCGAGGCGATGCGCGAGCGAGGGCCCGACGGATCCGGACTGTGGTCGACCGGCCCCGTCGCCCTCGGCCACCGCCGCCTCAAGATCATCGACCTGTCCGACAAGGCCGCCCAGCCCATGGTGGACGGCGAGCTGGGTCTCGCCGCGGTGTTCAACGGCTGCCTGTACAACTACCGCGAGCTGCGCGAGGAGCTGCGTGCCGCCGGGTACCGATTCTTCTCCACCTCCGACACCGAGGTGCTGGTCAAGGCGTTCCACCGGTGGGGCGTCGAGTGCGTCGACCACTTCAAGGGCATGTTCGCCTTCGCGGTGGCCGAGCGTGACACCGGACGGCTCACGCTGGGCCGCGACCGGCTCGGCATCAAGCCGATGTACCTCTCCCGGTCCGGCGACCGCCTGCGCTTCGCCTCCACCCTGCCCGCCCTGCTGGCCGGCGGCGACGTGGACACCTCGATCGACCGGGTCGCCCTGCACCACTACATGACCTTCCACTCCCTGGTGCCCGGCGAGCGGACCATCCTCAACGGCGTCAGCAGGCTGCCCGCCGCCACCGTGCGCACCTTCGAGGCCGACGGCACCAGCACCGACCGCCACTACTGGGACCCCGCCCACACCCGGTCGGCCCTGCCCGAGCGGGCCGGCCTCTCCGACGATGAGTGGCGGCACGCCGTCCTGGAGGCGCTGCGCGCGGCCGTGCGCCGCCGGATGGTCGCGGACGTGCCGGTCGGCGTACTGCTGTCGGGCGGCCTGGACTCCAGCCTGATCCTCGCGCTGCTGGCCGAGGAGGGCCAGGCGGACCTGGCCACGTTCAGCATCGGCTTCGAGTCGGCGGGCGGCCAGCGCGGCGACGAGTTCGCGTACTCCGACCTGATGGCACGCCGTTTCGGCACGGACCACCACCGCATCCGCATCCCGGACAGCCGCCTCCTGACCGGGCTGGAGCAGGCGGTGCGCTCGATGAGCGAGCCGATGGTCAGCCACGACTGCGTCGCCTTCCACCTGCTGTCGCAGGAGGTCGCCCAGCACGTCAGGGTGGTGCAGTCCGGGCAGGGGGCCGACGAGGTGTTCGGCGGCTACAGCTGGTTCCAGCCGCTGGCGGGGGTGCCCAGGGAGCGGGCCGCCGAGGTCTACCTCGCCGAGTTCGCGGACCGGCCGCACGAGGCGCTCGCCGGTATCGTGAGCCCCGACTACCTGCTCGACCACGACGCCAGCAGCGCGTACGTGCACGCCCACACGGCCAGGCCGGGCGCCGACACCGCGCTGGACGCCGTCCTGCGCCTGGAGACGACCGCCATGCTCGTCGACGACCCCGTCAAACGGGTGGACAACATGACCATGGCCCACGGCCTGGAGGCGCGCACGCCGTTCCTCGACCACGAGCTGGTCGAGCTGGCCGCGGCCTGCCCCACCGAGCTCAAGCTCGCCGACGGCGGCAAGGGCGTGCTCAAGGACGCCGCCCGCAAGCTCCTGCCGAGCGAGATCATCGACCGGCCGAAGGGCTACTTCCCCGTCCCCGCCGTGCGCCACCTCGACGGGCCCGTGCTCGACATGGTCCGCGACGCGCTCACCGGCCGGGCCGCCCGCTCGCGCGGCCTGTTCCAGCCCGACTACGTCAAGGCGCTGCTCGACGACCCCGACCGCGACCGCGCCACGACCGGCGTCAACACCCTGTGGCAGCTCGGGCTGCTGGAGCTGTGGCTGCAGGCCCAGGGAGTCTGATGGCCCCGTCCCCCGCCCTGTCCGTCCCCGCACTGTCCGTTCCGCTGCCCGCACCCGAGAGCCTGACCGCATGGAACTGCCGGACCCCGGCGCTGTCCCCCGACCACGGGGCCGTCGCGTACGTCAGCGACCGGGACGGCCGTCCCCGCGTGTGGATCCAGCCGCTGCCCGACGCGGGGCGCCCCGCCGAGCACGCCATGCCGGCCGCGGAGCACGGGTGGCCCGCCGGCGAGGAGGACACGGGCGCCGGCCCGCCGGACGGCGCGCCCGCCCGGCCCGTCGACACCGGCCCGGAGCCGGTCGCCGACGTGTCCTGGGCGCCGACCGGTGAGCGGCTGGCCGTCCTCGTCGCGCCCGGCGGTGGAGAGCACACCGAGGTGTGGACCGTACGGCCGGACGGCGGCGACCTGCGCCCGCTCGCGGCGCCGCCCGGCGGATCGGCGTCGTTCGTCCGGTGGACGGGACGCGGCGAGGTGCTGCTCGTCACCGAGACCTCGGCCTCGGGGTCGACCGCGGCGGTGCTCGTGGACGCCGCCACCGGAGGCCGCCAGGTCGTCGCGGCCGGTCCGTTGCTCCGGCCCGCCGCCGTCAGCCGCGACCACGCCACGCTGCTGCTGCGCCGGGGGCCGAGGGGCGCGCGGCGCATGTCGGTGGCCGCCTGCGGTCCCGGCGCGGAAGACGAGCTGCCGCTGCTGGCCGGCCTGCCCGGCTCGACCGACTACGGCATCCTGTCACCGGACGGGGAGACGGCCTACCTGCTGTCCGACGCGGGCCGCGACCGCGCCGCCCTGCTGGCGGTGCGTGGGGGCGAGCGGGTGCTCGTACGGGGGGACGAGCTTGAGGCGCGGTCGCACGACGTGCTGGCCCAGCGGGAGGACGCCGAGCTGGACCAGTTCGCGCTGAGCGCCGACGGGCGGCGCGCGGTCCTCGTGTGGAACGAGCACGGCCGCTCCGCCCTGGAGGTCCTGGACACCGGCACAGGTGCCGTGAGCCCGCTCCCTCCCCCGCCCGCCGACGTGGTCACCTCGATCAGGATCAGTCTCGACGGCGGCACGGCCGTCCTGGCCGCCGAGGGGCCGGACCAGCCCTCCCACGTGCTGCTGTGCGACCTCGCCACCGGCCGGTACGACCAGGTGGCGGGCGCGGGGCGGCTGGCGGGGGCGCCGCACGCCGAGCTGGTCCGCCTCAGGGCCCGCGACGGCCTGGAGCTGGCCGCCTGGCTGTACCGTCCCCCGAACGGCCACGGTCCCGCGCCGTACCTGGTCCATCTGCACGGCGGCCCCGAGGACCAGGAGCGGCCGGTCTTCAACCCGCTCTACCACAACCTCGTCGCCTCGGGCATCGGCGTGCTCGCCCCCAACGTGCGCGGCTCGTCCGGCTACGGCCGGGCCTTCCGCGAGGCCGACGACCGCGAGCTGCGCTTCCACGCGATCGACGACGTGGCCGACTGCGCCACCGAGCTCGTCCGGCTGGGCGCCGCCGACCCGCGCCGGATCGCCTGCATGGGATGGTCGTACGGCGGCTACCTGACCCTGGCCGCGCTGGTCACCCATCCCGGACTCTTCCGGACGGGCATCGACGTGTGCGGCATGTCGGACTTCGAGAGCTTCTATGCCCGTACCGAGCCGTGGATCGCCGCCGCCGCGGTCGGCGAGTACGGGCACCCGGAGACCGACCGCGACCTGCTGCGCGCCCTGTCGCCGCTGCGGCACTTCGACCGGCTGGAGGCGCCGCTCCTCGTCGTCCACGGGGTCCACGACACGAACGTGCCCCTGCACCAGGCCCAGCAGGCCGTCCAGGCGGCGCGGGCGCGCGGGGTGGTGTGCGAGGAGCTGCTGTTCCCGGACGAGGGGCACGAGATCCGGCGGCCACCCAACCGGGCGGCCTTCGTCGGCAAGGTCGTCGAGTGGCTCGGCCGCCACCTCCTGGCCCCGGTGGGCTGACGGCCGGGCGCGCACCGCCTCACGGAATCAGGCGCCGGTCTCGCGCAGGATGCCCTGGTCCACGACGGCGTCCAGCAGCAGCTCCCGGTACCCGGCCTCCTCGAACAGCACCGTCAGCCGGTCCTCGTCGCGCCGGATGACCTCCCCCGGCCCCCACGTCTCGTGCTCCACCTGCGCGTGGACCGGGAACGGCCCGTCGCCGCGCGCCGGCTCACCGGCGGTCCCCGCGTGGCAGGTGTCGCAGTTGCCGCACGGCTCCCCCAGGTCCTCGCCGAAGTACGCGAGCAGGAACCGCCGGCGGCAGTCCAGGGTCTCGGCGTAGCGGCGCATCATCTCGTGCCGGGTGCGCTCGATCTCCCGGTGCCGCTCGGCCAGCTCCCGCGCCCGCGCGGCGGCGGGACCGGGGTCGGGCCCGCCGGGCACCGGCATGATGCCGCGCGTGCCCAGCCGGACGGCCCCGGCGCGTTGCAGCAGGTCGAGCAGCGTGGTCAGGCGACGGGGCGACAGCTCGGTCCGCTCGCGCAGCTCCTTGCGCTCGATCCCGCCGGATCCGGCATCGGACTTCGCGACGGCCTCGGCGACGCGTTCCAGCGCCTCGACGTCCGGGAGGGCGCCGGTGAAGAACCGCTGGAGGCCCAGGTCCTCGGGCCGGTAGAACAGCAGCGCCCGCGCCGGGTCGCCGTCCCTGCCCGAGCGGCCGATCTCCTGGTAGTAGGCGTCCAGGGAGCCGGGGATCTCGCTGTGGAAGACGTACCGGACGTCCGGCTTGTCGATCCCCATCCCGAACGCGCTGGTCGACACCACGACGTCCAGCTCGCCCGCCATGAACCTGCCGTGCGCCGCGTCGCGCTCGCCCCGGCGCAGCCCCGCGTGGTACGCCTCCGCCCGCAGGCCCGCCTCGGCCAGCCGGCCGGCCAGCTCGGAGGTCCGCCGGCGCGTCGCCGTGTAGACGATGCCGGGCTGCGGCTGCTCCAGCACCGCCGCGACCAGCGCGTCGGTGGCGTCGGCCAGCTCCCGGCGCACCGACAGGGTGATGTTGGGACGGTCGAACCCGCGCACGATCTGTAGCGGGTCCCGCATGCCGAGCCGTTCGACGATCTCCTCGCGGACGGGCGGGGCGGCCGTCGCCGTGAGCGCCGCGATCACCGGGCGGCCGATCGCCTCGGCGGCCGAGCCCAGCCGCAGGTAGTCGGGCCGGAAGTCGTGCCCCCAGGCCGACACGCAGTGGGCCTCGTCGACGACCATGAGCGAGATGTTCGCCTCGGCCAGCTCGCGCACCACGTCGGGCCGGGTGAGCTGCTCGGGCGCGCAGAACAGGAACTCGGTCTCCCCCGCGCGCAGCGACTCGAACGTGGCCGCCCGCCTGCTCGCGGACGTGCCGGCATCCACGCTGGTCGCCTTCTCGTCGTGCCGCTGGCGGCGCAGCGCCTCCACCTGGTCGCGCTGGAGGGCGATGAGCGGCGACACGATCAGGGTCGGTCCGGGCAGCAGCAGCGCGGGCACCTGGTAGATGGCCGACTTGCCGCTGCCGGTGGGCATGACGACGAGCGTGTCGCGGCCCTCGGACAGCGATGTCATCGCCTCCAGCTGGCCGGGCCGCAGCTCGGCCAGGCCGAGGGATTCGCGGGCCGCCCGCTCGCACCTGTCGCGTACGGTCCCGCCGTCCCCGGCCTGCGGGGCGTCGCTGGAGAGATGAGCTCGCATGGCCGCGCCCCTACCCTCGTGGGCGGGGCTATGCCCGGTGAGGCGAAGCGCGGCTCCCGGATCGGGCCGGGTGTGCCGGGTCAGGTGAAGCGGCGGTACGTGATGGGGCCCAGGCTGGCGTTGCTGGCGACCGTGGACACTTTGACCACGTCGCCGGTGCGCGGGGCGTGGATCATCTGGCCGTTGCCGACGTAGATGCCGACGTGGTGGGCCGGCTGGCCGAAGAAGACCAGGTCGCCCGGCTGCGGCTGACCGGTGATGGCGTGGCCGCTGGCCTGGTACACGTCGGCGGTGGCGTCACCGATCTTGATGCCGGCCTGGTTCATCGCGTAGTAGACGAGGCCGCTGCAGTCGAAGGACGACGGGCCGTTGGAGCCCCAGACGTACGGCTTGCCGAGGTGTTGCCGCGCGGCGTTGACGATGTCGGCCCCGGTGCCGTTGCCCGTGACGAACGGCACGGGTGTTGCGGCGCCGCCCGAGTAGGCCGTGGTGGCGCCGGGCCCGCCGCCGGACGCGCCGCCGGACGCGCCGGTGGACGCGCCCGAGTAGGACGCGGGGGACGCTGCACCGCCGCCGTCCGCACTGGCGAGGAAGGTGGTGGTCCACTTGGGGGCGGGGGTCGGCTGCCAGCCGGTCGTACCGAACGCGTCGTCGCCCGCCTGCTTGATGGCCTTGAACGAGGCGTGCTTGGCCTTGATCGTCTTCCTGATGGCTGCCTCGGCCTCGCCGACGGCCTTGTTCGCGGTCGAGAGGTGGGTCTGGGCGTCACCGACGGCCTTTCGGACCACGGGCGCGATCGCCTTGTCGAAGTCCTCCTGCGTCGCGTCGGGGTTCTGCGTCCGGAACGAGCGGACCTGGGCGAGCACGCCCTCGCAGATCCCGTTGACCTTCGAGTGGGCCGTCTCCAGCGCGTCCGCGATGGAGTCGAGGGTGCCCGCGCAGCCGCCGAGGAGGTCGTTGAAGGCGTCACCCGCGACCTGGTAGTTCCGCATGTACTTGACGAACTCGTCGGCGGAGTCGCCCTGCCAGCCGGTGTTGATGTTCTTGACCGCGGTGCTGAGCCGGCCGGTGCGGGTGCTGACCGAGCCCGCGGTGCCGCGCCAGCGTTTGGCGACGTCCCGGATGGTGCTGGGGCTGCCGTTGACCTTCTCCAGGATCCGGGCCAGCTCGGAGCCGCCGCCGGGCAGTCCGTCGACGGTCTCGGTGGCCCCCATCAGGCCGCCGCTATGGTGCTGGCCTTTTCGGCCTTCTTGACGTTGCTCCGCACGTCCTCCAGGGCCGACTCGACGCCGGAGAGCCGTCGGTGGGCGTACTCCAGGTCGTCACTGATGATCTGCTCGACCTCGTCGAGGAGACCCGCGAGAGCGGAGGAGCCGTCGAGCCTGCCGAACATCAGAGAGTCGGCCGTCGCGGCCGGGTAGCCGCCCGCCGCCGCTCGGTAGTCCTTGACCAGCTCGCGCGCGACCGTCTGCCCGTCATCGAGCGCTTCGTACCGGAGATCGAGACCCGCCATCCACACCGCCCACCGGATCGCCCTGACACCCTGACCACATCCGCAACGGATGCGATCATTATGCGCGTCCGTCACTTTACTTGAGGCTTCTTTGTTTATGCCGGGAACCTCCTCAGTGGCTCGGCCACCACCTTCTGGGCGGCGGCCGCCGTGGAGGGGCGCCGTGAGCTGATAAACTATCGTTTGACTAGTAGGCCGTCTCCCGCTCTCGCGGAGGCGGCCAAGCTGCTTTTCGGATGTCCCTCGCTACCCGAAGGAGCAGCATGTCCGTCCCCTCCCTGCCGCGCCAGCTCGCCCGCACGCGGCGGTTCACGCTCGGCGCGCCCGGCAAGGTCAGTGTCTCGCCCGACGGCGGCACCGTCGTCTTCCTGCGCAGCCGTGCCGGGGACGACCCGGTGAGCTGCCTGTGGGCGCTCGACGTCGCCACCGGCCGCGAACGCCTCCTCGCCGACCCCCGGGCGCTGCTCGTGGGCGCGGGCGAGGAGCTCTCCGCCGAGGAGCTCATCCGGCGTCAGCGGGCGGGCGAGCTGTCCTCCGGCATCGTCGCCTACGCCGCCGACGCCGCCTGCGAGCTGCTGGCCTTCGCGCTGTCCGGCCGGCTGTGGACGGTCCGCGTCTCCGACGGCCTGGTACGGCCGGTCGCCGCGGCCGAGCCCGCCCTGGACCCCCGCCCGGACCCCACGGGCCGCCGCGTCGCGTACGTCAGCGGCGGCGCCCTCCGCGTGGCCGGCACCGGAGACGCCCTGGATCGGGCGGTGGCGGTGCCGGACGGTCCGGAGGTCACCTTCGGCCTTCCCGAGCACGTCGCGAGCGAGTCCATGGGCCGCCACCGCGCCTACTGGTGGTCGCCCGACGGCACCCGGCTGCTCGTCGCCCGGGTGGACACCGCGCCCGTGCGGCGCTGGCACCTGGCCGACCCCTCCGACCCCTCCCGGCCTCCGGTCAGCTTTCCCTACCCGTCGGCGGGCACGGCCAACGCCGAGGTCAGCCTGTGGATCGCCGACGCCGGAGGACGGAGCCCGCTCACCCCGGTCGTCTGGGACACCAAGGGGTTCGAGTACCTGACCGACGCCGGCTGGGACGCCGCCGGGCCGTACGCGTCCGTGCAGAGCCGCGACCAGCGCCACGTCCAGGTGCTGGGGATCGACCCGGCCACCGGGGCGGCCCGGGTGCTGGCCGAGCAGCGCGACGACGCCTGGGTGGAGCTCCTGCCCGGCCTGCCCGCCCGCGACTCGGCCGGCGCGCTGTTCACCGCCGGCGACGTGGACGGCACGCGCCGGCTGATGGCCGACGGCGTGCCCGTGACCCCGCCCGGCCTCCAGCTCCTCGGCGTGCTCGCCGTGGACGGCCGTACCGTGCTGTTCGCGGCGACGGACGAGCCGACGCAGACCCACGTGTGGGCGTACGACCCGGACGCCGGGGCGCGGCAGCTGACCACCGAGCCGGGCGTCCACAGCGCCGTGCGGCGGGGCGGCACCACCGTGCTCCTCTCCCGCACCCTCGACCGTCCCGGCACCCGCGTCACAGTCCACAGTGCAGGAGCAGCCAGGGCGGGAGCAGCCGGTGCGGGAGAAGCCGTGGAACGGGAGATCGTCTCGCACGCGCAGCGGCCCGTGCTGGAGCCCCGGCCCGAGCTGCTGAGCCTCGGCCCCCGCGGGCTGCGCGCCGCCCTGTTCCTGCCCTCGTGGCACCGGCCCGGCGACGCCCCGCTGCCCGTCCTCATGGACCCGTACGGCGGCCCGGCCCTGCGCAAGGTGACCGCCGAGCAGGCGTGGTGGACGTACGTCTCGCAGTGGTTCGCCGAGCAGGGCTTCGCGGTCCTCGCGGTGGACGGCCGGGGCACGCCCGGACGCGGGCCCGCCTGGGAGCGGGAGATCCACCTCGACCTCGCCGGGCCGGTGCTCGACGACCAGGTCGAGGGGCTGCGTGAGGCGGCGGCCCGCCGGCCCGAGCTGGACCTGTCACGGGTGGCGATCCGGGGCTGGTCGTTCGGCGGGTTCCTGGCCGCGCTCGCGGTGCTGCGCCGGCCCGACGTCTTCCACGCCGCCGTCGCGGGCGCGCCCGTCACGGACCAGCGGCTGTACGACACCCACTGGCGCGAGCGCCACCTCGGACACCCGGACGAGCACCCGGAGGCGTACGACCGCTGCTCCCCCGTCCTGGAGGCCGCGTCGCTCACCCGGCCGCTGCTGCTCATCCACGGCCTGGCCGACGACAACGTCGCGCCGGCGCACACCCTGAGGCTGTCCGCGGCGCTGCTCGCGGCCGGGAAGGCGCACGAGGTGCTGCCGCTGCCGCGCACCACCCACCTGCCCGTCGAGGAGTCCGTGGCCGAGAACCTGCTGCTGCACCAGCTCGGCTTCCTGCGCCGCGCCCTGCCCTCCTGAGGCCCCACCTCCGGTGATCTTTTCCGGTCCAGGATTGTCGGTCGGTTGGGGTACATTTTCGGATCATCAAATCGGCCGTTCGCGTAGTGCCGTCGCACGATCAGGCGTCCGCGAGCCGTACGGGCTGGGAGGTCGAAAGGTCGTGACCGCGGACATGGCCGCGTGGGAGCAGCGCAGCGTGGTGCCGGTGGTGCCGCCTGTCCGGCCCCGCAAGCTGGCCAAGGTGCCGTTCGTCGAGCTGGCCGACGGACGGCTGCAGGGCGTCGTGTCGAGCGGCTCCGA
Source organism: Nonomuraea sp. NPDC050383 (assembly GCF_044459125.1). NCBI lineage: Bacteria > Bacillati > Actinomycetota > Actinomycetes > Streptosporangiales > Streptosporangiaceae > Nonomuraea > Nonomuraea sp. NPDC050383. The sequence continues at coordinate 614,689 of NZ_JBITIP010000003.1, forward strand.
CATCGAGCGGGTGTACGTCTCCTCGATCGCCGCCGGCACCCACGCCTACAGCTGCAGCACCAACAACAACCGGCCCTGCGGCGGCCTGTACGGCTCGCCGTGCAAGCACCTCCAGGCGCTGGCCGCCGAGGCCGTGCTCCAGTACGGCCTGGACCGCGTGGCGGGCTACCTGCGGGCCGAGGTCGGCGAGGACGGCGACCTGATCGGCGCCCTCGACGGCTCGGTGGAGCGGACGCAGGCGTCCATGGTGTTCAGCCGGTTCCTGCGCCACCTGGCGTACCTGGAGCTGCCGGGCACGGGTGAGCCGGTGCCCGAGTTGCAGTGGTTCCCGGCGACCGGGGCTGGTGCCTGATGCGCGGAGTGCAGCTCGCCGCGCTGCTCGACGGCGACGTGCCCGGGACCGGGCAGGCCCTGGAGCTGGTGACGGGGTTCGACGACGCGCTCGCCAACGGGTTCGCCCGGCTCGGCGAGGAGCGGGCCGGGGCGCTGGCCGCCCTGGCCGGGGCCATGGCCGGCACGCCCCTGGGCGACCGGGCGGCCGAGGCGGCGGCCAAGATCGCCGCGGGCTCGGTCGGCGAGGAGCACCTGGCGGCGCTCGCCGGGGCCCGCACCGCGCTGCTCGGCGCGGTCCACGACGCCCTGCTCGACCGGCTCGACGCCGCGCTCGGCCGCGATCGCGAGCCCTGGCCGGCCACCGGCGGGACGCCGGACGAGCCGGGCGTCCCCGCGAACCTGCTCGCCGCCGGCCGCTCCTGGCTGCACGAGCTGGCCATCACCGGCTGGCGCGGCGTCGACCACGACCTGGTCTCCGGCTCCGGGCAGGCCGTCGAGGCCCTGCTCGCTCAGCCCGCCGCGCGCCGCCTCGCGGTGCTGCTCGACGGGCTGGCGGCCGAGCTGGCCGCCTCCGGCCCGATCGGCCTGATGCCGCACCTGCCCGCCCGCCGGTGGGGCGACCTGTGGGCGCGGGCCCTCCTGCTCGCCCAGCCCGGCGGCCTGCCCGCCCGTCCGGAGCCGGTCACGGTCTCCGGGCGGCTGCTGCCCCTGGGCGTGGACGTCCACGAGCACGGCACCGCCGTGCAGGTCCAGGTGCACGGCGTGCTGGAGCCCGCGGGCGACGAGCCGAAGCGGCTGGTACGCGCGAGCGTCAGCGCCATGAAGGTCGACACGATCACCGGCCCCGCCGTGTGGCGGCTGCTGGGAGGCCACCCGGCGCTGCTGACGGCGCTGGCCGAGCACCGCGCCCTCGACCTCACCGGCATGCCGCTGCTGCCCGGCGGCGACCTCGTGTGGCACGACGACCGGGCCCGCGCGGGCGAGCCCGCCGACCCGTTCGCCGTGGCCCGCGTGCAGCTCGCCGGCGCGCTCGCCCCGCCGGCGCCGCCCCTCGACCGCCATCCCGTGCGGATCGCCGAGCCCGTCCTGCTGGAGGGCTACACGGTGACCGGCGACGGCACGCTCGACGTCGACGGCCACCCGATCGCCCTCGACACCGACCGGCTGCCCTCATGCGGCCCGCTGACCCCCCAGCTCGTGGCGGCCTCCACCGCGTGCGTCGGCCTCATGCGCTGGGACGGCGGACGATGGTCCGTCCAGCCGCTGGCGGTGCAGGCGACGGTCAAGCGCAAGCCGGTCGAGGCCGGCAACGGCGACTGGGCGCTCGGCCCCACCGACCCCAAGGTGGTCAAGGCCGTGGCGAAGGCCGGCGACGTCGTCGCCGTACTCCAGGAGCGGGCGGGACGGCTGCTGCGGCGATGAGCGAAACCCCGAGCGAGTCCCATGGCGAGTCCCCGAGCGAGTCTTCGAGCGCTGACGCGAACCGGCGGCAGCTCCTCTACTGGCGGCTGCTGTCCCGCGTCTTCGAGGCCGACGAGCAGCCCGCCCTCGAAGCGGGCAGCATGGCCGTCGTCGGCGACCTCGGCCTGCCCGCCGCCCTGCTCGACCCCGGCATCTCGGTCGACAACGTCGTGCAGCGCTTCCCCGAGCTGGCCGCCGAGTTCGACGGCCTGATGGCGCCCGGCCTGCCGGAGTCCGAGGAGATCGGCCCCGACGAGGTGCGCCGGGCCGCGCTGGTGTCGAAGCTGCTGCTCAACGTGTTCGCGACCGGCTCGGGCAGCGTCTCCGCGAGCGGCCTGGCCCGCTGGCAGCAGGACGCCGGCTGGTTCGAGCGCGCCCTCGGCCACGAGCCCGGCGGGCTGCGCGCCAACCCCGCGAGCGACGAGCTCGGCGGCGTGCTGGCCGGCCTCGAAGGCGATCTGGTCAGCCGGATGCGCCTGCGCGAGGTGCTGGCCGACCCCACCCTGGCCCGGCAGCTCACGCCCAGCATGTCGCTCATCGAGCAGCTCCTGCGCGACAAGGCCAACCTGTCGGGCATCGCGCTGGCCAACGCCAAGGCGCTGATCCGCCGGTTCGTCGACGAGGTCGCCGAGGTGCTCCGTACGCAGGTCGAGCAGACCAGCGCGGGGAAGATCGACCGATCGGTGCCGCCCAAACGGGTGTTCCGCAACCTCGACCTCGACCGGACCATCTGGAAGAACCTCACCAACTGGAGCCCCGAGGACCAGCGGCTTTACGTCGACCGCCTCTTCTACCGGCACACGGCCCGCAAGAACACGCCGTCCCGGCTGATCGTGGTGGTGGACCAGTCGGGCTCCATGGTCGACTCCATGGTCAACTGCACCATCCTCGCGTCGATCTTCGCCGGGCTGCCGAAGGTGGACGTCCACCTCATCGCGTACGACACCAGGGCGATCGACCTGACGCCCTGGGTGCACGACCCGTTCGAGGTGCTGCTGCGCACCGACCTCGGCGGCGGCAACGACGGGCCCGTCGCGATGGCGATGGCCCGGCCGAAGATCGCCGAGCCGCGCAACACCGTGATGGTGTGGATCTCGGACTTCTACGAGTTCGACCGGTCGCAGCCGCTGTTCGACGGGATCCAGGCCGTCCACCGCTCCGGCGTGCGGTTCATCCCCGTCGGCTCGGTGAACAGCTCCGGCCAGCAGAGCGTCAACCCGTGGTTCCGCCAGAAGTTCAAGGACCTCGGCACTCCGGTGATCTCCGGCCACATCCGCAAACTCGTGTTCGAGCTCAAGAGCTTCCTCACCTAGGAGAGTCCCCCGCATGACCGACGAGATGCTGCGTGCCCCCGCCGAGGTGAAGTACGCCGACGAGCTCGACTGGCTGGAGTCCGTGGACGACGGGCCGAAGCCGTTCTCGTGGCGGCTGAGCCCCCGGATGGTGCGGCTGTTCGTGCTCGGCTCCGATCGCTCCGACGGGCTCGACCGGGAGATCAAGCAGAAGTGGTTCGGCGACCGGAGCTTCGTCGAGCGCGCCATCGTGACCCTCGCCTCCGACCGCGGCCTGCTGCTGATCGGCGACCCGGGGACGGGCAAGAGCTGGCTGGCCGAGCTGCTGTCCGCCGCGATCAGCCGCAACTCGACGCTGGTCGTCCAGGGCACGGCCGGCACCACCGAGGACCACATCAAGTACTCGTGGAACGTCTCCATGGTGATCGCCAAGGGGCAGTCGCGCGACTCCATGATCCCCTCGCCCATCATGACGGCGATGGAGCAGGGCGTGATCGGCCGCTTCGAGGAGCTGACCCGCTCCACCAGTGACGTGCAGGACGCGCTCATCTCGATCCTGTCCGAGAAGTACGTGTCCATCCCCGAGCTGGACGACGACAACATCGTCTTCGCCAAGCCCGGCTTCTCCATCATCGCGACCGCCAACAGCCGCGACCGGGGCGTCAACGACCTGTCCTCGGCCCTGAAGCGGCGCTTCAACTTCGTCCGCATCCCCGTCGTGACGAACAAGCGCAGCGAGGCGGAGATCGTCCGCTTCCGCACCACCGAGCTGCTGCGCCGCCACCGGATCGAGCTGGACGTGCCGCCCACGCTCCTCGACATCCTGCTGCAGAGCTTCGCCGACCTGCGGGCCGCGTCCGAGTCGGCGAGCAGCGACGACGAGAGGCTGGAGTCGGCGCTGTCCACGGCCGAGCAGATCGGCGTGCTGGAGGACGCCATCCTGCACAGCCAGTTCTTCGGCGACCAGACGCTGCGCGCGCAGACCCTCGCCGGCTCCCTGGTCGGCTCGCTGGCCCGCCGCAACCCGGAGGACCTGGCCATCCTCAACAAGTACTGGCACGGCGTCGTCGAGCCCCGCAGCAAGAAGGACGGCGGGGAATGGCCGGACTTCCTCGAAGGCGGCCGCCAGGCGATCGCCACCCTGTCATGAGCTCGCCCGGCGCGGTCGCGGGTCCGTTCGGAGCCCTGCGCGAGCAGCTGCTGGACGCCGCCGCGGCCTTCGCCGGCGCTCCGGCCTCCCTGTCCGAGATCCTCGCGGGCCTGGTGGACGACGTCGACCGGGCGCTGCGTGAGGAGCTCGAGATCTTCCCGGTGTGCCACCACTCGCCCGCGTCCGCGCTGGCCATGGCGCGCCGGCTGCGCGAGAAGCGGCCCCAGGTCGTCTACCTGGAGCTGTGCGAGGACCTGCGCCCGCTGCTCGGCGAGCTGCGCAACTGCCGCCTGCCGGTGGCCCTGCAGGCGTTCGCGACGGAGCTCGACGGCTTCCCGCCCGGCTCCGGGCCGCTCAGCGTGGTGGCGCCCATCACCGAGGCCTCGGCGGAGTACCAGGTCATCGCGTACGCGCTGGAGACGCCCGGCGTCGAGCTGGTCCTCGTGGACCGCTCGGCCGACCACGTCTTCCAGTGGCTGCCCAAGGACGAGGACGCCGCCGAGGAAGAGCAGCCGGAGCACGGTGAGGACGCGGCGCTGCACGGCGACGCCGTGGGCATCGAGATCGGCGACCTGCGCCCCCGCTTCGCCGAGCTGGAGGCCCACCTGCTGCACCACGGCAAGGTGCGCCACTGGTCCGAGTGGTGGGACCAGTACGTGGAGCGCCCCCTGCTCGACGCCGACCACGACACCTACCGGCAGGTCATGGTGCTGATCGGCAGCCTGTTCCGGCGGCTGGCCCCGGAGCGGGGCGACCGGCTCGCGCGGGACGAGGAGCGCGAGCGCCACATGTGGACGCGCATCCGCGAGCACCTGTCCACCTCCGGCGCCGACCCGGAGCGCTGCCTGTACGTGTGCGGCGCCTTCCACGCGGCCAGCCGGGTCGAGGAGTTCGGGCTCGCGGGCTCCGGCACGTACGCCATCACGCCCCGCACGGGCACGCGGTGGCTGTACGGCCTCATCCCGTCCAGCCACTCGGCCATCGAGGCGCAGTTCGGCCTGGCCTCCGGCTCGGTGTCGATCGCGGCGGCGACCTGGGCCAAGGCCGTCTCGCGCGGCGGCGTCCAGCCGTACCGGCTGGAGGGACAGCCGGGGCAGGCCAAGACCAAGCGGACCCGCGCGAAGGAGACGGGACCGGAGACGCCGCGGCCGGTCGCGGACCGGCTGAGCGGGTTCCTGTCCAAGCCGCCGGAGCTGGGCGGGCTCGACGAGGCCGAGCTGCTCGGCTGGTGCGTGAACCTGGTCCGGCTGGCACGCCGCAACGGCTACCTGGCCAGCACCGCCGACGCCATCGCCGTGTACGAGACGTCGATCCTGCTCGCGAGCATGCGCGACCGTGCCCGGCCGACGCCGTACGACTTCCAGGACGCGGCGGTCACCTGCATCGAGAAGGACGTGGTGCCCGGCCGGCGCGACGTCCGGCACCTGTGCGAGATCCTGCTCGGCGGCGACCGCATCGGCCAGGTCGGCTACGACGCGATGCCGCCGCTGGCCCGCGACGTCTACGACCGGCTGGAGCCCCTCGGGCTCGACCTGCACAAGCGCACGGTCCAGCGGGCGCTGATGAACCTCGACGCCGACCCCCACCTCGCGCCCTGCTCGCACCTGCTGTGGATGCTGCGCTACCTGCTGCCCGAGGGCGCGGTGCGCCCCATCATGGGCACGCGGCGGCTCGGCGAGCGCTCCATCCAGGAGAGCTGGGACCTGTCCCTCGGCCAGCACCAGCGCTCCGTCATCGAGCTGGGCTACCAGGGCGTCACCGTCGAGCAGGTGCTGGAGCGGCGCCTGCGCGACGCGGTGCGGCACCCCCGGGCCACGGCCGCGACCGCGCTGGAGGCGGTCGAGGACTCGATCGTGTTCCTCGGCAGCCGTCGCTTCACCGACGAGCTGGGGGCGCGGGCCGTCGAGCTGCTGTCCGCCGAGCGCACCGTGGACGACGCGCCCGAGGTGCTGCGCCGCATCCGCCGCCTGCTCGCCCACTACCGGGCGGCGGAGCCGGAGCTGCCCGCCTGGTGCGAGGCGTTCGTCACCACCGGCTACGCGCAGTACTGCACGCTGCTGCCCACCGCGTTCGTGGCCGAGGACACCGGGGTCCGGCAGGTCGGCGCCATGCTGGGCTTCCTGTTCTCCATGGAGGGGCTGGCGCTGTCGCTCGGCTGCGAGCGGGCCCAGCTGGAGCTGGCCGTCCAGCAGTCGCATCCGCGGACGCCGGCCAAGGTGGCGCTGCTGTGGGCGGCGCACACGCAGCTCGGGCTGCTGTCGATAGCCGCGCTGCGGGAGCGGTGCGACGAGCTGCTCGCCAACCCGCTCGTGCTGCCGTCGTTCCCGCTCTACATCAGCGGGTTCGTGCAGGCGCTGGAGTCGGTGCCGTCGCTGACGCCGTTCGTGGTGGAGCTGATCTCCAAGGCGTTCGCGCGGTTGCCGGACGCGGTGCTGCTGCCGTGGCTGCCCAGGCTGATCACGACGCTGCGGGAGCAGGCGCGGGAGCTCGTACCGGTGCTGGTGAGGGAGGCGGGCCGGACGTTCCCCGCCGGGCTGGCGGAGCTGGACGCCTGGGTGCCGCCGTGGAGCGGGCGCACGGCGGCCCCCGCGGCGGCGGGCGGGCCGGTGGCCGTGGCCGGCGGGCCGGTCGCCGAGCTCCTGCGCGCCCACCCGGGCGCGTGCGACGCGGTGGCGTCGCTCCTCGGCTGCGAGGGCGGCTGGCTGACGGAGGAGCCGGCCGCGCACGCCGAGGCCGTCGCCCTGCTGGCCCGCCACCCGGAGACGGCGCTCGCGGTGGCCGGTCTGGTGGCGCCCACGGGGTAGGGGTGCCGGAGAAAGGTGGGGGTGCCCGAGAAGGAGGACGGCCCGTGCAGACATTCCTCCCTTATCCCGACTTCGCGAGGTGCGCCGAGGTCCTCGACCCCCGGCGCCTCGGGAAGCAGCGGGTCGAGGCCCTGCAGATCCTGCGCGCCCTCACCGTCCCCGGGTACGGCTGGCGCCACCACCCGGCGGTGCGCATGTGGGCCGGCTACGAGGAGGCTCTGGCCAGGTACGGCCTGGAGGTGTGCGGCCGGTGGTGCGACCTCGGCCGCCAGGACACCTGCGCCGGCACGATCACCCGTGAGGTGGCCCAGCACTGCGGCCACCGCGTGGTGCGCGCCCAGCCGGACCTGGAGACGCACGGCGAGCTGCCGCCGTGGCTCGGCGACGCCGCCCTGCACCTCAGCCACCGCTCGGCCCTGCTGCGCAAGGATCCCGCGTTCTACGTCCCCCTCTTCGGCCCCGAGCCGGACGACCTGCCCTACGTCTGGCCGCCGTCCGACCGGCCGCCGTCGTGCCTGCCGGGCAGCACGTTCGCCTGACCCGGGTCCACGGCCGCGAGCGGCCGGGACCCGGGCGGGCATGGCAGGTCAGGCGGCGAGCAGGCGGTCGCCGACCCACCCGTCCGGCGCGCAGCCGGGCGGGATCGCGAAGACCGCCGAGCCGATCGGCGTGACCCACGCGTTCAGCAGGTCGCCCTCCGCCACCCGCCGCTGCACGGGCACGAACTGCCGGTCGATGTCCGCCTGGTACGACACGAAGATCAACCCCGACTCCGAGGCCCCGTCACGACCCACCGCCTCGTCGTAGTTGTAGGGCCGCCGCAGGATCCGCTGCCCCGGCTCGGTGGCCCGGGCCCGCCTGATGTGCGCGAACTCCGGGATGACCGGGAACCCGAGCTGGTTGAGCCGGTTGAAGTCGGGCTCGTCCCGCTCGGCCCGGCCGGTGAGCGGGGCGCCCGTGTCGAGCCGGCGGCCGATCGCGAACTCCCGCGCCGACCGGTCCGCCGCGTCCCACTTCTCGAGCCTCATCCGGATCCGGCGCAGCACCATCGTCGTACCGCCGCGCATCCCCTCGGGCCCGTCGCCGATCCACACGGACCGGTCGAGGTCCGAGGGGTTGACCGTGCCGTCGAGCTGGCCCATGAGGTTGCGCTGCGTCGTGCCGGCCGCCTGCGTGCCCGCGGCGCGCCGGAAGCCGCGCTGGCTCCACCGCACCCGCGCGAAGGCCCGCGCGTCCTTGACGATCATCCGCAGCGCGTGCGCCACCGTCATCGGGTCGTCGGCGCAGACCTGCACGAGCAGGTCGCCGCCGCTCCACCGGTCCTCCAGCTCGTCGGTCTCGAACGCGGGCAGCTCCCGCACCGGCGACGGCACGCCCGCCGCCGCGAACAGGCCCGGCCCGAACCCGAACGTGATCGTCATCCGGGCGGGGGCGACGGCCAGTTCGGGCTCGGTGTCGGCGAGGGCCGGCCGTCCCTGGGTGAGCCGGCGGGCGTCGTCGGTGAGGAGCTGCATCAGCCGGACGATCGCCTCCTTGCCGGTGCCGGGCAGCAGGTCGAGCCCGAGGAAGACGGCGTGCGCCTGCGGGGTCGTCGCGACTCCGGCCTGGTGCTCGCCGTGGAACGGCTCCACCCCGTCGCCCGTTCCCGGAACGGCTGGTGCGGCTCTCACAGGCGCGGCCGTGACTCCCCCGGCCACCACCGGGAGCGCGACCCCGCCCGCCAGCAGCCTCCGGCGGCTGATCGCGGCGCCCATCAGTGCCCCGTCCCCGGCTGGTAGTCCTCCTTGCCGCCGGCGAAGTCCTTGCCGACGGCCGTGAAATCCAGCGGCGAGCCGCCCTTCACCGTGAGCGTGAACGGCACCCGCACGCCCGGCTTCACCTCTTCGGTGACGTCCATGAGCATGATGTGGTCACCGCCGGGCCGCAGCTCGTGCGTGCCGCCCGCGGGCACCACGATGCCGCCCTCCTTCGGCCGCATGATCATCTTGCCGCCGGACTCCACGACCTCGTGCAGCTCCACCTTCTTCGACAGGGGCGTGCTGCCGGCGACGATGGTGATGTCGGCGCCGGTCGGGTTGACCAGGGTGCCGAACGCGGCCGTCATCCCCTTCTTCGTGGTCTTGACCCACGGGTCGGTGATGGTGAGAACGGCAGCCTTTCCGGCGGCGGCAGAAGGGCTCACCCGGGCGGCGGACTCGGTGGCCTCCTGGCCACCACACGCGGTCAGCACGCAGACGGCGGCGACGAGCACCAGAACATGACGGGAGAACATGGGAAACGCCTTTCTCCACCCGGGTACGGGCACGCCGAACATGCGCACGTCCCAGATGCGGTTGTCGAAAAGAGGGGAGATGTCAGAACAAATCGACAACCATCGGCGGACCCCGCCGGCTCACCGCGTAGCGCAGCACGGCCCCGCGCAACACCACCGGCCGGGCCGTACGAACCATGACGAACGGCGTCCAGAACACGGGCAGCCGCACGAGCAGCAGCCGCACCGCCAGCCGGCGCAGCAACGCCCAGAACAACGCCTCGCCCCGGGCCAGCCACAACCCGGTCAGCAGCGTCGCCCACCCGTGCGCGACGAGCATGCCGAGCCCCGGCACCAGCCCCGCGTGGGCGTCCGCCGGCATCTCGACCGGCGAGGCGGCATGGGCCAGCGAGAACACCACGTGCAGCACGGCCTGCGCCCCGCCGAGCAGCGGCAGGATCGCCCGCGCCGTCCGCTCACGCCCGGACAGCGGACACGCCGCCGCGAACACCCCGCCCATCGCCCCGGCCACCATGCCCGGAGCCACGCTTCCCCCGCCGAACGCGTGCGCCCCCCAACCCAGCCCGACGCACACCACGGCGAACACCGCGGCACGCACGAGCCGGAACGGAACCGAGGCGGGAGACACAGACGGGATCCTCCCACGCGTACCCCACGCCCGGTGATCCGCACGTTCAAGGGGCGACATTGCCCGGGTCAAGACCCTCCTACACGAGGACCTACCCGGGCATAATGGCGGCCGATGCCGATACATCATGAGCCGATGCGCGAAGAGCCGATGCTCCATGAGCTGACAAATCATGAGCACATGCATCATGAGCCGATAAATGCGGACTTGTCGGCTTTCGCGGCCACCATGGCCCCCGTCGTCAACGCGGTCCACGTCAACGTCCACGCCGCGGCCCGCCGGCAGCGCGACGACCACGCCGAGGCGTGCGGCCTGACCCCCGGCCTCCTCATCGACCTGCGGTACGTGCTCCCCGCGCGCCCGCTCACCCGCCGCGACCTGTCCGTCGTCTACCGGTACGGCACCGCCGCCGAGCTGGACGCCGAGATCGCGGCCCAGCTCCGCCAGGGCACGCTGGCCGAGGACGCCGACGGCCTCCTGCGGCTCACGGACGCCGGTCGGTCCTACCTCCGCGGCCTGTACGAGGTCCACGCCGCCGCCACCCGCCGCCTCTGGGACGCCTACGACGTGCCGGCCGTGGCCGCCCTGCTGGGCGAGGTCCTGGCGCGGGCCGCGGCCGAGCCGGGTGGCGCGTTCGCGGTGATGGCGCCGCCGTACGAGCCCGAGGGGACGCCGCCCGGCCTGCTGCTGTTCAACCGCGTCGCCGCGCTGCGCTACCACCGGGCCGACGCCCACGCCGCCGCCTGGCACGCCGCCGGGCTGACGGCGGACACGGTCGTCGAGCTGGGCTGCGGTCCGCTGCGTGACCGGATCGAGGAGGACACCAACCGGCGCGCCGCCCAGCCGTACGCCGCGCTCACCGGCCGCGAGCGCGAGACCCTGTTCGAAGGGCTGCTCGCGCTCATCTGACCTCTCGCGAAGGGACCTGCCGTCGTTCCGCCCCCGCACGCCACGCCCCGGAGTAGCGAGGGACTCCGCAGTTCGCAAAGTGCCACCTTCAGGTAACCAGCGGCAAGGAGCAATATGGTCGAGTACCCCTTCGAGGAGGGTGCCGTGGATCATGACCTGCCCGGTGGGCCGAGGCTGATCGTGGGGATCGACGAGACCCCGGCCTCGCGCTGGGCCCTGGCCTGGGCCATCGGGGCCGCCAGGCTGCACCGGATGACCCTGGTAGCCGTGCACGTCAGCCGGGCGCCGGTCCACCCGTTCCCCGAGGCGCTGCCGGTGCAGCAGGCGCTGCGGTCCGGGGAGGAGGCGCGCTGCGCCGAGGTCGTCGGGGGGGTGTTCGAGGACGTGGCGGGCGGGATGCCCGAGGATCTCACCACGGCCGTCGTCGGCCGGGTCGGCGACCCCGGCTACCACCTCGTGGACCTGGCCCGCGAGGGCGACCTGCTGGTGCTCGGGCGCAGCCGGCGCGGCCTGCTCAGCCGCATGCTCCTGCCGTCCACCAGCATGTACTGCGCGCGGCACGCCAGGACGACGGTCGTCATCGTGCAGCAGCCGTCGCCGCCGGACGACCCGGAGCTGACGGGGGAGCGGGCCAGACGCTTCTGGACCCGCAAGCACTTCTAGCCCTGGAGTTCTAGCCTTCCCACCGCAGGGACTCGCCGAGGAGGCGAAGGCCCGCGGGGAGGTCCGGCTGGCGGATCGCGCCGTAGCCGAGCACCAGCCCGGGCAGCGCCGGGGTCTCGCCGCAGTACGCGTCGAGCCGCTCCACGGCCAGCCCGGGCGCCGGCCGTACGGACACGCCCGGGGCCAGCCGGGCGCAGAGGTGCAGGCCCGCGACCGACGGCACCACGCGCAGCCGCTCGTCGCGCTCCAGCGCGGCGGTGATCAGCGCGCGCCGGGCCGCGTACTCGCGGGTCGCCTTCCTGATGTGCCGCGCCAGCAGCCCCTCGTCGACGAACCGGGCCAGCGCGGCCTGCGTCGGCAGCGAGCCGTGCCAGTCGGTGAGCTGCTTGGCCGCGCGCAGCGCGGGCGCCAGTGAAGCCGGCGCGACCAGGAAGCCCAGCCGCAGCGCCGGGAGCAGCGTCTTGGAGAACGAGCCCACGTACACCACCCGGCCGGCACGGTCCAGGCTCTGCAGCGGCTCCAGAGGGCGATCCCCGAAGCGGAACTCGCTGTCGTAGTCGTCCTCGATCACCACGGCCCGGCGCCGCTCCGCCCACGCCAGCAGCGCCGCCCGCCGCGCCAGTGACATCGGCGTGCCGAGCGGGAACTGGTGGGACGGCGTCACGTACACGAGCCGGACCCCGCCCGGGATGGCGGACACGTCGATGCCCTCGCCGTCCACCGGCACCCCCACGACCCGCGCGCCGAGCGAGCGGAACAGCAGCCGGGCCGGCGGATACCCCGGCTCCTCCACCGCCACGCACGCGCCCGGCTCGATCAGGACCCGCCCGACGAGGTCGAGCGCCTGCTGCGCGCCGCTGGTGATGAGCACGTCGTCCGCGCCGGCCCGTACGGAACGGCTGACGCCGACGTGCCGGGAGATCGCCTCCCTGAGCCCCTCATGCCCCGCCGGGTCGCCGTAGCCGGCCGTGAAGGCGCTCACCCGCAGCTCCCTGGCCACCAGCCTGCGCCAGCTCTCCATCGGGAACAGCCGCGGATCCGGCACACCGGCCCGGAAGTCGTACCGGGCCGGGGACACGGGTGCCGCGGCGGGCGGCATCGACCGCCACAGGGCCCGCGGCCGCACCACGCCCCGCGGCGCGGCCCGCCCCCGCACCGGCTCCGCCGACACGAACGTGCCCGCCCCCGCCCGCCCCACCAGGAACCCGTCGGCGACGAGCCGGTCGTAGGCCACCGCGACGGTGTTGCGCGAGATCTCCAGGCGCCGCGCCAGCTCCCGCGTCGGCGGCAGCCGCTCACCCGACCGCAGCCGGCCGTCGAGGATCGCCTCCAGCAGCTGCCGGTAGACCTGTGCGGCCAGGTCACCCCGGCCGGTCAGCGTCACGTGGACGTCCATGCTTGGCCCAATCAATTCGCCGGAAATTGGAGCTTACACCGGGACAAGCCGCTCCCTAGGCTCGGTGTCATGACAGAACGCATGGACCTCGGTGCCCTCGCCGGAGAGGCGTACCGCGCGATGGCCGGACTCGACCGATTCGTCAAGGACAGCACCCTGCCCGCGCCGCTGCTGGAGCTCGTCCGGCTGCGGGCCAGCCAGATCAACGGATGCGTGTACTGCGTGGACATGCACAGCTCCGACGCCAAGCAGGCGGGGGAGAGCGACGTCCGGCTGCACGCCGTCGCCGTGTGGCGCGAGGCGCCCTTCTTCACCGACCAGGAACGGGCCGCGCTCGCCCTCACCGAGGCCGCCACCCGCCTGTCCACGCACGACGTCACCGACGAGATCTGGGACGAGGCGGCCAGGCACTTCGACGAGCGGCAGCTCGCGGCCCTGGTGGTGGCCGTGGCCACGATCAACGCCTGGAACCGCATGGGCGTGGCCACCCGCATGACCCCCGAGTCGTACAAGGCCTGACCGGTGGGAAACGACCTCAGGACCCTGACCGCCGCCCAGCTCGTGGCCTCGACCGGCGACGGCGCGTACCTCGTCACCTCGGCGCTGTACTTCACCGGCGTCGTCGGCATGTCGCCCGCGCAGGTCGGCGTCGGGCTGACGCTCGGCTGGGCCGTCGGCGCGCTCGCCGGGGTTCCGCTCGGCCATCTGGCCGACCGGCGCGGCCCGCGCGGCGTCGCCGTGCTGCTCGCCCTCGCCACCGCCGCGGCGGTCGCCTCGTACGTCCTGGTCCGGTCGTTCCCGCCGTTCGTCCTCGTCGCCTGCGCCTACGGGACCGCGCAGACCGGCCTGTCGGCCGCTCGCCAGGCCCTGCTCGCCGGGCTGGTCGAGCCCGCGAACCGGACCCGCGTCCGGGCCGCGCTCCAGTCGGCGCAGAACGGGGGACTCGCCGTCGGAGCCGCGCTGGGCGGCCTGGCCCTGCACCTGAACTCCCGCGAGGCGTACCTGGCGGTGCTGGCCGTGGACGCGGCCTGCTTCCTGGGCGCCGCCCTGGTGCTGCTCCGGCTGCCCGCCGTGCCGCCCGCGCCGGTGGCCGCCGGTCCCCGGCTGGCGGTGCTGCGCGACCGGCCGTACGCGCTGGTCACGCTGATCAACACGGTCATGCTGCTGTACATGCCGATGCTCAGCCTGATCGTCCCGCTGTGGATCGCCCAGCGCACCGCGGCCCCCACCTGGACGGTGTCCGCGCTCCTGCTGCTCAACACGGCGGGGGTCGTGCTGTTCCAGGTCCGCGTCGCCCGCCGGGTCCGCGGCCTCGCCGACGCCTCCTCCTCGGTACGGCGGGCGGGGCTGGTCATGCTGGTGGCCTGCGCGGTGTTCGCGCTGTCGTCGGCCGGCTCGTCGCCCTGGCTGGCCGGCGCCGTGCTGCTGGCCGGGGTGGCGCTCCAGGTGGTGGGCGAGCTGCTCCTGGCCTCGGGAGCCTGGGAGATCAGCTTCACCCTGGCTCCGGACGACAAGCAGGGGCAGTACCAGGGGTTCTTCGGCACGGGGACGGCCGTGGCCCGCATGCTGGGGCCCGCGCTGCTGACCACGCTGGTCATGGGATGGGGGACGGCGGGGTGGCTCGTGCTGGGGCTGATGTTCCTGGGGGCGGGCGTGGCGATACCGCCGGCCGTACGATGGGCTCGGCGCGGCATGGCCGTCACTCCGGTGTCGTCCCAGGCTGTTGAATCGTGAGAACAACCCCGCGCGCCTTGCCCCGCATGATCAGATCGTTGTCCAAGATGGACGGGTAAGGCGGGTCTCACCTGCGCCAGCCTTGCCATGCTTTGCACATTCCGTACATCTGGTTCGTGCGCGAAACAAGGACCGCAGCGAACCCTTGCTAGGCTGCATGTCAACCGTTGGGTCTCACCCCGGCAGGTGAGGCCGTCGAAGAAGTGGGGTCACACCGTGAAGAAGCTGCTTGTTCTGGCGCTGGTCGCCCTTGGGGGGTTGCTGATCTGGCGCAAGGTGCAGGCTGACCGCGCCGAGCTCGATCTCTGGACCGAGGCCACCGGCAGCGAGAACTAACCGACCTGGCGAGGCGATGAGTGACGTCGTCCCCATCCAGCTGGCGTGCCTCGACCTGGCAGGCACAACAGTCGGTGACATCGCCATGGTGGAGCGCGCCTTCGCCGAGGCGATAGCCACACAGGGCATCGTCCCCGGGACCGGAGCGTACGCGCGTGCCATGGTGCACGTGCACCGGTCCCGGGGCTGCCCCAAGATCGATGTCTTCCGTGGGATCTTCCCCGACAACGAAGCCCAGGCGCAGGCCGCCAACCTGACCTTCGAGCGCTCCTACGAGGGCGCCCTGGAACGGGCCGGCCTCGTCCCCATGCCCGGAGTCATCGAGGTCCTGGACAAGCTGCGCGGCTCCGGCCTCCGGCTCGCCCTCATCACGGGCTTCAGCCGCACCACCCTGAGCCGCGTCCTCAGCGTGCTCGGATGGGACGACAAGATCGACCTCGCCATCTCCCCCGAGGACGCCGGCGGCCGCGGCCGCCCCTGGCCCGACATGATCCTGCACGCCGTGCTCCGGCTCGGCATCGAGGACGTACGCGCGGTCGCCGTCATCGGCGACTCCGAAAGCGACATGCTCTCGGGCCGCCGCGCGGGCGCCTCGATCGTGGCGGGCGTCATGACGGGCGTCCACAGCCGCGAACGCCTCCTCAAGGGCGGTGCCACCCACATCCTCGACACGATCGCCGACTTCCCCAGCCTGGTGCTCAGCGACGACCTGCCCCCGCACCAGATGGGCACGCCGGGCCGGTAAGCTATCTTCGTCTGAAGGGGCCTTAGCTCAGCTGGCAGAGCGCCTGCTTTGCAAGCAGGATGTCAGGAGTTCGAATCTCCTAGGCTCCACCTCATGAAACGCCCCGTTCCGGATCTTGGAACGGGGCGTTCGTGCCGTTAACGTGCCATGAACATAATCTCGCGAACTGAAGGAGGATCAGGAGAGTTCGCCACGCACGTGGATGATCCGATCAGGCTGCCCTATGCCTCTGACCTGCACTCAGCCCTTTCCGTAGACATGTCCGGACCGGATCAGAGACTTGCGTAGCCCCCGCGGTGCAAGGCTGTCGTCGTATATCTGACACAAGCCTTCATGCGTGTCGGAGAACAGGTATTCGTAGGCGTACACCCTGCCGAACCGGGTTCACTCATGACGGGCGATGGGGCGCCTCAGAATCCTCTCGAACCATGCTGCGGCCGTTTCTGCGAGCTGCGGCATCGACCCGTCGGCCACGTCGGCCGGAAGACGGGTAGCGGGCGGAGAACGGCGGTCTCTCACTGGCGCGTGTGGCGGAGGAGGCTCGCTCCAGCCGTTATCTGTCGCTGCTGGAGCGCCAGCGGATCGGAGCCTCCAACGAAGGCGGTTCAGGCCCAGGGCCGTCGCCGGGTTGTCGGCGAGAAGGGTGAACGGGATGCTGTGGTGGTGATCAATGTCAGGAAGGGCCTTGTCCTGCTGACGATGGGGACGGCGCTGGTGCCGGTGTACGCGGCACTCAATTACGTGGCCATCCAGATGGGTGATGAAGCG
This sequence comes from Nonomuraea sp. NPDC050383, assembly GCF_044459125.1. Taxonomy (NCBI): domain Bacteria; kingdom Bacillati; phylum Actinomycetota; class Actinomycetes; order Streptosporangiales; family Streptosporangiaceae; genus Nonomuraea; species Nonomuraea sp. NPDC050383. Next base: position 631,180 of record NZ_JBITIP010000003.1, read on the forward strand.
CTGCGTCGAGGGCCGGAGTGGGAGGGGGGTGTCCCGCTGAACGATGCGATGAGTCCTGTGGCCGCGCACGCGTGGATGTGGACCTGCTGGGTCGCCCTCGGGGCGGGCTTGGTGGGCGTCGCGCTGATCGTCATCGGCGCCCTTCTCCTCCGGCTGCGCGGCCGTGGCCGGACCGGCCTCTTGACAGCGGCCTGGGTCATCGCCGTGCCCTATCTGCCGATCCTCTTCCTGGCCTTGCTCAACCCCGTGCGGGCCGGCATCTTCGACTTGCCCGACTACGAAGCAGGGCTTCCCTGGTGGCAGTCGGCTACGCATTATCTTCTGATGGCGGCTGCGTTGGTACAGGCCATGGGCCTGACCTGGCTGGCCCGCGCATCGGCCAATCCGTCACATCGGTGACCACGCCACTTCGCCATGCTCTCCGGCCCTCGCTCGCTCCCCAACAGGTGGAACGGCAGCGGCGAGAAGACTGGCCCGATAGAGCCCGCGGCAATCCCCGTACGGTTAACGCCGCCCCCATCGGGCGAGAGCGCGAATGACGGTAGGGATGTCCTCTCGGCGCGCACGCATGAGTGCGACAAGTCCGAGCACCAGCCAGGGGAGAACTGTGATCAGGACAGCAAAGGGCAACGACACGACAGAAGACACGACAGAGCCACCTCTCGGGATCGGTGTCTGTCGCTGGAGCCTGCAACGCATCATGCACGGCGACCGCGCACCCACAAAACAGAATCCAGCGTCCAGAACGCTGAGCCCGAGAATCACATGTCGCGTCGCTCTCGTCAACCATCCAGGTCACCTGCTGGGCATGCTCGATACTGGCGAACGGGCCGTGCTCGTCTAGCAGTTCCCGGCGCAGTGTCTAGTGGAAGCGCTCAACCTTGCAGGTGGTGGTGGGTAAATGCGGGCGGGTAAGCCGGTGGGTGTTGCCGTAGCGGCTCAACGCCTCCGCCAGGGCCAGGCAGACGGCCCGGCCGGTAGGGCACGCCACCACGGTCGCGGCGACGCAGCAGCGGGAATGGTCGTCGATGCCGGTGACGACCTTGCACTCGGTGCCGTCAGCCGGCATGATCCCGCCGAGGATGTCCATCTGCCATAACTGCATCGACTCGGATCGTTGCCAGCGCGTGTAGTCCTCCCGTCGCCGGCCTCTGGGGTTGACCTGCACCAGGCCATGGCGCACCAGCACACGGTGCACCGTCGCCTTCGACGGCACCGGCCCGGAGCAGCCTCGGCGGGTCAATTCCCACACCAGGCGGCGGGCACCCCAAACGGGGGTGGCTACGCCGCAGTTCGCAGAGCAGCGCGCCCACCGCGGCCGGTGTCCGGGCCGGCGAACTACGCGGGCGCGAGGAGCGGTCCGACAGCCCGGCCAGCCCCTGATCGCGATATCGGCCCAGCCGTCGATGAACGGTCTGACGGGAGACCCCGAATCGGCGGGCGACGTCGGTGACACTCGCCCCGGACAAGACCTGCAGCACGGCTTGATACCGCTGCTCGACCACGCTCGACTCCACCAGCACTCAGCGAAGTGTCACGCATGTCCTGAGCACGGTGCTTCGCCTGGCCAGGGATCAGATGCCAGACTCCCTGATCCTGACCCACGGCGAGGCGGCCCGGGACTGCCCTGGACTATCCGGAAGAAGCCGCAAGGACAGCGCAGTAAGAGGGCAAGCACCAGACCACGACCCCGCCACGACAGGTGCGGCGCGCTCACCAGGGCAGCCAGTGGGTAGGCGAACACTCCGGCGACCGCGCTGACCGGCACGTCGGCGAGCTCCCAGATCGGCACCAGGAAGAAGGGCGCGAGCACGGCGACGATCCATGCCGGGCGTACCCGGAGGAGGTGCAGCAGCGGCCAGGCGAGCACGACCGCCGCCCAGTTCCCCACCGTCCACGCCTCGACCAGCCGGCCGATACAGCCGAAGTGGCCGCAGCGTGAGTCGTCGGACAAGGCGGCCACGAGCAGCAACCAGCCGAACTGGATGAAGGGCAGGATGATGCCGGCGAGCCCGGCGGCGACCACTCGCTCGGCAAGCCGCCTCTCGGCGGCGGGTGAGGCACTCGCGTTGCATGTATCCACACCGTGAGCATCTGATCCGGCTGTCTCGCGAGGCATACGCATTGATCACGATTGAAGTGGGGTCCAGCAGGTGCGCCACCCCGCGGACCAGGATGCGGATCAGTTGTCTGCGTCCTAACGTGTGCTCAGCGCGTACAGCAGAGAAGTACGGAAACGAGGCCTTACACGACACACTCTGCCAGTCGGGAATTGCTCTCTGAGCTGGGCAACGCCGACTTCAGGTGGTACCTGGCTCCCGTTTGCGAGCAGGATGTCAGGAGTTCGCATCTCCTAGGCTCCACACACGAAAGCCTCTTTCCTCGCGGCCAGCGATGGCCGCGAGGTCGGAATGCCCCGCCGGGCGGACCATGAGACCCGCCCATGGTCACGCCGCCGCCCAGCCTTACCGCTTAGGAATCGAGTACGGCGGCGACGGCTTCGATCTCAACGAGCTGGTCGTCGTAACCGAGCACGGTGACGCCCATCAAGGTGCTCGGTACGTCGTGGTCACCGAATGAGTCCCGGACCACCTTCCAGGCAGCCCCCAAATCCTTCTGCCGGGTGGACGCGACGAGAACCCTTGTGCTGATGACGTCGTGCAATGATGCGCCAGCGGCAGTGAGAGCCGCCTGCATGTTCTCAATGGCTTTCGCTGCTTGGCCCGCGTAGTCCCCAATCGCTGCCGTCGAGCCGTCCTCGTTCAGGGGACACGCTCCGGCGAGGAAGATGAGTCGTGACTCGGCAGGCGCCGTGGCTGCGTAGGCATACTCGGCGACGTCGGACAGAGAAGCGGAGCGGATCAAAGTGATGGCGCTAGGCATGGCCCTCAGTTCCCTTCGTATCGGGCACAGGGCGACCATCCTGACATCGGCCTCTTTCTGCCGCCTCCTCTTTTTCGCAGCCAAGCCGCCCGTACCTTGCGGCCCGCGGACTTGGGATCGGTGAAGATCGGACCCTTGCCGGTGATCTAGAGCAATTGGTTCGACTTTGACTGTGCCTGTGTTGAGGTCGAGGTCGCGGCGCCGGAGTCCGGTGAGTTCGCCCCATCGCAGGCCGGCGAACGTGCCGAGGAGTACGAGGGTGCGGTATCGGTGTCCGATGACGTCGACGAGGCGGTAGACCTGGGCGACTGTGAGCGCCGGTCGTTCGGGTGACTTCTCCTGGCCTGCGCCTTTGATCCGGCAGTGGTTGCGTTTGATGAGCTGGTCATCCACAGCTGTGGACAGAATCGTCTTGAGGAGTCGGTACGCGTTGGCGCCGGTGACCTCGCTGACGCCCTCGTGGCGCAGCAGCGGCCTATTGAGCTAGTTGGGCGCTTTGTCGCCGAAGGTCTGGCCGCAGGACGGGTGAGGCCGGGCCGAGCAACTCTTCCACAGGATCAACGACGCCGTAGGCGTTTGGGTTCGTGGCGGCGGGCGTGGGTACGGGCCGAAGTCCAAAGGTACGCCGGCAGCCGGTGAAGACCGGCATCCGAAGACACCTGCCGACCCGCCCCAGGGACGTGCCGCGCACGGTCCGCTGGTCAACAGCTCCTGACCGGCCATCTCTCGGCCGACCCCGATCGGGATGCCGTCACAAGCCGTCGGGAAGCGCCCGTTCCAGGCCGTCGAAGGCACGTACGGCCAGTGCTCGCTGCTCGTCGGCGATGTCGTCGGCGCGCTCGCCTGCCAGCAGCCGCGCGGCTGTGGTGACGTAGATCGTGCGACAGGCCGCGACCGTCAGCGCCGCCGCCAGCCTGGCCCGCGAGTCGCCGAGCTCGACCCCGGCGGCCTCCGCGAGGAGAGAGGCCATGGTGTCCTCCATCTCCTCCACGGCCTCCCTGGCCCGCGCCCGCAGCGACGGCGCCGCCAGCACGACCCGCCAGAAGTGCGGGAAGTCGTCGTGCAGGCCCGACAGCGGATGCCGCTGGTCCATGAGCTCGAGCAGCATGCGGCGCAGCGGGACGAGCGGGGACTCGCCCTCCTGACGTTCCCGGACGGCTCGCGTGATCAGCTCCGCGGCCTCGGGAAGCCGGTCGAGGAAGAGGTCCTCCTTGCGGGGGAAGTGGTTGAAGACCGTCATGGCGGAGACGTCGGCGGCTTCCGCGACCTCGGCGACCGTGACGTTGTCGAAGCCGCGCTCGAAGAAGAGCATCGACGCCACGTCGGAGATCCGCTGCCGTGTCTGGCGCTTCTTGCGCTCGCGCAGCGTAAGGGGGGCGGGATCGTGGTTCACGATTCCAGTGTAGCGAGTAAAAGATTTTAGTGACTATAGTGAAGTCATGGACTTCGATGTGGTGGTGGCAGGGGCAGGTCCCGTCGGACTGATGCTCGCCTGCGAGCTTCGGCTGGCCGGAGTGTCGGTGGTCGTCGTCGAGCGGCTGACCGAGGTGGACACGACGATCAAGGCGGGCTCGATCACCCTGCCGACCGCCGAGGCGCTCTACCGCCGCGGGCTGCTGCCCGCGGCGGCGGAGATGCAGCGGGAGGTCTTCGCGCGGTTCATGCGGCCGGGTGCGGGCGGAAAGCCCGGGAAATCCGGCCCGAAGGTTCTCGGCCACTTCGCCGGCATCATGCTGCACAACGACCTGCTCGACACGTCCGATCCCGACTTCGCCGGCCACGGCCCCGCGGCGGACGTTTCGCTGGTGCCCCAATCCGAGCTGGAGCGCCTGCTCGGCGACCGTGCGTCGGCCCTCGGCGTCGAGGTGCGGCGCGGGGTGGAGCTCACCGGGTTCGACCAGGACGCCGAGGGGATCACCGTCCACACCGGCAAGGGTCCGATCCGCGCCGCCTGGCTCGCGGGCTGCGACGGCGGCCGCAGCACGGTCCGCAGGCTGGCCGGGTTCCAGTTCCCCGGCACGGACCCGGAGATCACCGGCCACCAGGCGCTGGTCGAGATGGAGGGCGCCGAAGACCTGGTCATGGGCTGGAACCGCACCGACACCGGCGTCTACGTCCACGGCCCGATACCAGGCCGTATCCTCACCGTGCAGTTCGGCGGGCCACCCGCCGACCGGGACGCGCCGATCACCACAGGGGAGCTCCAGGCAGCCCTGCACCGGGTTTCCGGGGTCGATGTCACGATCACCGCCGTCCACACGGCCACCCGGTTCACCGACAACGCCCGCCAAGCCACCACCTACCGGATGGGGCGGGTGCTGCTGGCGGGCGACGCGGCGCACGTCCACTCGCCCTTCGGTGGCCAGGGGCTCAACCTTGGCATCGGGGACGCGATGAACCTCGGCTGGAAGCTCGCCGCCGCGATTCGCGGCTGGGCGCCCGTGGGGTTGCTGGATTCCTACACCGCCGAGCGGCATCCCATCGGCGCGTGGGTCCTGGACTGGACCCGGGCCCAGATCGCGCTGATGCGTCCCGAACCGCACGCACAGGCCATGCGCGACATCGTGACCGACCTGGCCAGGACGGTGACCGGAACCACCTACTTCGCCAAGAAGCTCTCCGGCGTATGGCAGCACTACGACCTCGACGGCGACCACCCGTTGGCCGGCCGCACGGCGCCTGACCTCGAGCTCACCGGCGTCGGCAAGCTGGCCGACCTCCTCCACGGCGGCCAGGCCCTGCTCCTCGACCTGACAGGCGGCGACGCGGCACTCGGCCGGCACGCCGAAGGCTACGGCGACCGGATCCGCGTCGTCGCGACGACCTGTCCTGACCGTCCCGACCTCACAGGCCTCCTGGTCCGGCCCGACGGGATCGTCGCCTGGGCGTCAGGCGACCCGGACACCTCGAAGACGCTCGACAACGCGCTGACCCGGTGGTTCGGAGCACCTTCCGAACTCTCGCCTGCCTGAGCGCGTTCAGAGCAGCGCCAGCAGGGACCGGGCGTTCGCGTTGCCCTGGCGGTCGCCGGTCTCCTCGAAGACCTCCAGCGCCGCCCGGGCCAGCTCGCGCGAGCGTACGGCCGCGCCCTCCGCCCGGTTGACCTTCGCCAGGGCCAGCAGGGCATGTGCGTCGAGCAGTCGGTCGCCGAGCCGTACGGCGATGCCCCGGGCCCGCTCGGCGGCGGCACGCGCGTCCGGCTTCGCACCCTGCGCCAGGTGTACCGCCGACAGCTCCAGCAGCGTGTCGGCCTGCCGGTGCCGGTCGCCGAGCTCGGCCAGGCGACCGACGGCGGCCAGCAGCCGGTCGGCGGCCTCGTCCAGCCGGCCCGAGCGGCGCAACATGACGCCCAGCACCTGCTCGGCGTCGGCGGCGTCACGCTGGTTCTCCGCCCTCTCCAGGCAGGCCAGCAGTGCCCGCTCCGCCTCCTCCAGGCGGCCCAGCTCCAGGTGTACGCGGCCCAGCCGGCGCATGACGTGCGCGACCTCGCGGGCGCTTTCCCGGCTCTGGAACATCTCCAGCGCCAGCCGAAGCCGCTCCTCCGCCCCCTGCCAGTCCCGCTGAGCCAGGTGCAGGTCGCCCTGGTCCAGCAGGATGAGCGCCTCGCCCAGGCTGTCGCCCGTCCGCCGCGCCGCCTCCATCGCGGGGCCCGCCAGGGCCCGCCAGTCGTCCAGGAACCGGTGCCGCTCCAGGTAGGGGGCCAGCAGGTGGGCCAGCCGCCAGCAGGCGCCGTCCAGTCCGGCGGCGCTCAGGTCGGCGACCAGGCTCACCAGGAACGCCCGCTCGGCCGCCAGCCACTCGACCGACTCCCTGATGTCCCTGGTCGCCACGGCCGTGGCCGGATCTCCCGACACCAGTGAGAACCGCGACGCCTGCACGCGCGACAGCGCCTTGTCCGCGAGCTTCGCCAACGCCCCCGGCACCGGCTGCTCGCGCGCGAACAGCCGGGTCAGGTCGTGCAGCCGGTAGCGTACCTGTCCGGCCACGTCCACGCCGTGCGTCTCCAGCAGTCCCGCGTCCACCAGCGCCTCCGCCTGCCCGCCGAACAGCTCGGTCACCCAGTCGGCGAAGTCCGGCGCGGACAGCGCGCCCAGCCCGCGCAACGTCAGCCTCGCCGCCTCCGGCAGCCCGTCGAAGCCGATCGCGAACACGCTGCGCACCGTCAGGTCGCCCGCGTGCAGCCGGTCGAGCCGCTGGTGCTCGTCCTCCAGCAGACCCACCAGATAGTCGGCGGTCCACTCGGGACGGGCCGCCAGCCGGGAACCCGCGATGCGCAAGGCGATCGGCAGGCCGCCGCAGAAGCGCGCTAACCGCCGCAGGGCGCCGTCCGCCGCCTGGCCCGAGCTCTTGACCAGCAGCTCCAGCGCCTCCCCGTCGTCCAGCACGCCCACCGGCAGCCGCCGCGCGCCGAGCAGGCCGCCCAGCGGGGAACGGCTGGTGACGATGGTCGGGCACGAGGTCAACAGCGGCCGCACCTGCGCCTCGCCGGCGGCGTTGTCCAGCACCACCAGGAGCTTGCGGTTGGCGGTGTAGGTGCGAAACAGCCGCTCGCGCTGCTCCGGCGCAGCCGGGATCGCCTGGGCCGGGCAGCCGAGCCAGCGCAGGAAGTCCTCCAGCACGGCCGCCGGGGCCGTGGTCTCGCGCAGGTCGGCGTACAGGATGCCGTCGGGGAAGTCGGGGCGCCGCCGCCATGCCGCGTGCACGGCCAGCGCCGACTTGCCCGCCCCCGCCTGCCCGTGCACCACGACGAGGCCGCCGGTCACCTCCTTCAGCAGCTCGGCCCGGCCGGTGAAGTCGGCCACGTCGGGCGGCAGCAGCACCGGCGGACCGGCCGACACGTGCAGCGAGGCGTCGTCGTGCAACATGCGGTGGTAGAGCAGCTGCAGCTCCGGGTCCGGCTCGATGGCGTGGCCGCCGTCGAGCTGGTCGCGCAGCACCGCGTACGCGGCCAGCGCGTCCACCCGGCGCCCGCTGCGGTAGAGCGCCAGCATGTACTGGCCGCGAAAGCGCTGCCACATCGGGTGCTGCCTTGTCAGTCGGCGCAGCTCGGCCAGCAGCTCGCGATGGCGCCCGGCGTCCAGGTCGGCCTGCACCCGGCGCTCCAGCGCCAGCAGCCGCAGCTCCTCCAGCTCCTCTCGCAGCCGCCGGGTCTCCACCCACCGCTCGCCCTCGGGATCCACGTCGTCCAGCGCTTCGCCGCGCCACAGGGTCAGCGCCTCCTCGTACGCGCCCCGGTCCACCAGCAGCCGGAACCGGTCGACGTCGAGCTGCCCGTCGCCGAGGTTCAGCAGGTACGCGCCGGACACGGTCGTGATCGTCCCGTGCCCGATCAGCCGCCTGAGCTGACCCACATACCCGCGGACGAGGGAGTCGGACCGGTCGCCGTCCTCGTGCGGCCACAGCAGCCTGCGCAGCCGCTCGGCCGTCAGCGGCCGGCCCGCGTTGAGCAGGAACATCGCCAACAGATCGCGATGCTTGCGCACGGTCGGGGTGCAGTCCTTGCCGTCGGTGTCGCGGACCTCCAGCGGGCCCATGATGCGGAACTCCACGGCTCCTCCCTATCAGGAAAAAACCTCACCGCAATGGCGGGTTGGCCAGTTTGGCCCGTTCGAGGGCCAGCTCGGGCCACCACTCGCCTGCCTCCGGCGACACCACGCCGCGCTCCGGGTCCTTCTCGCCGTCAGTGCCACGCCGGCACCGGCCTCCGGAGGTGCCCGCCCGCGCGATCCACAGGTAGGCGTCCACCAGCTCCTCGCCCGTCGCCGTGGTCGGCCGGTCGCCGACGCCCCTGCCCGGCGGGTTGCACCAGGTCTGCGGGTCGGAATAGTGCCTGGTCGGAGCCCAGGAGCCCTGGCCGTTCCTGCCGGTGTCGACGACGAAGTGCGGCATGGTGGCCGGGTCCGCCTTCACCTCCATGGGGCAGCCCTTACGGCCGGTGGCGAGCCGGACGGCGATGCAGCTCGACAGCTTCTTGCCGTACGCGACCGACTTCTCGGTGCTCTGGTAGCCGGCCGTGTTGACGAAGAAGCCGTCCGCCCGGTCGATGCTCGCGCCGATCAGGCGGTCGGCCATGAGCTCGGTGCCGGGCCAGAGGTCCTGGCTGCCGTCGAGGTAGACGGCGGTGTTCGGGTGGGACTTGAGGGTCTGGACGGCCTGGCGCAGGTCTTTGTAGCGCTGGTCCGGGGAGCCCTGGGGGTCGCAGTCCGGCGTGCCGGGCAGCTTGGCCAGGCTGCCGGGCTCCAGGATGACCGCTGCCCGCGCGTCGCCGATCTGGTCGGCTATGCCGTTGATCCAGTCGTGGTAGGCGGTGAGTTCCGCGGAGGCGGCCGGGCGGCACTCGCTGCCCGGCAGGTGGTTGATCAGGAACACGGGCACCGCGTCCTGCTGCCCGGCGCCCGTGATGGCGTTGTCCACCTTGGCCCGGACCTCGGAATCGCCGAGGCGGATGGCGTACGGGACGGCGGCCAGTTTCGTCATGAGCTCGGCGTCCCGCGGTCGGTCCTCGGCCCAGAGCCTCGCCTGGCGGCTGGCCGCCGGCTCGGGCGGGGCGTAGAACTGGACGTCCTGCCCGGCGCGCAGCGGGTTGCGTGCGGCGGTGGGCCGAGAGGCCGCCGGCGATGCCGCGGCCCCCGTCCCAGAGGTCCCTCTGGCCGCCGGGTCCCGGACGCCGGTGGGAGAGTCCTTCCCCTGCGACGCGAACGCCACCACCCCGGCCGCCGCGACGACCACGGCGGCCGCCCCGGCCATCCACTTGCGCGTCCGGCCGACGCCCCGACCACGTCCATCCGTCCCCGCGTCCGTCCCCGCGTCCACGACGCCCGCCGCTTGCGCCGGCGCGGTCCCGGGGGAGGAGAACCGGGGGGGCTGTGTCAGGTGGACCCGCTCGGCGCCCCCGTCCGCCTCACTCGCGGGAGCGGCGGGCAACGGGATGGACGTGCTGAGGTGGTCCAGGATGTCCTGGGCGGTGGGGCGGTCGGCGGGCTTCTTGACCAGGGCGGCCGCGACCAGGTCGTGCAACTGGCCGGACAGCCCGTCCAGGGCGGGGGGCTCGTTGACGATGCGGAGGAGGATCGTGGGCACCGAGCCGGAACCGAAGGGCGACGCCCCGGCCGCGGCGAAGGCCAGCGTGGAGCCCCACGAGAAGATGTCCGACGCGGGACCCACCTGCGAACCCGAGACCTGCTCGGGGGACATGTACGCCGGCGTCCCCACGATCGCGCTGCTCATCTCCGCGTCGGCGAGGCGCGCGATGCCGAAGTCGATGACCTTGGGCCCCACCTGGGACAGCAGCACGTTGGCCGGTTTGAGGTCGCGGTGCACCACCCCTGCCCCGTGGATGGCCCGCAGCGCCACCGCCATGGACACCGCCAGCCCGTCCAGCGCCGACCCCTTCAGCGGCCCCGACCGGCGCACGGCGTCCTCGAGGTTCGGCCCCTCGACGTACTCGGTGACCAGGTAGGCCATCTCGCCCTCGACGTCGGCGTCCAACACCGGAGCCGTGCAGAAGCGGGCGACTCGCCGGGCGGCGGCGACCTCGCGGGCGAAGCGGCGGCGGAAGTCGGCATCCGCGCTCATCCTGTGGTGGATGAGCTTGACGGCCACCCGCGTGCCGTCCGGTCCCTGACCCAGGTAGACGGCGCCCATCCCGCCCTCGCCCAGTCGGGCCAGCAGGACGTACGGCCCGGCCAGGCGTGGATCCCCGTCGCGCAACGCCTCCAAGGTCATAGATCATCAGGTTAGCCTGCGGCCGTGGGGCCTTCCAGGCCTCGCGCTCCGCCCGCACGGCACCGGCCTGCCGTACATCGGCTGAATCACAGCCGGGGTGGGCTATTTTGATCCACCATGACCCAAGCCGGCTTCGTCGAAACGACCCGTGACGCCTACACCGCGAGAGCGGCCGAGTACAGCGAGCTGTTCCGCGATCCTCTCGCGGACCAGCCGCTGGACCGGGCCCTCATCGACACCTTCGCCGACCTGGTGAAGGCGACGGGCGCCGGGCCGATCGCCGACCTGGGGTGCGGGCCAGGACACTACACGGCCTACCTCCACACGAGGGGAGTCACCGCGTTCGGGATCGACCTGTCGCCGGGGATGATCGAACAGGCCCGCCAGGAGCATCCCGACCTCCGGTTCGAGGTCGGGTCCATGTTCTCGCTGGACCTGGCGGACGCCGGCGTCGGTGGCGTCTTCAGCCACTACTCGATCATCCACACCCCACCGGAACGGGTGCACGAGCTGTTCGACGAGTTCGCCCGCGTCCTCGCACCCGGCGGGCACCTGCTGCTCTCCTTCTCGGCGACCGACGACCCGTCGCAACCGGCCGAGCCTTACGACCACGTCGTCTCGCTGGCCTACCGATGGTCCACCGACATGATCTCCGCCATGCTCCGCGAGCGGGACATCATCGAGACCGGCCGCCTGATCTTCCCCGGGGACCAGGACGCGAAGCGCGGCTTCCCGAGAGTGTTCCTGCTGGCCGGCAAGACCGGCTGACGCCGACGCTCCGTAGCAGCCGTCACCGGCCCAGGAGTGGGTCTGGCCCCACCCACCCGTACGGCCAGGCCCATATGGGCCTGGCCGGGCGCTCCCTAACATCGCTACCACAGCGACACGAAGGAGCAGGATCATGGCGAACGCCGGCGACATCACGACCGCGACGGAGCGCATCGGCGACGCTCGCACCCAGGAAGCCTTCACCACGGTGAAGAAGTGCGTCATGCTCTTCGGCGCCGTCAGCGCCATCACTCTCGGGGTGGTCGGCGTGATGGCGTTCACCGGCCACGAGGCGACCTCGTTCATGTGGATCCGGGGAGCCATCCTGCTCGCGGTGACCCCGCTGATCTACCGGATGACGGTCCGCGCTGCGGAGGGGTCGTACAAGGCCTTCGACCGCGTGCGCACGCTGTCCACCATCATGCCGGTCGCGATCATCGGCGTCGACCTGATCCCCGGCCTCTGCCCAGCGTGGTACGCCGTGCTCCAGGGCCTGTCCGCGCCGGCCCTGATCGGCGTCGCCCTCATCACTCGCGGTTCCGCGCTGAGCGCCGCCTTCCCCAAGAAGACGGTCTCCTTTTGACGGGCGGGGCCCGGCCCGGCCGGGCCCCGCCCGGCGGCGTACGACCGCTCAGCCGGAGAAGCGGGCGCTGTGCAGGTCCACCGGGTTGGCGGCGTCACCGGTCGAGACGCCGTACACGGCCGTGAAGGCGTTGCCGACCGGGACGAGGCCGGTGTAGTCACCGAGCAGACGCCCCACGCTCGTCAACGGGACCTTCCGCGTGTCGAACGGCCCCTCGATGTGCTGCTCGCGCCACGCCCCCGGCTTCGTGCAGGCGGTCGAGCAGGTGACGGCCCACAGGTCGGTGGGCAGGGTGGCCGGGTCGGGCGTGTTGTTGCGGAAGTCGTAGTAGGTGACCGCCACGGTGCCCGTCCTGGACGTGGCGACGACCGGTACGGCGGCGGAACCGGTGGGCGTCCTGTCCAGGCGGATCGGGGTGGACCACGTCTGCCCGCCGTTCGCCGAGCGCGAGTAGGCCACGTGGAAGCTGCCGTCGGCCTCCTGGCTCTGCCAGACGGCGTTGACCACCTGGGTGCCCGGTTGGGCGGCCAGCTGAGGCAGGGCGGCGTTGCGTACCGGGTCACCCGAGTTGTCCGGGTCCGGGATGCGGGGGCCCACCGCGAGCGGGGCCGGGACGTTCAGCGTCGGCGCCGACCAGGTCTTGCCGCCGTCGGTCGAACGGATGACCTGGGTGGAGCCGGCGTCGATCGTCTCGTGGTGCATGCCGATCAGCAGCGTCCCGTCCGGGAGCGGCACCAGCTGGGTGCCGATGACGCCGCTGTTGGTGGGCACGTCGTACACCTTGCTCGTGGTCCAGGTGCGCCCGTCGTCGGTCGACTTGGCCAGGTAGACCGGCTGCACCCAGTTCGGCGTGGTGCTGGTCGACTGGTCGTCGATGCGGTCCCACACCGCGTAGACCACGCCCGGGCGGTACGGGTCCGCGGTCACCGACGGGCGGTCGTTGAAGAAGCGCGGGTTGTCGTCCCGCTGCAAGGTGGTCGGCGCGTCCCAGGTCCGGCCGCCGTCGCCGGAGCGGGCCACCAGGATGGCGGTCACGTCCCCGGCGCGGGACATCGACAAGGACGCGGCCACCGCGGCACCTGATGGCGTGACCGTGACCCAGTTGTCCGTCGTGACGTCGTAGTCCCCGCCGTTGGCGCTCGTGCCGCCGTTGCACCGGGAGAAGGCGGGCAGGTTCTTGGACTGCTGCCAGGTCAGGCCGTAGTCGTCCGACACGGCGGTGACCGCGCCGTTGCTGCCGTACCGGTTCCAGCGATCCTGCTGGTACACCGTGACGAGGTGTTGCGGACGGTTCGGGTCCCGCCCCAGCATGGGCAGGACCTCGGTGTTGGGGTTCAGGGTGTAGCCGTCGGCCGGGGGAGGCCCGCAGTCTGCGGGCAGCGGGCTGGTGCCCGAGACCGGCCGGATGATGACGGGCCCGCCGGTGGAGGCGCCGTCCGCGGCGGCGGGCTGCGCGACGGCGCAGGCCAGCAGGATGGCCGCTGCGGGTAACAGCGCCCTGGAGCGTCGGATCACGAGCATTCCTCATCTTGATCGTGTTGATGAAGACGTCCCCGGCTCGCCCGGGGCAGTGCGGTGTCTCCCGGGCGTCCGGCGAACGACGCAGGGAAGATTACCGGCGCAAGATCAGTTACGTCCGCCGAATGATCGCAAAGCCGAGGCTGGGCCTGACCTGCGCTTTCGCTGCCGGCCGACTCCTCGGCGAGGGAGCCGGTCCGGCGGATGGCGTACCAGGTGAACAGCGTCGGCGGACCGGCCGCGGGTGGAAGAGGAGGAGTTTGATCCCTTGCTTTGATTACACGATTACACTACGACTGGCTTGCGGCTATGTTCTAGCTCGCTTGCGCGACCCGCTGAGAGGAACGCCGTCATGATCGTGGAGTACATCCGTTACCGCATCCCTGATGAGCGGTCGGTCGACTTCGAGGAGGCCTACGGCAAAGCCGCCGTCTTCCTCGCGAAGGCCCCGCAGTGTGTGGACTACGAGCTCAGCCGCTGCGTGGATGAGCCTGTCTGCTACATACTGCGGATCACGTGGTCCTCGGCCGAGGACCACACGCAGGGATTCCGGAACAGTGAACTGTTCCCCGGATTCCTGGCGGCGATCCGCCCCTACGTCGGCATGATCGAGGAGATGCGGCACTACGAGCGCACGCCCATACGCGGCGTCGGCTCGTCCGTCCCGACGATGTACGACTGGGCGGGCGGCACCGAGGCCCTGGAGCGCCTCACGGATGTCTTCTACACCAACGTCCTGAAGGACGACCTGCTCCGCCCGCTGTTCGAGCACATGTCCCCCGACCACCCCAAGTGGGTCGCCATCTGGCTGGGCGAGGTGTTCCGCGGCCCGGAGCGCTACAGCCAGGAACGCGGCGGCTACCACCACATGGTCCGGCAGCACCTGGGCAAGGCGATCACCGAGGCGCAGCGCCGCCGCTGGGTGAGCCTGCTCATGGACGCCGCCGACGAGGTCGGCCTGCCCGCCGATCCGGAGTTCCGCGCCGCGTTCGCGTCCTACATCGAGTGGGGGACCCGCATCGCGCTGTCCAACTCCCAGCCCGCCGCGACGCCGCCCCTGGAAGCGCCCATGCCCCACTGGGGCTGGGGCGTCGCCCCGCCGTACCAGGGCTGAACGTCCTCGGCAGCCCTCCGGCGTACCGACTGAAGGCCGTCCTCTCCACAGCTGTGGACGTGGGCGGGGCTCGCTTCCGGCCAAAGGGGCGCAGCTCTGAAACTTTCCGTTTCTGGAGAGCGTTTTCCCAGGTCGGCCGTGGCTCTCGCCCACGCTTGTTGACACCGGTGCGAGGGTTCGGGACCGTGCCCCTCGTTGGCGTTCATATTCCTCGGGTTCGCCGTCATCGGGGGTCATCGTGGCGGCGGGACCACCTGCAGCGCCGGCGCCCACGACGCCCGCCCATGGTGGGCGACGCGGACCTGAAGACGGGTTCGAGCCGCAACGGAGGAGCCAGATGAACCAACGAGGACTACGCCGGGGTCTTGTCGCCTGGGTCTTAGCCGTGGCCTGTCTGACCGGCGCTGCGGTGGCGAACACGATCACGGCGCACGCCGCCTCGGCCGGCTGTCAGGTCACCTACACCGTCGGCTCGCAGTGGGCCGGCGGCTTCAGCGCCAGCGTCGCTGTCAGGAACCTCGGTGATCCGCTCACCAGCTGGGCCCTGCGCTGGACGTTCGGCGCCGGGCAGACGATCAGTCAGGCGTGGAACGCCGACGTGGCGCAGAGCGGCAGTGCGGTGACCGCCTCCAACACGAGCTGGAACGGCTCTCTGGCAACGGGCGCCGGCGCCTCCTTCGGGTTCAACGGCACCTGGAACAACTCCAGCAATCCCGTGCCGGCCGGCTTCACACTCAATGGCGTCACCTGCACGGGCAGCGCGACTCCTTCGCCCAGCGTGACCCCGTCAACGACGCCGTCACCGGCGCCGAGCACCCCGCCGTCGCGGACGGTGCGGGTCTTCTGGCTCAAGCCGTCGGACGTGGCGTACGACCAGCGGTACCCGGACGGCATGACCAAGGTCATGCAGGAGGCGCAGCGCTTCTTCAAGCAGGAGCTGGGTAAGACGTTCACCCTGAACAGCCCGGTCGTCGAGGTGGTCAGCGGCGACAAGCCGCGAAGCTGGTACGAGAACACGCCGAACTGCGGTGAGAAGTACTGGTGGGCGGTGTGCAACATGCAGGCGGAGCTGCGCCGCAAGTTCGGCCTCGGCGCACCGGACAACCGTTGGCTCAACGTCGGCGAGGTCAGCGCCGAGGGCGACGGCGCGGGTGGTGGCGGCGGCAACGGCTGGGTGATCCTCAGCGGCCACGACGCTGACGGCGCCGCCGGGCTCAACGGCGCGATGAATCGTTGGTACGGCGGCATGGTGCACGAGCTGGGGCACGCCTTCGGCCTGCCGGACGCTACGTCCACCGACGGCACGTGCATGTCGGCATCGCTCTACGACTACCCGAACTGCCACTTCAGCCAGGCGCAGAAGGACAGCATCCTGCGCGGCAGCTACGGGAGCTTCCTCTCCTGATCGGCGACGGGCGGCGTGACCGATCGCCACGCCGCCCGACGTTCACCTGGACGCGCGAGGCCCAGGGCTCTCCAGGTGGCGCCACTGCTCAGGACCGGCCGCGGGAGTGCCGCCTGGTGGTGATGTTCGCCGCGATGAGCAGCCCGGCGGGGATCGCTGCGAGCAGGAAACCGCTCGGCCCGATCAGGGTGACGGCCAGCGCTCCCCAGGCGAGGGTCACCCAGCCGACATACCCGGGAACATGGTGGCCCTGCCGCCCCATCCGCGCCACCAGCAGCCCCAGCAGTGCCAGCACCACGACGAATCCACCGGGCAGCGCCCAGAACGTCGCCACCGAGTCACTGTCCGCGGCACGGTTACGGAGGTCCCCGGCGAGCCAACTGGACCAGGGGGCGAGACGGGCGAACACGGCGGTGTGCGCCACGGCGATCAGGACCATGGTCCGGCCGGCCCAGATGGTGAGCCGACTCGGAGGCGCGGACAATACGGGCTGGTGGGTCGCGGGGGTGGTGGTCATGGTTCCCAGCTTCTCGGGACCGCGACCAGGTGTGCTCCCCCGCAGGGGGGACGCGGCTCCCTCGCTCCGGGGAGCTTGACGCCCTGGTCAGGCGGGACGGACCGTCCTTGCCACCAAGCCCATTGGGAATCCGGCGACCTGTGCGAAGCGGGTGAAGTACGGCGGAGGTAATACTGGTCGACGGGCAGAACCAGGGCGTACAGATACGGCCGGGCCCATGGCGGTAAGGCGACGAGGGCCTGGTGCAGCCGTCGGCGGGGCGCGTCTCCGCTGCACTCGTCGCACTCGCATCGCCTGAAGAGGCGGTCAGCGGTCCCGACGAGGGCCGCGCCCTGCCAAGCCACCAGGGCAGTCGCCACCGCACCGGGCCACATACGGGTGTGTTCGAGAGCGATGACCGCGGCCATGGGACGACGGCTGAGCCCGGGGACATGATGGATCAAGGCTCTGTGGGCGCCGCACGCCGATCCTCGCGTACGGGCCTCGGAGGGGCGCCTACGCGGCATGGCCCTTTCTGGTCGATGTCATGAGCGCGATGATCGCATACCTGGAGCGCCACCTCCAGGCGGTAACTGCGACAGATGATCTCCTACCGCGGTCCCGTCGGGACGTGACCTCAGCAGGGCGCCTGGCCGCCGCGCATCGATTTGTTGTGGCGCCGAGGAAGAGGGAGGCCAGGTCCGGCTCACGAGCGAGGACGTTCCGCTCGATGTTCTGCATGCCGCTTCAAGAGAGCGCATGACATCCCTGGGGAGAGTCGGTGAGGCGGGGGCTTTCGGGTCAACTGCCGTATGGCTACTATCAGGCACCAATCGCCTACTTTGGCGATTTTCGTCATGGACGCACCGACTGGTGAGGAGAGTGTCCTGCACGTGGCTGGATGGGGCAGGGTCGGGCGGCGACGAACGGCAAACATGGGCGACAGCAACGGGTTATCGGGGCCGACCGGCGACAGGTCGCGGCGGCTGCCCTTGCGTACCGTGCTGCTCATCGTCGTGTTCGTGCCGAGCGTGACTTTCGCTCCACTGCTGGCCTCGGGCATGTTCCAGCTGTCCAGTCAGTGGCAGACGGAGAAGGCCCAGATGGAGCTGGCCACCACGACCGTCGGCAGGCCCGCGGCAAACCTGTTCTTCAGCCTTCAGGAGGAGCGACGCCTCACCGCGGAGGTGCAGGCCGAGCCGCGTGGCGGCGCCCGTGACAAGCTGGCCAAGCAGCGCGCGGTGACCGATCAGGCCGTGAAAGCCTTCCCGTCGCCGGCGGCCCTGGACACCACCAACGCGCAGGAGGGGCTCACCGGCGCGATCACCCGGTTCCAGCGCGGCCTCGGCCTTCTCGACCAGCAGCGCGGGGCGGTGGACGCCGGTTGGGCCAGTGAGCAGCTGGCGTTCGACTACTACAGCGGCGTCATCGAGGCGGACCTCAGCGTCCTGGCCGCGCTCAGTCACACGCATCACGGTGAGGTGGGCAGCAAGGCGCAGACCCTGGTCGACCTCTTCTGGGTCGTCGACATGATCGGCCGCGAGGACGCCGTTCTGGCCCGTGGCTGGAAGAGCGGGCGCCTGACGAAGGACGAGTACGCCCTGGTCACCGACGCCATCGGCACCAGGAAGCACATCCTGCAGTCGCAGGTGCTCCCCAGCCTCCTGGGCAACGAGAGCCAGTACCGAACGCTGACGACCAGTAAGGCATGGGACACCATGACCGGTCTGGAGAAGCGGCTGGTCACCTCCGGGACCGGGACCGAGAGCAATCAGGTGATACTCCGCGACGTCGGTCCGGCGTGGCGCGCCTCGGTGGACATCATCAACCCGCAACTGCTGCAACTCCTCAGCCTCCGGCTCGACAACGTCGCCACGATCGGCAACAGCCACGCCCGTACGCTCTTCGTGATCTTCGTCAGTGTCAGCGCCGTGAGCCTGCTCGCCTTCTTCCTGGTCGTCTTCACCAGCTGGCGCCTCACCGCCGTTCTTCGCCGGCGCATCCTCCACCTGCGCGAGGAAGCCCAGGAGCTCCAGGAGCGCCTGCCCGACGTGGTCGCCCGGCTGGAGCGCGGCGAGGACGTCGACGTGGACGCGGAAGTCCACATGGTCGAGCCCACCCCGGACGAGCTCGGCGAGCTCGGGCAGGCCCTCAACCTGGCCAGCCGCAGCGCTGTCCTCACCGCCGTGCGGCAGGCCGAACAGCACCGCGGCTTCCAGCGCATGCTCCAGCGCATCGCCCGGCGTACCCAGATCCTCATCGGCCTTCAGCTGAAGAAGCTGGACGAGCTGGAGCGCAGGCACGAGGACCCCGAGGTGCTGGAGGGCCTGTTCGACCTCGACCATCTCACCGCGCGGCTGCGCCGCTACGAGGAGAACCTGGTCATCCTCGGCGGCGGTCAGCCGCAGCGTCGCTGGCGCAAGCCGGTACGCCTGCTCGACGTCCTGCGCGCCGCGCAGGGTGAGGTCCAGGACTACCGGCGGATCTCGATCGAGGTCGCGGGTGAGCCCTGGGTGGCCGAGCGGGCGGTGGGACCGCTGGTCCACGTCCTGGCCGAGCTCATGGAGAACGCCACCGCCTTCTCCAAGCCGCCGACCCCCGTCGAGGTGCGGGCCGCGCTGGTCAGCCGGGGCCTCGCCGTGGAGATCGAGGACCGCGGCCTCGGCATGGAGCCCGAGCAGTACGCCGCCGCCAACGACCTGATGCAGTCGCCGCCGCAGCTCGATGTGATGACCCACGCCGACGATGTGCGTCTCGGCCTGTACGTGGTCGCCCGGCTCTCCGCGGGACTGGGCCTCCAGGTGGAGCTGCGGCCGTCGGCCTTCGGCGGCACCCGTGTCATCGTGCTGCTCCCGGAGTCGCTGGTCGTGGACCGCCCCCGCGCGGTACCCGAGCCGGCCGCCACGCCGCGCGAGGAGGCTCCCCGGGAGCCCGCCGGACCGCAGCCCCACCCGCGGGAAGCCGCGCCCGGTCCCCGCTCGCCCCGCGAGGGCGCGCAGTTGCCGACGCGCTCCAGGGGACGCGCGATGGCGTACGTGACGGCGCCCGGCGCCGGAGCACCGGATCGGGGCGAAGAGCCCCCGCCGCCCGGCCCCCGGCCGCTGCCCCAGCGGGTGCGCCAGGCCAGCCTGGTCACCGAGCTGAAAGTCCCGGTGGACAGGGAGGAACAGGCCGACCAGGGAACCTGGCCCGCGCGCGAGCAGTCCGGCCGATCCAGTGCCATGATCGGTGCGTTCCAGAGGCAGTCCCGCAGGCGCCGGACCGGTGACGACGACGCCTCCCAGCCCCGGCCGGACGGGTCCGCCGAGCCCAGTTCCCCTACGACGGAAGATCGATGATGACGCAGCGAACCACCGCCACCGACGCAGACCTGGACTGGCTCCTGGACGGCCTGGTCGATCAGGTCGCGGGCACCCGGCACGCCATCGTGCTGTCCGACGACGGCCTGGTGATCAGCCGGTCCCGGACCATCGAACGCTCGGACGCCGAACGCCTCGCCGCGATCGCCACCGGGCAGCAGAGCCTGGCTCGCGGTGTCGGGCAGCTCTTCAACGGCGGACCCGTGCACCAGGTCATCATCGAGATGGCCGACCTGTGGCTGTTCATCACGGCCGCGGGCCGCGGCACCCATCTGGCCGTGGTCGCGTCCCAGGAGGTCGACGCCGAGCTGATGTCCGTCGCGATGCACACCCTGATCCAGCAGGTCGGCCAGAAGCTGGGAGCCGACGCGCGCGCCCCGCAGGCCGATGACGCGAGGAGACGCGGATGAGGCACTGGACTGAGGGCTTCGACGACGAAGACGCCGACGAGCCCCTTGTCCGTCCCTATACGATCACCGGCGGACGAACCACGCCCGAGCGGGACGACCTCACACTGATCACCCTGGTGACGGCGATCTCCGCGGTGCCCTCGGAGGCCGGGCAGGAGCTGCGGGGGATGCAGCCGGAGCACCGCACCATTCTCGCTCTGTGCGGGCGGCCCCTGGCGGTGGCCGAGGTCGCCTCCGCGCTGAACCTCCCGGTGTCGGTGACCAAGATCCTCATCGGTGACCTGATCGAGGCCGGTCAGCTGCGGTCCCGGCCACCGCTGGCGTTCGCGCAGGCAGGCGGCCTTCCCGGTATGACGATCCTTGAGGCGGTGAGGGATGGGTTACGCAACCTCTGACCACGGGGACGCGGCTCCCCTGGCGGTGAAGGTCCTGATCGCCGGTGGTTTCGGCGTCGGGAAGACGACCCTGGTCGGCGCGGTGAGCGAGGTCGCCCCGCTGCGTACCGAGGAGTACCTGACCCACGCCAGCGTCGGCGTGGACGACCTCGAAGGGGTGAGCGGCAAGACCACCACCACCGTCGCGCTCGACTTCGGGCGCATCACGATCAACCGGGACCTCGTCCTCTACCTGTTCGGCACCCCCGGCCAGGAACGCTTCTGGTTCATGTGGAACGACCTCGTCAACGGCGCCATGGGCGCGGTCGTCCTGGTCGACACCCGCCGGCTGGACGTGAGCTTCGCGTCGATCGACTTCTTCGAGAGCCGCGGCATCCCCTTCGTCGTCGGGGTCAACTGCTTTCACGGTGTCAGGGACCGGACACAGGAGGAGATCCGCAAGGCGCTCGATCTCGATCCACAGGTGCCGCTGGTGCTCTGTGACGCCCGCGACCGGATGGCGGGCCGTGATGTGCTGCTGGCGCTCATCGACCATCTGATGGCCGCTCACTCCCGCACCGCGCCGCACCCGGTGTCCTGACCGGGCACGGTCGCGAACGAGCCCGCGGCCCGCGAGGATGAGGGGATGCGGACACTGGTTCTGGGCGGTACGAGGTTCCTGTCGAGGCAGATCGCACGGCAGGCGCGCGATCGCGGGCACGAGGTGGTCTGCGCGGCGCGCGGACTCTCGGGCGAGCCGCCGCCGGGTGTCGAGCTCGTCCGGGTCGACCGGAGCGAGGACGGCGGGCTGGCGCCGCTGGAGGGAACGTTCGACCTGGTCATAGACGTCGCCCGGCATCCGAGCGTGCTACGGCGGGCCGTCGCGGAGCTCGCGGGCCGTGCCGGTCATTGGACGTTCGTGTCGTCGTGCAGCGTCTACTCCGACACCGGAGAGGCCAACCAGGCTCTGCACGAGCCGCTGCCCGCCGATGCGGACGAGAACGACCCGGAGAACTACGGGCCGGCCAAGGTCGCGTGCGAGCGGATCGCCGGCGACGGGGCGCTGCTGGTGCGGGCCGGGCTGATCGTGGGCCCGGAGGACCAGTCCGACCGGTTCACCTACTGGGTCGACCGGTTGGCGCGCGGCGGGCCGGTGCTGGCGCCTGGGTCGCCCGACGAGCTCGTCCAGCTCGTCGACGTGCGCGACCTGGCCGCCTGGACGATCGAGGCGGCGGAGAAGGGGCTTGCCGGGCCGTACGATGCGATCTCCATGCCCTTCAGCAGGGGCGACCTGCTGGCGGAGATCGCCGAGGGTCTGGAGGTGCGGCCTGAGCTGATCTGGGCCGGCCAGGACTTCCTCCTCGCTCACAAGGTGGAGCCGTGGATGGGGCCGCGGTCGCTGCCGTTGTGGCTGCCGTTGCCCGAGTACGCGGGCTTCATGGCCCGTGACACCTCCGCCACGCTGGTCGCCGGCCTGCGGATCCGTCCGGTCGCCGACACGGCCCGCGACACGCTCGCGTGGCAGCGCGCGTCCGGCCACACCGTGAGCCGTTCCGGCCTCACCGCCGCCGAGGAGTCCGAGCTCGTCCGCCTGTTCGAGGCCGAAGGTCACGGCTCGTTGAGGTAGGTGAGCACGGCGAGAACGCGGCGGTTGCTGCTGTCGTCGTCGACGATGCCGAGCTTGCCGAACAGGGAGGTGGTGTACTTGCTGATGGCGCTCTCGCTGAGGAAGAGCCGCCGCCCGATGGCCTGGTTGGACAGTCCCTCGGCCATGAGGCCGAGCACGGAGTGTTCGCGTTCGGTGAGCCGGTCGAGTCGCCGGGTCGAGGACCCGCTGGACAGCAGCTTGGCGATGACGGCCGGGTCCATGGCGGTCCCGCCGTCGGCGACGCGTTCCAGGGCGTCGATGAACTGGTCGGCGTCGAACACGCTCTCCTTGAGGAGATAGCCGACGCCGCCGGCGCCGTCGGCCAGGAGTTCGCGGGCATAGAGCTGCTCGACGTGCTGGGAGAGGATCAGGACCGGCAGTCCGGGCAGCTCGCCGCGGGCGGCGAGAGCCGCACGCAGGCCCTCGTCCGACTGGGTCGGCGGCATGCGGACGTCGATGATGGACACGTCCGGCCGCCACCTCCGCAGGGCGTCGAGCGTCTCGGGCCCGGTGGTGGCCGTCGCCACCACCTCGTGCCCGTACGCCTGGAGGAGGCGGACCATCCCGTCGCGCAGGAGGTAGAGGTCTTCGGCTACAACGATTCGCATGGCACCACCATTCTCACGCGGGTCGGGCCGCCCGCCGGACTGATGATCTCCAGGGTGCCGTCGAACACGGCGAGGCGGCGGTGCAGCCCCGCGAGTCCGCCGCCGGCCCGTACACCGGCCCCACCCCGGCCGTTGTCCTCGACCTCGACGACGATCCCGGTGCCGTCCTGGGCGATGGAGACGCGCGCCCGGGACGCATGGGCGTGCTTGAGCGCGTTGGTCAGCAGCTCGGCGACGCCGAAGTACAGGGCGGACTCGATCGGCGCGTCCAGGCGTAGCCGGACGTCGGCGCTGACGGTCGCCTCCAGCGGGCTGTCCAGGGCGAGGGCGCGAACGGCGTCGACGAGTCCTCGCTCGTTCAGCACCGGCGGGTTGATTCCCTTGACCAGCTCGCGCAGCTCGGTCAGTGACGTGGAGGCGGTGACCCGTGCGTCCCGCATCAGCGCCATGGCCTGGTCGGGGTCGGTTCTCATCAGCTTCTCCGCGGTCGCCAGAGCCAGCCCGAGCGCGACCAGGCGTGCCTGCGCCCCGTCGTGCAGGTCCCGCTCGATCCGGCGGATCTCGGCGGCCTGGGCGACTGTCGTGTCCGCGCGCTGGGCCGTCAGCTCGTCGACCCGGCCGGCCAGCGTCATCGTGGGCGACGCGCCCAGGAAGCGGACGGCTACCGGCTCGGCGGCCCGCCACGCGTACGGGGCGCCGGCGATGGCCACGACCAGGCCGAGCACCCCGGCAAGACGCGCGGGAAGCGTCGGCTGGGACAACCCGAGGACCGCCGCGACGGCTCCGGCCGGCGGGACAGCCGCGATCAGGCCCATGGTGACGGGTGCGATCGCCGTGAACCTCAGGTCGCGCCAGGTGGCCGGATCGCTCCACCAGAGCCGCATCCGCTGATCCTGGCGGGCGTCCCGGTCGGTGCGCTCGTAGGAGTACCCGTTCCACCAGTACCCGGTGGACATCCGGGTCACCGGCCCGGCCTCCCGGTATCCGGCGGGAATGACGGTGCCCGTCCACTTCCCGACAAGGGAGCGGACCATCCGGCACACCGGGCGGGACAGGGCGAGCGTGCCGATGCACGCCCACAGGAGCGGCACGATCGACGACCACGCGTCTCCGCCCCACCACCACATCCACAGCGCCACGGCGACGGCCCACACGGCCGGCACCAGCATGGCGACGCCCACGACGGCGCACGCGCGCACGAACCCCACGCAGGCACTCGTCACCCACGACACCAGCTGTCTCATGATCTTCCCTTGCCGTCCGGTATGGCGTGATGTGTCCACTGTGCACCCCGCGGAGCCTGGCCCCAGCCAGATCGGCTCCGGAGTGGGTCCGGCCCTACCTTTCCGTGTGGCCAGGCCGACACCGCTCCATCCACATCCGATCCCGGCGACGCCGGCGACAGTGAAGCGTCGCGGCGTTCGAGGGGAGATGTGGCCGCTGAGACATTGACCGGCTACGCGCCGTTACGTACGTTCAGGGGGCTCGTCGGCCGGCATCGCCAGGAGGCGGTCATGACTGCACGGTCCAGCACCACATCGCCCTGGCCGGAGCTTCCGCCCGGCCCGCTCGGCGCCCCCTCTCCCGAACTGGCCCGCAGGCTCGCCGAGGCTCCGATGGAGCTCATCACCATGCCGAGCGGGGACCGGGTGCCCATGATCGTCAGGTACGAGGACGTCCGTGCCGTTCTCGCCTCGCCGGCCGGCAGCCGCAACCTGCGGGCGCCCGGCCTTCCCCGGATGGTCAGCGGCACCGCCCTGGAGGACGACTCCTCGGCGCTGATCAACCAGGACCCGCCGGAGCACACCCGCTACCGCCGCATCCTGCAGGGCACCTTCACGCCCCGGCACATCGAGCGCTGGCGGCCTCGCGCGGCGGCGATCGCCGACGATCTGCTCGACGCGGCCGGCCAGGAGTTCGACGTGGTCACCGATTTCGCCCTGCCGCTGCCCGCGCGGGTGATCTGCGAGATGCTCGGCGTCCCGATGGACCGGTTCGAGCAGTTCCGCGGCTGGACGGAGACGTTCCTGTCCACCTCGGAGGCGAGCGCCGAGGCCCGGGGAGAGGGGTTCGCCGCGTTCATGGCGTACGCCGGCGAGCTGATCGCGGAGCATCGGGCCAGGCCGGGCGACGATCTCATCGACCTGCTCATCGAGGCCCGCGACGCGGGCGACAGGCTGAGCGAGGCGGAGCTGACCCACATGGTCTTCACGCTGATCATGGCCGGTCACGAGACCACCGCGTCGATCATCATCCGGGGCACGTTCCGGCTGCTGTGCCATCCCGAGCAGTACGCACGCCTGGCGGCCCGGCCCGAGCTCGTGGAGCCGGCGGTGGAGGAGATCCTGCGCTGCGAGGGCCCCGGGGGGAACGGCCTGCTCCGGGTGCTCACCGAGGACGTCGAGCTGCCCAGCGGCGTGATCCCGAAGGGCTCCGTCGTCCTGCCCAACCCCACGGGCGCGAACCACGACCCGTCGGCCTTCGAGGACTCGCTGCGGTTCGACATCCAGAGGTTCGCCGGGACGGCGCCCCACCCGCACCTGGCGTTCGGCCATGGTCCCCATTACTGCCTGGGGGCGAACCTGGCCAGGATGGAGCTGCAGGAAACCTTCCGCGCCCTGGTGACGCGGCTGCCCACCCTCCGCGCCCAGGAGGACCTGCCGACGCTCCGGTGGACCGACGACGGACTGATCCATCGCCCCCGCCGGCTCCCGGTCAAGGGCGGCTGAGACACGGCATGGCGACCGGTGACGTAGCGGCGCCGGTCACGGCAGCAGCGTGGCGGCCTTGACCGTGTGCAGGTGGATCACGACGTCGAAGGACTCGCCGAGCGCGACCTTGGTCGCCTGCTCGGGTGACCAGAAGCCGCCGCCGATGATGCGGGTGAGGCGGGGCCGGGCGAGCCAGGCGCGGGCGGCCGGGGAGGCGGTGCGGGTGTCGAGGATGAAGTCCCGGTGGCGGACCTGGTCCAGGACGTACTCGTTGTAGTCCGAGCCGGCGGCCGCCACCGAGCCCTTGCAGGCCAGGGGCCGCTCGGCGGGGGTGGAGCCGTCCGGGCACTCGCCCTTGTCGACGGTGAAGTTGTAGCCGCCCTGGTCGAAGCTGGTGCCGACGGTGACGAAGCGGTCGCCCAGGCGCCTGCGCAGGACGCCGCCCATGGGGGCGGGCACGAACATGGTGTCGATCGGGGTGTAGCTGATGTGCGAGTTCAGCCCGGACATCTGGATCTTGTCGCCTGTCGTGGTGTTCCACCAGACGACGTTGTCGGCCAGCACGGTGTCGCGGTACTCCTGGGCCTGCCGGCGTCCGTCGGCGGTGGCCTGGTCGAAGGCGAAGTCGGTGAAGGTCTGTGACAGGGCGCGGGCGTGCTGCACCGCCCACCGGTACTCCTCGGCGTTCCCGCCGGCGCCCTGCTGCTGAAGGAGCTTCAGCGCCTTGGTGGCGCGCCGGGCGTGGTCCTGGCGGGTCCGCAGCGGCTGGGTCAGCGCCAGGCCCATGTACTCTCCGGCGTTCGGGGTCGTCGGCCGCAGCCCGTCGTACAACTGGGTGAACTCGCCCAGCAGGCCGGGGTGGTACTGCTTGACGTAGGCCAGCACCTTGTCGAACAGGACGTCGCCGGGGTAGAGCAGGTCGGCGCCCATGAACTGGACCTTGGCCTGGTGGGCGGCGTTGTAGGAGCGCATCCAGGTGATGAGGGCGAGGAACTCGCGGTTGTCGAACAGCGCGTAGGGGCCGGTGACCTCGTCGTGCAGGATCTGCCGCGGGTCGCCCTTGCCGTGCAGGACGTAGTCGTTCAGCCGCACCCCGGTGCTCCAGCTCAGCTCCCGGGCGAAGGTGGTGAACCCCTTCTCGGTCACCAGGTAGCGGAACAGCCGGTGGTTGAGGGTGTAGAACTCCGCGGTGCTGTGCGTGGCCTCGCCGACCGCGACCACCTTCGCGCCCGCCACCATCGCACCGAACGCGTCCAGGTCCCGCAGCCCGCCTCGGGGGGAGGTGGAGGCGAGCGGCTTGGCCGAGGCGTTGAGGGCCGCCACGACGGCGGCCGGGTTGTCGGCGTCGGCGATCGCGGCGGGGCCGACGGCGGCGGTGACGGCGAGGCCGAGGACCAGCGCGCCACCCAAGGTCTTGCTGTTCATGATGGTCTTCCGATACGTGAGTGGGTGTCGTTGACGGGCCTCAGCCTCGTCGGGAGCGCTGACAGCACGGGGACAGCCCACTGACGAACGAGTGTCCGGGCGTCAGGAGGTCGTGAGGATGACGAGTCGCTGGGTGGCTCGGGTCATCGCGACATAACGGTCGACCGCCCCCTCGATGCCTTCGCCGAACGCCTCCGGGTCGACGAGGACGACCAGGTCGAACTCCAGCCCCTTCGACAGCTCCGGGGTCAGCGACCGGACGCGGGACGTCGACCGGAACGTGGGATCGCCGATGACGCAGGCGATCCCCTCTGCGTGGGCGGCGAGCCAGGTGTCGAGGATCGAGCTCAGCTCCGAGGCGGATCCGTGTACGACGGGGACGCCGCTGACGCGGATGGAGGTCGGCACGTTGGCGTCCGGGAGCACGGCCCGGATGACCGGCTCCGCCTCCGTCATGATCTCTTCCGGGGTCCGGTAGTTGATCGTCAGGGAGGCCAGGTCGATCCGGTCCAGCCCGATCCGCTTGAGCCGTTCCTGCCACGATTCCGTGAACCCGTGCCTGGCCTGGGCGCGGTCCCCGACGATGGTGAAGCTCCGGGACGGGCAGCGAAGCAGCAACATCTGCCACTCCGCGTCCGTCAGTTCCTGAGCCTCGTCCACGACGATGTGCGCGAACGGGCCGGCGAGCAGGTCCGGTTCGGTGCGGAGCGGCGCGGCCTCGTCGACCAGGGCGTCCTGCATGTCTTGTTGGCGCAGCATCGTCACCGCGCCTTCACCGTCGTCATCGGCCGCGAGCAGGTTGTCGATGACCTTGGCTCTCTCCTCGCGCTCGGCGGCGACGGAGGCGGCATGCCGGCGCTTGCGTCGTGACGCCTCCGGGTCGCCGAGCCGCTGCCGTGCCGCGTCCAGGATCGGCAGGTCGGACACCGTCCAGGCCTGGGGGTCCGGGCGCTGCAGCGCCCGGACCTCGTCGGGGCTGAGCCAGGGAGCGCACATCCGCAGGTAGGCGGGCACCGACCAGAGGTCTCCGACGAGGTCGGCCGCGTCGATCAGCGGCCACGCGCGGTTGAAGATCGTGAGCAGCTCCCTGTTCCGCAGCAGCGACTTGCGGAGCAGGGCGGCCGGGACTTCCTCGTCGCTATCGTGCTTGTCCATCAGGATCGTGAGCAGTTCCTCCCAGATCTGGTCGCGCGCGTCGTTGTGCGGCGTACCGGGGTCCGGCGCCTCGAACGCCTCGGCCCAGTCGTCGACGCTCAGCCAGATGTCGGACCAGGGGGTCGTGACCGTCATCCCCTTGGTGGGCGGGTTCTCGTAGAACCTGACGGCCGGCTCGATCGCCTTCACCAGGTCCGCGGACGACTTCAGCCGGGCCACGTCCGGGTCGCTCTCGATCCCCGCCGCCGCGCCCTCGGCGACGAGGTCCCGCAGGGTGCAGGTCTGCACGCCCTCCTCGCCGAGGCTGGGCAGGACGTCGGAGACGTAGTGCAGGTAGGGCTGGTGCGGGCCGACGAAGAGCACGCCGCCCCGGTGGTGACCGAGGCGAGGGTCGGAGTAGAGGAGGTAGGCGGAGCGGTGCAGGGCGACGACCGTCTTGCCCGTACCCGGGCCGCCGTCGACGACGAGGGCGCCGCGGGAGCCCGCGCGGATGATGGCGTCCTGGTCGGCCTGGATGGTGCCGAGCACGTCCCGCATCCGGGCGGACCGGTTGCCGCCCAGGCTGGCGATGAAGGCGGACTGGTCGTCGAGCGCGGCGTGGCCCTCGAACCCGTCCGCGGTGAACACCTCGTCCCAGTAGTCGCTGATCCGGCCGCGGGTCCAGCGATACCTGCGGCGGCTGGTCAGACCCATCGGGTTGGCGTGGGTGGCTCCGAAGAACGGCTCAGCCGCGGGGGAGCGCCAGTCGAGCAGCAGCCGGCGACCCGCGCTGTCCGTGAGGCCGAGCCGTCCGATGTAGACGGGCTCGGGGTCGTCCGCGCCGACCATGTGTCCGAGGCACAAATCCAGACCGAAGCGACGCAGGGCGCGCAGGCGGGCGGTCAGCCGGTGGATCTCCAGGTCCCGGTCCAACGCCTGCCGGCCGAGGCCGCCGGGTGCCCTGCGCTCGGCGTCGAGGCGGCCGGACAGGTCGGCGATCGACTGTTCGAGGCTCTCGGCGATGGCGGCGAAGTGCCGCTCATCGCCGGCGATCAAGGCCGGGTCGGCCTTGGGGGAGAGGTGGTCGGGAAGGTCGAACGCGCTGGTGGTCACGGAATTCACTTTCTTCAGCTCTGATGCAGCAGCTTGGCGGCCATCGTCGTTCCGTCGGTGCGGATCGTGCCGGCCACGGCGGTCGCTCGTGCGTGGGTCTCGGGGGGTCAGGGCCGTTCTGAGCGCGGCTGACAGGGACTCGGTGGTCGGCGTCGGGCCGTCGTGTGCCGCGCCGATGCCCAGCGCGGCCACCCGGCCGGCCCAGTACGGCTGGTCCGTTTCTCGGCCACCGACAGCGCGCCGGCCGCGGCCGGCATCAGGCCGGTCGCCACCAACGCGTCGCATCCCTCGGCCGCCGCGGTGACCGCGGGGAACAGGTCGGCGATCAACTCGGCCGCGCGCGCGGGCAGGCTCGCCGGCGACGGGGGCGTCGCCGCGGTCGTCAGCGTGCGCGCCGACCGGCCGACCGGCACCAGGGGCACGTCGACGCCGGCCAACCGCTGCGCGAACTCCTCGTCCGGCGGCGCGCACACCCGCACCTCCGCGCCGAGTTCGCGCAACCGCACCGCGAGTCCCACCACCGGTTCGACGTCTCCGCGCGATCCGTACGTCGACAACAACACCCGCATTCCGCGTCCCCCATATCCGCAGGCTGTGGCCTCGGTCAGCGATTGTGCGGCATGACCGGGGTCTTGCCGCAAGCCCCTCGGTGCGCTATACGTTGAGAGTGGAAAGGCGCGGGCATTCCCCTTTCCTTCTTCCGGAGTTTTCCTCACCTGGCCGATGTGGGCGTTCGTGCTGGCCCAGGCCCCGGCGGTGCTCCCTGGGACTTCTGACGAGCGAGCTTGGCGATTGACAAAGGCGACGGCGTACGGCATCCTGGAAATGCGACCGGAATGATGGGTCTGCGTGAGCGTGGACAAATGTAATTTGAGCGGGTACGCTCATGCCTCCACGCTCCCTTTTTGGCGACCCGCTCCGCTTGCTCACGTTGCGAGGTTGTCTGGCGTGCGTGTAGTCAGTCCGCCGCGAGCCCTCGGAAGGACATCTGTTGGCAGCCTCGC